>CADBJU010000003.1 GCA_902795045.1 Oscillospiraceae bacterium | reverse complement strand
CTCTCTGGACAGGACACGGGCGGTGTGCTCGTTGTCCCGGCAGTAGACCCGGTAGATCTGCTGCTGTCCGAAATTCTTGACGACGATACGGTCCTTGATATCCCCGGTGGCGCTTTTGAAGGCATCGGAGACAGAAACACGGCGGTCTCCCGCGTAATAGAAGCCCATCCCGGCGCACAGCTCCGCCAGCTTCTCCTTGTCGATCAGCAGATCGGACAGGGAAAAATACAGGAGCTTGCCCAGCATGTTGTTCTTATCGCCGGACGCCACGCCCAGCATATCGTTCATGGAAATAACGTCGCTCATTCTCATATCCTCCTCACCAGTTTCTCAATACTTCATCCAGCTTGTCATAGCGCCCCTGGCTCAGCAGGCCGCACTCATAGTGAAAGTTGATGTCCGTCAGCTGGTATTCAATGGCTTCCATGGTATGGCGGTCGCCTTTTTTCCGCGCTGTCTCATGCCTGTGAAACAGGCTCTGCATGAGGGTGGGGGTCAGGCAATACTCGTTTCTGCGGTTGACCGCCCGAATACGGTCACATTCTCTTTCTGTAAGCATTTTTTCTCCTTTATGCCGCAGCGCGGGCATGGTAATAATCGTCCACGCCCTTGTACGCCGGGCTCCATACGTATTTGGAATACTTGATGTTCGGAAGGTGTCCAACCTCTTTTCGGATCGAAAGGATCGCGTTTCGGACATCTCTTTTTCCGCGGGCTTGCCAAAGAAACGTGCGCGAAGGGAACGAAAAAACGAAACGACGAGCATTGCCAGCAGGCGTGTGTGTACGCGAGGCAGATGGATGATTTCGTCGGCCTTGGCCTCATCCACGTCGCTCAGGGCAGCAGTCAGCTTTCCGGTCTCCACATAGAGGCCCTTCTGCGTGTTCTCCTGGGTCTTGTTCTCGAAAGCGGCGGAGATAGGATCGGGAATATCCTTTTTCTCCGGTTTTGCTTTCTCTGTTTTCTTCTCCGGGGCAGGCGGGGGCGTTTCCTCGCTCTTCTGCTCCGCTGGGGCTTCCTGCTTTTCTTCCATAATTTCCTGCGCGGGCTCCGGGGCCTCAAAAGGGTTCTCGCTGCCCGCGTTGCTGGTGCCGAAGATGGCCTCGATATCCAGGCCGTCATCGTCAAGCGCCGTGAATACGCTGCTGTTACTTTCGTTCATGGTCGCTCCTCTTTCCGGACAGTTCGTCCAGTTGAGCGGAGGCGCAGTACACCTCCTTACAGACAGTCTTATTTCCTAACCTGCTCCGCCCTAACCTGCATCTCCCTGAAATACGGGTTTATTGTAGCATGAAGCAAGGTTGACTGAACAGGTGTAACTGTTACACATGCAATGTAAGCAGATGAAGATGAAGGCCATTCAATTTGAAAATGAACAACAATCGTTCGGAAAAGGGCAGAATGAACGACATACTGACGAGGCGCGCATGGCCGAGAAGATCATTGACATTATGGACATTTGTGAAGCCACCGACAACCGTCATCTTCTCTGGTTCCGTAAGCTTCTGGATAAGCACTTCGAGGGGATTATTGCCCACGCCACCTTCCGCATCACCAGTGGCAAGGTCGAGGGCATCAACCAAAAGATCAAGACACTCCGGCGGCACGGCTACGGATACCCGGATGATGAATACTTCTTCCTCAAATTATTCGACGCCAGCCGCACCTCCTATGAGCGCAACCCCAAATCCCACAGATTTTATGATTGAGCCTTAATATAAGAAAAAAGCCTGCGCATCAGCTCCGTTTTTTGAGGCTGGTGCGTAGCGCTTTACCGGAGCTCTCCGGACAGAGCTAGCAGGAAGTCTGCCTCAAAATCTGCGGCGGCGAGGGGCGGGAGAAATAGAAGCCCTGGACCATGCCGCAGCCCATATCCCGAAGCAGCCGAAGCTGCGCATCGGTCTCCACGCCCTCGGCAATAATGGGGATCTTCAAATTAATCGTGTTATTACTCGGTTATTACTTAAAACCCGCAAAGGCGCATATTTTCAGTACTTGCCAATGAATGGGGTTCAAGAGGCCGGAAGTTCGAATCTTCTCACTCGGACCAAAAATCCTCAATTTCGTAAGAAATTGGGGATTTTTTCTATCTAAAAATACCCTTCTTTATGGCCTGACTGGAATTTGACTGGAATGCGCTTCCGGGAGGCAAAATGCCCGGTCGAACACCTCCACCGCCTTTTGCTTGATCGGCGTCTGCACATGCAGATAATGTTTCGTCATATCCAGATCGGCATGACCCACCATGCTTTGGATCGTGGCGAGGTCAACACCCAGCGCCTGCATCTGGCTGACAAAGGTATGGCGGCAGGAGTGAGGCGTCAGCACGCGCACTTCCGGGATCGCAGCGACATATTCCTTGAACTTGTCCCGGTAGTGCTTGGGATCGAAAGGCTGTTCTCTGCTCGGAGACTGGAAGATGTACTTATCCTCCGTGCTTCGCAGACCAATGACCATATCGCGCAGGCCCTGCGGAATCGGTACGTCCCGGACACTGTCTCTGGATTTCGGTTCTCCGATCTCCACCCGTCCGGCTACGGTCTTGACAGCCTGACGGATATGGATTACGGAACCATCTTCCTCGATAAGCCTCGGCTCCAGTGCAAGCAGTTCCTGCATACGGATTCCCGTGCCGAGCATCAGGCGGATACTGTCACCGAATTTGTCGTGGGGGAGTTCCTGCATCAGCCGTTTTACCTCGTCAGCGGTAAAGGCTTCCTTTGCCTCCATGGGTTTGTTGGCGCGCATCTTCTCCGCACAGGCGACGGGATTGCGTCGGATCAACTCATTCGCCTCGGCCTTATTCATGATCTGGAACAGCATCCCGCGAGCCTTGGCCACATAGCTGTCAGACTTTCCCTCCTTGCGGAAAGCGCGCAGCACTTCCTCTATGTCCATTGCTTTGATGGTGTTGATCGGCTTGTCACCCAGCCGCTCCTTCAGCGTGACCAGCGTGTAGCGGTAGCTTTGCTGTGTCGTCCTGGATATGTTCTCCCTGTGACCCTCAAACCAGGTATCTGCCCATTCGGAAAACAGGATCTTTGGCTGAACAGTAGGCTTTTCATCGACGGAGATAAGCCCGTCTGCCAGCTTTTGCTTGAAGTCGTGCATCTGATCCAGTGCATCTTTCCGGGTTTTACCGTAGAAGGATTTCCGTCTTCTGCGTCCGTCCTTCTGAAAGCCGATCATGATCGAGCATTCCCAGCGGCCATCTTTTCTCTTGGTAATATTTCCTTCGCCGTTACAGCGTTTCTTTGACAATGTTACTCCTTTCCTCAGACATTGTGTTTCTTCACCTATATTGTTTACATAACTTTCTCGTTTTTTCAAGTACTTTCTCAAAAAAATTCCAGTCAGGATTGATTTGATCCTGGCTGGAATTTGATTTATTCAAGATGATTGTCCATCCATTGCAGCAGCTTGTCCTTCGGGACAAGCAGGCGGCGGCCGACATGCAGCGTGGGAAATCCCTCGCTGTGCATCAGCGTATAAGCGGTATTTCTCGCAACTCCGAGAATTTCGGCAACCTGCTTTGCGTTCAGGGTATAGGGCATCTTTTCAATATCAGCTTTCGTCAACGGCATTCTCCTTTCCATTCATGGTTTTACCGGCGTAACGAAAGACGATCTCCGGCGGGATCTTCTGGAGCGTGCGCTCCAGCTCTATATAATCGGATTTGAGCTGGGCCTCTGCCAGACGGCGCTTCATGTCGCCATCTGTGGCCTCCTTCAAATCCTGCTTCAAATCCGCGTTTTCTGCTTTCAGGCTGCGGATCGCCTGATCGTACTGCTTCGTTTTCGTGAGGAATTTGCCCATCTCCGGGAAAAATTTACGAAGCAGCCGATCCAGCTCCGCGGCGTTCTTGCGGGCGTTCAGAGGATTTGTGCCAGCGAGAAGATCGAGGATCACTTTTGCCTGCTTGTTCAGATTACTGGCCTGCTTGAATACTCGCGGCGGAATATGCTCTCTCCCGGTCTTGCTGGCGCTCTCCCCACGCTCTAGCTCCGGGTACTTGCTGACCATGTGCCGCCAATAGCGATCCTGCCACGCGGTCAGACTTTTCCTGTTCCCGATAATTCCTTTTGCTGAGAGTCGGCCATCCTTTGTGATCGGGACGAAAGACAAGTGCATGTGCGGTGTCTTTTCGTCCATGTGGACAACGGCGGAAACAATGCGGTCTTCTCCCAACTCGTCTTTCAGAAAGTCTACCGCATGTTGGAAGAAGGCCCGAACTTCCCGTATGTTCATCCCGGCGAAGAAATCATGGCTTGCGGTGATCAGCGTCTCCACGATCCGCACGCTGTCGCTGCGGACCCTGGGACAATCGTACTGTTTTATCAGGGCCTCAGATAGCTTGCGGTAGCGGTCAGTCGGCTCGACAATATGAAAGTTATACTTGCTGCGGCTCAGATCCACGTCGGGGTTACTGGCGTATGTCTCTTTCATGCGCTCGTTGTGGGCCTCGATGTTACTGATCTCAGGCCCCTTGTATTTGGCAAAGCGCAGAATGGCGTATTGGGCTTTATCCGTCAGCGATCCCTCCTCTTCTGCCTCGTCGTCGCAAGCTTCGTATCACTCGCGTCCGCGTAAACGCGAACTCTCGTTCGCTCCGCTGCTCCTCCTCTCCCAAGGAAACGATTCGTTTCCTTGGGCACCCATTCGATGTCATAGCCCAGCACGTCGGCCAGCTCCACGATCTCACGAAAGCGGAGCGACTCCCGCCTGAGCTTGTTGGAAAAATTGGAGACACTGTCGCTCCAACCATAGTCGTCATGCAGCCGGTCGCACACCTCCTGCATGGTAAAACCGGCGCGGATGATCTGTGCCTTGATCTCATTTCTTGTGTTGTTCATTTGAATCTCCTTTCTCAGTTAATCAGAATGAAAAAGCCCGATGGAGACTCCGCAGAGCCTCTATCGGACTTTTCGGTTTCGTGGGGCTTTTCATTATTCCGCGAAAAGTCCCACATTCCCGTGTACGTTGTTCACCGTTTGGAACAGCGCCGAACAGTGAAGTTTCCACATGTTTCAGAAACATTTTGCACGAAAACGTGCATGACCTGTTTTACAGGCTGTCGATGAAGTCTATCGCCGTGTCCAGATCGTTTTCGATTGCCTTGGTATCCGGCGTGGGCTGCATGCTCTGGAGCAGCGCGGCAAGCCCATTCAAGGGATTGGCCTGCGAGGCGCGTTCTACAGTTTCAAGGACTCTTTGCAGAAAAGCATCCTCCTTCTCCCTCGTTTCCAGATAGGGGTCGTCGGCAAGCTGTCGTTCCCGGTCAAAGTACCCGTTCACTGCCGTGATGATTGCGTCGCTATAAGAGCGGTATTTGGTCTTGTCCCGGTTCCTAAGATACCCCAGCGCCTTGCGGCCTTCCGGTGTGTCAGTCTTGATACGAAGCGTGGTTTTGAACATACTCATGCTTTGCCATCCAGCTTTCGTTCGGCCAGCCGCTCATAGCCCTTGGCGGTGGCACAGATGTCATCGTTGATCGTGACCCGGCTGGGGTCAAAGTCGGTGAAGTTCTGGATCAGGCAGCCTCCGCCGCCCACCACATAGAGCTTCATGAGCGCCGGGTTATACTCATGCTCGCGCAGGCGGCGCATGATGCCGGCAGCGTATTCCTTTGCCGCCTGTCGGATCACATCCAGATACTCCTTGCCGATATCCGCCTCCCCATAACGAAGCACGGCCTCGATCACATCATCGTCCACAGAAACGCCGCATTTGCGCATCAGCATTTCTCGCGAGGCAAGCGTGCACTGGTGGGTGCCGTATTTCTCGGTGAAGCTTTTGGTGGAAACCGGCTTGCCGTTGTTGATGTACATGATGCTCATGGTGCCGTTGCCGATGTCGCACAGCATGTTCACTCCCTTGAACTCGCGCAGATGATCTGCCACGGCGGACAAACCCTGCGGCAACACATCGGCCCCCACGAACTCCACATGAAAGCGTTCGCCTCTGAATGTGAAGTCCACCTCCTTGTTCTGGAGCAGGTAGGCTTTGAAGTCCTCTTTCTGCTCGCCCACCCAGGTGAGCGGCAGCCCTGCTGCCAGATGTACGCAGGCACGGTTCAAGCCCCGGAGCTTGAGCTCCATCCCGACCGCCGCGAGGGTCAGGATGTAATAGTCCTGATCGTTCATTTTCGCGGCGGAAAATTCCTTGTGCTCGTCCCCGATGATGTAGTACTGATCCCGGTAGACAAGCAGATTGCCTTTGAAGATCGGCTCGGTGTCGCAGACGGTGACGCCGGTCTTGAAGATCGCATGTGCGGTCTTGATGTTGCCGTAACCATGGTCGATGCCGATGATCACGGGCTTTGTGTTGGTAAGATTCATTTTCGTTTTCTCCTTTCTTGAATTGCGCAGTCATAAAGCACAAGCCGCCGGGCACATGATCGATTCATGCATCCGGCGGCTTGTCTTATGCCACGCTATTTTATTTGTTGAGGTTTAACCCTTCCATATATATTATACGGAAGGAAATGCAAAAATGGGCTTTTTTGACCACTTTTGCATTTGAAAGTGAAAAATCGGCGCTTCAAATGCAAATTTGCATTTGACTCGGAAAAGATAAAACCCGAAGCGCATGAACCATGGCTTCGGGTTACTTCTGAATTTCATCGGGGAGATAAAGCACGATATCCGCAAGATCACACTGCAAAATCTTACAGAGCGCGTCCAGGGTATTTGTTGAGACAGAGTCTCCGGCTTTGAGGCGGCGGATCGTGGAGCTGCTGATCTGACCTTTGACTTGCAGCGTATAGGTTGTCGCTCCGCGTTCCTTCATCGTCTTCCACAACGGATCGTAGGAGATCATACAGGACCCTCCCTTCTCAAAGCACTTGCATTATCATCATTATTGCCTATAATGATGGTGAAGTGTTATAGGCAATAATGCCTATATGGGATAGGAGTGCTATTTATGGAGAAGAGTGGAAGCGCCTGCTTTATTCGACATCCACGCGCAATCGGCGATCTGATGCAGCCTCACTTGCATAAACACGAGCGGGAATACCGGATTGTGAAAACAATCGAGCTGGGAAAGATGGACTATGAGAATTTCATCACGGACATGCTGGCTGATCGTCATTTCATTGAGGACAATGCTGGGCTGTGTTCGCGGGGTGGAGTCTGGCAATGCCTCCTGATCCGACAGCGCGAATGCAGCGATGGGGTATTGGTGATGCCGGAGAACGGATGCTTTGTCGGCTGGGCAGCATACTATGCAGATTAAAAACGCACTTGCATATATGATAAAATCGTGATAAGATTTTGATAGAATGAAAGGGGGGAGCGTTATGCTGAATATCAGACCGGTATCTGATCTCCGAAATAAGTATCCGGAAATTGAAGACATTGTTTTGAAAAGCGGAGAGCCTGTTTTCCTTACGAAGAATGGATATGGTTCTATGGTCGTCATGAGCCTGGAACAATACTCTGCATTAACAGATGGAATCGAGCTTGCATTGGATGAAGCAGACCGTGCAGCGGATTCTACCGATGTACGCTATTCCGCCGATGAAATGTTTGCCCGAGTGAGGAAAAACGTATATGGACGAAAGGCATTATGAACTGAGGATTTTGCCACTCTTTGAAGAGAAGCTTCAAGAAGCGGCAGACTACATCGCGTTTCATTTGCGTAATCCCATTGCGGCAGAAAACTTTATTGATGCGGTCGAAGCTGCTGTTTATGAGCGGCTGAAAGCACCGGAAGCCTTCGAACCATATCGTTCAAAGAAAGACCGCAAACATATATACTATGCGATCCCGGTTAAAAATTATCTGGTATTCTATGTTGTAATTGGAAATGTCATGGAAGTACGTACCTTAGTCTATAGCAGGCGTTATTTACCGGATATTATTTGAATAGCAAAGCATTGAGCTGGAGGGAAACCTCCGGCTCTTTTTCTGTCTATGTCGGATAACAGTGCAGCATTTTATAAAAAAGTGAGAGCAGTTATTTTAAAAGCAAAAACAGCACAGCCGACTTTCTGGCTGCACCGAAAAAAATTTTCTGGAAGTACCTTCTATGGTACAGCGCTTTTGCAATAATACACCCGAAAGGAGAAAGCAAGAGCGACTTAAATGTTCAAAAATTTTAAGTAAAATTTTTTCTTGCTGTCCGTACTTACGTACAGCATTGTTGGTAGACTTCGCGGCACAAAGTCTGTAGAATTATGCTGCTCAACAGGGAGGCGAATCGAATGAAGCAGAAAGAATATCTGCCCGGAAAACTCTGTGACCGGGTACGCGATTTGCGCGAGGAAAAGGGCCTGACGCGAAAAGAGCTTGCGGTACAAAGCGGTGTCGATGAAAGCTTGCTTGGCCGCATTGAGAATAACAAAAACAAGAAGGTGTCGGACGAGGCGGTACAGGCCCTGGCAAAATTTTTCTCCGTATCCACAGATTTTCTTCTCGGTCTGACGGATATCCCCGACCGAAAGAATTACGATATTGAAGAGCTGGGACTTTCCGTTCAGGCTGCCCGAAACCTGTATACCGGCGTTGTCAATGTTCAGGTGGTCAACCTGCTGCTGGAAGATTCACAATTTGCGGTTCTGAGCAACCATGTTGCGGACTTCTTTGACGAAACCATGGCGGCCGGATATGCCGCACGCAATCAGCTGTATGCATCTATCAGCGAGGTGGTGGGACGCATCGGAAAAGAAGACGCCAAACTGCGGGGCGCGGCGAAAAAGACGAGCAAGATCGTTTCCGGCATGACCACACCGCTGTACGAAACGGAGCTCACGCAAATGCAATCGGAGTTTCGGAGCATCATTATACGGCTGAAAAAGGAATTCCCATCGCGGGTGGAGGAAATGAAAAAACTGACGCGGGAGGCTTTTCAAAACACGGTTGAGCATTTCACCAAGGGCGGAGAGGCGTCCCAGCTCATGCAAGTCTCCGAGGAGGAATTTGCCGAGAGATTCAGGCAGAGCCTTGCCTATCTCCCGGAGATCAGCGATCGGATATCGGATGAGCTGCTGTCCGCTTTCATCAGCATCGCGCGCATAGCCGCACAGAAAAAAGAATGAAAGATCTGGAAATAAAACCGTATGTCCCGCCGGAGTGGAAAACGATCAGCAACGAGGCTCTGTGCGCACTGGCAAAAGCTAAGAATAAGCATGCGATGGATGTATTGATCTGGCGTAATGAGGCTTTTCTCACAGATAAAGTGCGTGATATTTATGAAAAATCTTTTCGCACAATACAGGAATACTCCGTTGACTTTGATGATCTCATGCAGGCTGCAAGAGTGGCATTTTGGAGAGCAATCAAGACATTTGACCCGGAGCGAAATATAAAGCTGACAACATATGCCGGGAAATGTATCGAGAACAGCCTCAAAGACTTCCGAGGCAAATACAAAACAGCGACCAAAACAGAACGTATGGGCTATCGGGTGGAGGATAAGGCCCAAGAAGATGATGATTCCGAAGAGCCAATCTTGGAGCTGTACCCCGACAAATATAAGAAACGCCCAGAGCCGAAGGTAATCGCGCGAGAATCATCGGAAGAAATCTGCCGCTCGGTCAATTCTCTTGAGCCGCGTGAAAGAAAGTACCTCTGCTATCGCTTTGGTTATCCATTTGATGATGAAGTACCCCAAAGGAAAGCTGCTGAACATTTCCTTATAACCCGTACCCGTGCGGATGAGCTTGAGCAGGAAGCGCTGCAACATTTCAGAGCCGGCCTGCACTGGGACACGCTTGATTACTGGATTGATGTCGAACATGATCAACAATGATACCAATACGGTATCAGCGAAGGCTCAGTCTGGTATCAAGGCCGCCGTGGTCAGGAAGCATGATATCCTGCAAGTACAGTTTTGGTATCAACTGCCGGGAAAACGATACCAGTAAGGGGCAACTTTGACAGCAACACGGGAAACAGTATGCGAAACCGGGGCGGCGGTATCGCTGCGGCGGGACGGGGGATTTATATACCTCCCGGCGCACCGTCCGGGGAACGATCTGACTGCGGTCAGATCATTCCCCGGACTTCATCGGGCGAAGCATTCTGCTCGCTGTGGCTCGCAGAATCCTCCGCCCTGGCTGACGTGAGAGGTGGATGCCCATAAGCCGCATCCACCTTTAGCGCCAGCCGTGCGCCGGAAGGTATAACTCACTAGACCTTGCAAGCAAGGTCGTTCGCCAAAGGCGGGCTCCGCCCTCCCTTGGAACCCTCCCGGATGCCGACAGTGCCATATTCATCGCGGGGGAACATGGCCGCTGCCGCCATCTGTTTTCTGTGAGCATTGCGATACTCACAGAAAACAGAGAAAACGAAAGGCTTTTGAAAGTGGAAAGCCTTTCGTTTTCTCATGGGGACGAGACGAAGGGATCGATATCGATTTGGAAAGATTGTCAGAAACTGAAAAATGCGTTGAATCAGAATACCACTTGGGTTATAATGATATTTGTTAAATTATAGGCTCTTTTGACACTCGTGTTATATTGTGACAGTCTACATTGTACAAACCGAGTATAGATAGCTGTGTAAATAGTAAAAAGCCGATTATAACTGCAATACCCAAGAAAGTATCCTTCATAGAGGTAATGGCTCATGAGATCCAACTTTGATTTTTTAAACCGGTACTGGCCAGCACTGGCACAAATAGGCGCAGCGGCGGAAAGCTACTTATATTCTGATCCCAATGCCTGCATTTATAAGATTGGCATGTTTGCAGAGCGTCTTGTGAACGAAATCATGGTGTTTGAGCACATTGCGGCACCAAGCGATGACAATACGCATTCAAATCGCATTCGTTTGCTGAAGCGTGCCGGCCTGCTCCCGCGCGACATTGACAATACCCTGTATCTTCTACGCAAAAACAGAAATTCCGCTGTGCACACAGGGGCGGATTCTGTTGAGGATGCGAAAACATTGCTTTCGCTTACATATAATCTTGCTGTTTGGTTCATGGAGACATATGGCGACTGGGGATTTATTGCCCCCGCTTTTGTCATGCCTGATGAGAACGCGCAGCACGATTTGGAGGCGCTCCTTGCGGAGCAAGAGCAGAAGATTAAAGAACTCACCCAGCGGCTTGAAGAGGTCAAAACAGCTGCGTCCGACTCCACGAAGAAGGAGCGTGCGAAGCGCGCCGAAACCGTTTCGGCCATGATGAACTGGAACGAGCCGCAGACACGCCGCCTGATCGACGAGCAGCTGCGCAAGGCCGGTTGGGAAGCAGACACACAGATCCTTCGCTACAGCAAGGGAACACGCCCGGTTAAAGGTCGAAATCTTGCCATCAGCGAATGGCCGACGAATTCGGCTTTTCAAGAACATGGATATGTGGACTATGCCTTCTTCATCGGGGAAAAGCTGGTCGCCGTCATGGATGCCAAGAAGATGGGTGAGGATGTGGCCGCTACCATCGATGTACAAGTCAAAGATTACGCTACACATATTCGGGAAGAAGATCAAGCATATGTAATTGGTAACTGGGGCTCCTATCAGGTTCCCTTTCTGATGGCCTCTAACGGAAGAGCCTATCTTGAACAATTACGGACGAAATCCGGCATATGGTTTTTGGACGCACGGGACCCGTCCAACATTTCTTACCCCATACGCAACTGGTTCAGCCCCACCGACATAGAAGAAAAGCTCAAACAGGATATAGGCGCTGCCAACATTGCCTTGGTTGAATCTGACGATGCTTTCCTGACCGATCCTGCCGGCCTGAATCTCCGCGATTATCAGGTCAAGGCCATTCACAAGGCAACGGAAGCAATCCGCGC
This sequence comes from Oscillospiraceae bacterium, assembly GCA_902795045.1. Lineage (GTDB taxonomy): Bacteria > Bacillota > Clostridia > Oscillospirales > Oscillospiraceae > Limivicinus. Next base: position 247,145 of record CADBJU010000003.1, on the reverse strand, counting down.
CGGAAAGCAGACTGCACTTCTTGCAATGGCCACCGGGACCGGTAAAACGCGCACTGCGCTCGGCTTCATCTATAAGATGCTGGAGGCCAAGCGCTTCCGCCGCATTCTCTTTTTGGTAGATCGTGTTTCCCTTGGTGAGCAGGCTATGGACAAGTTCAAGGATGTCAAGCTGAGAGATCAGCTTACCTTGGACCAGATCTATGAGCTGAGGGATATCGACGATAACGAGATCAGCGCCGATACAAAAGTCAGTATTTGCACGGTTCAGGGACTGTTAAAGCGGACGATCCTTGCCGAAAAGCCGGATCTGATGCCCGGCGCTTTCGACTTGATTATTGTGGATGAAGCGCACAGAGGCTATATCCTCGACCGCGAGATGACAGAAGAAGAGATCCTTTACGACAGTCAGGATGACTACATGAGCAAATACAAGCAGGTCATCGAGTATTTTGATGCTGTCAAGGTTGCTCTGACTGCAACCCCCGCGCTCCACACAACGGAGATTTTCGGTGAACCCGTCTACACCTACAGCTATCGGGAAGCGGTTATTGATGGCTGGCTGGTGGACCACGATCCGCCGTATATCATCAACACAGACTTCATCGTAAACAAGGCGCAATTCAAAAAGGGCGAGCATATTGCCGAATACGATCCCAACACAAATGAGCTTTTGAATGGTGCAGCGCTGGAAGATGAAATGGACTTCGACGTTTCGGAGTTCAACCGCAAGATCGTCCTGCCGGATAATACCCGCAAAGTCCTGGAAGAGGTTTCCGGCTATCTCAATCCGGAAGGCCGCGAGAAAACCCTGATCTTTGCGGTCAATGACGCCCATGCTGACCGGATCGTGGATACCTTGCGGGAAATATATCGGCCCTTCGGCATTTCCAACGACGCAATTCTGAAGATCACCGGCAAGACTGCGGGCGGCAACAAGAAAAAGATTCTGCAGATTATCAAACAGTTTGAGAACAACCAGGAGCCGAATATCGCCGTTACAGTCGATCTGCTGACCACCGGTGTGGATGTACCGCCGATCTGCAATCTGGTCTTTATGCGTAAGGTCAACAGCCGCATCCTGTTTGAGCAGATGATGGGGCGCGCGACCCGCCCTTGCCCGGAGATCGGGAAAACCCACTTCAACATCTTTGATGCAGTCCGGGTATACGAAGACCTGGATACAACGTCCAGCATGAAATCTGTTTCCGTCAATAAGTCTATGTCAGAGCTGCTGGAAGATTTGTTCCGGCCGGATGAAGCTAACAAGCAGCCTATCAAAGACCGGATTCTTGCAAAGCTCCAGCGCAAAAACAACAATCTGACGGATGAGCAGAAATACGAGGTATCCGAGCGGCTTGGCGGAAAGACGATAAAAGCTTACGTCAAAGAGTTGAAATCCTATACAGAAGAAGCCTTTATCCAACGGTGCCAGCAAGATACGGATTTCCTGCTTTGGGTCGATGGGCTCAAAGGCAAGCGGCGCGGGCATTACTACTCCGACAAGGAAGACACTCTGCTGGAGACGACCCGCGGCTATGGCGGCACGGAGAAGCCGAAGGATTATCTGGAGGCCTTCACTGCCTTCGTCAACGAAAACAAAGACCGCATTGAGGCCATCCGGATCGCGTGCACCAAGCCCAGTGACATGACCCGTGCCCAGCTCCGTACTCTGAAGATCGAGCTGGACAAGGCCAGCTTTACAGAGAACAGCCTGAATGAGGCGGCAAGCAGCGTGAAGAACGAGCGCATTGTGGCCGATATTATCGCCCATGTGCGGCAGGCGGTTTTGAATACACCGCTCGTAAACCACGAAGATCGCGTCCGTGCGGCTTTTTCCAAGCTGACCGCAGCCCATCATTTCAACCGTATGCAGCTGGATCTCCTGGAAAAGATCAAGACCTATATGCTGCATGAGAGCATTTTGAATGTGGAGACCTTTGAAGCCCCGGCCTTCAAGTCGGAGGGCGGCTTTGCCCGCTTCAACAAGAAGCTGAACGGCCAGCTGGTCGAGATCATTCGTGAAATCAATACCTACATCTATGGAGGAGCAGCCTGATGAGTACCCAAGACATCGTTCAAAAACTATGGAATCTCTGCAACGTCCTCAGAGATGACGGCATTACTTACCACCAGTACGTCACCGAACTGACTTATATCCTGTTCCTTAAGATGATCAACGAGAATGGAACGGAAGAAAAGCTCATTAAAGAGGTCAAGGCGGATGTGCAAAAACGCCTGAACGAAGCCGATGGGAAGGCTGGTTACGGACTTACTGACAAAGAGTGCGCGGAGATCATTGGTGCTCTTGGGAAATATTCGTGGGAGTATCTCACGTCGCTGGACGGTCTTGAACTCAAGCAGTATTATTATCAGCTCCTTGCAGAGCTGGGCTCTGCTCCAATTCAGGAAATCAGCCGGATCTATGTCAAAGCGGTTTCCAGCATTGAGGAACCGAAAAACCTGAAAAAAATTATCACGGAAATCAACAAGCTCGACTGGTATGATGCAAAGCAAGAGGGCTTGGGCGACCTGTATGAAGGGCTTTTGCAGAAAAATGCAGATGAAAAGAAATCCGGCGCCGGTCAGTATTTTACGCCTCGTCCTCTGATCGACGTGATGACCGAGCTGATTGCCCCGGAGTTTGGCGAGAAATGCTTTGACCCGGCCTGCGGCACCTTTGGTTTCATGATCGCAGCGCACAGAGTGGCGACTGCCGACAAGAATCTCTATACACTCTCCGATGTCGAAGTTACAAAAATGCAGGACTGCTATGGCGGCGTGGAGCTTGTGCCCGACGCATATCGTCTGGCACTGATGAACGCTTATCTCCATAATGTCCCGGCGATGAACATCGAATGCATGGATTCCCTTTCACAGAATGCCAAGAAGTTCAAGGAATTTGATGTTGTGCTGACAAATCCTCCTTTTGGCACAAAAAAAGGCGGGGAACGCCCCACCCGTGACGATATTTCGTTCCGTACTTCCAATAAACAACTGAATTTCTTGCAAGTGATTTATCGCAGCCTGAAGGCTGATGGTAAGGCGCGCTGTGCCGTTGTCGTGCCAGACAACGTCCTGTTCATTGGCGGGGATGGCGCCAGCGTCCGACGCGAGCTGATGAACTTTTGCGAATTGCGCGCCATTCTTCGCCTGCCCACTGGTATTTTCTATGCCCAAGGTGTGAAAACCAATGTGTTGTTTTTCACTCGCGGCGTGATGGAGAAGGGCAACACCAAAGAAGTAGCCTTTTATGATATGCGTACTAACCAGCCCAGCTTCGGAAAAACACATACTCTGGCGTATGAAGATTTTGCGGAGTTTATGGAGGGCTACCGGGATAAAGAAAAACGCAAGGGCGAGCGCTGGAGCAAGTTCACCCGGGAAGAGATCGCCAAGAACCCGGACGACAGTCTGGATCTCGGCTTACTCCGGGATGATTCCGTCCTAGACTATGAGGACCTGCCCGATCCCGTTGAGAGCGGGGAAGAAGCCATCGCCCAGTTGGAAGAAGCGACCGATCTGCTTGCAAGCGTTGTAAAGGAACTGAAAGCGCTCACGAATCCGGAGGCTTAAAATGGCAAAAGAAAACAAAAAAGCCGCCCTTTCTATGGAAGAGCGACTGGATGCTGCCTTGGTTCCCGATTGGGAGCAGCCGTATAAAGTGCCTGCAAACTGGTGCTGGACTTACATCCGCGCAGGATTCAATGTTTCCTCGAGTAAGCGTGTTCACAAAAACGATTGGCGTTCGGATGGAGTTCCGTTCTATCGCACAAGAGAGCTCGTCAAACTTTCAGAGCGCGGGTTCGTAGATAATGAGCTATTTATTACTTCTGAATTATATGAACAGTTCAAAAAGAATTATGGCGTGCCTTCTTCCGGAGATTTGCTTATTAGTGGGGTCGGAACGATAGGCGTTCCTTACGTCATAGACGACGAAAGACCTTTCTACTTTAAAGATGGAAATATAATTTGGTTCAAAAACCGAGGCGTTTTCTTCCCCCAATATATTTACTATCTATACAAGAGCACATTCATGTTTAATCAACTCCATGTGATGTCTGCAGGAACTACCGTTGACACTTATACGATCATTAATGCAGAGAACACAATGCTGCCGCTCCCCCCATACGCAGAACAGCAGCGCATTGTTGACCGCATTGAAAGCCTGTTTGCCAAGCTGGACGAAGCCAAGGAGAAGGCCCAGGCGGTTGTGGATGGCTATGATGCCCGCAGAGCGGCTATTCTGCATAAGGCATTTACTGGAGAATTGACAGCGGAGTGGCGCACAAAAAACGATGTGTCTCTTGAAAGTTGGAATCAGTATTCAATAGCTGAAATCTGCCATTCTTTGAAATATGGAACTGCCAAAAAGTCCAAGGATTCAGGTTCCGTTGTCGTTATCCGTATGGGGAATCTGCAATCAGGCGAAATAGACTGGTCTGACTTGGCATTCACAGACGATAAAGAGGACATTGCTAAGTATAAACTGGCTCCGGGGGATGTGCTTTTTAACCGCACGAACAGCGCAGCACTTGTCGGGAAAACTTCTATCTATCGAGGAGATTATCCGGCAATCTATGCCGGGTATCTTATCAAGTTGGACTATGATCATGATGTAGTTATCGGCGATTATCTTAATTTCGCATTGAATACTCATGAGGCAAAACAGTACTACAACTCTGTAAAGAGCGATGGGGTTAATCAGTCAAATATAAACGCAAAAAAAATAGGCGCATTTGTTATTCCTGTTCCGTCAATTAAGGAGCAAGAAAGAATCGTCGAACTTGTTAAGCGACTTTTGGAGAAAGAGCAAAAAGCAAAAGACGCCGCCGAACAGGTCATTGAACAGATCGACACTATGAAAAAATCCATTCTCGCCCGCGCTTTCCGCGGCGAGCTAGGGACAAATGATCCCACCGACGAAAATGCGGTTGAGTTGCTAAAAGAAACCCTGAACATTGAAAAAACGCCAACAAAACGGGCAAAAGCGATTACGATTCCCAAGGAGTTATCGACTAATCTAAAAACAGAACTAGAAAAGAGAATTGTTAAATTGTTCTATCAAAAGGACACAAAGGAGCTTACTATAAAAGATATCATGACTGTCAGTTCTAAGACCTTCGATGTTCTGGATTGCCTGCGCAGTTTAGAGCAAAGACAACTCATAACCAAGCTTGAAAACGGAAATTATAGGCTTATGGGGTGATTTTGTGCAGATAACTCGATTGATAATTGATGATAATAAGTGCCTAGTTGACTTCGATATCCGATTTGAGATTGACAAAGAACACGGCAGCTCAACAGTATTAATAGGCGAAAATGGTACAGGAAAAAGCTCCATGCTCCAGGCTGTACTGGCTATCATGTTGTCATTTGAGTCTGATGCTATTGAGAAAAGTATTAATTATCGGTATTCAATCGAGTACTATTATAAAGGCAGCTATATTACATTAAAACAATCAGACAAATACTATACAGTTTCCATTGACGACAAGCCTTTCTGTAAAGGCTCCCTTAAAACGGTTAAGGCCATGCTGTTGGCACGGAATAAATCTATTTTCCCTGAACGGGTGAACTACTTCTACTCTGGATTGAACGATCAGGCCAGCAGAACCATTCGTAGAGCAGACATTAACTATGCAAATAAATGTCGAAATGCTGCTATCCGCTATTGGAATGCACTCTACTTAACAAACCACACTTATGAGGGAGTTTTTCCAAAACGAAAGATTAATTACTGCACGGAAAAACTTGTTCCAGTTTATTTGATCGCGCTTCTTAGCGGCAACGATTCAGCCGAAAAAACGACCATAATTGAACAATGCCATATCACTCAGATTGAAACTGTTTCAGTGAGCCTCAGCGTGAAGAAGCTGAGAAACAGACTTAGAAATGACATTGTTGAGATAGGCGAAGAAGGAATATATGACCTGATCAGCTTTGTTGATGATAGATTCATAGATTGTTTTCGAAGAGGCTTTGTATATCAAGATGACGAACAATTTGTCTTTGAACTGAGCAACATTGATCAGATCGAAGCCGATACAGTCTCATTTTTTAACTTTTTTGAGAAACTTGCGACCATTCTGCTCGCAGAGTATGGGGTAACTCTAAAGGTTGGCGAATCCTCGGTATATTGCTATAACTTGAGTGAAGGGCAAAGACAACTAATCAAAATACTGGGAATGCTAAGTGTTTGCAAAGACGAAGACACCTTGGTATTAATGGATGAGCCTGACGCGCACATGAATCCCCGATGGAAATACGAGCTCAAATCTATAATAGACCGCTGCCTGGAAAATGCAGTTAATACACAGGCCGTTATTGCAACGCATGATCCTTTGGTAATTAATGGCGTTGATAAAGAGTTTATCCGCGTCTTCACCATGAATCCCGGTTTCGTGGAGCATAATAACTGGTATTTCACCAAAGTCATTGAACCAGCCTCAGATACTGAAGGCCTTGGCATTGATGGCCTGCTGCAGAGCGAATATTACGGATTGCGGACTTCTTATGATAAAAAGGCCACCGACAAGTTTACTCGCCGCCAAGAACTTTACTCCAAGTTAGTTAATGGCGATGCTGATGAGGATGAAAAAGAGGAGCTTCGAGCACTGACAAAAGACATTGGATCTCTTCCAATGTCTTATAATTCTATCGACTTTCTCTATGATGATTTCATTAGCGTGTACAAAAATACTGACCTGTTCGCAAAACAATACCTCTCCTTTGATGAGATTCAAAAAAGAAGAAAGAAAATCGAAGAGATCCTAACTGCTTTGTATGAGGGACAAGTGTGAGATATATAGAGATAAACAGACTTCTGCGTAAACGCTCCCGTTGGGGGCATACGAAAGAATTATGGAAAGATAAAAACCTTCGAGATGATTTCCGTGCTTTTTGCTTTAATAAGTGCTGGTATACAGAAGTCAAATTGATAGGACAGGATGCTCATATAGATCATTTTCGGCCGAAAGGAAAGATCCGCCCGTTTGAACAGTATAAGTATAATGTGCCATTGAAGGATACCGGTTATTATTGGCTTAAGAACGATCCTAAGAACTATCGCCTATGCTGCGTTTATGCAAATAGAAAAACTGGTGACGGCGGGAAAGGATGTTATTTCCCGCTATCTGATGATAGTGCACTCTTGACAGAAGCGGGTTCAGAGGCCGAAATGCCGTTATTAATTGACCCATGCAACCAGGACGATGTGGTTTTAGTTTCATTCATGGGAAACCAAGTTGTCGCTGCCTCTGCAAACCCTTTAGATCAAACGAGGGTGGATGTGTCAAAAAAGATTTATAATTTGATAGATCCATACATAATGGCTGAACGAGCGAAAACCTGGAACTGTGTTGAACAGATACTGGCCTCATACCAGTCAGGAGATATAACTCGAACATATTGCGTAAGACAGCTTAGTGAGCTAGTTTCCCGTGATGCCCAGTTTTCTGCATGTGCTATCGCTTGTGTTAATTCCTTGGCGCCTGATGATATAAAAGCAGAATTAGATTTGACGATTTAATCATTTTCTAATGATTATTGGAGGAGAATGGTGATGGATTATTGTTATATCAATGGAGTTCCACACCTTAAAAGAGAGGTTGAAAGTATATCTTGGCGCGATTTCATAAAATTCGCTCTGCTTTTAACACCTCGAAAACTGTGTAAGTTTTTTCCAAACATAGTAAATCCAGATAACGGAAGAAATTATTCTCAGGAAGCATTAAAGAACAACACTGTATATTTGCAAAGCCCGATTCTTTTTGACGACCCATATGATTCTACACTTTACTTAGATGAGCAGGCGTTTCATGAGGTTCGACTGAAATATTACGCCGATTTGTGCGGGTTTCAGTATAATAAAGAATGGAATATTGATAGATTTGTACACGAATTTGGTTTATATCTGCTTCCACATATAAAGAATCAGAGTGAATGGGAAGCATTATTCCATGTCGATGTCTCAAAAGACGATCTGCTCAGCAAGTCACATCAGGTATTTGCATTATCCTTATGCAATGAAATATTGAGAAATATCCAAGAGGAAAATGTTCTTCAAATTGCTTTTTATCGCGCACTTCATCAGGAGTTTCTTTCCCAGCAAAGTGATTTGATAAAAAAATTTAGAGTCACCTGTTTCGCTACAGATCCTTTCTCAATGCTAATGTGGGCACATTATGCGGATAGCCACAAAGGATTCTGCGTAGAATATGAGATCCCAACTCCAGATGAGCAGAATATAACTCTGCTACAGAATCTAATGCCGGTTATTTACAGCGATGAAAGAGTAAGTGTACTAGATGAATGCCTTGCCGGATTGAATGACCCAAAGGTCAGTGATGAAATGGTCGGTGCCATTTATAAATATGGACTCCTGACGAAAAGTTTAGATTGGAAATATCAAAATGAATGGCGCCTCATATCCTTAGATACTATGTTGACCGATGAAAACTACAACTGCAAATTTTTCCCCATCAGCAAGGTCTACATAGGAGCAAAAATGCCAGATGATAAGCGAGAAGAAATCATAAAGATTTGTAACAGCAGAGGTATTCCGTCTGCTTGTGTGATACCAGCGTTTTCATCTTTTTCAATGCAGGAATGCACTGGGAAAATGGCCAACCCTAACTGTATGTATAAAAAGCTCTCATAAGAGTTTGTGCTAATATTATCGCAAAACATAAAAATTCAAACAAGAGAAGGAGACATGCGATGCCTAAAGGAGAAAAGCCAACTGAAGACGAGCATTTTATACCTCGTGCATACCTTAGAGGTTTTTCGGAGATCAAGAATGCAAATAGGAAAAATGAGAAGGCTTTGATCTGGCAGTTTAATCTTAAGAGTATGCAGCAACCCCCGGTTTCGGTTGATGTTGAGGATATTTGTTATAAAAAGCATTTATATGAAATCAAGAGCGACGATGGTTCATTTGTCGCGCAGAATACAATCGAGAAAACCTTCGGAAAAATAGAGTCACAGACAAACAAAGTCATCCAATCAATCAAACACAAGTCTCATAATACTAATTGCTTAAATTGTTCTACAATTTTATCCGAGGATGATAAAGCCTATCTTGTCATTTTTATTAATTGTTTATTGTATCGTGATCCCGAGACGATTGAATATGGTATAAAAGTGCTCCAAGAATCAAACCCTGAAATAAACACTCGTGAGGCTAGAAACTTCACCCTTTTCAATCTGTTGCCTTTGGGTCTCAATAAAGAATGGGATAAAAACACAATTATTCGCACTGCATTAAACAATTTATCTGGGATGGCTTTTCAGATTGGCATTGCTGAAGATGATTTAATCATAACATCGGATAGGCCTGTAGTTATTTGGCCACCGAAAAAAGAGGAACTCTATAACAGACCGCGTGCGGTCGCTTTCCCTCTGACTTCAAGACTGGTTCTATATTTATTTCCAATAGAAAGTGTTGATCCCATTGCTAGAAACTGTTTTATAAAGCAAACCAAGGAGCAGGTGAATGACCTTTGCAGATACATATCGGCGTATGCAAGAGATTGGATCTATTCGAGAAATCCATTAACAGATGAACAAATAGCAATAATAAAAGAAGTCAGAAGATAATCACAGAAGGACTTGGCAAATTAGTGTATTCATCATGGCTACATTGTGCATGGCAGTGAGATCCACATTGAAATATATGATGACCAACTGAAAAACCAGTTACCGGGTGGGATGTTTGAGAGCAAGCCGATCCCAGACTGCGACATCAACACGGTTGGCTTTGTACGCTATAATCCCGTAATCGCTGATCTGTTCCCGCTTTATGATATTCATGGAACGCCACGGCAGCGGCCTATGCAAAATCAACTTCGCTGAATAATAATTGCGTCATATGAAAATGATACTGTTCATATGACGCAATGCGAATTATTTACGTGAAATTGAGTTGATTAAATCTTTTTTATCGGACTATCAGATAACACATCCATCATGATTCTTGCGCCCAACCTGAAGGCATAACAGAAGGTCTCGAAATCGGTCAGCACATTGACCTCACGCTGTGCGGTCATGTATGCTTCAAACTGCTCTTTCTGCTTTTCTGTCAGGGTGCCGAGCAGGGCATCTCCAGCCTTCACGACCTCATTGAGCGCCCTAGCATACTGGCTGTCCATCTTGAAGCTGCGCTCGCTGGGGTGAATGTCTCCCATGTAAAGCTCTTCCAAAACTTGCATTTCAGCCCCCTCAGCAGTAAACAAGATCGTTGAGCACGTTTTCTTCCGCACGATTACGAATGTTGTTCATCCGTCTGACCCACTCCATCTGATCGGCAACCTTGAGAGCTTCGGTCGCGCCCTCCCGATCAGCCATGTGCCGGGTGAGCAGTTCCAGCCGCTCAACACAGGTTCGGTCAATCTCGGCAAGATGCTGATACAACATTTCGCAGAGAAGCAGATTAGAAAAGAGGATTGGTCTCTGTCCTTTCAGGTACTGCTTCCTCATCCGACCATATTTGCCGAGAGGGGAGAGATCAGGTGTCTGAAGCTGAAGATCGGGGAGGCAGTAATCGCCTGACTTGTAGTATTGGATCGTCATTGTTTTTTCTCCTTTTCAGATCGTTCGGGCCGTTCCAGCTGCCTCTTGAATCTGTCTATAAGGCCAAAATTTGGCACTTTCTGGAACGGCCTCTTGAATGTTGTTCCAGTCAGATTTTGAGCGTTGCCAAAGGCATTTTTCAGAGCAGTTTTCCTGACTGGAATTTTGACTGGAATGAAGGAGAAACACAATGTACTGAACATAAAATAATGCGCTGAAAGTGATTGATTTTTAAGGGCTTTTCACATATTCGTGAATTAATTTCCCGGTTTCACTTTTGACTGGAACCATGGGGTTCAAGAGGCCGGAAGTTCGAATCTTCTCACTCGGACCAGGAAAAGTTCTGAAATCGAAAGGTTTTGGAACTTTTCTTTTTTTATTCCTCAAAAAAGTTCAACCTCAATATTTTGCACGTTACCATTCAGAACAGACTTTCAGAACAAAGTGGAGAGAAAATCTTTTTACATGACTGACAGACAGCTCAGAACATTGTTCATTGCCGCTGTCGTTTCTCTCTTTTGATCGTCCAGAACATGCGTATAGATTCCAAGCGTGGTGCTTATGTCCTCATGACCAAGAAATTCCTGTAGCTGTTTCGGCGTGACGTGGGGAGCTAACAGGGAGGCCGCTGTGTGCCGCAAGTCGTGAAAGCGGATTACAGGCAAGCCGCATTTCTTCATTAACTGCCGGGTCTTCCTGTAAATGAAATCCGGCCTGACCTCCTGCCCGTCCATCCATGCGACAACCTTATCTGTTTTGAGCTTTGCCGCCGCTTGTATCTCTTTGAGTTCTTTTAGATAGGGGGTGGTCATGGGGAGCAAGCCGATCGACCTGTGGCTCTTTGCTGTCTTTGTGCGCTCTTCCTCAATCCTCAACTCGCCATTCTGGACAACTGTGTTACACACGGTCAGCGTTTCCCGCTCAAAGTCTATATCTTTCCAGCGCAAACCAAGCACCTCAGACCGCCGCATCCCATAGCACACAGCAAGCGTTATTGCCGCCCTGATAGGTTCCCCGGCCTCTTTTGCCTTATTGAGCAAAAGATTGACCTCGGCCTCGGAATAGATCATAGCACCCATAAACTTATGACTTGTCGGAAACTCCACACGGTCAGCAATATTATACTGAAAGATTCCATCCCGGACAGCTTCTTTCACAGCACCAGTTACCACAACATGCACTTTCCGCGCACTACTGACGGCGTGTGTTTTCAGAAACTCAGCATAGAAATTTTCAAGAACGTCAAGGGTCAGTTCTGCCGTGGGGATGTTACCAAGCTTCGGCTGGATGTGACAGTCGATATAGTCTTGATAACTTTTCAGCGTGTTTGCCTTTCTCCGCTTTGCTGTCTGCCTGTCCATAAACCGTTTGACGTACACAGAGAACAGGGGAGAGACAGAACGCTCCACGCCCTCAGCCTCGGCTTGCCATTGCTCGATTATCTCTTTCATCATAGCCTCGGCCTTGCGCTTTGTATTGTTCTTTACTTTCAAGCCCGTGCTTCTTGTGCGCTGTTTCATATTTCTTGTCGCGGGGTCGTATACGCGCCCTCTGACCGTCCATGTACCTTTATCATCTTGCAGGCTTGCGGTCACTTTTTGACTTGCCATGTTTCTTCTCCTTCCTTGCGGCAAGTCAGCATTACCCGCTTGATTATACCTCGACGAATCAGGGGTCACAAGTTCAATTATCAGATCAGATATTTCAATAATACCTCCATTTAATATCAGATTCCCGCTCTTAATCCCATAACTACGGTACTTTTTATTTATTGTGTGGTTAACCTCAAAAATCCATTTGTCACCCAGCACGGTAATTATGGGATTAACGCATAACTTTTTCGGGGGGTTCACTTATTTTTGCTGTTGTAAAAGTTACAATATTGTTACAATCATAGAGCTATCCCGGTACTTTTCGATGGGCTTCAATATTACTTGAAAAAAATGAAATATATTTTGCCGATCTATGAAAACAAAGCGGGAGTATCAGAATGGCATTTCTCCATCGTTGTCAACTTCATACGCGCTCATGTCAATACCGGTCTCTGCGTAGTAATCGCGTAGCGCTTGCCGTTCCTCTTCGATGGAAAGTTCTTCATTCTCAGTACGGTAGTAATTAACAGGGATTCCAGTAAGGTTATGCTTTACTCGGTCAGGAAAGTATGTATGGGAGTATACAATATTTGGCGCGGCCTGTTCCTCATTCCAGCCGTCTATAATCCGACCGTATTTGTCCCCCATCTTTTTAAGGGCGGGGGATTCTTCATGTTCGGAAAGATACCTGTCAAGAATCGCCTGTACATCCTCTGTCACAATACTCTGTCTCCATGCATCATATAGATTGCCCCACTTGTCCCGCGCCTGTATAGCATCAGGGGAAGTATTGTCTATTATAATGCTGTCCATGTTCAAAAATCTAACTCTCATTCTATCGAAGAGAGTAAATTCTTTCTTGATCTCATCAGGTAAACGCATCCAATCAGAAAGGGAACAAGTTAGCGGGTCAATCTCTGCACTGCTCATCTGTCCCGTCTGTCCCGTCCTGTCCCGTCCTGTACTATCATTATCATTAACATTATCAATATCATTAACACAATCACTATCAGTATTATTATTACTAACAGGAACACTAACAGAATCTTTAACAGTTTCCATACCAGAATCTAAATCTTTATCAGAAATAGCGGCGGCAAGCTCAGCTTCATACTTCTTCTTTACACGCGAGACCATGTTTTTATCCGTGCCTGTCATGTCTGCAATCGCACGAAGTGAAGCACCCGGATTAGAGATAATAGCGGCCTTGATTGCTTTATAATTATCTTTCAGTCCATCTTTAGCAAACCAGACCTTTTGCCTGTTAACACTAAGATCAATTTCCCGCTCTACTGTAGCCCAAACAGCATAAAGAATGGGGTCATCGGAAAAGTCAGGTTCTTCTTCATACATAGCATAATGCGCAATCGCCTTGAAAAATCTGTATGCCGTTTGAATATCAGCACGCTCAAGAGATTCTATAGAAGTGACCCAGCTTCCAAAGAAACTAAATTTCACTGTCGGGTCAAATGCTTTCCTTGTGATTTCCATTTTGGATTCCTACTTTCTTTAAGTTATTTCTTGTAGTGTAATCGATCACCGCTTTATACAGTTCCGGCGACGCAGTAAACAGATATACGCTATATACCGGGTTATCTCTATCCGGTGAAATCCTGTAAGGCTGATAGCCCTTTTCCATCAGGTATGCCGCCATGCGTGTACGCTTGCACACATAAGTCTTTCGGTCATTCATTTTCGCAACACTCATACTTTCTGTTTTGGATAAAATTATAAAACTTGTCGGCGCACTCGCCGCAGATCGCAAAGTCTAAGCTCTCCATATCATTCAAGCTGCCATATCCGCAGTCCAACCGCAGACGTGACAGCGCCATGCTACCACAATCGACACCGCCGCAAAGCTGACAGCGCCTTGATATAAAATCACCGTTTCGTGTATTCGTTGTTCTCACCTCACAATCATGCTGTATTTGCCATGAGACCGCCCGTAGACGGCCTTGACCGTGCGCTTGCGGCTGTCTGTCCATCCGCGCATGAAAGGCCGTGTAGAGCTTGTACATGGCTTGTGCGGCTTAATCGTCTTCTTCTGATATGGTGTTGCAAAATGTAAGCGCCTTAAAGACCAATTCTCTGGTCTCTTTACGAAGCGGGGAACAGTAAATACCCATCATTACATCTGTCAACGCTTGCCAAAGCGATTCAGGGCATGTCACGCTTATATCATCATCCGGCCATAACGTTTCGTCTTCTGAAACCTCATAAAGATATTGCGCTTTTCTCTGTGCCTTTTCCAGATCCTGTGCCTTTTCCTGTGCTGTAAACATTGAATTTGTGGTACTCCTTTGAATGGTATTATTATCGTAATGCTTATTCGTACACTGTGCGTCAAATTCTGCTATGGCATTGCGTTCACCTCGATTTGAAAATATGCTTGCCTGTGATCTCGCACAAGCTCCTAAGAGCATTTCATCCTCGGATGTGCGCGAAGACCACGCGCTGAATACTATGGGGGTCACTCACTACCGCAAAGGGGTGAAGAGTGGCGCGGTGGCGTTTGCCCTGTCTGTCACCTATCGCAAAGGGTAGTCATCCCCAGCGGGATAGATGGGCAACAAAAAAACGCCCCTATCCAAAGAGTAAATCTCTGGATGGGAGCGCGAATTACAGACGCCTAACGGCTTTTGACGCACATGCCCTATATAATCAAGCGGCGACCGCTTGTTCTACTAATAGTGTATCATGCGAAAATGCCGAAATCAAGCCGTTTTTACAGGCGCAATGTCTTTTCCGTTGCGCCGCAATAGATTTTAGAATGTTAATTTTTCGTGAACGAATCACAACCGTCTTGCTCGATGCAAGGCGGAATTTTATTGTGTATGTGGGAGATGAAGTGACTTCCATAGCAGTATATAGGGGTAGGGGGCACAAATACCAAAACCGCGCCCCGGCCGACCGATCGACCTATTCTATCCCCATACGGTCAAGCTCTGCTTGTATCAGTCTATTTATAAAGCTGTTGACACTTTCCCCTGTCAATGTGGCCGCTGTCTTTATTTTCTCTTTCTTCCCTTTCTCTACCATTAGGGAGATACGATCATAATTATCTCTATTGTAATCATTGTTATATGCTATTAGCTTATCTGTTTTCTTGTATGCCATAGTATGCACTTCCTTTCAAAATGATTGTATCACAGCGGCGCATTTGTGTACATTGTGCAATGTCAACAAGTTCAAATTGAAAACATTGTGCAATGTGAACGTTGACGCACATTACTCAATGTGATATGATGTAGACACTTCAAGAGAGACACACCCCAGTCAGTGGAAACGGTAGGCAACGAGAGTTAGGAAGCACCCGACCACGAACACAATTCTGACGGGGTACACCTCTTGAAAATCTAACCAGAATTAAAGGGAGAGAACAAAAATGTCTACTATCGAAATCGTGAGCAAGATCGAAGCCCTCAAAGAGTGGGAAGCACTCGCCGCCGAAGCCGCCGCAGAGATCGAAGCGCTGAAAGACTCCATCAAAAAAGAGATGGACGCGCAAGGCGTGGAAGAGCTGGAAGCCGGACAGTATATAGCAAGATTCACGACCGTGCTGTCCAACCGCTTTGATACCACCACCTTTAAGAAAGAGCACGGCGAAATGTACAAGCAGTACACGAAGCAGAGCACAAGCCGCCGCTTCTCTATCGCATGAAAAAAAGCTACTCACGAAAGCCGGGAAGCATTACCGTGAGTAGCACCCCGCAGATAGTCACAAGAGCGGGACGGGAACAAGTATAACAAAGTCCCGCTCTTTCGTCAAATTCAATTTTGATTCAAAGAAAGGACTTGTATTATGAAGATTCAAAATAAGAGCTCTCGCGTGCTTTGCTCTCTGGAGCGCGCCTTTCGTTTGCTCAACGAAGACTTTTTCGATGGACAGCTTGAAATGCCGATCATCACTATTCAGAGCACGCCCCGTGCATACGGTCACTACTCTGTTCACCCGATCTGGACAGTCAACGGTGAAGAAAAGCGCCATGAAATCAACATCGGCGCGGGGACGCTTGACAGAGACATTGAATACACTATTGGAACGCTCCTCCACGAGATGGTGCATTATTTTGACGATTGTGTGCTGAATGTGCAAGATTGCAGTCGCGGCGGCGTTTGGCATAACCGCAAATTCAAAGAGACTGCCGAACGTGTTGGATTGATCTGCACGAAGAATGAAAAATGCGGATGGACGACCGCCCCCTCCGACCAACTGATCGAATGGATTCTTGACCACGACATAGAAGAAATCCGCATCAACCGCACAGAACCGACCGGAATACGTGTTGTAGGCGGCAACACCGCCGCAAGCGGTGGGCTGACCCTCACGGGGAGCAATCCAAACAGTCACAGCCGGAAATACATTTGCCCCCATTGCGGAAACAGTGTCCGCGCCACAAAGCAAGTCAATGTGATTTGCGGGGACTGCATGGAAAAAATGATTGCAGTTTGAAAAAATTAACTCAATAAGGCGGGGGGCAACAATCCCCCGCCGATCAACAAAAAAGAAAAGAGGTATTCCATTATGGGTAAGTTTTGGATTCATGTCTTTGTAAGCACGGTCATCATCTTATGCCCGCCGCTCGGCTTGCTCCTCCTGTTTATCGTAGAGGGATAAGGGGGACAGTATGAAAAAATCAGCCTTTACCGATCTTTCTTATACGGAGTTCAAGCGGTTCTGTGAATCTAAGAAAATAGAGAGAATCGCCTATGATACCGACAACAACAACGATATACCCGGCGCGGAAAACGAGCCGATCGACCCAATGGGCGCGGTACTTTCCTTTGATTCCATCAGGTTCGCATACTCAGGGGACGCACAAAGAATCAGCCTCAACTCTCCGGCTGGAAGCATCTACTTTAAGCAGGTCACACACATTCTTGTGAAAGAATCTCACGCATGGACGGAGGCGCTTGTATATGGCAAATACGGAGACGGCGAAAAAGCCTATGCTCTACTGATTGACTACACGCCCGACAAGTGAACATAGAAAAGGCGGGGAGCAATCCCCGCCGCTTTTCTATCTAATGAACACCGCAAGGGGTGTACCCTGTTTTGCACGTTAACGCTCAATTTCCGGCCAACTTATAGAACGTCGTTCTTTTCAGTCCGGTCATTTCCATGGCTTTCTTTGCCGTGATCTGTCCACTATGCCATAGTTCCATAACTGTTTTCCAGTTGTCCGGCTTTTCTGCTGACGGCCTACCAAACTTGACCCCTTTTGTTTTTGCCGCCGCTATGCCCTCTGTCTGTCTGCTGTGTATCGTTTCCCGCTCTTGCTGTGCGATAGTCCCCAACACTTCAATCAGGATATTGTTCACCATATCCCAGACCCATTCTTGCCCCTCTGGACAGTCCATCATTGTTGTAGGCAAGTCCAACACTTTCAGCCGGATTCCGTTATCGTGGAAATACTGCAATTCGTTTTTAATATCGGCTTTGTTTCTGCTCAGACGGTCAAGGGATTTCACGACCAACGTATCACCACGACGCAACAGAGCCGATTTAAGGGCATTGTAACCGCGCCTGTCTAAATCCTTGCCGGATTCCTTGTCCGTGATTATATCCCGCTCAGACGCGCCCAGCGCGGCAAATGCGGCAAGCTGGCGGTCAAGGTTCTGTTCCTTACTGCTGACACGCGCATAGTAGAATGTTCTGTTATCCATAAAGCAAAGCGCCCCTTTCCTGTATCTGCTATAAGCATAACAGGCGGGACGCTGTTTGCACACTTCAATTATTCGTAAATGTGTTTCAATTTTCGGACATATCCGCAAAGTTAAAACAGACATTTTCGGACATAGTACAGGGGTATGTTTTCCCGTGTTCGTAAAGGTAGACTTTTGCGGCTTGCGGTTCCCGATCAACGGTATTGTTTTTCTGTGTATTCAACTAAAGCCTTTAGATAATCTTCCCGCTCTGCATCCCGGCGCTGTTGTCGCAAGATGTTTAACTCGATGCACCCGTGATAGCATTTCCGGCCTTGCAAGAAAGGCTTGCGGCAATCGGCTAACCATTTGCAATGTCGGCACTTGATAGGAATACAGCACCAATAGCAATCTTGAATCAGGTAAAAAGGCCACTTGTAAATTATGCTAAAACAGATCATACAAGTTTAGAATCACGAGAATTTTACATCGTAATCTTTGAAGCCGCTATTGGTAAGGGTTAGGGTCACAGTCCAATTTGTGCGGACTGTAGCACCAAAGCTGTTCTGTGCATCGACATACCCTGACACCTTCCAGCGATTGCCCCCTAAGTCTGTAGCAATCATATCAGTATACTTGCAAAACTTAGCTGTTGATGGAGATTTCAAGCTATCAGAGACAGCTTTCTCCGCACATATTTTTGCATTAGTGGATGAATTAACAGAAGACCCACACGCAGAAAGAATAAGCGATAAAAGAATTACCACAATACAGATATAGGAAAATGCCCTCTTGTTATTCTTCACGATTTGATTGACCACCTTTCATTTTCTCAGATTTGAAACACAAACAGCATAGGAACGCTTCACTTTAAGTGTATTATATCAACACCTATTGTATTTGTCCAGCCTTTACAATGAGCGTAGAGGTGAAACACAATGATTAACGGTTTACCCGAAAAGCTCAAAGCTCTGCGCATACAGTTTGGATTATCTCAGAAACAAGTTGCGGAAAAGCTCGAAGTTTCGCCGTCTATTGTCTCAGGTTACGAGACGGGAGAACGGACACCCAGCACGGAAAATCTGTTGTCACTTTCCTATCTCTACAATGTCAGCACGGATTATCTATTAGGTCGGCAAGCCGCCGATCCCCGTTCACTTTTGGATATTTCCAAATTGACCGACAAGCAAAAGGCCGCTGTGACAAATCTAATAGAATCCATCATAAAGAATTAACGCCCGCTCTTGCCGCTTTGAAACTCTGACTAATGATTGTTTTCTCTTTTAAGGACGACCCCGCAAAGCATTGGTATCACTTGACTTTTTTTCAATTTTAGAACCTCGGTGGTTCTAAAAAGGTTCTGGTAAGATCATAAGCTGATCGACCAGCCCCCGGCCGACCTCATGAAAAAGAAACCGCCCTGCATTTTCAGCAAGGCGGTCTTGCGCGTGGTCGTCGCGCATTAGGGAATTAAGAGAAGAGAACGGGTCGGGGTCTTGCCCTTTCCGAATGATAATATAGCAGATTGCTCCATGCTTGCACACTTCAAAAATGCTCGCAAGATTTCAAAATTGTATACTGCTTTCATAGCTCCACGGTGAAGCGATCAAAGCAATATATAATAGGGTAATACTGACTTGCATGATTCAGAACAAAATCAGAAAAAAACTTTTTTCGTGCGAAAAATACGGTGGTTATGGGCTTAACATGTTGGCATATAAGGCTTGAAATATTGCGAAAATCCCATAGATACGGGTGCATTTTCACAATGGGGTTCAAGAGGCCGGAAGTTCGAATCTTCTCACTCGGACCAAGAAAAGTTCTGAAGCCGAAAGGTTTTGGAACTTTTCTTTTTCTTTCTTTGAGAAAATGTTACCGGCCAAAACGCCATGCAAGCACGCTTCTAACACTTTTTCTAACACCT
Organism: Oscillospiraceae bacterium; assembly: GCA_902795045.1. Classification (GTDB taxonomy): domain Bacteria; phylum Bacillota; class Clostridia; order Oscillospirales; family Oscillospiraceae; genus Limivicinus. Next base: position 227,414 of record CADBJU010000003.1, on the reverse strand, counting down.
TCTAACACTGATGCCTTGAAACATCAGCCTGTAAGCGCTTCCGCCATGGATACAGCGAAATATTCTCAATCGCTCCGGTTATCTGTATGATGAACCGCATTTCCTGCTCCAGCAGGAGGTCAGCGAGATCGGCAGCTATTTCTCCGTGATCCGGGCCATTGCTGCGGGCAATCACAAGCTGGCGGCCATTTCCTCCGCGCTGGAGGTCAAGGCCACCAGCCTGACCAAATATCTGAAAACGCTGATCGATCTGGATATCCTGGAGCGTGAAGTCCCCGTCACGGAGGATAACCCGGAGAAAAGCAAGCGCGGACTGTATAAAATCAAGGACAATTATATCCGTTTCTGGTTTGCCTTTGTGTATCCCAATATGAGCTTCATTGAGAGCGGCAACAGCCGGATCGTGCTGGATAAGATCCGAAAGGGCCTTGTCACCAGCCATACCGCTTTCGTCTATAAACATTGTTCGTGGCCTCCAGATTATAGGTGTCCTCATTTTTGTGGAGAAAGGCGCTGAAGCTCCGCTCACTCAGCGGGTGCAGGGAATTGTCATCACACCACAGCTTGTCAACGGCGTACAGCTCCATCGTGCTGACCTCCATATCCGCTTTGAACCGGATATATCCCTCCGAGGCCATAAAGGAAACCGCATTGTTTCCATCGTTCACAGCAAGCTCCATATTTTCCTGAGCGCGGCTGCTGACTGTGAATATATGATTTCAACTGTGTGCCTTCTGTGACATTTCGTATGTTATTCTTAGGCCGTACTTGAGAGACAGGTACAGGAAATAAAAAAACAAACACCATCAAATATATAAAACAAAAGGAGATCATCAAAATGAAGAACATTGAAAATATGAACGTACTGGTCGATGTGGAAATGGCAAAGGTTGCCGGCGGCGATGGCCTGCCCACGATCTTTAATCCGGGCACGCCGATTGCACTGGGACAGAAAAAAGATCAGACTGCTGATCCCGCAAACCATCTCTATCCTCCCCTCGGTCGGCCGCTTCCGTTCCCCCAGGACCGCAGAAGCCGTGATCTTACTGACCTGCCCTGTGATGATCCGTATTACACGAAAGCTGCGGATGCCAGGTAGCCGGTATTTCCGGATTACCCGGATGGCCCGTGGGTGATCTAATGAAAAATAACTGAGATAAAGGAGATAACGAAAATGAAGAACATTGAAAATATGAAGGCACTGAGCGATATGGCAATGGAAGCGGTCGCTGGCGGCGATGATGATGACAGAACGGTCTTCGACGTGTTCGTAGATTGGCTGATCCAGCTGCCCACCCACTATCCTGACGATACTGACAAAGCCCCTTACAGGATTCCCCTCATTGGGAAATAAAAACCATCAACCGAATAGCGCAAAATCCGGTTCAATGTCCGGTAACGCCTCCATCTTACAGGTCGTGATAAAAGTGAGATCACAAGACCTGTAAGATTTTTTATGTTCAGAGCAAGCGCTTTTTCGGCTGCGATCGTGCGCGAATAAACGAACGAATAGGAAAAACGGACCGGAGCTGCACATCAAAAATGTGCTAACTCCGACCCGTTTTTAACGCGGGAAGAGAATGGCAGCGCAGCAAATGAATAAACAAAAGGGCTTGCACCGGCCAGAAAGCATTTTCCGCACCGGTGCCAGTCGTTTGCGTACTGCCACCTGCCCTGCGCAGAGCGGGCGGCCTGCACGTCTGATCGATGCTGCGCATCGAAAAAATGTCTTGCAAATATATATATATATATATAATTAAGGCGCATCTTAATTCAATATTGTATATTATCTGTAAGATCATCGTTCCGATCCTGCCGGGAGAGAAGCAGTGTGTCCGGATCATTTCCCGGACCGGTGCGCGGCAGTTTGCAGCCTGATCACCGAAATCAACAGCATACCAGTGTGAGGACAAATGAGGAGTGAGCTTATGACAAAAACAAAGAAATCGGCAGTCAGTACGCTTCTTGTGCTGCTGGCCCTGGCGCTGTGCCTTGCGTTCCATGCGGCACCAGCCCATGCAGCTGAGTATACCCGGAACGCGACGCTGAACCCGACCAGCAGCGCCTACCCCGGCGTGTACTATGTGAAGGCGGTGCCCGGCGACTCAAACGCCACCATCGGCATCCCGAGCCTTGACAAGAATACGCTCGACGCGCCGACGACCGAATCCCCGGCCATCATTATGGGCGCGGCGGTTCCATACGAGGTGAAGACCGGCCCCACCTCCTATACGCCGCTGTCAGGCGGGGCGCTCTATCCGCCCTACAGCTACTTCCGCTACGACATCATCAGCGAGCAGGGCGCGGATGGGACCTGGCACCAGAAAATGTCCGGCTTTGACGGCAGCTATTTCATCATCCGCGTGGATGTGAGCGACCTCATCAAGGACGCTCCCGCGGGCAGCTACCTGCACGTCAAGCAGGAGGGCAACAAGGCCCTGATGGTTTCGCTCCTCTACGAAAAATATGACGCAGCCCTCGGCAGGGGCAGCTTCTCGGAGGCCCTGGGCAACAAGGCCGCCGTCTACGCCATCGATAACGGCGGCGTCTCCATGAAGGACAAGTCGGGCAGCGACGCGAACACCCCCTACGTGGACGTGATCGTCTATTCCTCCGGCACCCTTGTCGCGGGCGCGGATACAGGCAGTGCCACCGCTGCGCAGAACGCCGATTTCAAGCTCAAGTTTTACATCGACCAGACCCCGGACTATAATCCGTCCCTCGACTATGATCCCAACAACCAGAGCACCACAACGCCCACCCACGCCGAGCAGGTCATGGCGAAGTTTTATGACGAGACCAAGGCGCCCGACGCCCAGGTCACGAGCTATACCGTCAAGGGCAACGACCTGGAGATCGAGATCATCCATCCCGGCCCCAACGGCGGCGCTGCGGAATTCTGGTCCCTGCGCAAGGCGATGGGCTGGTATGACAATTCCCCTATCAAGATGATCTGCGAGGTCCCGGTGCTTGAGGGCCTTCTCATCAACGGTGGCCGTCACGTCATCTTTGACGTGAACAGCTTTGATATCCAGATCGCAAACCACCAGACGACCGGAGCTGCGGCGCTGACGGTGGAAAACGGCACCCTGACAATCATGGACGGCTTCAACACCACCGGCGCGGAGCTGGCCGTGGGCAACAACGCCAGAATGTACATCGGCAGCGGCGGCAAGCTCATCATTGACGAGACCTGCCAGGTGGAAGTGGAGTACGACGCCGCCTCCGTCGCCCCGGGTCAGGACGGCAGCGTCACCCCTGTGACCTATGATGTGGGCCTCATCACCATTGCAGACGGCGGCGAGATCGAGAATAACGGCGTCATCTCCATCGAGGGCACCGAGGGCAAGCCCATCGACCCGGCCAATCCCGCTGCGCGCGACATGAAGGCCGCAGAGCTCCACATCGAAGCGGGCGGTACGCTCGTAAACAACGGCTCCCTCGTCGCCTATGGCGGGCTGTATAACCTCGGCACGCTTATCAACAACGGACATTATAACGACACCATCACCTCCAACGATCCGGACAAGGGACTGTTTACTTACCACAAGGGCATCCAGGTCGCCTGGAAGGACGACGTGACCCAGTCGGGCGTCCGCATGGGTTACTTCTCCAACGGTGAGGCGGCAAACCAGAACGCTTCCTTCACCAATAACGGCGACCTGGTGCTGGCCCCCGGCTTCCTGGAAAACTACGGAACGCTTGAAAACACCGCAAACGGCAATATGTACCTCTGCTCGGTGGATGAGGCTGTCATCCCCGTGCAGGTTTCCTGGTCGGCGCTCATCATGGAGCAGCGCATCGGCTTTGAGCGCCCCATGGCGGTTTACTTCACCAACTACGCAGGCGCGACGCTTGCCAACGCGGGCAATATCGCCTCGGCGGATGTGCAGATCGTCGGCAACGGCAACCTCGGCACCCTGATCCAGGTCGTGCCGGAGGATCTTGCCTACGACATCTGTGTCGATAACTTCGGTCAGTTCACCAACAGCGGCAGCATCAGCCTCAACGGCCTGTACAACTTCGCAGGCATGACGAACTCCGGCAGCATCGCAAACAAGATCGTGCTGGAGGCCAATATGCAGACTGAGGGCAGCCTGACCGACACGGCCGGTCTCACGGATATCTACAACGGCGCAAAGACCGAAAACGGCGGCACGAACACTTGGACGCGCGTTGGCTGCGAAAAGCTCAGCGTCACCCCCGCCGTGCAGTACGCCATGGGCCGGCAAACGGTGAACTGGACGATAAAGGCAGAGACTGCGGATCCCAATGCCCAGGGCGTGCGCTATTATCTCCTTATCCTGCAGGGCAACGGCAACACTCCGAAAGCGGCTCACACGATCCTTGCCAATCAGAACAACACCGTGACAAGTCCGGACATGCCCTGGATGACCGGGAATGTCGGCTATCACTTCCAGCTTCTGGACGGGCTTTACAGCACTTCTGCGGAAGCGACCGTCAAGGTGACCAGCTCCGGCATCACGTTCCCGACCGATATCAAGGATCTTGTTTACAACGGCAAGGAGCAGACGCTGATCACCTCGGGTGCCACGACCGACGGCACCATGCTCTACAGGATCGGCGAGACCGGCACGTGGAGCGATCAGATCCCCACCGCCAAAAACGCGGACACCTACAAGGTGTACTTCAAGCTCTCCGGCGACAGTGAGGAAGCAAACCAGCTTTATGTGGAATCGACGATCGCCAGAAAGCCGGTCACGGTTTCCGGCAATGACGCCACTACCCAGGTCGGCGCGGCGCTTGCGGAGCTCAGCTATACCGTCAGCGGCCTTGTCGAAGGCGAGACGCTCACCGGCGCTGCGGTATCCACTGACGCGAACAAGGATACGGTCGGCGAGTACAAGGTCATCGTGACTGTGAGCGGCGAGAACCCGAACTATGAAATCACGACGCGCGAAGGCAAGTACACGGTGACCACGGACGCCTTCGTTGTCGCGGCAAAGGACAAGTACGGTGTTTTCAGCGACGAGGCCACCTATGCGGGCTTCAACATTGAGCTTACCGTCCCCCAGGGTGCGACAGCCTATTACAGCACAATAAAGCCCCTGACGAAGGACAATTACCAGACCGACGGCATGACCGCGCTCAAGAACCAACCCTCTACAGCGGGTACGCACACGGTGTACTTCTATGTGACGGACGGCACCAACGCCGTCAGCGGCAGCAAGCAGGTCATCATCGACAAGGCCGCCCAGACCGCGCCCGATGCCGCAAAACTCCTCACCCGCAGCGAGACCAGACTCAACTCCCTCGACGGCATGATCACAGGTCTCACCGCCCGCAAGATGGAGTACCGCAACAAGGCAAACGACGGCACCTACACCCTGGCTTATATGGAGCATGTGTACGTTGAGCCGGGCACCTACCTTGTGCGCATGGCCGCCGACGACAACCACTACGCAAGCCCGGATACGGAGGTCACCGTGGCGGAAGGCCCGCCCATTACCATATATTTTGACCTCAACGGCAGCAAGAGCACCATGGCAGACGTGACCGGCCTTGCCTGCGGCGATCAGATCCCGCGGCCGAAGACCGATCCGACCATGCCGGACGCGACCTTCCTCGGCTGGTTCTATTGGGGCAAGCCCTATGACTTCAATTCGACAGTCGGTTTTGATATGACCCTCACCGCGGGCTGGGCCCCGAAGAGCATCGACTATAAGCTCCCCTCCGGGACCACCGAGATCGGCGAAGCCGCCTTTGAGGGTACTCCGCTTAAATCCGTGGAGATCCCGGCAAACTGCACCTTTGTCTATCCCGACGCCTTCAAGGACTGTGCCGGGCTCAAACAGATCAGCATTCGCTCCGCCAGTACGAATTTCAGCCCGACAGCCTTCTCCGGCTGCAGCAACGTATATATCTTTGCGCCGGGCGAGAGCGGGGCCAGATACCTCTGCACCGAGGACAACGGTTTTGTCTTCGTTGAGACGTTTCGGTAATGTGTGATGCTTGTGTGACGGTTCGTGTGCTAAGATAGACTCACAAAGAACATAAAAATAAACATCAAAAAAGGAGACGATCATAATGGCTAACAGCAACAAGCTCAACGATACGGAACTGGAAAAGATCTCAGGCGGCACCCTCACGCAGGACGAGGCCCTCGGAAAGGCGCTGGAGCATGCACAGCTCAAGAAGGATCAGCTCGACTTCGTGAAGAAGGCGGAGATGGACTATGAGCACGGCAGAAAGGTCTGGGAGATCAAGTTCTACCAGGGCGGCATGGAGTACGAGTATGACATCGACGCCGAGTCCGGTTCCGTCCTCAAGTTCGAGAAGGACTGGGATTAATTCCATAGCAAACAAGCAGGGGACTGTCTCTTCGGACAGCCCCCTGTGCTGTATTCGGAATAAATCAGCAGGCAGGCTCATATTGCAGGACCAAAATAGGCCGGGGCTTTGGCGGCGCGCCGCCGAAGCGCGTTTTTTATGCGGCCTCGGCCCACCCATACAGCACCGGTCTCGGGAAGTTTTCGGGATCATGTATATACTGCCATGCCAGCTCCTCTTCCCCGATCAACTGCAGCAGATTATACATCTGCCATCCGCGGAGATAGTCGTCCGTATACGCCTTATCCGGAGCGGGAGAAGCGCAGTTTGAAACGACCCGTATTCCACGATTTGCCATGAGCGAAGAGGTCTCAAACAAAAGCGCGCCTCTTGCGGTGTGATAGTCGCTGCTGATGATTGCAAGAGAGACGACCTGCGGGTATTCCCTGTGGAGGATATCCAGTGTGTACCGTGCGTTTTCGATCGTGGACAGGGATCGATCCTCGAGGATCAGCCTGTTCTTTTCCAGACCGTGTTCCAGCAGCCAGGCACCCATCTGCCCCGCTTCCGTAACATCCCTGTTCTCCTTTGCCGTCCCGCCGCCGGTGCAGACAACATAGGCGTTCGGATATTGCCCGGCACATGCAAGGCCGACCTGCAGCCGCCCGATCAGCTCATCGCGCATACTGCCGTCGGCATTGAGCGCCGCGCCCAAAATCACGAGGGCAAGGCTGCCGTCCTTCGGAAGATTTTCGGGCAGCGTTTTCGTGTTGATCACGAGGTCCGTATTGACATACCTCCAGTAATCCACGATGCTTTCCCAAAGCGTTCCCTGATCTGCGTCTGCTTCTTTCAAGGCCGCAAGAAGATCATGGATTTCTTCCTCTGCCGCTTCGCCGTGACATCCGTAGTATAAAATGATATCTTTGATCAGCTGCGCTTCCTCTGCGTCTTTCGCAGGGGCGGGAGCGCTTAAAGCAAGCTTGTCTTCAAGCTGCGTCAGGCTTTGCTCCGCCATGCCGTGGCTGAGCAGATAGGCTTCTGCCGCGGCCCGCAGATCCGTTTCGGCAAGGGATGCGCCGGACTCCAGACCCGCCAGGATGCACAGCATCTCCTCTATGTTCTTTTCCGCGATCAGTTCGTATTTTTCGGTACCGGGTTCAATGCCGTAATAGTTGGTGTAGCTGCGCATATAATCAGCCACGATCTCTTCCTCACGCCAGCCCATCAATGCTTCCAGCACCATGGCCGCGAATCCGGCGCGGTCCTTTCCCTCCAGACAGTGCACGAGATAGGGCGTATCCCCTTGGGCGAGGAAGGTAAAGCCTTCTGCGATGCCCGCCCCAAATTCTTCCGAGGAGAAATCAATCACCATTCCCAGAGCGATGACCTTTCCCGCTTCATATAACGCTCTGTACCAGGGGGAAGCAAAGTCTTCCGCAGCCAGACATGCGGCGACTTCCTCAGGTGTATTGTTGAGGTTCATGACCGTCTGAACGCCCGCCTCCCGGATCAGGGCATCGGCGTATCGCGCGCGCTTGATCGTGTTGTCCACAGGAGACGCGCTGCGGTACAGCTTTCCCTCCACGATGGGCCGGAAATTGGCAAACGCCGCATCGGACGGGCTGTCGGCCCGGTCATCGCTGTAAGTCAGATCGTTGATTTCCTGAAGCTCCAGCGCACCGCCCTTCTCCTTGAGCGTGATGTCCACGTTATCGCCCGCGCCGATCCCCGCGATTTTCGCAAAATCGCCGTAATTGATGCATAACGTGATATTGGGCAGATACGGATTGACACGCAGCATACACTCTCCGCGATCCGCATAGTAGCCGGTGAAGCAGGGCATGCTGCCGGTATAGCTGCCGCAGGTCACAGTGACGATATCTCCCGGATCGAACCCCGCTTTTTTGAAATCCTCCTTGGTGATGTCCAACAGTGCCTGACCATATGTATCGATCTCCGCAACCTTGCCATGGACAGCGGCGTCGGCTGACGCCTCCACAGGAAATGTGCCGAAAGCCATTAGCAATATGAGGATCAACGCAAGATACTTTTTCATAGCCCCAATCATCCCTTCCCTGCCGGTGCGGGCAGTTTATCTCCGGTTTCGTTGTTTTAGCTGCAATCCACGTAATCGCCGATGACAGAATTCCTTCCTCTATACTCGCAGGGCAGGCCCGGTAAAGTGTTCTTCAAAATATGCGCTGTTCTTTACCGGCCGCACAGCGTACAAGCGTCATGACTGAAGAGGAAAGGAGTGTTGTAAGAAGTCACTGCGCGACGATACTGATTTGTCCGTGAAGCGGAGGCCATAGCTCCGCTTTTTACTACATGCCTACCAGATCAAAGTCCTCGAAGCTCACGGTCAAGCTTACGTCGTGCTTCGGGTTTGCATACTTGACCAGCACGGCGCGCCTGGACTGGCTGTAGTACCAGCCCTCTTTGGCCTCGTCGAACTTGCGGCGGTTGAGGTAATGCTCGAGCTTCTTATCGCCGAGGGCCACCCAGAAGGGGCTGCGATCCTTGCGGATCATTTCGACCGTGACGGTCTCGACAAAATCGGTGTAGCTGCCCTCGCCCTTGAAGGCGACCTTCACGACGCTCTCGCCGGTCATGGAGATCTCGGTCTTGCGGTAGACGCCGCGGCGGTAGTCGTTGGAGACCCCGTCGTCGTCGTACAGCGTATAGCTGCTCTCCTTGCCGGGGGCGAGGATGAGATACAGGGCCGTCATGTGATCGCGCTCCATGCTCATGAGCTGATTCAACGCCATGGGGATGATTGCGCCCTCGCGGATAAAGAGCGGGATGGTCGTGAGATCGACCGGCACCTCGATGGTCTGCCCGCCCTCATAGCAGCGGAACTTGTCGTTCCAGTCGTACCACTTGCAGCCGGCGGGGAGATAGACCTTCTTCGTTTTCGCGCCCGGCTCGATGACGTTTGCCACCAGAATGTCGCGGCCGTAAAGGAACTCGAAGCTCTCGTCGTAGACCTTCTCGTCGTTCTGGAACTCGTACACCAGCGCGCGCATGATGGGGGCGCCGGTCTGGTTGGCTTCGTACTCGGCGGAGTAGAGGTAGGGGGTCAGGCGGTAGCGCAGCAGGATGGCGTCGCGGATCAGGGGTGCGGAGTCGCGGAACATCCAGGGCTCGGTGACGGTGTTGTCGTTGGAGGCGGAGTGGATGGAGAAGCGCGGCTGGAAGATGCCGTTCTGCACCCAGCGGACGAAAAGTTCCTCACTCGGGGCGGGGCCGGCGAAGCCGCCGATATCCGCGCCCTCGTTGGGCTGGCCGGAGAGGCCCATGCCCGTGATGATGGGGATGTTGTACTGCAGGCTCTTCCAGCTGGTGTAGTTGTCGCCGCACCAGGTCTGGGCGTACTTCTGGATACCGGAGCTGCCGCTGCGGCAGACGACGTAAGGCCGCGCATCGGGGTTATGCTCCTCCACGGCCTCGTTGCCGAGGCGGCACATGATGGTGCACATGAGGGGCTTGAGCTGGCCGATAGTGCCGCCCTTGCCGTCAAAGTCCACCTTTGCGTCCTTGTCCAGGAGGCTGTCATACTCGCAGTTGTCGTCCCAGACGGAGTCGGTGCCCACGTCGATGACGTTTTCGATGAGGTAGTCCTTCCACGCTCTGCGGGCTTCGGGCTTGGTGTAGTCCCAGAAAGCGCCGTCGCCGCCCCACCAGGAGCCGACGGCATAGGTGTCGGGATTCTCGCTGTCCTTGACGAAGACGTCCTTTTTGTTGAATTCGTCGAACCAGGGGTGGCACAGGAGGATGCCGGGCTTCACGTTCGGAACGTTCTGCGCGCCCTTCTCGTTCATGGCGGCAAAGTAGGCGCGGGGATCCTTGAAGCGCTCGGTGTTCCAGGTGAAGACGCAGCGCTTGCCCTTTACGCTGGTGTAACCGGAGGAGAGGTGGAAGCCGTCGATGGGGAAGCCCTCCTCCTTGATGGTGTCAATGAAGTCCAGCACCGCGTCGTCGCTGTCCTTCTCAAGCTCTGGGTAGTACATGCTCGAGCCCTGGTAGCCCAGCGCGCGCTTCGGCAGCAGGGCGGGGCGGCCCGTGAGCAGGGTGTAGTTGTCGACTATGCGGCTCAGGGTATTGCCGCCCAGCAGGAACAGGTCGATGTCGCCGCCGTCGGCCTGCCAGTAGGTGTAGCGCGGCCAGTAGTTGGATTTCTCCTTGCCCATGTTGAATACGGACTCATAGAAATTGTGGTAGAAGAGACCCACGGCCTTCTTCGTCTCGCGGTTTAAGCGGATGTAAAACGGAATGTGCTTGTAGAGGGTATCCATGAGCTCGGCGTCGTAGCCCATGGCGTCGGTGGCGCGCTCGCGCAGGAAGGCCTTGTTCTTGTTGAGCGCCCCGGCTTTCTCGCCGAAGCCGTAGAAGCAGTCGTCCTCCTGCATGCGCGAGTAGGCGGTGACGCGCCTGTTGGTGTCGAGGGTGAAGGGAGAACCCGCGAGGGTGGAATAGAGCTCGGTACCGTCGGCATCATAGAGGCGGATACAGATGGGATCCTTGTCCAGCTCCAGGCGCAGGGCTTTCGTCTCGAAGACGAGGGTTTTCTCCCCGTCGGTGAACTTCGGCTCCACGGGCGTGAGGCGGGTGCGCTGCCCCTCAAAGAGGGGGTCGAGACGGTCGGCCCACGCGGTGGTCATGAGGATGTAGGATTCCTCCGCCAGCTCCTTGTCGAAGGAGGCGCGGACACGCACGATCTCGTCGGTCAAGAATACGATCTTGATATCGCAGCTGTTGGTGTGAATAAGTGTATAGCCATCGCCTTTTTCAAGCCCGGTGGTTTTTCTGCAAATATCCATGAACATGCTCCCTTCTGTCAGAGTAAGCTGCCCTCTCAGTCACCGCCGCGAGCGGTGGTGCCAGCTCCCCCAAAGGGAGAGCCATGTTTTTGTGCGCTCACAGTCAGGGGCTTGGCTCCCCCTCGGGGGGAGCTGTTACCAGTGCGCACACTGGTGACTGAGAGGGTAAAAACGGCGGTCTGCCGCACTGCCGGCGTAAAGCTTTGGCAGGGGCAGACCGCTGCCGAATATGAACACGCAGATCACAAAGGGAGGATGACGCGCATTTAGCAGCGTGCCCATTTTTGCTTATGGGGGTTAAGAAAGATCACGTGGCCTGACCGGCAAACTGAGTCATGTACAGGCGGTAGTAATCGCCCTTCTTTTTGAGCAGCTCCTCGTGGGTCCCGGTCTCGATGATGTGTCCCTGCTCCATGACCACGATCTGGTCTGCGTCACGGATGGTGGACAGGCGGTGGGCGATGATGAGACTGGTGCGGTTTTTCATCAGCTCCACCATGGCGTTCTGGATCTGCTTTTCGGTGCGGGTATCCACGCTGGAGGTGGCCTCGTCCAGAATCAGGATCTTCGGATAGCTGAGGAAGGCCCGCCCGATGGTCAGGAGCTGGCGCTGGCCCTGGGAGAGATTCGCGCCCGCGGCGGTCAGGACCGTGTCGTAGCCGTCCGGCAGCGCGGCGACGACCTTGTCGCAGTTGGAGCTCTCGGCGGCCTCAATCATCTTCTTGTCGGAGATGGAGCGGTCGGCGTATTTGAGGTTGTTGCGCACAGTGTCGGTAAACAGGACGCTGTCCTGGAGGACAATGCCCACCGCGTCACGCAGCACATCGCAGGAGATGTCCCGGATGTCCGCCCCGTCGACCGTGATGCAGCCGCTGTCCAGCTCATAAAAGCGCATCAGCAGATTGACGATGGTGGTCTTGCCGGAGCCGGTGGAGCCCACGAGCGCGATTTTTTTGCCCGCCTCGACCCTGAGGTTGAAGTCGTAGATCACCTGTTTGCCGGGGACATAGCTGAAATTGACGTTCTTGAACTCGATGACGCCCTCATGGACGGGCAGCTCGCGGCTTCCGCTCTTGTCCTCACTCTCAGCGTCGAGGACGGAGAAGATGCGCTCCGCGCCGGCGACGGCGGTCTGGATCTGGCCGTAGAGCTGGGCAAGCTCGTTGATGGGGCGGCTGAACTGTTTGGAGTAAATGATGAAGGCGGAGATCACGCCGACCGAGATCATGCCGCGCAGCGCAAACCACGCGCCGAAGGCCGCCACGATCACAAAGGAGAAGTTGTTGATCATGTTCATCAGCGGCCCCATGGCGTTGCCGATCACATCGGCGATGATGCCGGTTTTGGTCAGCGCGTCGCTGGTCTCGGCAAAGTCCCGGATCGTGGCTTCCTGAAGATTGTAGGCTGTAACGGTCTTCCCGGCGCTGACCTTTTCCTCCACAATGCCGTTGAGCTGGCCCAGCAGCACCTGGCGCTTGAGATAATAGCGCCGCATGAGCGCGGACATCACCCGCGTCACAAGCACCGAAAGAAGCACGGTAACACAGGTCAGAAGCGTCAGCGGGACGCTGTAGCTGAACATCATGACCAGGGTGCCGATGAGCGTGAGCACGCCGGAGAACAGGGAGGAAAGCGAGGAGCTGATGACGTTGGAGACGTTCTCGGCGTCGTTGGTCATGCGGCTCATGAGATCACCGTGGGAATGGCTGTCGAGATAGGGGATGGGCAGATTGATGACCTTGCCGAAGAGCTCGGCGCGCAGGCGGTAGATGACCCGCTGCCCGAGCCGGGCTGACAGAAAGCCCTGCAGGAGCGTTGCGACGCCGTTTACGATGTACACACAGAGCATCATCCCGAGAATCGGCGGGATGGCGTCAAATTCCCGCGCCACCAGATCGTCGATCACGCTGCTCTGCAGGCGCGGCGCGATCACGCCCGCCGCTACGGCCAGCACGACGCTCAGGGCGAGATAGATCACATATTTCAGCTCCGGGCGGAAGTACCCCAGCAGGCGGCGGAGGGTCTGCCGCCCATCCTTGGGCTTTTCCGTGGGCGCGCCGAGATTGGGGCCGCGCCGACCGAAGCCCTGCTGCGCGGCTCTGGATTGAATGGCTCCGCTCATGCCGTCGCCTCCTCTCGAAGCTGGGAATCATAGATATCCCGGTAAATGGGGCTGGATGCCATCAGCTCGCGGTGGCTGCCGCAGGCGGCGATGGTCCCGCCGTCGAGCACGACGATGCGGTCCGCATTCTGCACCGAGGCAATGCGCTGGGCGATGATGATCTTGGTCACGTCGCCGTAATCGCGGCTGAGCGCCTCGTACAGCTTCGCCTCCGTCTTGAGGTCGAGGGCGCTGGTGGAGTCGTCAAAAATCAGGATCTCGCTGCGCTTCAGGAGCGCCCGGGCGATGGCAATGCGCTGGCGCTGCCCGCCGGAGAGGCTCATGCCGCGCTCGGCAACGGGGGTATCGTAGCCCTCCGGCTGCTGGCGGATAAAATCGTCCGCCTGCGCGGCCCGGGCCGCCGCTTCAATCTCCTCCTGAGAGGCACCGGGCTTGCCGATGGCGATATTGTCGCGGATGGTGGTGGAAAAGAGTTCGCTTTTCTGGAGACACATCGTGACCTTTTCCCGGAGCCGGGAGGGCTCCCAGGCGCGCACATCCGTGCCGTCCACCAGAACCTGCCCGCCCGTCGCGTCATAGAAGCGGGGGATGAGGTTTACAAGAGTGGATTTGCCGCAGCCGGTGGCACCGATGATAGCCAGCGTCTCCCCGGCGGCAATGTCAAGGTTGATGTCATGCAGGACGGTCTTGCCGTTGTGCGCGTAGGCAAAGCGCACGCCCCGGAAGCTGACGGTGCCCTTCTGCGCCTCGGAAGCCTGGGGGAGCGTATCGTCCCGGACGATGGAGGACTCGGTCTCCAGCACCTCGCCCAGACGCTTTGCCGAGGCCATGCCGCGCGAGAGGGTCTGGAAGATCATGGCCAGCATCATCATGCCGTTGAGGATCTGGGAGATATAGGTGATGGCGGCCATGACCATGCCGGGGGCGACGCCGCCCTGACGCACCTGCACCGAGCCCACATAGAGGACGCCGACTACGGCGATGTTCAGCACGATGTTCATGACCGGACGCAGGAAGGAGAGCATGACCTGTACGTTAAACTGTGTGTCCACCAGATGACGGTTTGCCTCCCCGAAGCGCTGCGCCTCGGTTTTTTCCTGCACAAAGGCCTTAACCACGCGGATGCCCGCCACGTTTTCCTGGATGATGCCGTTGAGGCGATCAAGACTCTCCTGCAAAACGGTAAAGAGCGGGTTTGTGCGCCAGACGACGAAGATAATGTCGATCAGGATGAGCGGGAAGGCGCAGGCCACGATCGTGCCGAAGCTCAGATCCAGGCTCAGCAGTGCCGCCGTACCGCCGATGAAGAACATCACGCAGCGCACAAGACCGCGGATCATCTGCATCACGAGCTGCTGGAGCTGGGTCACGTCGTTTGTGATGCGCGTGATGAGCGAGCCGGTGGAGAAGCGGTCGGTCTGCTCGAAGCTGAAGCGCATGACCTTTTCAAAGCAGGCCTTGCGGATATCGTTGCCGTAGTTCTGGCCGGCGATGTTGGTAAAGAGAGCCGAGCCGATGCCGCACAGGCCGCCCGCGATAACGATCAGCAGCATCCGGATCCCGGTGGAGATCACCAGATCGAGGTTCGATACGCCGCCGCTGCTGACGCCCAGGATGCCCTCGTCGACGATGCGCTGCATCATGCGCGGCTGGTAGAGATCCACATAGACCTCCGCCACCATGAAGCCGGAGGCAAGCAGGGCGAGAAGCCAGTATTTTTTCAGGTGTTTCAGAAGATTTCCCATAGGCATTCACGCTTTCATATTAATATATGTGGGTATCGGCTTTAGTCAGCAATATAGGCAGGATCCTTAAAGCTTGTACAATGTACCCACGTTTCGGGTCGATCTGGGGATCGACCCCTACGAGACGGGCACTTTGACAGTTTGCTGAGTTAAGCCGATACCCATATTAATATATTGTATTGTAACGTCTTTTGCCCAAAAGCGCAAATAGAAATGCGCGATTTTCCACAGTTTTTTTCGTGGGAAAACCGCGCATTCCAACACACTGGAAACCTTACTTTTTCGCGCTGCCCTGCGCGCGCTCCTCCTGGATGCGCTCGCGGCGGATGCGTTCGGCGACGTTGCGGACGGCATCGGGGGAGACGGAGACGATCTTCGGCTTTTTATCCTTTACCTCTGTCAGGGCCTTCTCGTAGCTCATGATGAAGTGCTCGATGCTCTCGCGCATCAGGAGCATGGAGGAGCTGATGTCGCTCTCAGAGACGACCAGGCGTATTTCGGCCAGCGCATCCGCGTCGGCATGGCTGATCTTGTTACGCACATAGCCAAGGCGGAAATAGGCATAGAGGACGTTCTTCACCGTTTCGGTGCTGTCGCAGGCGGTATATCCGCCGATCTTCGCCGGGTCTCGGCTTTCGATGGACTTCACCCGCGCGTCGGCATAGGCGAGGTTCCTGTCCTCATCTTTGGAGCCTTTGAGGTTGACGCCCGCCCGGTCGTAGTACTTGATAAAGTAGTGTTCGATATCGTCGAGCTTGTAGTATTCGTAGGGCTTCAGCTCCAGCCGCTGCAGCGCCAGAAGCTTCGTAATGTCATTCACCTGTGATTCGTCATCGCAGTAGTAGAAAATGCCGGACCTGACCAGATTTGTAGGCGCATAGGCCTCGATCAGCGTCAGGACCTGCTGATACATCTTGTGGCGATAGGCCCATTTGATCAGCTCGATAAAGGGAATGGGGCCGTCGCCCACCAGCAGAGCGCGGTAATCCGCCTTGATGCTCCCGGCGATCACGCCGAACAGAAGACCGTAATAGCTGTCCTCCGTCCAGGAATGCTCGTCGCGGAAAATCTTGCGCAGCCGATCGATGCCAACCTGCATCTCCTTGATGTTGCACATGGAAATGCCCACATCCACATGCCGCGCGGCGTAGATCAGGCTGCTGATGCGGCCGTTTTGCTCTCCGCTGTTTTCCCAGAAATCCACGAGCATATCCGTCTTGCTGTAGTTCAGGAAGGCATGAGCGGCCGCGACCAGATCGGTGGTGCGGAAAACGGCAGTATGGTCATAGATGTATCCGGACAGTTCCGCGGGAGATTCGTAGACCTTGTAGACCTTCTTCAGATGAACGTTGCTTCCCGGTGTGGAAACCAGGATATCAAGCAGGTTCAGCATCAGGTGGCTGTCCACCGTGGAGTCGTCGTCCAGGGAGACGTAGAGGTTGGTCTCAGCCCCGGTGTCGGACACGTCCGGCTCCGTGCCCAGGATATTGTTGACCCAATATTCCCGGCTTTCCAGAGTGGCAGCAGGGATATAACGGACGCGGACATCCTCGTTGATCGGGAGGATCTCCAGCTTGGCGGTGGGCTTGAGCTGCATGTACAGATAGTTTTTCACCCACTTCATATAAAGTGCGGGATCCTCACGGGCGGCCGGAAAGGCGACGAGGAGCGCGTCCCGGAACTGATTGTAGAGCTGCGGGTCGGAGGCAAGCTCATCAAACAGACGGTTGAGCCGCTTTATCTCCCGCCGGGAATTTCGTTCCTGGAAGCCTTTGATGAAGGCGATGAGCTTGGCGCGCTCTTCCTCAGGCAGCAGCGCGTCGTACGTCTGCTGCTCCAGGCTCTGCTCGTTCAGGTGCTGGGCGATCCGAGAGCGGTACAGGCCGAAGGGGGAGAGTGTATGAGGATCAGCGGAATAGAGCTCGCCCGCGTCTTTGAGAGGGAAGGGTTTCATACCGCTCTCGTCTTCGGCGGACATTTCGTCTCCGATCACAAGGATCTCGTCAATGGGAAAGCGGGCCAGAATAAACTTGGCGCTCGCCTCCATGCTTTGCATGACTTCACAGTAGCTGCGGCCAAACTCATTTTGTGCGAAATAATATTGCAGAGTCCTGTCGAACCCTTTGATGTTCAGAGATGTCAGAAGAATATTTTTACCCATGTTCACGCTACCTCGGGCTTTCAATACTGTATGACAAAGTCCAGAAGACCGTCGACCTCAGTCAATCGGCTTTCCGGTTTTTCACAGCTGAATTTCCCGTCCGAGATGATCAGCGCCTTGGGGAACGCCTTCCAGTCGAAGGCGTCGACACCCTTGATCTCGTTGGGGTAAAGCTGCAGGGCATTGCCGTTTATGAATTTCAGCAGCAGGCTCTGCAGGGCTTCGGACAGGTCGGCGTTCATGACGCTGCCGTACAGCTGCAGTGCCTCATCGTTCCCGAGCAGCGCCGCCGCCGCGTCGACCGTGCCGGAGCCCAGATTCTCGATCAGCGGCTTTTCATCCCAGTACAGCAGATGCACCTTGCTCCCGCCCTGGGAAAGCTTCACGGCGCTGCGGTAAATGCCGAGCGCGTTCCACTGCTCGACAAGCTTCGATTTTGCCTCCAGCTCGGTCGAGGACGCGGCCTCTTTGTCGATATACGCCTGGATCGCGTCGGCGATGGAACCGGCCGTGATGGCCTTGATTTCGGCCACAGACCCGTTGATGAGATCGGTATAGTTCTGATCGCCGAGCACGGAGCGGAATACCTGTGCTTCGTTGCTCGGGAAGCCGATGACGAATTTTACGCCGGAGGCGGCGCCCTCCTGCGCGGCGCGATAGATGTCCGCCGGGATCAGCACACCGTCGCAGGTCGGTGCGCACATGTTCTGCCAGAGTTTCTGTGCCGCGTCCTTCAAAACTTCCGTGTCAAGCTGCGAAAGCTCCCGCATCGTGGAGGTCCCGGTTTCCCTGAGCAGATTTTTCGCCAGGGCCCTGGACGCCTCCGGCGAGGCATAGACGGCAGCCGGGTTGCCGTCGAACAGGAAGGCTTTTTGGAACAGGCCCTTCGCCTGCTCGCAGGCGGAGAGCAGATAGATGGAGGACGCGCCGGACTCAAAGCCGAGCACCGTGACCTTTTCGGGATCACCGCCGAAAGCGGCGATATTTTCTTTGATCCATTTGAGCGCCGCGATCTGATCGAGCAGACCGAGGTTCAGAGCGTCAGGATAAGCGTCCCCGCCGGGGACTTCCGAGAAATCAATGAAGCCGAAAATGCCCAGACGGTAGTTGAAGCTTACGAACACCACGTCCGGATGGCTGATCACATAGTTGGCCCCGTACAGCAGGGGATCTGCGGAGCCGCCGTAGGAGAAGTCGCCCTGGTGGAACAGCACGAGCACCGGCCGCTTGGCCTTTGTCTTCTGTGTGTTGACGCAGATGTTCAAGGTGAGGCAGTCCTCGCTCTGCCGGTGCTGCTTGAGGAGCGAACCCTTATGCTCGACCTGTATGGCCGAGGCACCGAAATTCTTCGCCTCAAACACCGCATCCGAGTCCGGGAGCGGCTCTGGCGCCTTCCAGCGGAGCTCGCCGACCGGGGGTTTTGCGTAGGGAATACCCAGATAGCAGACGGTCTTCTTGTACTTTTCCCCGACATAGGTGCCGGTCCGCGTCTTTACCGCGCAGTCGGCATTGTATTTGCCCTGTACGGCCCGGTTCTGTTTGTTCAGCTCCTCGAGGTCCTTGCCCTTGACATCGAACACATATCCTTCGCTCCCGTCTCCGTAGAGCTTGCGGATCTTCCGGACGCGAAGACCGCGGATGAGCATGTTCACCACGAAGCCGAGAATGGGCATGCCGATCACGCCGAGAAGCTCGTCCTTCACGTAATGGAACATGTCCACACCCATCCACCGGATGGAGATGTACTGGGCGATCAGAAAGATGAGAAAGACCGAAACATAGGTAAGGATCCGGTTGATCGGCTTTTTCTGGACTGCCTTGCTGAAAGCGATCTTGTTTATGATTTCCGAGAACACAAGGCCGACGACAAAGCTAACACCGTAGCACACAAGCTCCGGCCAGCCGAAAAGCTTTGAGATCGTCTCGCCGAAGCCGTAGCCAAGCGCCGAAATGAAAGCGACAACAATATCATCAACGGTAAACAGTTTTTTCATCTTATTACCTCTCTGAAAGGATGACACGCTGTATAGTGACCCTGATTGTTCAAAAATACGGCCGCTCTGTCCCTGCCCCAAGCGCTTACTTCGCGGAGCGGGCTGCAGCCTTCTGCTGCTGACGACCGGCGGCCACGGCCTCGGAGAAGGCGTTTCCGATGAAGATCATATTGGCGCCGGACTCAATGAAGTACAGGCCGATCAGAATGCCGAGACTCAGGGCGAGCACCGCGGGATGGGCCACGGAGTAGGCGGCCATGAGCAGCTCCAAAACGCCCAGCACGACGCCGATCACCACGACGCCGGTGCCGGCGTTCTTCTTTTTGCTGTTGAAAGCCTTGACGATGGTCATGATGCCGTGGGCAAAGAACCAGATGCCGGCCATATAGAGCAGGATGGAATTGTTCATGGCAGCGGCGCCGGGGATCACGCAGCCGAGGATGCCAAGGATGAGGCTTGCAAGGGCAAGGTAGAACTCCTTGTCGTAGCGCTTTTCGGAGATCGCCTGGACGATGCCGAGAACGCCGTTGAGGAAGAACAGAATGATGATGCAGGGGCCGACGCTCAGGAAGGTCAGCAGCGGGGTGAAGAGCATGCCGAGGCCGCCGATGATCGTCAGAATGCCCATGACCGTGAACAGAACGGTCAGGTTGTTGCCGCCTTCGCATTTGACCATGCCGACGACAATGGCGTCAATGCCGGACTCAACGAAGTAGAGGCCGATGAGAATGCCAAAGCTGACAGCCATCACGGAGGGGTGGATCGCGGAGTAGACAGCGGTGATCAGCTCCAGCACGCCCAGAATGACGCCCAGCACCACAGCGCCGGTCTCGGCGCCGCTCTTCTTGTTTTCAACGGCGGCAACGATGGTCAGGATGCCGTGGATGAAAAACCAGCAGGCCGCCATATAGAGCAGCACATAATTGCTCATGGCGGCAGCGCCGGGAACAAACAGACCGATGAGGCCCAGGACCAGGCTGACCGCCGCAAAGATAAATTCCTTGCCGTAGCGCTTTTCGGAGATCCCGCGGATGACGCCGAAGATACCGTAGATAAAGAACAGCGTGATGATGAAATAGCCTGCGCTGATGAAGGTGATGAGCGGCGTCGCCATCAGGGCGAAGCCCCCGATTATCATCAGAACACTCATGATTACGATCATGGTAAAGGTAGACATAACGAATCCTCCTGTTTTTCTCTTCCGCCGTGCGGCGGGGCTGCTTTTGCAGGTCTTATGCGCTTTTCCGCATGATGCAAGCTTACTTTGAATTTTACCCCTTGTCAAGGACAATTTATATTTTGTGGAACGAACCCGGCTGCGATACTCCGTCCCTTGACGGATCGAAAGAATTAGATTATTATCTATTTATATATCTTCGATCTGCCCGATCTGCGCCCGGACAGACGGCGCCGGCAAACAATCAATACAGCTTCATACAGGTGATTGACTATGAGTGCTCTGGAAAAAATCAAAGTCCCCCTGCGGGAAAAAAGCGGGATAAAGCTGATCGGCTTTACCGTGATTGCCTTTCTGATCATCGCGGTGATCGTGTTTCTTACGGTATCGGTGCTGAGCTGTTACAGCGGGCAGAAGATGCTGGATCAGTTTATCCTGGAAGTTCCGAAGATCGTGGAGAAACGCAGGCAGGAGTTTGAAACGCGCACCCGCGTGTATGAAAGCGATGCTCTGGCCCGCAGCGAGCTGGGAGCGAAGCTGTACGCGGAAGAGGACGACCTTGCTGACACCGAGAGGCTGGAGCTTACGCGCGGCACGGTTTCCGCCGCCGGTGTTTTCCTGCTGGACGGACGCGGACAGATCCTTGCCGCCGCCGACCCCGCTGAGCTGGAGGGATCTCTTCGAGAGCATTTCGAGAGCATCGAGCCGGGCACACCCGCTCTGACGCTCTATCCCGCCCTCTCTCCGGACGGGGAGTCGCCAGAGGAGGAAGGCAGCTTCCTCGTCAGACAGCCCCTCGCCACTGCGAAGCAGAGCCTGGTCTTCGCGTTCCCGTGCCCGGCGCTGGTGGAGCTGTACCACTCCCTCGGCGACTGGCCCGACATACTCAAGCGCACGCTGTCCGGGACGGATGGCGGCGCCGCGGTCAGAACGGGCGACGGAACCATCGCGTATTATCCTCAGGACGGCCTGTCCCCGGAGGAGACCGCGCAGTTCATCGACGAGCTGGACCGCGTCTTTGATGACAGCGGCAGCTTCCGAAACAGGGGAGGCGTTCCTCTCAGCAAGGAGATCAAGCTGCTTGGCAATCGCTGCCTGGCCGTGCTGCTCCACTACCCGGAGTACGATGCTGACGTAATGCTGATGGACAGCTTCGACACCCTGGAGCACTCGGGCAACTACACGGCCAGGACCCTTGCGGCCATCATTGCCTTGGGCATGATCCTGTTCCAGATCTACGTGTTTCGCCGCCTGTCTAAGGAGGCGCCCGACAAGAGCCGGGGCGCGGCCTTCCGGAAACGGGCAGTCCGGACGCTCATGCCGGGCATGATCTCGGTGCTGATCGTCACGGGCCTTTTCGCCGTGATGCTGATGATGCTGGAAAACCGCTCCGTCAATGCCATGGTCGCCACGGCAAAACGGGAGACCGTTCAATATGAGATCGACTGGCACGAGCAGCAGGGAGAGCTGATTCGCCAGACCTATTCGGACATATACCGCACACGCGCGCAGACCCTGGCGGATTTCGTGACGCGGCACCCGGAATACCTGACCCACGGCGGCCTTGCCGAGCTCAACAAGCTTGCCGGGACGGAGTACCTCATGCTCTTTGACCGGAGCGGGCGGGAGCTTGCCGCCAGCAACAGCTATACCGGCTTTGCTGTCGGCGAAAACCTCAGCGAGGAGTACCGCCCGGTACTGCTGGGCTACCCCCAAGCGCTGGCGGGGCCTGCGGCCGACCCCTATACCGGGCAGCCCCAGCTCGGCGCGGCGATCCTCCTGAAAGACGCCGAGGGGCAGCCGGACGGCTTCCTGCTGTCTGTCTTTGACGCGAAGACCCCGCAGAGCGAGCTTGACGGAGAGAGCATCGAAAGCGCGGTCAACGGCTTCGTTGTGCAGAACGGGCATGCCGCCGCCGTCGTCGACGACGCGGAAGGCCGCTTCCTCGCGCACACCGAAGCGAAGATGATCGGCCAGCGGGTGGCGGACCATCTGCCCAACTACGAGCCGGGGACCGAGATCGAGGGCTTTTCGACATATAACGACAAGCACGTATATATCTCCGGCAGTTCGAACGCCGGCAAGAGTCTCCTGTACATCGTTCCCTCCAACCCGGACCGTGAGGTGCGCGTCATCAGTGCACGGCTGATTGCGGGAGTGCTGGCCCTGCTGCTGGTCTACCTTTTGGGGGCCGGTATGCTGTGCGCCCGGCTTGTCGAGGATATCCGCGTGAAGCTGGAGAGACAGCCCGGCAGGAAAAATTCGTTGATGGTTTTTGCAAACGGCTATGTGATCTTCCTGTCGCTGCTGGCAATATATACGGCGATACTGTCCGCGGGAGCCATGTGGCCCGCCTTTGCCTTCATCTTCGACGGAAAGTGGGCCAAGGGCGTCCATCTGTTTTCCGTCTGGGCGGCGACGCTCATCGTGGCCGGTACACTGTGCGTCGTGTTTTTCGCGCGGGCAATGCTGAAGATTGTGGAAAGCCGTCTCAACAAGCGCTCCAGGACCATCACCAGACTCATCGACAGCGTCATCTGCTACAGTGCGTGCATCTTTCTCCTCTTCCGCATCCTGTCCATGTTCGGCGTGAACACCAAGACGCTGCTGGCCTCGGCAGGCGTCCTCTCCATTGCCGTCGGCATGGGCGCCCAGAGCATGGCTTCCGACCTGCTCGCGGGCTTTTTCATGATGCTGGAGGGCTCCATCCATGTGGGCGACCATGTGAGCGTCTCCGGTGTCACGGGAGATGTCACGGATATGGGCATCCGCACCACGGAGATCACCGACGCGGATGGGAATGTGGTGATCCTCAACAACAGCCACGTCGGCAGTGTGCTGAACATGAGCCGCAAGCACGAGCAGGAGGAGCAGGAAGACGAAGCGGAAGTCGAAGCCTGACCGTGCTTCCCCGCGGCATTGCCGCAAACGCATGCCAACGCAAAACAAAAGCGCCGGCCGGGTCCTCCGGGACCCGACCGGTGTTTTTTTGTCATCGGGCAATGCTGCGTTTGGCGAGATCATCATGCAGGAAATGTTGAAAACGGAGCACCGGGCTGGTATAATCAGCGTATAAAGAGCCTGCTTTTCTAATAACTGCACAAGTCACGGAGGCGCACGGAACCAATGAAAAAAACACTATCTCTTCTTCTGTGCCTGATACTGCTCCTGTCTGCCCCGGCAATCTGCGGGGAAGCCGCCGCATTGTCACGGATGGATGCGGCGCAGGCGGAAAAAGCACTCACGGCCCGCCCCACTGAAAACGGCAGGCTGCATGTGGAGGGGACAAAACTGGTCGATGAAGCCGGGCGGACCGTGGCTTTGCGCGGCGTGAGCACTCATGGACTCACCTGGTTCCCGGATTTCGTCAATGAGGCGCTCTTTCGGCAGATTTCGACGGAATGGAACGCAAACCTCGTCCGTCTTGCCATGTATGCCTCCCAATACTGCGGCGGCCATGAGGAGGAGAGCCTGACGTTGCTGCGAAAGGGGATCGACGCGGCGATCGCCGCCGATCTGTATGTGATCGTGGACTGGCACATCCTGGAGCAGGGAAATCCCAACGAACACGCCGAAGAGGCCAAGGCATTCTTTGAGCTTGTCGCGTCGGAGTACGCGGATGTGCCGAACCTGCTGTTTGAGATCTGCAATGAGCCCAACGGTGATACGGGCTGGACAGACATCCTGGACTACTGTGACAAGGTGATCCCGGTGATCCGCAGGCAGATCCCGGACTCTGTCATCCTGGTCGGTACACCGGTATATGACAAGAATCTCGGCAGCGCCGTCCTGCGGCCGGTGCCCTATGACAACGTGATGGCGGTGCTGCACTTCTACGCGGCTACTCACAAAGAAGGACTGCTGCATGAACTGAAGGCCGCGGTCGACAGCGGACTCCCGGTCTTTGTCACCGAATGCGGTCTCAGCGAGGCCAGCGGCGACGGCGATCTCAATTTTTCCATGGCCGCGCAGTGGTTTGATTATCTCAACCGCAACAGCATCGGCTACGCCGTATGGAGCTTTTCTGACAAGAATGAATCCTCCGCTATGTTCCGGCCCGGCTTTGAGCCGGAGAAGCCCATACGCGATGAAGACCTCACCGACAGCGGCCAGTGGGTCAAAGCCCTGCTCTCCGGAAAGGACCCGAAGAGCATCCCCATTCCGGCGGACACGCTGGTAAAGGGGCGTCTTTCCAGGATCTGGTCCCTCCTGTACTCTGCGTTGGGAGAGCGGGGGACCGGCACCCTGCACGCATGGCCCCTTTTCGCAGGCATCGGAGTTCTTGCGGTCTCGCTGTTTGCCGCGGCTGCGGGACTTGTGTCCCGCACCGCAAAAAAGAAAAAGCGCACCTATGATGAACTTCTTCGCGGCGGGGATGGAGGCGAAAAGGAGAAGCTGACAAAGGAGCACCTGCTGTCGGCGTGCGCGCTGATGCTCAGCATTCTCTGTACCTTGATCTATCTATGCTGGCGCGTCCGCTATTCTATCCCGAAGGGCTTCGGCGTTCTGCCCGTTGCTGCCAATATCCTGCTGCTGGCGGTGGAGATCCTGGGCTTTGCGGAATCGCTTGTCCTCTTCCGGAGCCTGTTCGGGATGAGGGAGCATCCCCTGCCGGAAATCGCGGAGGATGCATACCCGGATGTGGATATCTTCATCGCCACCTATAATGAGCCAACAGACCTTTTGCGCAGAACGGTAAACGGCTGCGTACATTTGAAATATCCGGACCCGAAGAAGGTGCATATCTGGATCTGTGACGACAACCGCCGCGGCGAAATGCGGGCGCTTGCCGAAGAAATGGGCGTGGGCTACTTTGACCGCCCGGACAACAAAGGGGCAAAGGCCGGGAATCTGAACCACGCCCTGGCCCTGACCACCGCGCCCTATATCGTCACGCTGGATGCGGACATGATCCCGAGAAGCGATTTTCTCCTGAAAACCATCCCCTATTTTGTGGACGCCGAAGAGCGCAACAGGAAGCTGCCCGCGGATAAGCGCATGCCCCTCGGCCTGCTGCAGACGCCCCAGTGCTTCTATGACCCGGATGTGTTTCAGCACGCGCTCTATTCCGAAAAACAGGCCCCCAACGAGCAGGACTTTTTCTACCGCACCATAGAGCCTGCCAAGACCTCCAGCAACAGCGTGATCTACGGCGGCTCCAATACGGTGATCGCCAGAAAAGCCCTGGAGGACGTGGGCGGATTTTATACGGGGTCGATCACGGAGGACTTTGCAACCGGGCTTCTGATCGAGTCGCACGGCTATGTGAGCCTCGCCCTTCCCGAGCCCCTGGCCAGCGGCCAGACCCCCCACACCTACAAAGAGCATATCCAGCAGCGCACCAGATGGGGCCGGGGCGTCATCGCAACGGCGAGACAGCTGAAAATCTGGAAGCGGAAAAATCTCAGCCTCGACCAGAAAATCAGCTACTGGAGCTCCGTGATCTACTGGTATTCCCCGATCAAAAACCTGATCTATATCCTCTCGCCGCTGCTGTTTGCCGTTTTCGCCCTGCCTGTTTTCCGGTGCAACTGGCTGGAGCTGCTGGTTTTCTGGCTGCCCATGTACATCATGCAGGATGTGTGCCTGAAGCTATGCAGCAAGCGGACCATCTCGCACAAGTGGAGCGGCATCTATGAAACCAGCGTCATGCCGCACCTGCTGATCCCGATCATCAAGGAATCGCTGGGTATCAGCCTTTCTGCCTTCAAGGTAACGGACAAAACGCGCAAGGCCGAAAAACAGGGCGCCGATATCCGCTCCATGCTGCCGTTCCTGATTCTGACATTGCTGTCGGTGTTCGGCATTGTCCGCGTGCTGTGGATTATGGACAGACCGCATGTGGTCAGTCTGCTGATCCTGCTGTTCTGGCTGATCCGGAACCTCTATTATCTGGTCCTCTCCATGTTCCTGGTGGACGGACGTGATGATGACGGGGAGAGCGTGAAGGTGCAGGACTTCATCCCCGTGAATGTGGACGTGCTGTACGGCGGCACCGGCTCTGCTGCAGGCATCACCACGCAGCTCAATGAGCATTGCATGACCGTGTTTCTGGATGAGGGCGTGTCGCCGGGCATCGGCGATCATGTACGTGTAAAGCTTGCGTACAACGGTCATCGGGCCGAGCTGCGCGGGGTGGTCACAGGGCTGCGGCAGGCCCGCCGCAGCCAGAGCCGCACACAGACCATCGAGATCCTGGATTTCGGCAATGACCGCTACGAATACTGGGAGATCCTGTATGACCGGATCCCCACGCTGCCGCAATCGCTGCAGAGAGATTTCGGCATCATCCCCCACCTGTGGCAGAACATCGCCCACCGTGTGGCGAGAACCACAAAATAATACGAGCAGGGCCGGGACTGACAGTGTACTGCCAGTTCCGGCCCTGTTCGTAATTATGGCACAATATTTATTTCCGAATATTGTCCACTTCCTCCACGCTGCCGCCGCCGTGATCGTCGGGGTCGCGCAGCTCGCCCTTGTCCACCAGACGCAGGAAGGCATCCACCACATCCGGGGTAAGCTGGGTGCCGGAAACCTCCTTGATGATGGAGACGACCTTGTCAAAATTCATGCGGTTGCGGTAGGGACGGTTGGAGTACATGGCGTCGAAGCAGTCCGCCACCGCGATGATCTGGGCGACGCGGGGGATTTCGTCCCCTTTCAGATGGTTGGGATAGCCCCTGCCGTCCGGCCGCTCGTGGTGGGCCTCGGCCCCGATGGCCAGCTCCGGCATGATGGTGATCTCCTTGAGCGCCTCATAGCCCTTTGTCGTGTGGGATTTGATGATCTCAAATTCCTCGTCCGTGAGCTTGCCGGGCTTGTTCAGCACCTCCGGCGGCACACCGATCTTGCCAATGTCGTGCAAAAGCGCGATGCGGTAATACTTTTCCACGGTTTCGTCGTCATACCCCAGCTCCTTTGAGAGCATGGCGGTATACTTCGCCACGCGGGAGGAGTGGCCGTTGGTGTAGCGGTCCTTCATGTCGATGACCTTTGCAAAGGCCTCTGTAATACCGCCGACGAAGGCCATGGTCTCCTGGTTCTTCTTTTCCAGCGCGCGGGTCTTCCTGCGCACATAGAAGCGAACGGCCAGCGCAAGAATCAGCAGCGCGGTGAAGCCCGCAATGACATAGAACCACGGCTGCTCATAGAAGGCCTTTTCCTTGACGATTTCAACGGAGACCTCCTTGCTGCCGCGCCCCATGGCGTCCTTGAGCTGCATTCTATAATGATAGGTGCCGCCGTGGAGGTTGGTATAGTCCACGGGGACCATGTCGCTGCGGCTGACGGTGGTGCCGCTGTGATCAAAGCCCTCCAGCCGGTAGTTCACCTGCGGGTTGCTCAGGGAGTAGTTGAACACAAAGCTGGGGATCGTCAGCTTCTGGGTGCCGGACGGGATCGTGAAGGAGCCGTCCGCGTCCGGGTAGACCGCCGTTCCGTCCGCCTCCACGTAGGGAACGATCGCCTTGAGATCGCTGACATCCTCAAAGGGCTCGTCAATATTGACCTTGCACACGCCGGTGCTGCCGGCGATATACAGGTCGCCGTTTTCGTCAAGGCCGCTGTAGGAGTTTGCCGTGGCGATGCAGGGCAGGCCGTTTGCGAGACTGTAGTATACGGGGCTGATGTCCCCGTTTGCAAGCAGTTCCTCAGTGGGCACCACATAAATGCCGTTGCTGCTGAGCACCCACATATCCCCCTTGCTGTTTTCATAGAGGTCGAAGTTGTTGGTATAGGGGAACTTCTTTACTGTTGTAATCTGATAGTCCGGCGTCATATAGGCGATGGCGCTGCTGGTGACGATCCAGACGACCCGGTGCTTCACATCGCGCTTGAGACGCATCACAATGTCCGAAGGCAGACCGTCCTCGACATCAATATTCTTTACGCCGGATTCATCAATGATATAAATGCCGCCGCCGTTGCTGCCGAGAACGATCTCGCCGTTCATGCCTGCCTCAACGGTAAGACTCTCCACATTGCTGATGCCGTCCTTATCGCTGTAGGAGCCGATCACGCGGTCACCCTGAATGACGTTCACACCGCCGGAGAGCGCGACCAGGATGGTCCCGTCCTCTTTTTCGGCGATGGCGCGCAGACTGCCGTTGCGCGAACCGAGCAGGCCCTCCTCCGTGGTGAAGGCCACAAGCTCGCCGTGATCGTAGCGCAAAAGGCCCAGCTTTCGCCAGGTGGATATCCACGCCCGGCCCCTGCTGTCGCGGATGATGGAACGGATCCGGCACCCGTCGAGCAGCTTTATGAGGTCGTCCGCCTCCAGATCTTTGCCGGAGGCGGTCTTGGCGCTCTTCAGCGGCAGGCCGGTCACGGGACCGTTTTCGTCGAGCACCGTCAGCCCCGTATCCGAGCCGATGAAGAGCATGTCATCGCAGATGCAGGTGGTGTTCACCACGCTCTTCGGCAGGCCAAAGCGCTCAAACAGATCGGAGAACTGATTCGGCACGATCTTCATGACGCCCTGGCGCGTGGAGGTAAACCACAGATTGCCGAGATAATCGACCATCATACCGCCCACGCTGTCATCCATAGGCAGATTGTCCAGCAGACGGAAGACACCGTTATCCACCACGCCGATGCCGTAGGTGCTGCAGATCCAGATCCTGCCGTCGATGTATTCGATTTTCTGCACATAGCTGAGTGGCCGGATGTCGATGGTTTCGATTTCGGTAAGCGTGTCTCCCAGCCGGGCATGATGGAACTTGAAGTCGGCGCCTTCAAAATACAGCTTTCCCGGTTCCTCCGGGTCGGGAAGGATCGACCCGACGCCGCCGACGATAGTGTCTGCCGCGCTCAGATAGCTTTGCAGCCTCCCGTCCTTGATCGTCATCAGGTCGCCGTAATTGGTAATACCGTAGATGAGCCCGTCGCTCCCGGCACGCAGGTCGCGCATGTTGGCCTCGGCGATGAGCTCTTCCTCCATCACGCTGAGATGATAGTCGGGATCGATCATGACAATGCCGCAGGTCGTCGCAACATAGATCGTCCCGTCCGAGCCCTGCGTGATGGCTCTGGTGTGGGCCGATTTCATGCCGTCCAGCTTGCTCCACATCCGGAACTCGCCCTTTTCCATGACCGCCACACCGTTGTCATTCGTTCCCATCCAGAGGCGGTCCTGATCGTCCACGAACAGACATTTGATGCTGGAGATGCCGTTGGTGGAATCCATACGCTCAAAGGTATTGCCGTCGTAACGGATCAGACCTGCATAGCTGCCGATCCAGATAAAGCCGTCGCCGGTCTCAACGATGGCGTTGGCCTCGGAAGTAGGCAGTCCGCTGGTATTGTCATACAGCACCGCGGAATACCCCTCTGTCCGGTTCACAATATCAACAGAGATATGCCGATCTGCATTGAGGCTGCCGGTCTCCGCCAATGCGGCGCCCCCAAGCTGAAGCATCAGTACGAAAAGCAGCAGCAGGCTTACACACGTTTTGTCCGCACTGCCTCCGCTCCTTCTGCCCGTGTTATATTGTTTGTGTTTCATGCAAACACTCCTTCAAATGTAGCGCACTGTTCTTTTCCCTTTAAATGAATTATACAATAATGTGCCGAAAATGATTCATTGTCAATAGGTTTTTGCAAAATAAAGCAATTACGGCAGCTTTCCTGAAAGACAGTTTGAAATCCTGCTTTTAACTCGTGCTGTCATGCTCCGTCATTCTCCGGGATACGCGGCGTGCACAGCTGCCTTTCTGTATATCACCATACCGGATAGATATTATTATAAATCATGAGGCATGCCCATGTCCAGAGAAATACTGCATGATGCGGCATTAGAGACATCGCAGCGTCTTTCCGATATTCAAAATGAAGCGTTATATCGGCAAAGCTTTTTCTTGCCTACCGTTTGCATTCATGATAAAATCCAGACAGTATTGCTGCCGCAAATTCGATACGCAGAGGGAAACTGCGCTGACGAGCGTATGTTTCGGGGAAACGATGAAAAAGGGTGATCACTTGAAAAGACGATTCATGTTCTTCCTTGCGCTGCTGACGCTCCTTTCGCTGACGCTTCCGGCCCTTGCCGGGGCGGAGACGGAGCTTGACCTCACGGTCCCGGGGCTGCGAATCGGCGTGGCGACCGGAAGCATACAGGAGCAGATCGTCCGGGAGCTTTGCCCGGAGGCAGAGGTCTTCCACTTTGAAAAGGTGGACGGCTGCACGGCTGTCGCGCAGGGCAAAATCGACTGCTACATCTATGACAAAAAGCAGTTGGAGATCGCGGTGGCAAACGGGCAGGCCGGGATCCGCGTGCTGGACCAGACGGTAGGGGACAGCTTCTCCGTGGCGCTGGGCATCTCGGATGTCTCGAAGATCCCCGATCTTGCGGACCGGGTCAATGCATTCATCGCGTCGATCCGGGAAGACGGGACGCTGGATGAAATCTTTGACCGCTGGGTCATCCGCCGTGAGGAGGATATGCCGGAAATCCTGCTCCCGAGCTCTCCAAAGTACCATCTCACCGTGGGTACTACCGGCATCGTGGAGCCATACAGCTACTTCAAGGGCTCGGAACTGATGGGCTACGATATCGAGCTTGCCTATCGGCTGGCGGCCTGGCTGGAGGCCGATGTCTCCTTTGATATCTACGATTACGGCTCCATCGTGGCGGCGTGCCACAGCGGGAAGGCAGACGTGATCTCGGCCAATCTCCAGGTCACGCCGGAACGTGCTGAGGCGCTGCGTTTTTCCGATCCGCTTTTCCGACAGGAAAGCGGGATCATTGTGCGCAAAACCGGGATGGATACGGTATCCGATGAGGCGCCGGATGTCCATTGGCAGGACTATAACGGCAAGCGCATCGGCGTGCTGGTCGGCCCGCTGATGGAGAATGCGGCCCATACCTATTTCCCTGACAGCGAGTATCGCCTTTTCAATTCCTACCCGGACTGCGTGACCGCCCTGCTCACAGGGAAGATCGACGCCTTCCTCGGGGACGGGCCGGAAATGAAATCCCTGCACGCCGAGCAGCCTGAGATCGATTACATCCATGAAAGCCTCACCGAGAACAACTACAGCTTCGCCTTCCGGAAAAACGACGAGAAGAGCGCGGCGCTGTGCGCGGAGCTCGACGCGTTTCTCAACAAAGCCTGGGCCGACGGCACCATGCAGGAGCTGGAGGATATCTGGCTCGGCGCGGATGAGGACCGGAAGGTCGTGGACATGTCCGGCCTGACGGGGGAAAACGGAAAGATCCGGGTCGTAACCACCGCCACGGATATGCCCTGGTCCTATGTCAAGGACGGGCAGAACGTCGGCTATGACATCGACCTTGTCGTGCGCTTCTGCCGGGACAGGGGCTACTCCCTGGAGCTGGGGGACGTGGACTTCGCGGGCCGGATCCCGGCGCTTCAGTCCGGCAAGTATGACTTTACCACCGACATGAACGTGACGCCGGAGCGGGAGGAGCAGGTCCTGTTCTCCACGCCGACGGCCCACGGCGGGATCGTGCTGGCGGTGCGCACGTCGGATTTGGCCGCGCCTGACACTGAAAACG
Source organism: Oscillospiraceae bacterium (assembly GCA_902795045.1). Classification (GTDB taxonomy): domain Bacteria; phylum Bacillota; class Clostridia; order Oscillospirales; family Oscillospiraceae; genus Limivicinus. The sequence goes on along the minus strand of CADBJU010000003.1, from coordinate 195,583 downwards.
ACGTCCCCGCCGATGGGGACAGGGGGAAAAACGATTTGCTGAGCGGCATTGCCGCAAGCTTTGAGAAGACATTTATCCGGGAAAACCGCTGGAAGCTGTTCCTGCAGGGCGTCTGGACCACGCTTCTCATCACGATGCTCTCGATCCTTTTCGGCACAATGCTCGGCTTTCTGGTGTTCATGCTCTGCCGCAACGGAAACCGTGCCGCAAACGCGATCACACGCGCGGGCATGTGGCTGGTGCAGGGCATGCCGATGGTGGTGCTGCTGATGATTTTGTATTACGTCATCTTCGGCAGTGTCTCCATCAGCGGCATCACAGTGGCGGTGATCGGCTTTACGCTGACCTTCGGCGCCGCGGTGTTCGGACTTTTGAAGACAGGCGTTGGAGCGGTCGACCCGGGCCAGTATGAAGCGGCCTACGCCCTCGGCCACTCCAACCGCCGCACCTTCTATCGCGTGATCCTGCCGCAGGCGATCCCGCATGTCCTGCCCGCCTACCGCGGCGAGATCGTGAGCCTTTTAAAGGCGACGGCCGTCGTGGGCTATATCGCGGTGCAGGACCTGACCAAGATGGGAGACATCGTGCGCAGCCGCACCTACGAAGCTTTCTTCCCCCTGATCGCCGTTACGGTCATCTATTTTGCGCTTGAGGGGAGCATGAATATCGTGCTCAGACGCATCCAGCGGTGGATCGACCCGAAGCGGCGCAGCAGGGAGCGCATCCTGAAAGGAGTGAAGACCGATGATTAAGATCGAGCATCTGAAAAAGGAATACCCCGATGTCACGCCGCTCAAGGATGTCAGCGTTGAAATCAACGAAGGGGATGTGATCGCGGTCATCGGCCCCTCGGGTACGGGCAAGAGCACGCTCCTGCGCTGTATCAATCTGCTGGAAAAGCCCACGGCGGGACGGATCTGGATCGGGGAGGACGAGATCACGGACAGCCGCTGCGACGTATGCCGCATCCGCCAGCGCATGGGCATGGTCTTTCAGTCCTTCAACCTTTTCGGGCACATGACGGCCATTGAGAACATCATGTTCTCCCCGGTGGACTTAAAAGGCATGAGCCGCCAGGAGGCCTACGACAAGGGCATGGCGCTTCTGCGTATGGTGGGCCTCGCGGAGAAGGCCCTGAGCTACCCGGACGAGCTCTCCGGCGGGCAGAAGCAGCGTGTCGCCATTGCCCGCACCCTGGCCATGGACCCGGAGATCATCCTCCTTGACGAGCCCACCAGCGCCCTCGACCCTACCACGGTGGACGAGGTGCAGGCGGTCATCCGGGCGCTTTCCAAGAGCGGGAAGACCATGATGATCGTCACCCATTCCATGCATCTTGCCCGCGCCATCTCCAACCGGGTATTCTATATGGACCAGGGCGGCATCTATGAGGAGGGTACGCCGGAGCAGATCTTCGACTGCCCGCAGAAGGAGCTGACGCGCCGCTTTGTCAAAAAGCTCAGAGTACTGGAGCTGCATGTCGATACTCCCGATTTCGACTTCATCGGGGCAGGCAGTGAAATCGACCGCTACTGCATGCAGAATGAAATTTTCGACAGGACGCGTTATCACATCCGCCTTGTGATCGAGGAGCTGGTGCAGCAGATCCTGCTGCCCCGGATGCCGGAGCCCCATATCCGCGTCGTGATCGAACATGCGGTGGAGGAGGAAAACACCACGGTCACGGTCAGCTACGGCGGCGAGGCCTTCGACCCGCGCACCACCGACAACGAGCTTTCACTGAAAATGCTGGAGGGCATGGCGGAGGAGATCAGCTGCAGCTATGACCCCGAGGCCGCCCAACAGAACAAAGTGCTGGTCCGTTTGAGCCCGTATTCAAGAAAAGCCTGATTTGCCGAACGCAGAGCATATATATTCGGAAAAAACGACCTTCCGCTCACCGCAATGGATGAACGAAAGGTCGTTTTTATATTGTACAATGTCAGTCCCTCGTTGTGCCGCCCGGTGCGTAGCGCACCGGCAGGCAGATGCTTGTGGGAACGGCGAGACCGGTGGTGTCGAGCAGCAGGCTCACCGCGGTTTCCGCGATCTGCGCGATCGGCTGGACAATGGTCGAGCAGGTGTAGCGCCCGGTGGCATAGTCGGTAATGCCGTCGTAGCCGATGAGCTGAATATCCTCCGGGATGCGTATACCCTGTCCGAGGAGAAAGTCGCGCATGCGGCAGGCGAGCCTGTCGGTGTTGCAGAAGATCCCGTCAAAGTCCGGCACGCCATCACGGATATGCCGCAGAAGAAAATCATAAAATGGGGTCTCGGTATCTCTGTCATGGAGTATGATCTGCTCATAGGCGATATGAAGGCGGCGGCAGGCGGCCTCAAAGCCTCCGCCGCGCTTGCCGACCTCACCGGGGATATCAGACGCCACCGCCATGAACAGCAGCCGTCTGCATCCGAGCTCGGCAAGCTTTTCCGCCGCGATCTCTCCGCCGCGGTAGTTGTCGGAGGAGACGCAGGGGATACTGTCGCCGCAGTGGCGGTCGATCGTCACCATGGGGGTTGCGTCGTCAGGCTGGAGATCCGGGCTGTAGGTGAGCGCGATCACGCCGTCCACCTTGTTCTCGTGCCCGAGGACCAGACATTTTTTCTCTGCCTCGGGATCGTAATTGGTGATCATCAGGATGCTGCGGTAGCCTTGCTTCATGAGACAGGCTGTCAGCTTGTCCGTCAGTGTGGCGAAAAAAGGATGGGACAGAGACGGCATCAGCAGGGCCACACAGTTTGTGCGGTTGGTTTTCAAACCGCGCGCATAGCTGTTGACACGGTAGCCGAGCTTTTCAATGGCATCCTCCACGCGCAGACGATAGCTCTCGCCGACCGGAATGCCGTTTATGACTCTGGAAACGGTGCCGAGGGCGACGCCCGCCTCCCGGGCCACATCCTTCATGGTGGGATTATCGTTATTCTTCAAGCGGCACACGACCTTTTTCGGAAAAGATTGCTTACATTATAGCAATCAATCGACAAAATGAAAAGCCCAATTCTCTCGCTTGAGCTGTATGAATCAGGTCGGCAAACGGTGAGGCGCGGGTGCAATTGACATAATATTTTAAACAGCCTTTATCCTTTGTATAATATGTAAAATTTGAAATGGAAATCTTGTGGGAGGTTAACAAAAACAATTTCAGGCAAACAAAAAGTTTTGACACAAGGTCCCGGCTATGATATCTTTTTATCCAGAAGATGTGTAACGTTTCACGAAACGCCGTGAAGCATTTCACGGACGGAGCGCGCGCTGCACATAATCGAATAATTTTTTGACTCAGAAAGGAAGCAAAACATGAAAAGAGCAATTGCACTGATCCTGATGCTCGCCATGGTCACCGCTCTCGCCCTGTCCGGCGGCAGCGCCTACGCGGCAAACAAGGTCACTCTCACCATCTTCAACTCCAAGATGGAGATCCAGAGCCAGCTGGAGAAAATGGCCGACGAGTACATGGACAACCACAAGGACGTCGAAGTGGAGGTCTACTACTCCAGCGACACCGTTGCAGCCCACATGTCCACCAAGTACGCCTCCAAGGACCCCTATGTCCTGTCCATGGTTGACGCGAAGGACATCTACTCCCTCGGACCCGAGCATGCAATCGACATGAGCGGTGAGCCCTGGGTCGCCGAGACCACCCAGGCCATCTCCGTCGACGGCAAGGTTCTCGGCTTCCCCGTCTGCGTGGAAGCCCGCGGCGTTCTGTACAATGCCGACGCCATCGAGAAGATCACCGGCGAAGCCTTTGATCCCGCCGCTGTGAAGACCACCGCCGATTTCCAGGCCCTGTGCGACAAGCTGGTCGCCGGCGGCATGGAAGGCCCTACCGGTCTCCAGAAGGAAGACTGGTCCCTCGCAGCGCACTTCTTCGCCTCTGTCTACGAGATGCATGACGATCCCGACGCCTTCATCGCCGGCATCAAGGACGGCTCCGTGAAGCTGGCTGAGGACCCCGTGTTCAACGCCATGATGGACACCTTTGATGTTTTCAAAGCCAACAACTGGATGAAGCAGGCTCCTCTGTCCGCCGTCCGTGAGGACACCGAGATGAATCTGGCCCAGGGTAAGATCGCCTTCAAATACGGCGGTAACTGGGACTGGTCCGACATCAAGGACTTTGACCCGGATGAGCACCTCGGCATGATGCCCGTTCCCAGCGCTCTCGACGGCTACAACGAGAAGCTCGTCGGCGGCGGCTCCAAGTACTTCTTCATCGACAACACCGTTTCCGCCGAGCAGCAGCAGGCTGCGAAGGATTTCCTCAACTGGCTCGTCTTCGAGGAGGACGGTCAGAACTTCCTGGTCAACACCTGCGCTCTCGTCCCTGCTTTTGCCAACATCACCCTGCCTGTCTCCGATCCTCTCGGCGCCTCCGTTAAGAGCTATGCTGATACCGGCGCCATGACCGGAAACTACAACTATCTGCCCGACGACCACTACGCCAAGGTCGGCATCTCCTTCCAGAAGTACCTGGCCGATCAGATCGACCGCGCCGGTCTTGCTGATGAGATCACCACTTACTGGGCCACTGCCGAGGTCGGCGCCCACTAAGCTCCAGACTGTTTGAAACTCCATACCGGGCATCAAGCCTTTGATGCCCGGTTTCACCAATTCCGGAAATGCGCCGCCGCCCGCAGCCCGGAACAACAATCCGCGCGGCAGTAAGGAAAGAGAGGCTTTATGAAGCAAAAAACCTCCGAGAAAGTCAAGCAGTACCTGATGTTTGCGGGCCCCGGCACGATCCTCTTCTTCTGCGTCGTGGTCGTCCCCTTCCTCTACGGTCTGTATCTGACCTTCACCAGCTGGGACGGCGTGAGCCGTGCCAAGCCCTTCGTGGGCTTCCAGAACTTTGCCGACGCCTTTAAGGACAAGGTCTACTGGCAGGCAATGGGACGCACCGCGATTTACTCGATCTTCGCGGTCATCCTCATCAACATCGTCGCCTTCTTCCTGGCCTACCTCGTCACCAGCGGCGTCAAGGGCCAGAACTTCTTCCGCGCCGGCTTCTTCGTGCCGAACCTCATCGGCGGCATCGTCCTCGGTTATGTCTGGCAGTTCGTTTTCAACCGCGCCTTTGTTGCCATCGGCAAGGCCATCACCGGCGGCGCCGCCACCTCACTGCTGGCCTCTCCGTCCGGCGCGATGTTCGCTTTGATCCTGGTGTCGGTGTGGCAGTACGCGGGCTACATGATGCTCATTTATGTCGCGGGCTTCATGAGCGTTTCCAAGGATGTGCAGGAGGCTGCCGAGATCGACGGCTGCACGCACTCCCAGGCCATGTGGAACGTCACTGTTCCCCTGATGCGCTCCTCCTTTGTACAGTGCCTCTTCCTCAGCATCACCCGCTGCTTCGTTGTGTACGACGTGAACCTGTCCCTGACCAAGGGCGAGCCCTTCGGCTCCTCCGTCATGGCGGCCATGCACGTGTACAACCAGGCGTTTACTTACAAGAACTACGGTCTCGGCCAGGCTGAGGCTGTGATCCTGTTCCTGGTCTGCGCCATCGTCGGCGTCACCCAGGTCATGGTCGGCAAGAAAGGAGAGGTTGCAGCATGACCGACAACGAAAGAGCCGGACGCAATGCCAAGATCCTCCACGCCGTCAAGTGGATCGTTCTCCTTCTCCTGTTCTTCTGCTTTATTTTCCCCTTCCTGATGGTCGTCATCAACGTTTTCAAGACCAAGGCCGACATCATCTCCAACCCCCTCGCCTTGGTGGGTGAGCACGGCTTTACGCTCAAGAACTTCCCCGAAGCCATGAAGAAGATGAAGTTCTGGACCGTGTTCGGAAACTCCTTCATCATCACCGTCAGCGCGACCGTCCTGACGATCCTGATCTCCTCCATGACAGCGTTCGTCATCGTGCGCAACAACTGGAAGTTCTGCACGATCGTCTTTTCGCTGATGATCGCCTCCATGGTCATCCCCTTCCAGGTGCTGATGGTTCCCCTGGTGTCTGTCTACGGCGGCATTTTCAACGTGCTCAACCACAGACTGACCCTGATCCTGATGCACGTGGGCTTCTCGGTATCCATGTCGTGCTTCATGTTCCACGGCGCGATCAAGACCAATATCCCGCTGGAGCTTGAAGAAGCGGCCACCATCGACGGCTGCTCCCGCTGGCAGACCTGGTGGCGTGTGGTCTTCCCCCTGCTCAAGCCCACCATCGCCACCGTCGGCATCATCAACGCCATGGCTTACTGGAACGACTACCTCCTGCCGAGCCTGGTGCTGACCAAGAAGAACCTGTACACCATCCCCATCGCGACCCAGGCCTTCTACGGGACCTACTCCACCGACATCGGCCTTGTCATGGCAGCCCTGCTGCTGGCCATGCTGCCGATCCTGATCCTGTACGTATTCCTCCAGCGCTACATCGTCGAGGGCGTTGCCTCCGGCGCTGTCAAGGGCTGATCCTTTTCCGGTTTACCCCGCCCCTGCCGGGGCGGGGTTTTCTTATGGCACGTTTCTTATGCCGCGAAAGAAGGCGACGAAAATGAAATGGTTTTTTGATATGAATAACCCGGTCATGCGCACCTTGTCTATGATCGCCGATGTCGTGGTGCTGAACCTCCTCACGCTTTTGTGCTCGCTTCCCGTCATCACCGCGGGCGCGGCCTTTACCGCGCTAAACGACGCCTGCATCCGCCTTGTGCGCAATGAGGACGGGGAGCTTGTGCGGGACTATTTCCGCGCCTTCAAGACAAACTTCAAAAACGCCACGCTCCTGTGGCTGCTGTTTCTGGCCGCTGCAGTGATCCTTTATTTTGACTATCTGGCGGCGCTGGCCTATGTGCCGCAGCTTCGCGCCGGGGTTGCCGCCATCGCGCTGATCGTGCTCACGATCGCGTTCTACGCCTTCGCGCTGCTTGCCCGCTATGAAAACAGCCTGTGGACAACGCTTCAAAATGCGGTTAAGCTGGCGGTGGGCTTTTTCCCGCGCACACTCGTGATGCTGGTCTTCGCCGTTGTGTTCTGGCTTGCCTGCATCCACTGGTACAGCTTCGGCTCGCTCATCCTGCTGCTGGCAGGCCTGTCGCTGCCGGTGTACCTCAACGCCGTGCTTTTGAGCGGCATCTTTGAAAAGCTCGAAAATAAATCACAGCCGTGATTAAATAGATGGAGGACTGACCCTATGGGTATCGTCTTTGACCGTGAAAAAAACACCTTTACGCTGACAACGAAAAACACAAGCTATCAGATGCAGATCGGCCCGCTGGGCTATCTGCTGCATCTCTATTACGGTCGGCGGGCGGAGGGCTGCTTCGATTACCTGCATCTCAAGCGTGACTGCGGCTTTTCCCCAAATCCGTATGAACTGCAAAATGACCGCGGCTGGTCACTGGATACCATGCCGCAGGAATACAGCGGCGCAAACGGCGGCGACTTTCGCCTGAGCTCCCTGGACGCCGAAACAGCGCGCGGACAGCGCGGCGCGGATCTGCGCTATGTGAGCCACGAGATCCGGGCCGGAAAATACGCGCTGGAGGGGCTTCCCGCCGCATTTGACCGTGGAGACGAATGCCGGACGCTCAGCATCACGCTTGCCGACAAAACAAGCGGTCTTCAAGTCGAACTCCTGTACGGTGTGTTCGCCGAGCAGGATGTGATCACCCGTGCCGCCCGCATCGTGAACCGCGGCGACGCTGCGGTCCGTCTGTACAAAGCGGCGTCTGTATGCCTTGATCTCCCCTTCGGCGAGTGGGAGCTTCTCCACTTCCACGGCCGCCACACCCTGGAGCGGCAGCCCGAGCGGCGCCCCCTGATGGACGGCATCCAGTCTGTCGCGTCAAAGCGCGGCGCGTCGAGTCATCAGCACAACCCCTTCGTCATCCTCTGCGAGCCGGACACGACGGAGGACGCGGGCCTGTGCTTTGGCGTCATGCCGGTCTACTCCGGGAACCACCGGACGGATATCGAGCTGGATCAGTCCGGCTCTGTGCGCGTGGTGTCCGGCATCAACAGCGAGGGCTTCTCCTGGCTCCTGGAGCCGGGACAGCACTTCGATACACCGGAGATCCTGCTCACGTGCAGCGTGAGCGGCCTTGCGCCGCTCTCCCACACGTATCACCGCTTTATCCGCGAAAACGTCTGCCGCCGGTACATTCCCCTCGCCGAGCGGCCGATCCTCCTCAACAGCTGGGAGGCCATGTATTTTGACTTCGATGAGGACAAGCTCCTGGGCCTTGCGCGCGAGACAAAGGAGCTCGGCGTGGACATGCTGGTCATCGACGACGGCTGGTTCGGGCACCGGGATGATGACCATACCAGCCTCGGCGACTGGTTCCCAAACACACGCAAGCTGCCCCACGGCTTTGACACGCTCCTGAACAAAATCACCGATATGGGCCTGAAGGTCGGACTATGGGTCGAGCCGGAGATGGTGAGCGAGGATTCCGAGCTCTTCCGCGCGCACCCGGACTGGGCGCTGCGCGTTCCGGGCAGACAGCCCGCCATAAGCCGCAATCAGCTCGTGCTGGATCTGTCGCGGGGAGAAATCGTGGACTGGCTGTTTGAAACCCTCTCCGGCCTTCTCTCCGGGCTGCCCATCAGCTATATCAAGTGGGACATGAACCGCCACCTGACGGATCTGCACTCCGCCGCGCTGCCCGCCGACCGGCAGGGCGAGCTTGCCCACCGCTATGTGCTGGGACTCTACGACCTTATGGACCGCCTGACGCGCGCGTTCCCCGACGTGCTCTTCGAGGGCTGCGCCGGGGGCGGCGGGCGCTTTGACGCGGGGATGCTGGCCTACTGCCTGCAGATCTGGTGCAGCGACAACACCGATCCCATCGCGCGCCTCACAATCCAGTACGGCACCTCCTTCGGCTACCCCGTCTCCGCGGTCGGCGCCCATGTCTCCACCGTGCCGAACCATCAGACCGGCCGCACCACGCCCTTTGGCACACGGGCCACGGTGGCCATGGCGGGCACCTTCGGCTATGAGCTGAACCCCGCAAAGCTCACGGCAGAGGAAAAGGCCGAGATCCGGCGGCAGCTTGAACGCTTCCGCGCTCTGCGAACCCTGATCGGCGAAGGCGAGTACTACCGCCTGACAGAAGCGGGGAAGGGCCGCTTCACCGCCTGGCAGCAGGTCTCCCCGGATCAGGGCGAGACGCTGGTGAGCCTCGTGCTGACACAGCCGGAGGCCAATCCGAAGCCGCTGCATTTGAAGCTTAAGGGCCTGGATGCGGAGAGCGTGTATACCCTGCAGGCGGCGGACTTCTATGGCTGCAATGCCGATATGCCCGCGCTGCGGCTTTCCGGTGCGGCGCTCATGTACGCGGGCGTCACGCTGCCCATCATGCTGGGAAATACGCCGAGTATGCAGATGATTTGGAAAAAATCAGAATAAGGATTTGAGAGGCTGATATGCAGAGTGAAATGCTGCGCAAGGCGCGCGAATACGAGCGGGAGAAGCGGCAACAGGCCCGGGACCTGCTGCCGGATTTCCATGTGACGGGCGGCATCGGCTGGATCAACGACCCCAACGGCTTCTCCCTTTACAAGGGCGAGTATCACCTGTTTTTCCAATACTACCCCTATGACATCACCTGGGGCCCCATGCACTGGGGTCATGTGAAGACCCGGGATTTCGTTCACTGGGATTACCTCCCGGCAGCCCTGGCGCCCGACGCGCCATACGACAAGGACGGCTGCTTCTCCGGCAGCGCGGTCGAGCTGCCGGACGGTGAGCATCTTCTGCTCTACACGGGCGTGAGGAAGACGGACGACGGGGACGAGTACCAGACGCAGTGCATCGCCGTCGGCGACGGCACGGATTATGAGAAGTCCCCCCTCAATCCCGTGATCGACAGCTCCATGCTGCCCGAGGGCGGCAGCCATGTGGATTTCCGTGACCCCAAAATCTGGCGCGACGGGGACGGTTTTCACGCCGTCGCGGCGAACCTCTGCTCCGACGGCAGCGGCGCCATCCTGCAATATGACAGTGACGATGGGCAGCGCTGGCGATACGCGGGCATCCTCGCCGCCGGACGGGGACACTACGGAACCATGTGGGAGTGCCCGGATTTCTTCACGCTTGACGGCAAGGCGGTTCTGCTCCACAGCGCCCACGAGATGCAAAACGAGGGCCTGGAGTACCACCCCGGCGATGGGACAGTCTGCCACATCGGTCGCTATGATGCCGAAAAGCGCTGCCTGGTGGACGAGTATGTGCAGGCCATCGACTACGGCCTGGACTTTTATGCGCCGCAGACGGTGGAGACCTCCGACGGACGCCGCATCATGATCGGCTGGATGCAGAGCTGGGCAGGCTCCCGCGAGGGCCGCCCGAAGCTGCCCTTCTTCGGACAGATGACGGTGCCGCGCGAGCTTTCCATCCGCGACGGCAGACTGTACCAGCGGCCGGTGCGGGAACTGGAAGTCTTTCGCCGGAACGCGGTCTGCTATGAGAACGTGACCGTCACCGATTGGAAGCGTCTTCCCAATGTCAAGGGCCGCGTGCTGGATATGCTGCTGCACATCCGCGGGACATACGGCAGCTTCCGCATCCGCATAGCGGAGGGCGAGGGTGTCTATACGGAGCTCACCATCCTCCCGGAAGAGGGGATCATGCGCATGGACCGCCTCAACTCCGGCTTCCCGCATGACATCGTGCATGTGCGGGAATTCCCGGCACCCATCCAAAGCGGAGAACTTGATCTCAGGATCATCATGGACAAGTACAGCCTTGAGCTTTTTGCGGGCGGCGGGACATGTGCCGCCTCCATGACGCTGTACACCCCGCTGACGGCCGACGGCATCAGCTTCTCCGCCGACGGCAGTGCCCAGCTGGATGTGGAGAAATATGATCTTGCAATAAATGATTAAAGGAGGGCGCACCATGAACGGAGCCGCGCAGCCGTGGTGGAAATCGGCGGTGATCTATCAGGTCTATCCCCGCAGCTTTATGGATGCAGACGGGGACGGCATGGGTGATCTGCCCGGCGTCATTTCCAAACTCGATTATCTGGCCGGGCTCGGGATCAATGCGATCTGGCTGTCGCCGGTGTTCCGCTCTCCGCAGGACGACAACGGCTACGATGTCTCCGACTATCAGGATATCGACCCGCTGTTCGGCACGCTCGAGGATATGGACCGCCTGATCGCCGAGGCAAAGAAGCGCGGCATCCGCATCATCCTGGACATGGTGCTCAACCACTCCTCCGACGAACACCGCTGGTTTATCGAGGCAAAAAAGAGCCGCGACAACCCGTACCACGACTACTATATCTGGCGTGACAGCGAGGCGGGCACGCCGCCCAACGACATGCAAGCCTCCTTCGGCGGCCCGGCCTGGGAGTGGGTGCCGGAGCTTAAGCAGTATTACTTCCATCAGTACTCTGTCAAGCAGCCGGACCTCAACTGGAAAAACCCGGCCATGCGGCAGGAGCTGTACAAGATCCTCCGCTGGTGGGCGGCGCGCGGCGTCGGCGGCTTTCGCCTGGACGTGGTGGATCACTTCGGCAAGGACCCGGATCAGAAGATCCGCGTCGCGGGACCGCGCCTGCATGACTATATCCGGGAGCTGAGCAGGGAAGCGCTGCAGGGCACGGAGCTTGTTACCGTGGGGGAGGCGTGGAGCGCGACCCCGGACAGCGCAAAGCTCTACAGCAATCCCGACGGGAGCGAGCTTTCCATGGTGTTCCAGTTTGAACACATCAAGCTCGACCGCGTACCGGGCCGGGAAAACCGGGCGCTGATGCCGCTTCCGTTTTTGCAGTTCAAGGAGGTGCTCAGCCGCTGGCAGACGGAGCTTTACGGAAAAGGCTGGAACAGCCTTTTCTGGGAAAACCATGATCTGCCCCGCTGCGTCTCCCGCTGGGGGAATGACGGCGAATACCGGGAGGTATGCGCGAAGATGCTGGCGATCCTGCTGTTCGGCATGCAGGGCACGCCCTATATCTACCAGGGGCAGGAGCTCGGCATGACGAATGTGGACTATGCGCTGGCCGATTACCGCGACATCGGGGCGCTCAACCACATCCGGGAAATGCGCGCGGAGGGATACAGCGAGGAGGAGATCCTGCACTCGCTCCATACCGTCAGCCGTGACAATGCCAGAACGCCCATGCAGTGGAGCGCGGAGGAAAACGCGGGTTTCACAAAGGGAAAACCGTGGCTGAAAGTCAATCCCAACTACCGTGCTATCAACGCCGAGACGCAGGTGAACGATCCGGATTCGGTGTACGCCTGCTACCGGGATCTGATTTCCCTGCGGAGAAAATATCCGGTTTTTGCCGATGGCCGCTATGAACTGCTCCTGCCGGAGCACAAGGAGATTTTTGCCTATACCCGCACAAACGCGGAGGAAGAGCTGCTGGTTGTCTGCAATTTTTACGGCCATACGCTTCAAAACCCGCTGAACAAAGATACCTCGGGCATGCGCCTGCTGATCTCCGATTACCCCGACTGCCGGGAAACAGAGACGCTCCGGCCCTATGAAGCGCGGATCTATCACAGGACCCGCGCGGGGAAAAGGTGAGTACCGCTTAATCAAAACAGCGACTCCATTGCGCGATGTTTTCCAAAGGCAGAAAAACCAGGCTTGAACCGTGCCAAACGCACAGCTCAAGCCTGGTTTCCCGTTCAGCTCCAAAAGGAGCGGAGGTATTTTCTTATGCATGGTAAACACGGCAGCCACGGCCGCCGTTCTGCTTGACCTGATACAGTACCGAGTCTGCCTGCTTAAACAGCGCCGTCCAGTTCGAAGCACCTGTCCCGCGGGCGACACCCACGCTGACCGAGACGGTTGGCAGCTCATCCGCGGCGGAGGCTGCGAGCTCGCGGTTGATGAAGCGGATCTTGTCAATGATCCTGTCGTCATCCAGCGCTCCGATGTTCAGCATCAAAACCGCAAATTCATCGCCGCCGATGCGGCAGACATAATCATCCTGCCGGAAGTTTGCGAGGAGCGATTTGGCAATTTTTTTCAAAACCTGGTCGCCCGTTTCATGACCGAAGCGGTCGTTGATACCCTTGAATTTGTCGGTGTCCACAAGCAGGAGGACCGTATCATTGAGATTGAGCTCCTCCAGCAGCCGGTCATAGCCCGCACGGTTGAGCAGTCCTGTCAGCTCGTCGGTCTCGGCCTTGTTGGTAAGGCGGTGCTCTGACACGGTGGTCAGATTTACGACCGAGTGCAGCCCCCAGATGATCAGCCCGAATACACCGCCGCTCCAGAGAAGCTGCAGCACGTAAACCGTCGAATGCTCAAGCCCGGAAAGACCGGGCCGATAAAAGAAGTGCGGATAGGCCAGCGCATAGACGCCCAGATTGACAAGACCCAGCGGCAGCGCCGGGATATACGGCAGCTTCAGCGAACGTCCCAGATACTCGCCGAGGAAGACCATGCACGTCAGCCCGACAAGCGGCAGCTGGAAGCCCGCGCTCCATCCCAGAACGACCACGGAAAACCCCAGATGGATAAGCTCCGCGAGATAAAGTATCAGGATCTCCGCGCGGATCTGACCTTTTTTCAGCAGGTAAAGACCGATCCCCCCGCAGAGGGCGCAGACTGCATTCACCACGAACATCGGCAGCAGGGAATCGGTAGCAAAATAGAGCGCCAGAAGCACATGCAGCGCGATCAGCCCGTGGGACGTATTGTCAAGCAGGCGTTTTGCCCATTTTCGGTCAGGCGACCCCATAGTTGTTCCCCTCCGTTCCAATTCGAAAACAGACTCTGCCATATACAAATAATACCACATCAGAGAAAGCTCGGCAATAGAAATATGATTTTTCTTCTTTGCCCGCGCAAGAAAAAGCACGATCAAAGCGCGAACGAATCCAAAAAAATTTTTCAAAAAAATAAAGGGAAATACAATTTTGCGTCGTATAAGAATAAGGGAAGGGAAAAACCCTGCCTCTGATTCTGGGAAAGGCGGTGAGGCGTATGTCCTGTCCGCGAGAGGAAAGAGAAAAGCTGGAGCGTCTGATCATCGGCCCATACGGAGTGCCAGCGGCGAAGAGCCGGGGCAGGCTTGAGCCGGAGCCGGAGTGCGAGATCCGCACCTGCTTTCAGCGGGACGTGGACCGCATCACCCACTGCAAGGCCTTTCGCCGCTTAAAGCACAAGACGCAGGTTTTCCTGCGTCCGGAGGGGGACCACTACCGCACGCGCCTGACCCACACCCTGGAGGTCACGCGCCTTGCGAGGACCGTTGCCCGCGCGCTCGGCCTCAATGAAGATCTCGCCGAGGCCATCGGCCTCGGGCACGACCTGGGCCACACGCCCTTCGGCCACGCGGGGGAGCGGGCGCTCAACACCATCTACGAGGGCGGCTTCAAGCACTATGAGCAGAGCCTGCGGGTGGTGGACGTGCTCGAGCGTGACGGCCAGGGCTTGAACCTCTGCTACGAGACGCGCATGGGCATTCTCAACCACACCCACGGCGCGCCGGACGATACGCGTGAGGCCACCTGTGTGCGCCTGTGCGACCGCATCGCCTACATAAACCACGATCTGGACGACTCCATCCGCGCCGGCATCATCCGCGCCTACGCGGTGCCGGAGCGCATCCGCCGCGACTGCGGGGAGCGCAACAGCGAGCGCATCAATTCCCTCATCACGGACCTCATTGAAAACAGCCGGGACGGGGAGCTTCGCATGTCCCCCCGGATGCAGGAGACCTTCGATTTCTTTCATCGCTACATGTTCTCCGATGTCTACACCAATCCCGTCGCCAAGAGCGAAGAGGACAAGGTGCAGGGCATTTTGGAAAAGCTTTATGAGTATTACGTGCGGCACCCGGACAAAATGCCGCGTGAGCTGCAGATCATCGCCGAAAAAGAGGGCAAGGGCCGCGCGGCGGTGGACTACATCTCCGGCATGACCGACGGCTACGCCATGGAAAAGTTCGGCGAGATCTTCATCCCGTTTGCGTGGACGGTAAAATGAGATAAGCCCCCCTTGCCTAAAGGGGGGTGCCCCAGTTCGCAAACTGGGGCGGGGGGATACGTTCATCGCGTCGCTGCCGCGGGAAGAGAATCCCCCAGTCACCGCCGTAAACGGCGCTGCCAGCCCCCTTTAGGCAAGGGGGCCAGATAGAAGCAGGTGATACCATGCCCATCCCCGAAAAGTTCATACAGGACTTGGTGGACCGCTCGGACATCGTGGACGTGGTGTCGGGGTATGTGCGGCTATCCAAGCGCAGCGGGGCCAACATGTTCGGCCTCTGCCCCTTCCACAGCGAGAAAACGCCGTCCTTCTCCGTCTCGCCGGACAAGCAGATCTACCACTGCTTTGGCTGCGGCAAGGGCGGCGGCGTCATCAGCTTTATCATGGAGATCGAAAACCTCTCCTATCCCGAGGCCATCGCCTTTCTCGCCAAGCGCGCCGGGATGCAGATGCCCGAGGAGACAGACAGCGCCGAGGGACGCAAGCGCGCCCGGATGCTTGCCGTCAATAAGGAGGCGGCCCGCTGGTTCTATTCCAATCTATCAAAACCCGAGGGTGCCCCGGCAGTCCAGTACATACAGCGGCGCGGCATCTCGCCCGCCATGGTGAAAAACTTCGGACTCGGCGCCGCGCCCGACACCTGGGAAAGTCTCCGCAATGCCATGCATGAAAAGGGCTTTACGGACAATGAGCTCTTTGACGCGGGCCTTGTCAAGCGCGGCAAGAACGGCGGCTTTTACGACGCCTTCCGAAACCGCCTCATGTTTCCCGTCATCGACGTGCGCGGGAACGTCATCGGCTTTTCAGGGCGCATACTCGGCGACGGGGAGCCTAAGTACCTCAACAGCCCCGAAACGCTGACCTTTAACAAAAGCCGGAACCTTTTTGCCATGAATCTGGCTAAAAAATCGAAAAGCGGATATATCATCTTATCAGAGGGCAATATAGATGTGGTAAGCCTGCACCAGGCGGGCTTCGACTCGGCGGTGGCGTCGCTGGGCACCTCGCTCACGCCCGAGCAGGCGCGGCTCATCTCGCGCTACACAAACGAGGTCATCATCGCCTACGACAACGACGGCGCAGGACTCAAAGCCTCCCAGCGGGCCATCGGCATCCTCGAAAAGCTGGACATCAAGGTGCGTGTCCTGCGCATGTCGGGGGCCAAGGACCCGGACGAGTATATCAAGACCAAGGGCCCCGAGGCCTTCCGCAAGCTGCTGGAGAACTCGGAGAATCAGATGGACTACCGCCTGCGGGCCATCCGGGAAAAGTACGATCTGAACGTGACCGAACAGAAGTCCGACTATCTGCGCGAGGCGGTGGAGCTTTTGGCCCGCCTGCCGGACGAGGTGCGGCGGCAGGTCTACGCGATGGACCTGGCAAAGGAGCTGGGGCTGCCGCCAGATGTGATCGTAAACGATGTGGAGCGGCGGCGAAAGCGCCTGGTCAGCACCACTTACCGCCAGGTGCAAAAGGAGCAGGCGAGACCCGAAAAGCAGATGCAGCCCGCGGCGCGGGAGCTCAAATACGACGATCCCGCCTCAGCCGCGGCGGAGGAAGGCCTCATCCGCCTGCTGTACCTGGAACCGGCCCTGATCACGACGCCCGGCCTGCCGCCGCCGGAGGACTTCTCCGCCCCCGGCCTCGGGCGCATCTACGCGGTGGTGCGCAAACGCATCGAGAAGGGGCAGACCGTCAGCACCGACCACCTGGCAGGCGAGCTCAGCGGCGACGAGCTGGGGCTTCTGGCGGCCATCCTGCAAAAGCCGGAAATGCTCAGCCGCAGCAGACAGAGCATGTCCGATTACATAGCAAAGATCGAAGAACGAAAACAACTGCGTGACGGCGGCACCGATCTCATGGCGCTGCGCGATCAGCTCAAAAAGAAAAAAGGATACGAGGGATAAGACATGGCAGAAGACAATATCTACACCGAACAGGAACTGAGCAAAATGGCGGACGAGCTGCTCAACGCGGCAGGGGAGACCGAGCTTCTTCCTGAACCGCCCAAGACCAAGAAGAGCTCCCGCAAAAAGGCGGACCCCGCCGAGAGCAGCAAGACCCCCGAGGAGCGCCTCAACGAGCTGTTTGAAAAGGGCAAGAAGACCGGCAAGCTCACGCCCAAAGAGCTGGAGCTTCTGGAGGAGCTGAACCTGGACGGCGAGGCGGTGGACAAATTCTATGAGACGCTGGAAAAGGCCGGCATCGACATCGACGTGGGCAGCGACGATCTGCTCCCGCCCCTGGACGACGCCATGCCCGAGGCCGAGGATCTGGCCAACATCGAGGAGGTCACAAGCACCGATCTCGCCGACACCGACGCCCTGATGGACAGCTTCTCCACCGACGACCCCGTGCGCATGTACCTCAAGGAGATCGGCAAGGTGCCGCTTCTCACCCCCGAGGAGGAGGTCGAGCTTGCCAAGCAGATGTCCCTCGGCGACGAGAACGCCAAGCACCGCATGACCGAGGCAAACCTCCGTCTCGTGGTCTCCATCGCCAAGCGCTATGTGGGCCGCGGCATGCTGTTTCTGGACCTCATCCAGGAGGGCAATCTGGGGCTTATCAAGGCGGTCGAAAAGTTTGACTACACCAAAGGCTACAAGTTCTCCACCTATGCCACCTGGTGGATCCGCCAGGCCATCACCCGCGCCATTGCCGACCAGGCCCGCACCATCCGCATCCCCGTGCACATGGTCGAGACCATCAACAAGACCATCCGCGTCTCCCGTCAGCTCCTGCAGGAGCTGGGCCATGACCCCTCCGCCGAGGAGATCGCCAAGGAGATGGACATGCCGGTCGACAAAGTGCGCGACATCCTGAAGATCGCCCAGGAGCCCGTCAGCCTCGAGACCCCCATCGGCGAGGAGGAGGACTCCCACCTCGGTGACTTCATCCCCGACGAGGACGCGTCCGAGCCCTCGGAGGCGGCCTCCTTCTCCCTCCTGCGCGAGCAGCTTGAAGAAGTGCTGGACACCCTCGCCCCCCGCGAAAAGAAGGTGCTGGAGCTGCGCTTCGGCATCGTGGACGGCCGCACCCGCACCCTTGAAGAGGTCGGCAAGGAATTCAACGTCACCCGTGAGCGTATCCGCCAGATCGAAGCCAAGGCCCTGCGCAAGCTCCGCCATCCGAGCAGATCCAAGAAGCTGAGAGACTTTCTCAATTAACGCCTTTACTTGCCTCCCCCTCTGGGACTTTTGCGGAAAAGCTGCCGGGGGCAGGTTTTCCCGCAAAAAGACGTGCGGAGCGAGGTGCCCCAGTTCGCAAACTGGGGCGGAGAGGGTCAGCACCATCTTCGCTTGGCTGTAGGACTGACAGCCCTCTCAGTCACCAGTGTGCGCACTGGTGACAGCTCCCCCAAAGGGGGAGCCAAGTATATAGGTTGATCGGAGAAAAATATGAACTACGATTTCACCATGGTCCTCGACCGCGCGGGGCATGACTGCCTGGCCGCCGACAGGATCCCCTTTGAGGGAGTGCGGCCGGATGCGGGCTTTGATGCTATCCCCATGTGGGTCGCGGACATGGCCTTTCCCGTTGCGCCGCCCATCCTGGACGCTGTCCGGGCGCGTATGGAGATGCCGAACTTCGGGTACTTCGCCCTGCCGAAGGAATATTATGAAAGCATCATCGACTGGCACCGCACCCGCAACGGCGTTGAGGGGTTGGAGCCGAAGCACATCGGCTACGAAAACGGTGTGCTCGGTGGCCTGAGCTCCGCGCTGCAGGCCTTCACCACGCCGGGGGAGAAGCTCCTTGTCCACTCTCCGACCTATGTGGGCTTTACCCACACCTTCGAGGACACGGGCCGTGTCGTGGTCCATTCGCCCCTCAAGCGGGATGAAAACGGCGTCTGGCGCATGGACTACGAAGACATGGACCGAAAGCTCACCGAGCATGATATCCACTTTGCCGTCTTCTGTTCACCGCACAATCCCTGCGGCAGAGTGTGGGAGCGCGAAGAGATCGAGCGCGCCATGGCGATCTACAGGGCCCATGACTGCATCGTCTTCTCGGATGAGATCTGGTCGGACATCATCATGCCGGGCTATCACCATATCCCTACCCAGAGCGTGAGCGAGGACGCAAAAATGCGAACGATCGCCCTCTACGCCCCCAGCAAGACCTTCTCGCTGGCCGGGCTTGTCGGCTCCTACCACATCATCTACAACGACCATCTGCGCGCAAGAGTGGAGCGACGCGGCATCCTCAGCCACTACAACGAGCCGAACATCCTCTCTGTCCACGCCCTCATCGGCGCCTACCGCGACAGCGCCGACTGGTGCGACGAGATGATCCGGGTCATCGACGAAAACCTCACATATGCCTGCGACTTTATTTACACATATTTCCCCGGCGTCAAAGTCATGAAGCCCCAGGGGACCTACATGCTCTACCTTGACTGCGGCGAGTGGTGCAGAGAGCACGGCGTTTCCATCGGCGAGCTGCAAAAGCGCGGCGTGAAATGCGGCGTCATCTGGCAAAACGGCGAGACCTTCTTCCTGCCGGACACCATCCGTATGAACCTGGCCCTGCCGAAATCGCGCCTGATGGAAGCCATGGACAGGCTGAAAAAATACGTGTTTGTGTGATATCATATCCCGTCATTGCGAGGAACCAGTGCGCACACTGGTGACGTGGCAATCCGCCCGCTGGAGGCCTTTATCTACACAGAAATGGTAACTTGGCCGCTGGGAGTAACGGATTGCCACACCAGTGACATCGGTCACTGGTTCGCAATGACAGATCGGAACACTCTGCTTTGTAGAATGGAGTCAATCAAATTCGTGTGAAAGGAAATAAAGATGGGATTATTTGATTTACTGTCTGATATATTCAGTGACAAATTGGGCGACTGGATGGAGACGGCATCTGATGCAGAGCTTAGGGATGCTTATGATAAAGATCGGACTACAGAATATAAGGAAACAGGTGTAAAAACACCTAAAATGAATAGAATAGAAAAGGAAATGTCAAAACGATATATGGAAGAATATAATAAGAATCATACGGATTCTGAAAATACACAGCATGAGCGGTGGACAGATAAAAACCGCTGGGAGTAAGTGTGAAAAACGCAAAACGCCCGAGTCGCTTGACTCGGGCGTTTTGCCGTAAAGGCTTTATGAAACCAATTACTTGATGCCGTACTTCTTGTTGAACTTATCAACACGGCCGCTGGTGTCGACCAGCTTCTGCTTGCCGGTGTAGAAGGGGTGGCACTTGGAGCAAATTTCAACGGTGATGTCCTTCTTGGTGGAGCCGGTCTCGATGACGGCGCCGCAGGCGCAGCGGATGGTGGTCGGCTGGTAATTGGGATGGATGCCAGACTTCATGTTACTTATCTCCTCAATCTAAGGCTGTCTTGATTGTGCCGAAAAGCATAGTTACAAGACGCAAAACGGATTGTAGCACACCCGGCGGCGTAATGCAAGCGATTTTGTAAAAAAGTTTTACGGCTTCTTCATCAGATCTGTCAGACGCTTTGAGTAGAAGTATTCATGCGTCAGCTGGTCGTAGCCCTCCCAAAGCGGCAGGGTCTGGCACTCGGCGGCCCGGGGGCAGGGGGCCGCGTCACAGGCAAGGCAGGCCACCGGCGAAAGCGGTCCCTCCATCAGCTCCAGGATCTCGCCCACGCTGTAATCCTCCGGCGCGCGGCAGAGCCGATAGCCGCCGCCCTTGCCGCTCACACCGGCGATGAGCTTTCCGGCCACAAGCTCCCGCACGATGATCTCCAGATATTTCTTGGAGATCGCCTGCCGCTCGGCAATATCTTTGAGCGGGATATAGCTCTCGCTGTCCTGCTGCGCCAGATCCAGCATCACCCGCAGTGCGTAGCGCCCCTTTGTCGAAATCATATCGTCACCGTCCCATTCGTTTTTACCTATTATACCAATGGGCGGAGAGAAAAATCAAGTCCTTTGATCAATTTTCGCCTATTGACATTATAGGCGAATAGGTGTATAGTACGCACAGATCAAACAACCAACCACCAAAGGAGACAATCGAATGCAGATATACGCAGACAACGCGGCCACCACGAAAATGAGCCGCACCGCCATTGACGCGATGCTGAGGTGTATGGAAGCCGATTACGGCAACCCCTCCAGCCTTTATACCATCGGCCAGCACGCAAAGGAGAGCCTGGAGCAGGCCCGCGCCGATGTCGCCGCAGTCATCAACGCCGAGCCGCGCGAGATCCTCTTCACCTCCGGCGGCAGCGAGGCCGACAACCAGGCCATCCGCAGCGCCGCCGCGCTCGGCCAGGAGACCGGAAAGAAGCACATCATCTCCACAGCCTTTGAGCACCATGCCGTGCTCCATACCCTCAAGAAGCTGGAGCAGGAGGGCTTCGAGGTGACGCTCCTGGATGTGCACACAGACGGTCTTGTCCGCCCCGAGGAGGTGGAGGCCGCGATCCGGGAAGATACCTGTCTTGTCACCGTCATGTTCGCCAACAACGAGATCGGCACCATCCAGCCCGTCCGGGAGATCGGCGCAATTTGCAAAAAGCACGGCGTTCTCTTCCACACCGACGCGGTGCAGGCAGTGGGCCACGTGCCCATCGACGTCAAGGCTGACAACATCGATCTGCTCTCCTCCTCGGCTCACAAGTTCCACGGCCCCAAGGGCACCGGCTTTCTCTATGCACGCAAAGGCATCCGCCTGACAAATCTCATCGAGGGCGGCGCCCAGGAGCGCGGCAAGCGGGCCGGCACCGAGAACGTGGCGGGTATCGTCGGCATGGCAGCGGCGCTGAAGGAGGCAGCGGCCAATATGAAGAAAAATGCCTCCCACATGACTGCCCTGCGCGACAGGCTCATCGAGGGCCTGAGCGAAATCGAGCACTCCGCCCTCAACGGTGACGCAAAAAAGCGTCTGCCCGGCAACGTGAACTTCTGCTTTGAGGGCATCGAGGGCGAATCTCTCCTGCTCCTGCTGGACGACCGGGGCATCTCCGCATCATCCGGCAGCGCCTGTACCTCCGGCTCTCTGGACCCGAGCCATGTGCTGCTGGCCATCGGGCGGGTGCACGACGTAGCCCACGGCTCCCTGAGACTCAGCATCGGCGAGGACGCGACAGCGGAGCAGATCGAATACATCATCCAGAATGTAAAAGAAGTCGTGGAATACCTGCGCGGCTTCTCCCCGGTGTGGCGGGACCTCAAGAGCGGGAAAACCCCGTTCATCCTGTAAGGAGGAAAAGAACATGGCATTATACAGTGAAAAGGTAATGGATCATTTCCGCAATCCCCGCAATGTGGGCGTCATCGAGAACGCCGACGGCGTGGGCGAGGTCGGCAATGCCAAGTGCGGCGATATCATGAAGATGTACCTCAAGATCGATGACGATGTGGTCACGGATGTAAAGTTTGAGACCTTTGGCTGCGGCAGCGCCATCGCCTCGAGCTCCATGGCCACCGAGCTCATCAAGGGCAAGCCAGTCTCGGAGGCCATGCAGCTTACCAACAAGGCCGTGGCCGAGGCCCTGGACGGATTGCCGGACTATAAGATGCACTGTAGCGTGCTTGCTGAGGAAGCGATCCAGTCCGCGCTGGACGACTACTACAGCAAGCATCCGGAGAAAAAGCCGCAATAGGCATCTTATAAAACTTTATTGGAGGAATCATCATGGCAAACATTTATAAAGGAACACTGGGACTCATCGGCAACACGCCGCTGGTGGAGGTCACAAATCTCGAAAAGGAGCTGGGACTGGAGGCAAGGCTCCTTGTGAAGCTTGAATACCTAAACCCCGCCGGGAGCGTCAAGGACCGCATCGCCAAGGCTATGATCGAGGACGCGGAGGCAAAGGGTCTGCTCAAACCGGGTTCCGTTATCATCGAGCCCACCTCCGGCAACACCGGCATCGGCCTTGCGGCCATCGCCGCCGCCAAGGGCTACCGCATCATCCTCACCATGCCGGAGACCATGAGCGTCGAGCGTCGCAATATTCTGAAAGCCTACGGCGCGGAGCTGGTGCTGACCGAGGGCAGCAAGGGCATGAAGGGGGCCATCGCCAAAGCGGAGGAGCTCGCCAAGGAGCTCCCTGACAGCTTCATCCCCGGCCAGTTTGTAAACCCCGCAAACCCCGCCATTCACAAGGCCACCACCGGCCCGGAGATCTGGCGCGACACCGACGGCGAGGTCGATATCTTCATCGCGGGCGTGGGCACCGGCGGCACCGTCACCGGCACGGGCGAATACCTCAAGGAGCAGAAGCCTGAGGTCAAGGTCGTGGCGGTGGAGCCCGCCGACTCGCCGGTCCTCTCCGAGGGCCGCGCGGGCGGACACAAGATCCAGGGCATCGGCGCGGGCTTCGTGCCGGATGTGCTCAACACCAAGGTCTACGACCAGGTTTTTCCGGTAAAGAACGAAGACGCGTTCGCCGCGGCAAAGCTGCTGGCGAAGAAGGAGGGCATCTCGGTCGGCATCTCGTCGGGCGCGGCGCTCCATGCGGGCATCGAGCTTGCAAAGCTCAGCGCAAACAAGGGCAAGACCATCGTGGCCCTGCTCCCCGACAGCGGCGACCGTTATTACTCCACGGCACTGTTCGCAGACTGACAGATAAGCAGAAACGGGCGTGTTGCAAAATTCACTTTTAGCATAATTATTCATGAATACCGTAGGGGAGGGGCGCCTGTGCCCTCTATGGGTATGCCCCTCCCGGCAGTACAACGCAACCATTATAAAGCAATGTACGGCGAAATCGTAGCATTTTACGAAATCGCCGTACATTTTTTCGCAGTTTAGGCTTGCCGTGCGCGGGAGGGGCAAGCCCCTCCCCTACGCTCATAAGGCTGTGTTTTTACGGAAAACTGGTATTTTGCAACACGCCCGTTTTTATTATATGTGTTACGCAACGGGTGCAAAGAGGAACGACTTGCTGTGCGCGAAGCTTTCCGCCTCGCTCCCGGGTACGCCGTAGACGATCAGCGCTTCTTTGTCCCCAAAGGCGTCGGTGGCGATCGACGCTGTCCCGGCCGGGATATAGACTGAGAAGAAATCGCCGTCCGCCAGGGCCTCGGATTCAAGCGTCTCAAGGCCGGCGGGGAGCCTGATGTCCGCGTTCGCAGGATCGTTTCGGATCACGCAGGGCGCACCCGCGGCTCGGACAGTACCGCCGCCGCTGTATACGCCGCCGTTGACCAGTGACAGATCGGAAGCTCCCGTCAGATCTATGCTGCCGTTATTGATCAGGACGCCCCTGACAAGCACAGCCGCCTCGCCGTCAAGGCCTGCGCTGCGGACCGTGAGCTCGCTGCCCTCCGGGATGATGAGGGTCTTGCCCTCGGGGATGGTGAGCATGCCGTCAGCGCCGTCGCCATAGTGGACAAACAGGCTCCGGTCTACGTCCAGCGTGCGATCTTGATCCAGCGTCCACGGGAAGTTCAGGCAAAGGGTCTCGCGGATATGCGGGATATGGAACATGGGGAAATCCAGCGACTCCGCAACATTCTGGGAATCGGTCATATCATACCAGATATCCAGCAGGCCATCGGCGCCGAAGGAGAATTTGGCCGCCACATCATCCGGGCTCTCCGCCTCCATGGCAAACATGAGCTCTACCCACGAATCCAGCGTAAGCTCCATGGTCCCGGTAACTTCGATCTGGTTTTCGCCGACATTCAGCGTCTTCCCAACGGCGAGATATCCTTCCGCCGCCGTAAATCCCTGAGAGTCCAGACCGCCGACATGCAGCTCGCCCCCGCCGCGGATAATGAGGCTTGCCGTGTCGGACACCACAAAGGAAGAATCCAGTGCTCGAACGCTCAGATTTTCCGGGATAAAGAGCCCCTCGCCCGCGGGAATGACGAAACTGTATTCGCCCCCAATGTCAAAATTCGTCATCTCGGTATAAGTCTGCTCACAGGCTGCGACAAGTGCATTCCACGCGTCATCATCGCTCATATAATAGGGCACGCCGCCGCGGGTGATGCTGCCGCTGCCGCTGTATCTGCCGTTCGGTCCGAGGGCGATGTCGGCCTCACGTCCCGGATCACCGAGATTGATCGACCCGTTATTCACAAGGCTGCCGTTCACCTGAATGACGGCCTCCCCGTTTACCGAACCGCGGGCAAGCATCTCGCCGCCCTCGTTGATGGTGAGGGTCTTGCCCTCCGGGATCGTCAGACTTCCCTGATAATTTCCGTCATGGGGCACGCACAGGCGCACCTGCGCGGGCACGGTCACATCGTCCGTCAGCGTCCACGGGAAGTGTACCCAGATGCTGCGGCGGAAGTTGCCGAAGGGCTGGACCTGCGCGTTGAGCTCAACCAGTACGGCCTGCTCGTCCGGCATGTTGAAGGAGACGTCCAGCAGCGAGTTCTGACCGGAGAAGAAATTCTCCCCATGAACCAGCGCGTTGGGGTCAAAGGCGTCGTGCTCGATGCTCAGCTCGCCGTAGAGCTCGAGAAGGCAGTTGCTGCCGAGCTGGAAATTCCGCTCCACATACATAGACCCGCCTTCCGGTATCGTCAGAGACTGACTGCCGGTGCCCTCCCGGGTCATCATGGTGAAGCTCGAGCAGATCAGTTCTCCTTCAACGCTGAATGCCGTGTCGGAAATGCGGAAACCGGAGCCAATAGCGAACACGGTGAGATTGCCGGGAATATTGACGGACTTGTTCAGCAGGTTGATGATATTCCCCTCGGGGATGACAAAGGTTGCCGGTTCGGCATAGAGCTGATCACAGGCCTTAAGAAACGCTTTCCTGAGTTCCGAACCGGCGTCCTTGCTCACATATAGATAGCCCTCGTTATATTGCGACAGGACGGCCAGCTCGTCCGGGTCCAGACATAAATCTGAAAGATCTATAGTATCGGGTAACCAGAGGCTGCCCTGCAGATCAAAGCTCTTGCTGACGGTGACGCTGCTATCTTTGGTGAAGACCAGCTCACTGCCGCTCCACGCGTGCAGATTGCCCACGCTGAGCGTGCCGTTGACCGTGAGCGGGCCGTCGACGTACAGATTGCCAAGCGAAAAACTCGACCAATTGCCGATCGTCACAGGGGCGTGAAAATGAAAGTCGGTCTTCCCGGAACTGATACTGTAGGTCGACTCCCAGTCGAAGAGCACATGGATATTGCCGTGGGCATAGTCGGGCAGACTCTCCGCGCTGCCAAACATCGTGTAAAGCTTATCCTCGTCATCCGGGTAGTAGTGGACGACGATGTGGGAGAAATCGCTCTGCCGGATGATGTTGGAGGAATATACCAGCGCTTCGTCCTGATCGGTGATATAGAGCTCGGAATGCTCGCCGATCGTGAGCTGTCCGTTCAGTGTCAGGTCGCCCGAGACCTCCAGCAGCGCATTGTCTTCGATCACAACACTGCCGCCGCTCAGGATGTTCAGATTCCCGATGCTCAGCTCGCGTCTGCCAGAGCCTGAATCACCGCCTGCGATCGTCAGGGTGATGCCGTTCGGCACGATGAGTGTTGTCTGTATCTCCCCAAGCTCCAGCCCCGCCGGGATAGTCAGGCTTTCCGTGAGCGTATAGCTCCCCGCACCGCCTGCGATAGCAGCCTGCAGATCTGAAAGACCATCCGCGTATGCTGCCGGGAGCAGGCAGATGAGCATTGTCAGACAAAGGAAAAAAGCAAAGGTATACTGAATGCGTTTGAACATTGCAAGCACCTCCAAAAATACCATCAAAGTCCTGCCGCTTACAAAACAATTGCCCATTCTGACAACATATTACCCCATAATAAATAGGTTTTGCAAGCATTATTTTTTTATTTTTGCGTTTTGCGTTTTTACATTGATGAAAAAAAGTAAGGCATACTTAGCGCATGCCATGATACCCGTATACAGCAAAGCGCTTTTTTCGAAACCCATCTGAAAAAACAGGACTGACAAGAAAAAATACTTGACAGAATATAATCGGAGGCGTATACTCTGTTAAGCTTCGATACTTGACAGGGAGGCGCGCGCCGTGGAGCAGAGCAGATGGACCCAGAGCATGCTGCTGGATTTCTACGGGGAGCTCTTGACGGACAAGCAGAGAGAGTGCTTCGATCTGCATTACAATGAGGACCTGTCCCTGTCGGAGATCGCCGATCAGCTCGGCATCTCACGCCAGGGCGTGTGGGACAACATCCGCCGGGCGGAAGCCTCCATGAAGGAGATCGAAGAAAAGACCGGACTGATCCGCCGCTTTGAGGGCACAAGACGTACGCTTGATGCGATAAAAAGACAGGCGGAGCAGATCGGAAAAATGACCGAGGGCAGCGCAAAGGGACTCGCGCAGGAAATCGTGCGCGAGATCGACCGGCTTGAGGAATGAACCATGGCGTTTGAAAGCTTATCCGATAAACTGAATGAGGCGTTCAAGAAGCTGCGCGGCAAGGGCAGGCTGACCGAGAACGATGTCAAGGAGGCAATGCGCGAGGTGCGCATGGCCCTGCTTGAGGCGGACGTGAGCTATAAGGTCGTGCGCGACTTTACCAAGTCCGTCACCGCCAAGGCCGTCGGCTCGGATGTGCTGGAGGCCCTGAACCCTGCCCAGATGGTCATCAAGATCGTCAACGACGAGCTGTGTGCTCTCATGGGCAGCGAAAACCGCAAGCTCAACATCAGCTCCAAGTCTCCGAGTGTCGTGATGCTTGTCGGCCTGCAGGGCGCGGGCAAGACCACCAACGGCGCAAAGCTTGCCGCCTACATGCGCAAGCAGGGCAAGCGCCCGCTGCTCGCCGCCTGTGACATCTACCGTCCCGCCGCCATCAAGCAGCTCGAGACCGTAGGCGCGCAGCTCGATATCCCCGTCTTCCAGATGGGTACAACGAACCCCGTGGATATCGCCAAGGCCGCCATTGAGCACGCAAAAAAGCACGGCAATGACCTGGTCTTCCTCGACACCGCCGGACGCCTTCACATAGACGCCGAGCTCATGGACGAGCTCAAGAACATCAAGGCCGCCGTCGAGCCTGCCGAGATCCTGCTTGTGGTTGACGCCATGACCGGCCAGGACGCGGTGAGCGCGGCGAGTGCCTTCGATGAGGCGCTGGACGTGACCGGCGTCATGCTCACAAAGCTTGACGGCGACGCGAGAGGCGGCGCGGCCCTGTCCATCACGGCCGCCACCGGCAAGCCCATCAAGTTCATCGGCGTGGGCGAGAAGCTCGACATGATCGAGCCCTTCTATCCCGACCGCATGGCTTCCCGTATCCTCGGCATGGGCGACATGCTGACGCTGATTGAGAAGGCACAGCAGAGCTTTGACGAGAAGAAGGCCTTGGAAGCCGCCGAGAGACTGCGGGCCAACCGCTTCACCCTCAGCGACTACCTGGATCAGATGAACCAGCTGAAAAACATGGGCGACCTGGAGAGCGTGCTGAGCATGCTGCCGGGCGTGGATTCCAAGGCTCTCAAGGGCGTCAAGCTCGACGACAAGGCCATGGCGCGCCAGGAGGCCATCATCCTGTCCATGACAAAGGCCGAGCGGGAAAACCCCGCGATCCTCAACTCCAGCCGCAAAAAGCGTGTGGCTGCGGGCTCCGGCACCACGGTGGTGGATGTCAACCGTCTGCTCAAGCAGTTTGAAGCCATGCAGCAGATGACCAAGCAGCTGACCGGCAAGAATATGAAGAAGCTGCAAAAGAAGATGGGCCGCATGGGCGGCGGAGGCGGCGGCCTCTTCGGGGGCGGCTTCCCCGGATTCTAAGGATTACTCAGCGCACAGCGCTTTGTAATAGATATTTGAAAAAACTATGGAGGTGAATATACATGGTTAAAATCAGACTTCGCAGAATGGGCGCCAAGAAGGCACCTTACTACCGCATCGTCGTTGCGGATTCCCGCAGCCCGCGTGACGGCCGTTTCATTGAGGAGATCGGCTTGTACGATCCGATGGCTGACAGCGAGAAGATCAAGGTCGATATGGAGCGCGCAAAGTACTGGATCGCCAACGGCGCTCAGCCCACCGATACCGTACGCGGCCTGCTCAAGAAAGTTGAGGCCTAAGTTTAAGGAGTTCATGACCGCATGAAAGAGCTTTTGACCTATATCGTGCAGAATCTGGTCGACAATCCCGATCAGGTTTCTGTGACCGAGCGCAAAGCCGACGGCGAGATCGTCTACGAGGTTCGCGTCGCCGACGGCGACATGGGCAAGGTCATCGGCCGGCAGGGGAGGATCGTCAAACAGATCCGCATCCTCATGCGGGCCGTCGCCCAGAGAAAGGGCAAAAAAGTATCAGTTGAGATTATGGACTGATCTTCCGTTTCCCCCGACATATGCCGGGGGAAATTTTTTGATTTTACAAGGACGAAACAAATGTGATATTATCTCTGAAATATTTTTTTGCTATTCTATACTCGCAAGCGGCAAAGAACATTTGAATAACTCCTTAAACTAACAGAGCGGTCAGGCGCTCTGTTTCGTTTTTAAACAAACATATCTGTTTGCAAACTGACCCCGCTGTGTTATAATAAATTGTTACATACAGAAATTGTCACGGGAGGAAGATCATGGAGAAAAAAGCGCTGATCGAGGCCGGGCGCATCGTCAATACCCACGGGGTACAGGGCGAGGTCAAGATTGAGGTGTGGCTGGACTCGCCGCAGTTTTTCAAAAGCTTCAAGCGCCTTGTGCTGGATTCCGGCGAGGAGCTGAAGGTGCTGGGGGTGAAAACACACAAGGGCTTCGTGATCGCGCGGCTTGAGGGCGTGGACGATGTGAACGCCGCCATGCGCCTCAAGGGCAAAAACGTCTCCGTGCGCCGCGAGGACGCGGCCTTGCCGCGCGGCGCCTTCTTCCTGCAGGACATCATCGGCGCGAAGGTCGTCAATGAGGCCGGCGCGGAGATCGGCACTCTGACCGAGGTCATGGAGACGCCTGCCTCCAACATCTACGTGGTAAAAGGGGAGACGGAGCACCTGATCCCCGCCGTGCCGGAGTTTATCAAAAAGACCGATCCCGACGCGGGGCTTATCACCGTTCACCTGATCGAGGGCATGTGACATGAGAATCGACATTCTGACCCTTTTCCCCGATACCGTCAATGCCGTGCTGCATGAGAGCATCATCGGCAGAGCCGCAAAGAAGGGGATCGTGGACATCAACTGTGTCCAGATCCGGGACTTCACCGAGAACAAACAGAAGCAGGTGGACGACTACCCCTACGGCGGCGGCTTCGGCTGCGTGATGATGGCCCAGCCGCTCAAATCGTGCCTTGACCATGTGATGGAGGACGCGGGGGGCCTGCGCTCCCGCGTGATCTACATGTCCCCCCAGGGCAAGCCCTATACCCAGGAAACCGCCAAACGCCTCAACCGGGACTACGACCACCTGGTGCTGGTCTGCGGCCACTATGAGGGCGTGGACGAGCGCTTTATCGAGCAGTGTGTGGATGAGGAAATCTCCCTTGGAGACTTTGTACTCACCGGCGGGGAGATCGCGGCCATGGCGGTGGCGGACTCGGTATGCCGCCTGGTGCCGGGGGTGCTGGCCGATGAGCAGTGCTATACCGGGGAGAGCCACTGGGACGGTCTGCTCGAGTACCCCCAGTACACCCGCCCGGAGACCTGGGAGAGCCGCGCCGTGCCGGAGATTTTATTGAATGGCGATCACGCCCGCATCGAGCACTGGAGGCGCAAAAAGCAGCTCGAGCGCACGCGCGACAAACGGCCCGACATGTTTGCCGCCTTCGAGCCGCAGACCGATGAGGACAGAAGGCTTCTGCGGGAGCTGGAAAAGGAGCAGGGGAGAAAGAGACTCACCGAGCCGGTAACGTACCGCCCCGCCGAGACCGGGGACATTCCCCGCATCCTGGAAATCGTGCAGGATGCGCGCGAGAGCCTGAAACGCTACCATGTCGACCAGTGGCAGGGCCCGTACCCCGACGCTGCCCGCTTCGAAGAGGACATACGCCTGGGCCAGTGCTTTGTCCTGACCCACGGGGCGGACACCCCCGCCTTCTTCGTGCTGAGCCCTCTGCCCGAGCCGAGCTATGACGAAATCACCGACGGCAAGTGGTCGGCGGACATCCCGTACTGCGTCCTGCACCGGGCGGCGGCGGCGAAGGAGTACCGCGGCAGCGGCATCTCCCAGGCCCTGATCCGCTGCGCCGAGGAGCAGGCGAGGGCTTACGGCCTTAAGTGCATCCGCGTGGACACCCACAAGAAGAACAAGCCTATGCAGAATCTCCTGCGCGAAAGCGGCTTCCGCTACCGCGGCAACATCCTGGTGGAGTCCGAGCCGGGACACGATCCCCACCGCCAGGCGTTTGAAAAAATCTTGAAGGATAAGAAATGAATTTAACAGACTACAATGAAATCCGCGCCCTGCTTGCCCGGCACAAGTTCCGCTTCTCCAAATCCATGGGGCAGAACTTCCTGACCGCCGCCTGGGTGCCGGAGGATATCGCCGCTTCGGCCATGCTGGATGATAAAACGGGCGTTCTCGAGATCGGCCCCGGCGTCGGCTGTCTGACGCAGGAGCTTTCCAAACGCGCGGGAAAGGTCCTGTGCGTGGAGCTGGACAAGGCACTGAAACCCATTCTGGCCGAGACGCTTTCCGGCTGCGAAAACGTGGAGATCGTCTTCGGAAACGTTCTCAAGCAGGACCTTCCGGAACTCATGGAGGAGCACCAGCCCGGCATGCGCCACGCGGTATGCGCAAACCTGCCGTATAACATCACATCCCCCGTGCTCACGGCGCTCATTGAAGCCGGATGCTTCGAGACCATCACCGTCATGATCCAGCGCGAGGTGGCGCGCCGCATCTGCGCCGGACCCGGCACCGCCGACTACGGCGCCTTCGGCATCCTCGTCCAGTGGTACATGGAGACGGAGCTGCTGTTTGATGTGCCGCCGTCCTGCTTTGTGCCCCAGCCCAAGGTCACAAGCTCCGTCATCCGCCTGACGCGGCGCAAGTCCCCGCCAGTGGAGGTAAAAAACCCGGAGGCGGCGGATATGATGTTCAGGCTTGTGCGCGCGGCCTTCAACCAGCGGCGCAAGACCCTGGTCAACGCGGTCTCCTCCCAGGTGGCGGGGGTATCGAAGGAACAGATCGAGGGAGCGCTCACAGCCCTCGGCTTCGACACGCGCATCCGGGGCGAGGTGCTGAGCACCGCCGACTTCCTGCACATTGCCGAAAGCCTGAACGCAGCGGGCGAATAGGATATAAAAGCAAATTTTTTAACAACAAAAAAGCAGATTTCCGGCGAAAAGGTATTGCGAAAACCGCATGGAATGTGGTAAGCTATAAAGACGGAACACCACTTTATTTTTTATAATATTTTTTTGTACAAAGGAAAGGAAAGACAGCATGAGCAAAAAGTACGTGTATCTCTTCTCCGAAGGCAATGCAAACATGCGTGAGCTGCTCGGCGGCAAGGGCGCAAACCTCGCTGAGATGAGCAACATCGGCCTGCCCGTCCCCCAGGGCTTCACCATCACCACCGAAGCCTGCACCCAGTATTACGAGGACGGCCGCCAGATCAACGACTCTATCATGGCAGAGATCATGAAGAACGTCGAGATCATGGAGCAGATCAACGGCAAAAAGTTCGGCGACCTCAAGAACCCCCTGCTGGTCTCCGTGCGTTCCGGCGCCCGCGCCTCCATGCCCGGCATGATGGATACCATTCTGAACCTCGGCCTGAACGACGATGTTGTCGCCGCCATGATCGCCGGCAACCCCGATCCCAAGTTCGAGCGCTTTGTCTATGACTCCTACCGCCGCTTTATCCAGATGTTCTCCGACGTCGTCATGGAAGTCGGCAAGAAGTACTTTGAACAGCTCATCGACCAGATGAAGGAGCGCAAGGGCGTCACCTTCGACGTTGAGCTCACCGCTGCCGATCTCAAGGAGCTGGCTGAGCAGTTCAAGGCCGAATACAAGAAGCAGATCGGTGAGGACTTCCCCTCCGATCCCGTTGTCCAGCTCAAGGAGGCCATCCGCGCCGTCTTCCGCTCCTGGGACAACCCCCGCGCCAACTACTACCGCCAGCAGAACGACATCCCCTATTCCTGGGGCACTGCCGTCAACGTCATGCCGATGGTCTTCGGCAACCTCAATGAAAACTCCGGCACCGGCGTCGCCTTCACCCGTGACCCCGCCACCGGCGAGAAGAAGCTCATGGGCGAGTTCCTGACCAACGCCCAGGGCGAGGACGTCGTGGCCGGCGTCCGCACCCCGATGCCCATCTCCCAGATGGAGGAGAAGTTCCCCGAAGCCTATGAGCAGTTCGTCAAGGTCTGCGCCCTGCTTGAGGATCACTACCGCGACATGCAGGACATGGAGTTCACCGTCGAAAACGGCAAGCTCTACATGCTCCAGTGCCGCAACGGCAAGCGCACCGCGCAGGCTGCCCTCAAGATCGCCTGCGACCTGGTCGACGAGGGTATGATCGACGAGAAGCAGGCTGTTCTGATGATCGAGCCGCGCAACCTCGACACCCTGCTCCACCCCCAGTTCGATGCCGCCGTCCTCAAGACTGCCACGCCCATCGGCAAGGGCCTGGGCGCTTCCCCCGGCGCCGGCGCCGGCAAGATCGTCTTCTCCGCTGAGGACGCCAAGGCCTGGGCTGCCCGCAAGGAAAAGGTCGTCCTGGTCCGTCTCGAGACCAGCCCCGAGGATATCGAGGGCATGGCTGCCGCTCAGGGCATCCTGACCGTGCGCGGCGGCATGACCAGCCACGCGGCCGTCGTTGCCCGCGGCATGGGCAAGTGCTGCGTCTCCGGCTGCGGTGAGATCAAGATGGATGAAGAGAACAAGAAGTTCGAGCTGGCAGGCAAGACCTTCCACGAGGGCGACTTCCTCTCCATCGACGGCTCCACCGGCAATATCTACGACGGCCTCATCCCCACGGTCGACGCCTCCATCGCCGGCGAGTTCGGCCGCATCATGGCCTGGGCCGACAAGTACCGCCGCCTCCAGGTCCGCACCAATGCCGACACCCCGCGTGACGCCGCCAAGGCTGTCGAGCTGGGCGCCCAGGGCATCGGCCTGACCCGTACCGAGCATATGTTCTTCGAGGGCGACCGCATCGCCGCTCTGCGCGAGATGATCTGCTCCGACACCAAGGAAGAGCGCGTTGCCGCGCTTGCCAAGCTCGAGCCCATGCAGCAGGGCGACTTCGAGGGCATCTACGAGGCCATGCAGGGCTATCCTGTCACTATCCGCTACCTCGACCCGCCTCTCCACGAGTTCGTTCCCACCGAGGAAGAGGACATCAAGGCGCTGGCCGAGACCCAGGGCAAGAGCGTCGAGGAAATCAAGAATATCATCAGCTCCCTCCACGAGTTCAACCCCATGATGGGTCACCGCGGCTGCCGTCTGGCCGTCACCTATCCCGAGATCGCCGAGATGCAGACCGCTGCCGTCATCAAGGCCGCCTTGGCTGTCCAGGCCCGCCACCCCGAGTGGAAGATGCAGCCCGAGATCATGATCCCGCTGATCGGCGAGGTCAAGGAGCTCAAGTACGTCAAGGACGTCGTTGTCAAGACCGCCGACGCCATCATCAAGGAAGCCGGCTCCGACATGAAGTATCTGGTCGGCACCATGATCGAGATCCCGCGCGCCGCGCTGACCGCGGACGAGATCGCCGAAGAGGCCGAGTTTTTCTCCTTCGGCACCAACGACCTGACCCAGATGACCTTCGGCTTCAGCCGTGACGACGCCGGCAAGTTCCTCTCCTCCTACTACGACGCCAAGATCTACGAGAGCGATCCCTTTGCCCGCATCGACCAGAAGGGTGTCGGCAAGCTGGTGAAGATGGCCGCGACCCTGGGCCGCTCCGTCCGTCCCGACATTCACCTCGGTGTCTGCGGCGAGCACGGCGGCGATCCCAGTTCCGTTGAGTTCTTCCACAAGGTCGGTCTGGACTACGTGTCCTGCAGCCCCTTCCGCGTTCCCATCGCCCGCCTCGCCGCCGCACAGGCTGCGATCAAGGAGGAGAAGGAAGCCGAGGAAGCTGTCGCCAAGGAGATCAAGGCTGCCGAGGACGAGACTGAGGCCATGGTCGATGCCGCCAAGACTGCGCTGAAGGAAGCCACCGACAAGCTGGCTGCCATCGCTGACGCCGCAAGCGCGGAGCTGGCCGACTTTGCTCAGGCGGGCTACAAGTCCCTCCTGGCCGGTTGGGAAGAAGCCAAGAAGACCTTCAGCGAGAACAAGAAGTAAGACCTTGCCTCCCCCGGCCGCTTGCGGCGTCCGGGGGAGGGGGACCGCTTCAGCGGCGGAAGGGGTATCTTCCCTCTGCTTGCTGATGGGGTCAATTGAGCGCCAAGATATAACAAAAGCTGCGTCCCGATTCGGGACGCGGCTTTTGCCGGTGCACCCTGCGAGCGCACGTTCTAAACCCGCGTCCGCCCCTGCGGCGGCAAAGCTCAGGCCCGGCGAACAGAAATCATGTAAAGCCGCATACGAGGGAGAGACTGCCAAACAAGTCAAAGCCCATTAGCTGCACGGGATCGCTTGTGGCAGATATGGCGGGTATAAGAGTGAAAGCATGAGTTGCCCCCCGGCGAATCCGTAACACTGTATTGAGGCCATGAAGGCCCTGCCCATGGGTGAGGACTCCTATGTGGTGGAGCTGGAGCCGGACATGCTCACGGCAAAGGAGCTGCCTCGAGTGCTGCTCCCCGGCGGACACCACACCGCCGGCACCGGCTACGAGGGCCACGGCTTCTTCGAGGCGTCCTCCATCCGCAAGATAAACGGCAAATACTACTTCGTCTATTCCAGCCACAAGAGCCACGAGCTGTGCTATGCGGTCAGCGACAGACCCGATTCCGGTTTTGTCTACGGCGGCACCATCGTTTCCAACGGCGACATCGGCCTGGACGGCCGCACCGAACCTGTCGCCCATCTCGGCAACAACCACGGCGGCCTGGTGGAGGTGGGCGATGCCCTCTACATCTTCTACCACCGCCAGACCAACGGTACGGAGTTTTCCCGCCAGGGCTGTGCCGAGCGCGTGACCATGCTGCCCGACGGGAGCATCCCCCAGGTCGAGATCACAAGCTGCGGCTTGAACGGCGGCCCGCTCAAAGCCTCCGGCAGCTACCCCGCTGCCATTGCCTGTCATCTGACCGATCCCACGGTCACGAACGCCATCGACTACGGCGACCCGAAAATGCAGCGCCAGATCCGTGTGACCGAGCGGCAGAATGTGAGCTTTATCACCGGCATCAAGGACGGCGCCGTGATCGGATACAAGTACTTCGATTTTTACGGCACGAGCTTTCTCGGTCTCGAAGTGCGCGGCGAGCTTGCGGGCACGATCACGGTCTCCCATGACGCGGCGGGCGAGGAGGTCATCGGCGCCATCGAGTTTGACGCGGCAGTCAGGGATTGGCGCATGCTGCTCCTTCCCATCGCGCCGGAGCAGGACACCCGCGCCCTCTATCTCCGCTATGAGGGAAAAGGCGAGTGGGAGCTCAAGAGCTTGTGCTTCTTCGCGGAGTAAGCACATGTGAACATGCGAACATTCCGCAAATCTGCTGTAAAACGTGTTTTAGAAATCTGCAATTATGCGGTAATATTCGTGAAGGTGCCCGATTCAGAAACGCACCGGTAGAAACCGACAACAGCGCAGGCACCCGGAGAAGCGATCAAGCATCACTTTCCCGGGTGCCTCTTTACATCAAATAGCACACTTACCCGATTCAATTTAATCATAAATTCAAAATTTGATTAAATTGACTTGACGTTTAAAACGATGAATCATATAATAGAATCGTATTTATATAGACACAATCGGCCTGCCGAATGAGGGATGCACATGCGGAGTTTCAACTATAAAAAGGAATATCAAAAGCTGCTGACCCCGGAGATCGTTTCCTATCTCACACAGATCCATGAGCAGAAAGGAAAACAGAGTAGATTTTCCGATGCCCAGAAGGATGTGCTGGACGAACTGCTGGAGATCGCAAAGATCCAGAGCACGGAGGCATCGAACCGGATCGAAGGCATCATCACCGCGGACGACCGTCTGAAGCTGCTTGTGCGGAACAAAACGACCCCGCGCAGCCGCAGCGAACGGGAGATCGCCGGATACCGGGACGTGCTGAACATGATCCATGAAAACTATGAGTTTATCCCGATCCGCCCCGGCATGATCCTGCAGCTTCACCGGGATCTGTATAAATTCAGCGGCATGTCGATCGGTGGAAGCTTTAAGAATTCGGACAACGTGATTGCCGAGACGCTGCCGGACGGTACAAAGCGTGTCCGCTTCCAGCCCGTCCCGGCCTGGGAGACACCGGAGGCCATGGATTCTCTCTGCACAGCGATCAACGAAGCAATCGCAGATCCGGAGCTGGACGATCTGCTGCTGATCCCCCTATTCGTCCTGGACTTCCTCTGCATTCACCCCTTCAATGACGGCAACGGACGCATGAGCCGCCTGCTGACCTTACTGCTTCTGTACCGCACGGGTTACCCGATCGGAAAGTATATCAGTATTGAGCGGCTGATTGCCGACAGCAAGGACAGCTATTACGAGACGCTGCAAGCCAGTTCCGAAAACTGGCACGAGGGAAACAATGATTATCTGCCCTTCGTGCGCTATCTGCTCGGCGTCATTATCGCAGCCTATCGAGAATTTGCGGAGCGGGCGGAGATTCTGCTCGAAACCGGGAACTCCAAAACCGGCCGCATCCGCAGGCTTATCCGCAGCACGACCGGGAAGATCACGAAGTCGGAGCTGATGGCGCAGTGCCCGGACATCAGCCAGGTCACCATACAGCGCGCACTGAAAGAACTGACGGACAGCGGCGACATTCTGAAAATCGGCGGCGGCCGCTACACTTCATACGTTTGGAATTGGGATAAGGAATAAAGGAGAAGAAACATGGTTACAGGCGAACTGAAAAGCAGAATCGACAGCCTTTGGGAAATCTTCTGGACGGGCGGTTTGACCAATCCCCTGGACGTGATCGAGCAGATGACCTATCTGATGTTCATTCACGATCTGGACGACGCGGACAATCTCCGCGCCCGCGAGTCAGCCATGCTCGGCCTGCCCTATGAGAGCATTTTTGCCAAAGAGGTGCGGATCGGCGAGCGCGTGATCGACGGCAGCCAGCTCAAATGGAGCGTGTTCCACGATTTCCCGGCCGCGAAGATGTACAGCACCGTGCAGGAATGGGTCTTCCCCTTTATCAAGAACCTGCACGGCGACAAGGAGAGCGCCTATTCCAAGTACATGGGCGACGCGATCTTTAAGATTCCCACGCCCCTGATGCTGGACAAGATCGTCACGGCCATGGACGGCATCTATGAGCAGATGGCCCAGCTCAAGGCCGCCGACACCCGCGGCGACGTGTACGAATACCTGCTCTCCAAGATTGCCACGGCGGGGGTCAACGGCCAGTTCCGCACGCCGCGCCATATCATCCGCATGATGGTGGAGCTGATGGAGCCCAAGGCGGACGACGTGGTCTGTGACCCGGCCTGCGGCACCTCCGGCTTCCTCGTAGCGGTCAGCGACTATCTCAAAGAAAACCGCAAGCAGGAGGTTTTCTTCAACCGCCAGAACAAGGATCACTACATGAACCACATGTTCCACGGCTACGACATGGACCGCACCATGCTGCGCATCGGGGCCATGAACATGATGACCCACGGGGTGGACAACCCCTTTATCGAATACCGGGACAGCCTCTCCGACCAGAACCCGGACCGGGAGAAGTACAGTCTCATCCTGGCCAATCCCCCCTTCAAGGGGAGCCTGGACGCTGATATCGTCTCCGCCGATCTCCTGAAAGTCTGCAAAACCAAGAAGACCGAGCTGCTGTTTCTGGCGCTGTTTCTGCGGATGCTCAAGGTCGGCGGCCGCTGCGCCTGCATCGTGCCGGACGGCGTGCTCTTCGGCTCCTCCACCGCGCACAAAGCCATCCGCAAGGAGCTCATTGAGGGCAACCGTCTCGAGGCCGTGATCTCCATGCCCTCCGGCGTGTTCAAGCCCTACGCGGGCGTGTCCACCGCCATCCTGATCTTCACCAAGACCGGCCACGGCGGAACAGATAAGGTCTGGTTTTATGACATGAAAGCCGACGGCTTCTCCCTGGACGACAAGCGCAGCGAGACCAAGGAGAATGACATCCCCGACATCATCGCACGGTTTCGCTCCATTCATGGCTCCCTCCCTGAGGGAGCTGTCGAGCGCAGCGAGACTGAGGGAGTAGCTCCTTCCACCGCTTCGCGGTCCCCCTCCCTCGGAGAGGGAGGCAGAGCCCGCACGGAGCAGAGCTTCTTCGTTCCGAAGGATGAGATCGTTCAAAACGACTATGACCTCTCCATCAACAAGTACAAGCAGACGGAGTACAAGCCCGTGGAGTACCCGCCCACAAGCGAGATCCTGACCAACATCAAGGAGCTGGAGGCGGAGATCGGGAAAGAGCTTGCTGAATTAGAGGAGATGCTGAAATGAGCATTCAGGTCAATAACAACGTGCTTTCCAAGGGCTGGGAGCGCTTTACGATCATGCACAAGGATCGCAAGGTCGCGGCCATCCGCGAGGACGGCACCTGCACGATCTATGCCCCGTCCTTCATGCCCTATAATCTCTATTTGGAGACGACGGATGATCTGGACACGCGGCTCAACAATCTGAACAATTTTTACTATTGGTGTTCCTCCCGCGTCCTGACCCTGGATCGCCGATTTGCCAAGGAGATCCTCAACAGCATCGGGGCAAAGCAGGCCGTGACGGACCGCGACCGCGCCGCCATTTCCATTTCTTATCACGGGCTGAGTCTGACCGATGTGTACTGGATCAAGTTCAATCGGGAGAACGTTAGTTTTGCAGACCTCAGCCTGTTCCGGCATTCCCTGTCCGGGGCCTTCGCCGACGTCAGCCTGAACGGCCGTTCGCTTACTGTTCAGAATGCGGAACTGCTGGAGCCCAACGACGCGGCCGGGGACATCGGCACACAGGGCGTTGCCCCGAAGGCGTGGATTCGGGAGAACGGGACATTCTATCTCCTGAAGAACGGCGAGGAACGCGACGTAAAGGCCGAGCTGCTGGCCTCGAAGATCGCGCGCTGCTTCGATGTCGAAAGTGTCGTCTATGAGCCGGATGTATTTGAGGGCAAAGCTGTTTCCCGGAGCCGCATCATCACGTCTGAGGAGAAGAGTCTAGTCTCTGCGGAGGCAGTGGAAGTATACTGCTTAAAATACGGGCTGGATCGGGACGCCTTTGTTTTGAAGAAGGACGCCCGCGCCTTCCACATGATGAACCTGATCGACTACCTGGCGGGCAACACCGACCGGCATTGGGGCAATTGGGGATTCCTGGTCGACAATGACACGAACAGGCTGGAGAAGCTCTATCCCCTGATGGACTTCAACAAGTCCTTCCTAGCCTATGATACGATCGACGGCGCCCGCTGCCAGACATGCAGCCGGAAGCTCTCCCAGCGGGAAGCAGCCATCGAGGCTGTGCGTGCTGTAGGGCTGAACCAGATCGCGGAGGTCGAGCGGAAATGGTTTGAGGACGCGGAGATGTGGGAGATGTTTGAGAAGAGGCTGGATGTGGTGAGGGAAGCGGGGTGATGGAGGATGAGATATACAGCACTGCGAGATGTGTGCGAAATAAATATGGGGCAATCTCCCGATTCTTCTAGTTACAACGAAGAAGGACGAGGTATCCCGTTTTTTCAAGGAAATGCTGACTTTGGAGAGCGAAATCCTGTTACAAGGGTATGGTGCGATGCTCCATCAAAGATAGCCAACGTAAACGATATTCTCATATCTGTCCGTGCACCTATTGGGGCAATTAACTATGCAACAGAAACCTGCTGTATTGGGCGAGGCCTTGCTGCTATTACCCCTGACTTGAACAGGGTATCTTCGGAGTATATTTTCTGGCTGTTAAAAGGGAAGAATGCTGAACTGAATAGTAAAGGAACAGGAAGCACATTTAAGGCTATAAACCGAAAGGCTCTTGAAGAGATACAGGTTCCTGACGTTAGCCTCGAAGAGCAAGCGGCGCATGCAGCAAATCTTGAAACTGCGTATAAGATTATTCAGATGCGGAAACAGCAGCTTTCCACTCTTGACGATCTTATCAAAGCCCGATTTGTCGAGATGTTTGGGGATCCTGTTTGCAATCCCATGAGATGGGAAACCGTCAAGTTGGAGAATTGTCTTGAGCGAATTGATAATGGCAAGAGCTTCGTATGTTCTGATAAGCCCCGAACCGGTAATAATCCAGCTGTGCTTAAGCTCAGTGCAGCAACATACGGAGACTATCGGCCTCAAGAAAATAAAGCGCTTCTGGACACAAATCAATTCATAGATGCCGCAGAGGTTCACTCTGGAGATCTCCTCTTTACGAGGAAAAACACGCCAGAACTTGTTGGAATGGCTGCATATGTTTCGATTACACCTCCTAAACTGATGATGCCGGATTTGATATTTCGTCTGGTTCCAAACGAAAAGATGAATCCAGTGTTTCTGTGGCAGCTTATAAACTGTAGAGAATTTAGACCGGTTATACAGGCTATTACAGGTGGATCAGCGAAATCAATGTCTAATATTTCAAAAGAACGGCTTGGGAAAATAAGTGTTATTTGCCCACCCAGGGCTGAACAGGACAAAATAAATCCCATTATTCAGCAGATCGACAAATCCAAAGCTCTCATACAAAAGTCTCTTGACGAAACACAGCTTTTGTTTGACAGCTTGATGCAGAAATATTTTGGGTGAGGTATGAATATGTCCAATAGCCATGATAAAGAGAAGAAATATTATGAATATTTGGCGAAGAAGATACTTGAAACATATATTCCTGAAAAGTATGAGAATCTAACTCTTTCTGATCGTCCCGATCTTAGAATGGGTGACAACTTTGGAATAGAAGTTACACGAGCAGTATACCCGAATATGACACAGGCAAGTGGGACTTTTCAGCATATTGCGAGAAAAAGTATTAGTCAGGTGGACGGTCGCCATTTATCACTATTAGAGAAACTCGGGTGTCGAGTATTCACTAATGAAAAGGGATTTGTGTTTGGCTATGTGCCATATGAAGCAATATGGATAAATGACGAAGTATTAAAAGTAGCATATCAGAAGAAAGTAAATAAATATGAAACGACTCCTTTGACCACAATAAAAAACGATTTGTTTATTTATTCCCCTATGGATAACTGGCTTGAGGAAGATTTGGTTAAAGGCTTTATGGAATGGGTTTATAAAACACAAAAAAGCCCATTTGAGTGTATAATTGTTTTTGAATATTCCTACCTTTATTCTTACAATGTAAAAAGAAATGAGTTTTCAGCTTTTGCATTGAAAGAATTATCAGCCCAAGAGTTGGAAAAATGCTATGAGTTGGCTAAAGATTATGCTCTGAGTGAGAATGGGTAAGTGACCCTCTCCGCCCCAGTGTGCGCACTGGGGCACCTCCCCCAGCGGGGGAGGCAAGGGGACTGGACATGCCTCCCTCACTGAGGGAGGTGGCACGGCGCGTCTCCCGCAAGCGCCGTGACGGAAGGAGTCGTTGAACTCCCCCAGTCACTTCGTGACAGCCCCCTCAGGGAGGGGGCCAAGGGAGCCAAAGAATAAGCCTCCCTCTCTGAGGGAGGGGGACCGCGAAGCGGTGGCAGGAGTCGTTGAACTCCCTCAGTCGCTGCGGCGACAGCTCCCTCAAGGAGGGAGCCAGAGAATAAGCCTCCCTCACTGAGGGAGGTGGCACGGCGCGTCCCCCGCAAGCGCCGTGACGGAAGGAGCCGTTGAACTCCCCCAGTCACTTCGTGACAGCCCCCTCAGGGAGGGGGCCAAGGGGGCCAAAGAAAAAACCTCCCTCTCTGAGGGAGGGGGACCGCGAAGCGGTGGAAGGAGTAACCATGTCATTGCCTTATAAATCGAATATGATTCCACGCGCTAAACAGTTGCGGAAGGAAGCAACGCCACAGGAAAGACACCTGTGGTATGACTTCCTCAGTACATACCCTGTGCGGTTCCAGCGCCAGAAAACAATTGAATCCTTTATCGTCGATTTCTATTGCCACGCGGCAAAGCTGGTGATCGAGATCGACGGCTCCCAGCATTATGAGCCGCAGGGACAGGCGTATGACGAAGAGCGCACGGCGATTCTCAAAAAGTACGGCTTGGAAGTGCTGCGCTTTTCCAACCGTGAAATCAACACCGACTTTCGCGCAGTTTGCGAACATATCGACAATACGGTCAAAGAAAGAATGTCACAACAGGGGAGGGCTTGACTCCCTCAGTCGCTGCGGCGACAGCTCCCTCAAGGAGGGAGCCAGAGAATAAGCCTCCCTCTCTGAGGGAGGGGGACCGCGAAGCGGTGGAAGGAGTCGTTGGACTCCCTCAGTCGCTGCGGCGACAGCTCC
This sequence comes from Oscillospiraceae bacterium, assembly GCA_902795045.1. Lineage (GTDB taxonomy): Bacteria > Bacillota > Clostridia > Oscillospirales > Oscillospiraceae > Limivicinus. The sequence goes on along the minus strand of CADBJU010000003.1, from coordinate 152,368 downwards.
CTCAAGGAGGGAGCCAAGGATTATGCCTCCCTCTCTGAGGGAGGGGGACCGCGAAGCGGTGGAAGGAGTCGTTGAACTCCCTCAGTCGCTGCGGCGACAGCTCCCTCAAGGAGGGAGCCAGAGAATAAGTCTCCCTCATTGAGGGAGGGGGACCGCGAAGCGGTGGAAGGAGTCGTTGGACTCCCCCAGTCACTTCGTGACAGCCCCCTCAGAGAGGGGGCCAAGGGAGCTAAAAGAAAAGCCTCCCTCATTGAGGGAGGTGGCGCGGCGCGTCCCCCGCAAGCGTCGTGACGGAAGGAGCAACTATGACAAACTTTGATATCTTCCTCCAAGACCCGCAGTTCACTGCCTTTGCGGAACCGGCGGTAGCGGCGGAGAAGGTCTATCAGATCGACCCCGGCCTCTGCGTGCTGTCCTGCCGCCGGGCGATGGAGGCCGCGGTCAAGTGGATGTACTCCGTGGACGCGGAGCTTGTACCGCCCTGGGATCAGACGCTTGTGGTGCTGCTGGGGACGGAAGAATTTCGTGACATCGTGGGCGTCGATCTCTGGCGGCGGCTGGATCTCATCCGGCGCAAGGGCAACGACGCGGCCCACGGCGGGCGCACCATCACGCCCGAGATCGCGGCGCTGTGCCTGGAAAACCTGTACCTGTACTTTGACTTCCTCGCCTGCTGCTACGGCACGGAGTACCAAGAGCGGGCGTTTGACCGGACGCTGCTGACTCCTTCCACCGCTTCGCGGTCCTCCTCCCTCGAAGAGGGAGGCAAAGCCCCTGGCTCCCTCTTTGAGGGAGCTGTCGCCGCAGCGACTGAGGGAGTCGGTATTGACCTCGCGGCGCTCGTGGCGGAAAACGCCGCGCTCAAGGCGGAGCTCACCGCCCGGCGCGAGGCCCAGCAGGCAAACTATGTCCCGAAGCCGCTGGACATCTCCGAGTACAAGACCCGCAAAATCTACATCGACGCCATGCTTCTGGACGTGGGCTGGGTCGAGGGCAAGAACTGGATCAACGAATATGAGATCCCCGGCATGCCCAACAAGTCCGAAGTGGGCTATGCCGACTATGTGCTGCTGGGGGACGACGGGCGCGTCCTCGCCGTGATCGAGGCCAAGCGCACCTGCGTGGATGTGTCCAAGGGCCGCCAGCAGGCCAAGCTCTACGCCGACCTCATCGAACAGCGGCAGGGCCGCCGCCCGGTGGTGTTCCTCACGAACGGCTTTGAGACCCGCATCGTGGACAACCAGTACCCGGAGCGCCGCGTCGCTTCCATCTACTCCAAGCGCGATTTGGAAAAACTCTTCAATCTCCAGCGCATGCGCTCAAGCCTCAAGAACATCGTGGTGGACAAGCACATCGCCGGGCGCTATTACCAGGAGGCTGCCATCAAGGCCGTGTGCGACAGCTTTGGCCAGAAGAACCGGCGCAAGGCGCTGCTGGTCATGGCCACCGGCTCCGGCAAGACGCGCACGGTCATCGCACTGTGCAAAGTGCTGCTGGAGCAGGGCTGGATCAAAAACGTTCTGTTCCTTGCCGACCGCAACTCCCTCGTCACCCAGGCCAAGCGCAATTTTGTCAATCTTCTGCCCGATCTCTCGGTGACAAATCTCTGTGAGGAAAAGGACAACTTTGCCGCCCATGGCGTCTTCTCCACCTACCAGACCATGATGAACTGCATCGACGCCGTGCAGGACGAGGAGGGCAGGCTCTTTTCCGTCGGGCACTTCGATCTGGTGATCTGCGATGAGGCCCACCGCTCCATCTACAACAAATACAAGGATATCTTTACCTACTTCGATGCCCCACTGGTGGGCCTGACCGCCACGCCCAAGGACGAGATCGACAAGAACACCTATGAGGTTTTTGAGCTGCAAAGCGGCGTCCCCACCTACGGCTATGAGCTTGCGCAGGCGGTGAAGGACGGGTATCTGGTGGACTTCATGTCCGTGGAGACTACGCTGAAATTCATCCAGCAGGGCATCGTGTATGACGATCTGTCCGAGGCAGACAAGCAGGCCTATGAGGACACCTTCGAGGATGAAAACGGTGAGCTGCCGGAGAGCATCGCGTCCTCTGCCCTCAACGAGTGGATCTTTAACGAGGACACGATCCGCGAGGTGCTGAATGTCCTCATGACCCACGGCCTCAAGATCGACTACGGCAACAAGATCGGCAAGACCATCATCTTCGCCAAGAACCACACCCACGCGGAAAAGATCCTCGAGGTCTTCGGCAAGGAGTACCCGCACCTCGTGGGCTGGGCCAAGGTGATCGACAACTACATGACCTACGCCCAGAGCGCTATTGACGAGTTTTCCGATCCCAAGAAGCTGCCGCAGATCGCCATTTCGGTCGACATGCTGGACACCGGCATCGACGTGCCGGAGGTGTTGAACCTGGTCTTCTTCAAGAAGGTCATGAGCAAGGCCAAGTTCTGGCAGATGATCGGCCGCGGCACCCGTCTCTGCCCGGGACTTCTGGACGGCGCAGACAAAGACAAGTTTTACATCTTCGACTTCTGCGGCAACTTTGAGTTTTTCCGCATGAACAAGGGCAAGCCCACTGCCAACATGATTGCCCTGTCCGGGGCCATCTTCCACCTCAAGGCGCAGATCGCCTACAAGCTGCAGGATCTGAACTACCAGACACCGGAGCTGATCGACTTCCGCAGGTCGCTGGTGGATGACATGGTGGAAAAGGTGCGCGAGCTGAACCGGGACAACTTTGCGGTCAAGCAGCATCTGAAGTATGTGGAACTGTATTCCAATCCCGAAAACTACAGCGCCCTCACTTATGAGGACACCCTGCTGATGAGCCAGGAGCTGGCTCCGCTCATTGAGCCGGAGCATGACGATGCCAAGGCTCTGCGTTTTGACGCCCTGCTCTACGGCATCGAGCTGGCCTACCTCGCCGGGAAGAAGTACAGCCGCGCCCGGCACGATCTGGTGAAGAAGGTCGCTGCCGTTGCGAGTGTTGCGAACATCCCGGAAATTATGGCGGAGAGTGAGCTTATCGACAAGATCCTGCACACGGATTATCTGGACAACGCCGGCATCAATGAGTTTGAGAACATCCGCGAGAGCCTGCGCGATCTGATCAAGTACATCCCACAGGTCAAAATCCGTTATGACACTGATTTCGACGATGAGATCCTCGCCATGGAGTGGAAGGAGTCGGAGCTCGAAAACGACGATCTGAAAAACTACAAGGCCAAGGCGGAGTATTATGTCCGGCAGCACCAGGACAACGCCGTGATCCAGAAGCTCAAGAGCAATGTTCCTCTGACCGGTGAGGACGTAAAGGTGCTGGAGGGTATTCTCTGGAGTGAGGTTGGTACCAAGCAGGAATACGAGGCCGAGTACGGCGCCAAGCCTCTGGGCGAGTTCGTGCGGGAAATCGTGGGCCTGGACATGAACGCGGCCAAGGCCGCTTTCGCCTCGTTCCTGAACGACACGAATCTCGACAGTCGTCAGATCTATTTCGTCAATCAGATCGTGGAGTACATTGTCCAGAACGGTATGATGAAGGATCTGTCCGTTCTGCAGGAGCCGCCCTTTACCGATCAGGGAAGCATCGTGGAGGTATTCACCGACCTGACCGTCTGGCTTGGCATCCGCAAGGCAATCGAGCAGGTCAACGCCAACGCCGCCGCATAAGCCCGGAAGGAATATGTAATCTCCATATATGAAATGGAAAGCCCAGAGACAGCGGCGTGATCCGCCTCTCTGGGCTTTTATACTCTGTGTATTGCTGGAAAAGTGTTATTTCAGTATCCGTTCAAGCTGATGCCGGACAAGAGAATCCAGCAGGCTGAGACGGTTCTCGGAGATGGGGTGCTGCGGGTGGTTGATGAACCGGAAGCCACACAGCGCTTCCAGATCGGCGCGGATCGCATCGGTCAGCAGTCCACGCGCGGTGATGATGAAATCGCGTCCCAGCTTCGGGCGGCAGTGCTCGATATACCATTCCGGCGCTGCAAGCTGGTCCTCATCTAACTCCGGGAACAGTGCCCGGTTGTTGTCAAACACCGGCGCCAGTGTCTTCAGCTCCATCGTTTCGTTACCAAACAGAAAGCCGAAGTTGCCGTAGTGCCGATCGGGATTCAGCGTCAGCGCATCGAGAATGCACATGCGCCGAAAAGCGTCATCACAACCGAGACCTCGGCAGAAGTCCAGCAGGCGGGGGATCGTCTGCTCTCCCTGAAAGACGGTGCTTGCTTTGGCAAGCCCGGTCGTCTCATCGGTAAACAGGGCGCACTTGCTCACCAGCTTGTCATGGTACACGGAGAGATCATAATTTACATGATCCACGCACAGCCGAGCCGCAAGCTGAGAGACCAGAAATTCCGAAACCGGCTCAATCTCATGCAGTCCGCTGCCGCTTTTGTAGAGCCAGATCCCGTCCGCATCCCGCACCCAGCACTTGGCATAATAGCCGTCCGTGCCAAATTCCGGAGAGGTGGAGGAAAGGTCTGTTTCGCTTATCACGCCATCAAAGGCGGCCTCGCTTACCAGCCGGTCGAACTCGTTTCGATACAGGGAGACATGATCCCATTCCAGATCGCTGCCGGCCTCCTTCACCCAGAAGGTGTCGTTCAGACTCAGCGCGTGCGTTTCTCGGATAAAGCCCTCCAGATCGTCGCATCCGTAGCTTTCCAGCAGCTCTTTAATATGTCGGCGGTGCTTGGGGGCCTGCCGCCGTGCAAGGAAGTCATACAGATTCCCATAGCCGATGGGCCGTATCTTCGTCAGCCACGCGAGCTCTATAAACTCCGGCTCGTCAAACACATTGCGCTCACAGAGGAAGCGGAGCATGGGAGTAGTCTGGTTCATAAGAACATATTCTCTTTTCATGCCCACACCTCCCTGCCGTATTCAATTATAAAAAATCCCTAAATCTTTCGATTTAGGGCTTTTTCTTTGGTGCGCGAGGCGGGACTTGAACCCGCACGTCCGGAGTGGACACTAGAACCTGAATCTAGCGAGTCTGCCAATTCCACCACTCGCGCGTCTTTTGTGAAGGCTTGATTATAATAGCACTGCGAGGTTGAAATGTCAAGCTGTTTTTCTGTTCACAATGAATTTTCTTTACAGACGCCCCCGAGAATGGTATAGTAAACCCGTCAAAACCTGAGAGGAGGCGCGCTATGCCGCAGGATCGAAATGCTCTCAAATCCAGGGCGCGTGAGGTGATCGCCACGTCAAACCCGCGTGTGCTCACCGTCGGCCTTGTCTATCTGGTGCTCACTGTCGTGCTCAGTACGCTCGGCGCACGCGTGATGAGCGTCAACATCAGCGAGAGCGAGGCCATGAACTACCTCAACTATGCCATGAACGGCAACTATGAATACGCACTGCGCTACGCCGAGACGATGACGCCGCCGCCCACGGCCTACGCCATCAACGCACTTTTGATGTTTGTCGCCGCCATCGTCGGAGCCGGCTTTACCATCTTCCTGCTCAATACCCTGCGCAACCGCCAGCCCTGCTTTGCAAACCTTCTGGACGGCTTCGGCTTCTGGTGGAAGCTGCTGATCCTGGATCTGCTGCAGAGCCTGCTGATCGGACTGTGGAGCCTGCTGCTGATTGTACCGGGCGTAATGGCGCATTACCGCTACGCCCAGGCGCTCTACATCCTTATCGACGACCCCACAAAGTCCCCGGTTCAGTGCCTGCGGGAATCGAAGGCCATGATGAACGGGCACAAGATGGAGCTTTTCAAGCTGGACCTGAGCTTTCTCGGCTGGTATCTGCTGGAGATGATCCCCTATGTGGGCTACGCCGTGCAGGTATGGTCGGTGCCCTATGTGGGCATGACCAAGGCGCTGTATTACGAAACACTCCTCGGCAGCAATGTCTGGAGCTATACCCCGGATTACCCGGCATAAAACGAAGCAGGCGGAATTGACCGCCTGCTTCGTTTTAGTAGATCAGAGAGAAATGCTCGGGCTTGAGCTTGTACTTGACGCCGGAGATCAGCCCCATGGCGGCGTACATCGTCACCATGGACGAGCCCCCATAGCTGAAGAAGGGGAGCGTGATGCCGATAACCGGCGTGATGCCGATGCACATGCCGATGTTGATGAAGGTCTGGAAGGCCATGGCCGAGGCCACGCCCATGCAGATGAGCATGTCGTAAAGCCGCCCGCTTCTGAGCCCGACGCGCACGATATGGATGATGATGACCGAAAGCAGGATCACCACCGCGATGCAGCCGATCATACCGAGGTTTTCGCCCACCACGGAGAAGATGAAGTCGGTGTGCTTGCCGGTGAAGACCGTGGTGCGGTGGCCCTCATCCACGCCGGTTAGACGGCCCGAGGCGAGGGTCAGCTTGCTCTGAGTAGTCTGCCAGGTGATGCCCCAGCCGTCCGGGTCGATGCTGGGATCGTAGGGGGCGATGAGGCGCTTTTTCTGGTAGTCCTTGAGGAAGTAGTTCCACAGAAGCGGCACCGCCGCCGCCACTGCTGCGCCGCCCAGGGCGAACCAGTACAGCCGTACACCCAGAATGAAGAACATGGTCAGGAAGATGAGCATGATGACTGTGCCGCTTCCGAGGTCCGAGGAGACCACGATGATGAGGCCGAAGACGATGACGAAGTGACCAACCATTGCCACCACGGACATGAAGCCGTCGATGTCCTCGTGTTCCTTGATGTAGGTCATTTGCTTGGCGGCCACGATGATGTACAGGACCTTGATGACCTCGGCGGGCTGGATGCCGATGCCGGCGAAGCGGATCCAGGCCTTGTTGCCGGTGCCGTCGTCCTGTCCGAAGATGACCAGCGCCACCAGCAGCAGCACGTTCACCGCACATAAAAGCTTCCACTGGGAGCCGAGGATATCCGCGTCGATGATGGTGAAGAGGATGAAGGCGCCGATGCCGAGAAACATGGAGAAGACCTGCACCGCGATATACTTCGACGGGGCGGACATGTTCCAGCCGCCGTTGACCATGCCGACCACGGCTTTGTCGATCATCAGGATGCCGAAGATGGAGCAGACGGTACAGATCACGAGCAGGAAGATATCCGCCCGCTGGAAAAATTGTTTGATATAAGGCCTGAGCAGTCTGATGTGTTCCACCGCCTTTCCCGAAAAAGAACAAAAATGATCTTACCACGGTTTTGCTCTTTACGCAATGTGTAAAATGGTGGTATAATATCTGCCAACCAAAATATTATAACATGAATAAAGCCCGCGTTTGTTAGAAGTCTGTAAATCCGTGCGGGCGACAGGAGAACAGCATGTCCGAATACATTACCCACAGCGAACAGGAAACCGAAGACCTGGGCGCGCGCCTTTCGTCCGGGCTGCCCGGCGGGACGGTGGTCGCCATGTACGGCGATCTCGGCGCGGGCAAGACCGCCTTTGTGCGCGGCATGGCGCGGGGCATGGGCCTCAAGTGCCGCGTGTCCAGCCCGACCTTCACCATTGTAAACGAATACCTGGGGCCGCGCGACCTCATCCATTTTGACATGTACCGCCTCTCCGGGGCCGACGAGCTTTTTGACATCGGCTGGGAGGACTACTTAAACCGCGGCGCGGTTTGTGCCGTGGAGTGGAGCGAGAACGTGGAGGACGCGTTTTTCGGCGACGAGGTGCGCGTCACCATCGAAAAGCTCAATGACAACGAGAGAAAAATCACCATCGAGGGGGCGGAGCTATGCTGATCCTGGCGTTTGAATCCACAGCGAAGGCAGCGTCGGCGGCGCTGCTGAAGGACGGAAAGCTTCTGAGCCAGTACACCCAATGCAGCGGCCTGACCCACAGCCGCACGCTGCTGCCCATGGGGGAGGACATGCTCAAGAATGCAGAGCTGAGTCTCAAGGATGTGGACCTGCTGGCGGTGGCCCACGGGCCTGGTTCGTTCACGGGCGTGCGCATCGGCGTGTCGATGGTCAAGGGCCTTGCCTGGGCCTCCGACAAGCCCTGCGTCGGGGTGTCCACCCTCGAAGCCATGGCCTGGCACGGTCTGGCGGCAGGGGGGCTCATCTGCCCGGTGATGGATGCCCGGCGCAATCAGGTGTATAACGCGCTGTTTCGCATCGAAAACGGGCGGCCCGTGCGCCTGACGGAGGACCGGCCTATCGCGCTCAAGGACCTGGCCGAGGAGCTGAAGACGATGAGGGAGCGGGTCTTCCTCGTGGGCGACGGTGCGGAGCTGAGCTTCCGTGCCCTGACGGAGCAGGGGATCGACTGCGTTCTCGCCCCGGAGAATCTGCGCATGCAGGATGCCTGGGGTGTCGCCATGGCGGCGCGGGACAAGGAGCCCGGCAATGCCGACACGCTTCTGCCCGTCTATCTGCGCCTTTCCCAGGCCGAACGCGAGCGGCAGGAGAGACTTGCAAGAGAAGAAAGTGAAAAGTGAAAAGTGGAGATAAGGTATCGCTGCGCGATAATTAAAACTCCAAACACAAATAAAATGTTGCCACCGCGTATAAAACATGCTATACTATTCGGCGAAAATCGCGACCCTATTGGATCAATTGAATAACAAAGGAGAAGCAAACAATGAGCAAAGTATGCGTTTTCGACCATCCGCTGATCCAGCACAAGCTGTCCATTCTCCGCGACAAGTCCACCAGCGTCAAGGAGTTCCGCGAGCTCATCTCTGAGATCGCCATGCTCATGTGCTATGAAGCGACCCGCGATCTGCCCCTGGAGGAGATCACGGTCGAAACTCCCGTTGCTCCCGCAAAGTGCAGGCGCATCGCCGGCAAGAAGCTGGCCATCGTGCCCATCCTCCGCGCCGGTCTCGGCATGGTCGACGGTATGGTGAACATGATGCCCAACGTCAAGGTCGGCCACATCGGCCTGTTCCGCGACCCCGCCACGCTCGAGCCGGTCAAGTACTACTTCAAGATGCCCCCCGATATCGAGGAGCGCGACGTTATCATTGTTGACCCCATGCTCGCCACCGGCGGCTCCGCCTCCGCAGCGGTCACCTTCCTCAAGGAAGTGGGCGTCAAGCACATCAAGCTCATGAGCATCATCGGCGCGCCCGAGGGCGTCAAGCGCATGCAGGAAGACCATCCCGATGTGGACATCTTTGTTGCCGCGCTGGACGATCACCTCAACGATCACGGCTACATCGTCCCCGGTCTGGGCGACGCGGGCGACCGCATCTTCGGCACCAAGTAAACAAAATGGGACGACAGGCGCTGCTGCTCGGCGGTGCCTGTTTTTCGGAGGAACAACTATTATGAAAAAAGCAATCGCCATTATACTCGTCATTCTTCTTCTCGGGGCTGCGGTCGGCGGCTTCTTTATCTACAGACACGCGTCGTCGACGATCGGAAAAAGCGCCGCGACAGAGATCGCCCTCAAGGATGCCGGGCTTGAACGCAATCAGGTTTACGATCTTGACGTTGAGTATGAGGATGGTCTCTACGAGGTCGAGTTTGAATCCGCCAAAGGCGAGTTTTCCTATCGCATCGATGCCAGGACCGGCGCCATTGTGACCGGCGGGATCGATCGTTAATAACAGATCATTTGCAATCAAACAGGACAGGGTCGGATGACGCCGACTCCATTGTTCAGCAAAAAACAGGCACTGCCGATTCGGCAGCGCCTGTTTCGTCGTTCGTGTCTTTCCTTTGCGAGAGGTCTTGCGCAGCGACTGACAGGACCCCCCTCCACCGCTGAAGCGGTCCCCCTCCCCCAAACGCCGCATACGCGGCTGGGGGAGGCAAGCAATGCTTACATCTTCTCGGCCAGAAGCTTGAGGATCTGCACGGCGTTGGAAGCAGCGCCCTTGCGGATCTGGTCGCCGCAGCACCAGAGAGTCAGGCCGTGGTCGTCGGTGAGGTCGTCACGGATCCTGCCGACCCAGACGAGGTCCTGATCGGTGGTGTCGAGCGGGGTGGGATAGCAGCGGCCCTCGTAGTCCTCAATGAGACGCACGCCGGGGTAGGCGGCGACGGCGGCCTTGGCGGCTTCGACAGAGACCTTCTCCTTGGTGTGCAGGGTCACTGCCATGGAGTGGGAGCGCATGACCGGTACGCGCACGCAGGTGCAGTTGACCTTGAGGTCGGGGTTGTGCATGATGCGGCGGCCCTCGTTCTGCATCTTCATCTCTTCCTTGGTGTAGTCGTTGCCGTAGGGGGCGTCGATGAAGGGGATGACGTTCATGGCGATCTGGGTGGCGAAGGTCTTGACCACGGGCTTTTCGCCCTTGGCAAGAGCAGCCATCTGGTCGTTGAGCTCGTTGATGCCGTTGGTGCCGGCACCGGAGACGGCCTGGTAGGTGCAGACGATCATCTTGTCGATCTCGGAGAGCTTGTTGATGCCGGCGATAGCCATGAGGGTGATGATGGTGCAGCAGTTGGGGTTTGCGATCATGCCGTTATTATTGAAGGCGTCCGCGCCGTTGATCTCGGGGACCACCAGGGGCACATCGGGCTCGAGACGGAAGGCGGAGCTGTTGTCGATGTAGATGGCGCCGCTCTTCTTGATGGCGGGGGCGAAGCGCTTGGACATGTCGCCCTCCACCGCGCCGAGAACGAAATCGAGGCCCTCGAAGGCGTTGTCGTTGGCTTCCTGAATGGGGACGTCCTTGCCCTTGAAGGACACGCACTTGCCGACGCTCTTGGCGCTGGCGAGGGGACGGAGCTCGTTTACGGGGATGTCATACTCGGCGAGGATCTTGAGCATTTCCTGACCGACAGCGCCCGTAGCGCCCAGAACTGCGATATTCAAAGATTTCATTGTATTTCCTCCATATTCGTTATTTCGTAGGGGCACTTCATCGGCCCTCGTAATCAGTTTTCGGGTCGATCTGGGGATCGACCCCTACGGCGTTTGTTACCCTGCGAAGCGTTCATACAGAACCTTGATTGCTTTTTCAAAGTCCGCGTTCTCCACGCCCACGATGATGCTCAGCTCATCGGAACCCTGGGCGATGGTGCGGATGTTGATGCCGCTCTTGCCCAGCGCGTGGAAGAGCCTGCCCGAAGTGCCGGGGCGGGAAGTCATCTTGCGGCCCACCGTCGCCACGAGGGAGATGCCCTCCTTGACGTTCACGTCGTCAGGGCGAATGGCCTTCTGCATGTCGGCGATCACATCGTACACACTGTCGCCGAGAGCTGCGGTGGAGGCCACCAGCGCGAAGGAGTCAAGGCCGAGGGTGATATGCTCCACCGCCACATGATAGCGGTCCAGGATATCCAGTGCCTGGCGCAGGGCTTCGTTTGTGTTCATGGGGCGCTTCTTGATGGTGAGCACGGTGAAGTTGCGGCGGCCCGCAATACCGGTGATGAAGCGCTCCTGCTCACCGTCCTCCTCGACCTCCTCCACGATCATGGTGCCGGGATCCTGGGGGCGGTTGGTGTTGCGGATGTTGAGGGCGATGCCCTTCTCCTTGACGGGGCTGATGGAGTCCTCGTGCAAAACGGAGGCACCCATGAAGGCAAGCTCCTGGAGCTCGGCGTAGGTGATGGTGGAGATGGGCGCGGGATTTTCCACAATGCGGGGATCGGCCATCAGGATACCGGACACATCGGTCCAGTTCTCATAAACGTCCGCGTTCACCGCCGCGGCTGCCAGCGCGCCGGAGATGTCGCTGCCGCCGCGGGACATGACCTTGATCTTCCCGGTGGGGAGCTTCCCGTAAAAGCCGGGGATCAGGATGCGCTCGTGTTCCTTGAGGGCGTTTCCGATGGCGGCGTAGGTCTTTTCCCGGTCGATCTGACCGTCGAGACCGAAGAACACGCAGTCGGCCGCGTCCACAAATCTATATCCAAGATATTCCGCCAGCAGGCGCGAGGTGAAATACTCGCCTCTGGACACCAGCTCATCCACGCCCATGTCGCGGTTGAGGCGGGGGAGGAGCTTGTCGAAGTCGCCCTCCACATCGTACTGAAGACCCAGCGCGTCGCGGATCTCGGCAAAGCGGCTGCGGATGGTGCCGATGATGTCGTCGCAGGACACACCGTAGGTGATGTGCGCGTGGCATAGATAGAGAAGATCGGTCAGCTTGTGGTCGGAGCTGTCGCGCTTGCCGGCGGCGGAGCTTACCACGATGCGCCGCGAGGGGTCCGCCTCAATGATGGCTTTGACCTTTTTGAACTGTTCGGCCCCCGCGACGGAGGAGCCGCCGAATTTTGCTACCTTTAACATTTAACCCTCCATAGCGGCGAAGAAGATGCTGCCGCCCTCCTTGCGTACAGATTCGGCCAGCGCGTGCATGGCGGGCACCGCGATGGGCTCAAGGATGCCGCGTACGCTGCCGCCGTCTGCCCACTTGTCGCTGAACACGAAGCGCCCCGCTTTGTCGGCGTCGACACGAACGTAGTAGGGATGCACGCAGGCGGCGTTGTCGGCCGAGACCTTGCAGACGTCGGGGCGGAACATCTCCAGGCTTCCCAGCCCGCACAGGTCGCGCACGACGGCGGAGGCGGTGGGGTAGCGGCCCGCGCCCTGGCCCATCAGGACGATGGCCCCGGCGTTTTCGCCGTTGTATTTTGCCATGTTGAAGTTCTTGACCACCGAGCACTCGGGGGCGTTGGCGGGGAAGAGGACCGGCTCAACATAGGCGTAGACTGTATCACCCGCAGGGCCGCCGGAGGTGATGAGGCGGCAGGTGAGGCCGCGCCCCTGGAAGTCGGCCACATCGGCAGCCGTGATGCTCTCGATGCCCTCGCGGCTAAAGCCGTCGACCGGCAGCTTGCCGTAGGCCACCGCGCAGGCCAGCATGATCTTGCGCAGCGCGTCAAGACCGGACACGTCTGCCGTTGGATCAGCCTCCGCGTAGCCCAGGGCCTGGGCCTGGCGCAGCACGTCGCCGTAGTCCTTGCCCTCGCTCTGCATGGCGTCGAGCATGAAGTTGGTGGTGCCGTTGAGGATGCCGCCGAGGGAGAGGATGCTGTCGCTCTGCGCCGCGATGGCGAGGTTGTGCAGGAAGGGTACGCCGCCGCCGCAGGCAGCGGAGAAGAGGAAGGATACACCGTGCTCACGGGCAAGCTGGGAAAGCTCGATGCCGTGGGCCGCGACCAGGGCCTTGTTGGAGGTGACCACGTGCTTGCCCGCAGACAGCGCCATGGAGACATAGGAGTTGGCGGGCTCGATGCCGCCCATGACCTCCGCCACCGCGCCGACGGTGGGATCGTTCACGATCGCTTCCATGCTGGAAACCTTGAAGGGCTTGTCCTCCTTGCCCGCACGCACCAGCACGGGGCCGGGCTCGAGACCCGCGCACTTCTCCAGCATCTCATATACGCCGACACCGACGGTGCCAAAACCCAATATTGCAACTTTCATGGTATATCTTCCTCTCTCCGGATCTTGATATGTCCGCAAAATAGGGACAATTGTCTTTAGAACGGCGACAGTTTAACACAAGTCGGGTCGGATTACAAGACTTTTCCGAAAAAAACCTTGTACAAATTGCGGCAAAAATCGGGGAGGGTGTTGTGTAGTTTAAACAGAAGAAGGCCCTCTCAGTTACGTCAATAAATTGCCGTGACAGCTCCCCCAAAGGGGGAGCCAAGACTTGCCTCTCCCTCTGGGAGAGGTGCCCCAGTGCTCACACTGGGGCGGAGAGGGTCTGCGGACGGCAGGAAAAAATAACGAACCGATGAACAGTTGTCAGCGGTTCGCTATCGTTTATTCCGGTCCGTCCACCAGCACCCAGCTGGAATTGTCCGGGATGTAGTTGACGACCACGGGCACCAGCCGGTCGTAGACATTGCCGGTATGGACGCTGCTCTGCATATCCTCCACATTATAAGGATAGGTGAACTTGTCCGTCTCGAGGTACACCCGGTCATAAAGCTGCATAAACAGCACCGCGTTCTGCCCGGTGGTGAAGTCGTCGCGCACCAGGGCCTCGCGGGTCTTGCAGTAAATGGACAGGACCTTGTCCCGGTCGCGCAGCTTGTCGGCAATGCCTGCGGCAAGACCGCACACGGCGTAGACGGTGCTGCGCTCGGTGGAGATATCCCGCGTGTAGAGCAGCGGGATGGGCTCTGCAAGCGAGGGGTGGGCCACGTCCGCCAGCACCACCTCGTCAAAGCCCAGGTCGTAGAGCTCCTGCACCATCTCGGCGATCCAGGTCCTGAGATCGAGGTTGTAGGGGTCGAGCCAGGTGCCGAGACCGTCCGTGTAGTTGAGGCCCGTCTCGGTGTGGATGCAGTAGGCGGTGGTGCGGGTGGGCAGCAGCTCGTCGATGCAGCAGCTGATCTGCGCCACGAGATAGATGTTTTGGCCCTTCAGGGTCTCGATCATCTCCGGCATGGCCGCGGTAAGCTCGGTGGGCTGGTTGAGAGAGTAGGCCAGGGCCATCTGGGACTGAGACTCCCACAGGCACACGCCGCTGCGGGGCTTCATCTCCAGCACCAGCGCATTGCCCGCCACGAGACGGGAGGCGTACTCAATGATTTTGCTGGGGTTCACGTTCACCGACGGGATGAAGATGCCGCGCACCGGCGGTGAATTTTTCCCGGCACTGGATTTGACGTAGTAAAAGTCAGGGCTGTCCAGATTCAGCGGCACGCTCACCGGCTCAAACTGGCGCACGGTATGGCCCTCGCTGTCGACGGTCCTGGCCTTCCCGTCCGAGAGGATGGGCAGCTCGATCTTGACGCCGTCCTTGGAGATGACCGCGTATTTCTGCATGCCGTAAAACAGCACCAGCATCACGGAAAACAGCGCCAGCAGCGCGATGAAGGGGATGAAGGCGTAGTTTCGCCGCTTGCGGCTCCCCTTGTAAAACTCCTGTACCCTCGCCAAGGATCAGCCCTCGATCTGTGAAATGCGGCGGATGTGCCGCTCGTCGTTGGAGAAGGGGGTGTCGAGGAAGGTGTCGGCAATCTTGAGGGCAAGGCCCTCACCCACCACGCGCGCGCCCATGCAGAGGATATTGGCGTCATTGTGCTCCCGCGTGGCCTCGGCGCTGAAGCAGTCGCCGCAGACGGCGGCCCGGACGCCGGGAATCTTGTTGGCGGTCATGGACATGCCGATGCCGGTGCCGCATATCAAAATGCCGCGCTCGCACTCGCCGCCTGCCACCGCGTGGGCGACAGCCTTGCCGTATGCGGGGTAGTCGCAGGAGGCCTCACTGTAGGTGCCGAAATCCTTGTATTCCAGGCCGCGCTTATCCAGATGCGCCATTAGCGTCTTTTTGAGCGCAAACCCGCCGTGGTCACTGCCGATTGCAATCATAGTTGTATCTCCTTGTATCTGGTGTGTTTAACTTATTTATTTTACCACACAATACGGGAACTATCAAGTATTGCCTGCATTCTCACGGCAGCTCCATGCCTGCATTCTCACGGCAGCTCCAGCGTCAGCGTGCTGCCCTTGCCGGTGTTCTTCACGCGCACCTTCTGGGCGATGCTCTCGTCGAGCTTGTCGACATGCGAGATGATGCCCACAAGGCGATTGCCCTCGGTGAGCTGGTTCAAGACATCCAGCGCCCGGTCAAGCACATCGTCGCTCAACGTGCCGAAGCCCTCGTCGATGAACAGGGCGTCCATCTGCCTGCCGCCCGCGTGGTTCTGGACGACATCGGACAAGCCCAGAGCCAGAGCGAGCGATGTAAAGAAGCCCTCGCCGCCCGAAAGCGACCCCGAGGGGCGGAGCTGGCCGGTGCTGTTGTCGAGAACCTCGATCTCAAGTCCCGCCTTGGCATTGCGGCGGTCGGCGCCGGTTTTGTGCATGAGGGTGTAGCGCCCGCCGCTCATGAGCTCCATGCGGCGGTTCGCGGCCTCGAGGATCTCCCGGAACACCGCGCCCATGACGTAGCGGTCAAAGCTGAGCTTACCGCCCTCTCCGCTGCTGCCGACAGCCAGCGCTGCCAGACGGTCAAGCCTCGTCCACGCGCCCTCGCTTGCCTCGAGATCTGCGCGCAGGGCCTTTGCCTGCTCCCGCACATCCGTGTGATTTCGGACGAGCGCCGCCTGCCGTGCGCACGAGCCGTTTGCCGCGTCGTACTCGCCGCCGAGCTGTGCAAGCGCCTCGTCCAGCGCGGATAAATCGGTGAAAGACTTCCCGGCGGTCTGCTCCTCCAGCCGCGCGGCCTGCTCCTTTGTATGGCGCAGGGTCTCGGCGTGGGCGATGAAGGCCTGCTGCTCGGCCTTGAGCCAGCCCTCCGCGTCCGCACCGACGGGGGAGAGGGCGGCCAGAACTGCGTCCGTATCCGCAAAGCCGGTCTCCGCGAGAGTGGCGGCAAGCGCTGTGCTGGCATCCGCAAGGGCCGACTCCTGTTTGGTCGCCAGCTTCTCCTTTTCCGCCAGACTACCCTGCGCGGTGTCGAGCTGCTGCCTTGCGCCCTCCAGCGCCTCGCGGTGTGCCTGGAGCAGGGAAGTGAGCCGGTCCCGCTTTTCCTCCAGGGCTTTCTGTTCCGCCTTCGCGGCTTCCGCATCCGGGAAGCACAGCTGCTTTCGCAGCTCCCGCAGCACGGCCTCCGCTTCCCGGGCAATGCCGTCCTGCGTCTGAACCTCACGGTTTAATTCTTCGATCCGTACCCGCGCCGCCTCCTGCGCCTGCTCCTTTTGCGGCAGCAGCTCGCGTATGCGCTGCCGTTCTGCCCTGCGCATTTCTGCCTCCGCCAGGGCATGGTCGGCCTCCGTCTGTTTCTGCGCCGCGGCCTCTGCAGCTTCGTCCAGCTCCGCACCGTCGCGCAGGTCCTCCCAGCCGTTGCAGCCGGGCAGCAGCGGCAGGGCGCGCTCCAGCAGCGCGGCGACGCGCGAGTCGATGGCGGCGGCGAGGGCGGCCCTGCCGGTTGCCTGCTCTGCGCGCAGGCGCTCGGCCTTCTCGTGCTCTGCCTTCGCCGCGTCCACACGCTCCTGATCCGGCGTGTCCTCCGTAAGCGCCGGGAGCCTCTCCGCCGACTCCCGGTCAAGCCGCGTGCGGCAGACGGGACAGGCCGCCTCACCGTCCTCCTTAAGCCTCCGCCTCAGATCAGAGGCCAGCAGCCCGGCCTGACCCGCGATGAAGCGGCGGTAGAGCTCGGCATACTTCGCCTCGGCCTGCGCGGCCTTCCCGGTGAGCTGCTCCAGCCGCTCCTGCCGCGCGGCAAGATCAATCTCCAGCGCGCGGATCGCGTCCGTCTCCGACCGGATGCACGCGAGGGCCTGCACCGTTTCCCGTGCCCGTTCGTCCAGATGCTTCGCGGCCTCGGCCTCACTGTCGGCATTGTCGAGAGCCCGGTATTGTTCACGCAGGGCGGCGGTCTCGGCAGTCAGCGCATCAAGCTTTGCCTGCTCGTCCGTGCGTGCTTTCTCTGCTTCGCTCCCGGCCTTCTCCGCCGCCGTCTTTTCCTGCTGCTTCTGCGTCAGCTCCTCATAGCGCGGCAGCTTGAGGGCGATGTCCCGGATCTCCGCCGCAAGCTGCCCCAGCGCCGCGCTCGTCTCCGCGTCGGCCTCCATGGTTTCCTCCGCGGCCTGTACTGCATCGCGGTAGGACACAAGCTGACTGTTCAGTGTGTCAAACTCTGCCCTTGTGACGGCAAGCGCCGTCCCGGCCTTCTGCGCCTCGTCCATCGCGGGCTTTGCCCGGTGCACGGCCTTCTCGGCCAGCACCCACGCGGCCTTGCGCGTTTCGATCTCCGCGCCCTTTGCCTCCAATTCCGCAAGGGCGGTTTGCACCCGCTGAAGCTCGGCAAGCCGGGCGTTGTCGGCCTCGGCCGCGCCCTTTTGCGTATTGAGCGCCGCGATCTGCTTGTTCAGCTCACCCCGTGCATTCTCGAGCTCCCGAAGGCCCTGTGCCTCCTGCTCGATGAGCGCCGCCAGGTTTTCGAGAAGCCTGGGGTGCCCGGCCTGATAGTCCTCCAATTCTCCCGCCGGCGGCTGGAAGACGTTCTCCATCAGCGCGTGCAGCTTCTCACTCTGCCCTGCGCGGCGGGCTTTCAGCTCGTCCCGCGCGCCCGCCAGCAGGTTCTGATACCACACATAAGGCGCAGAGTCGAAAAGCCTGCCCAAAATCTCGTTTTTCTTGTCGCTGTCGGCGTTGAGAAATTCCCGGAACTCCCCCTGGGCCAGCATGATGATCTTGCGAAACTGCTCGGCATTTAGCCCCAGCAGCGCCTCGATGCGCGCCGTGACCTTCGACGCGCCCTCCGTGGGCTCGCGGTCGGGCTCGATAAGCTGTGCGTCCGGCCGCGCGTCGTTATACTGATCGGTGCCGCGCTTTTTGCTGAAATGCAGGCGGCGCTCCACCTCGTAGTCCTTCCCGCCCTGGGCAAAGCGGAGCCTCACCACCGTGTCCTCGGACTTCGGCACATGGTCGCAGTGGAGCATGTCGGGGCTGCGGTCGCTGCCGCTGGCGGAACCGTAGAGGGCGAACATGATGGCGTCAAAGATGGTGGTCTTGCCCGCGCCGGTGTCGCCGGTGACGAGGTAGAGCCCGTGCGTAAGCTTTTCAAAGGGCAGCGCGGTGGTCCCGGCGTAGGAGCCGAAAGCCGTCATTTCCAGATACAGCGGTCTCATCTCTCCGCCTCCTGTCCCGTCAGATAGTCAAGAAGCCTTTCCACATCCCGCGCCGTCGGGGCGGCGTGGGGATCGGTCCGGCGCAGCAGCTCGCCCGCCTCGGCGAGAAGCTGCGCGTCCGCGTCCGCGGGCGGTGTGCCGCCGCTGCGCTCGGTGTAGAAATCGCCGAACAGGTCCTCGATGCTCTTCTGCTCTACATCCCCGCGCTCAAGCGCTCCCGCCGCACCGGATAACTGTGTAAACTCCGAGCATAGCTCCATCAGCACGCTGTCACGGCCCTGATACAGCTCCCGGAAAAAGGCGGCGATCTCGGGGCTGATACGCCGGTCGGTGAGCACTACACGCAGATATTCGCCCCGCCGGGGGTCACTCAGCTCCGCGTCCCG
Source organism: Oscillospiraceae bacterium (assembly GCA_902795045.1). Classification (GTDB taxonomy): domain Bacteria; phylum Bacillota; class Clostridia; order Oscillospirales; family Oscillospiraceae; genus Limivicinus. The sequence goes on along the minus strand of CADBJU010000003.1, from coordinate 133,558 downwards.
TATTTCCTCATACGCCCCGCGTATCTCCCGCATGGGGTGCAGCGGCGGGATGACCAGGGTCTCGACCTTCACAGCCTCGCCTTTTGCATTAAGCTCCACCAGCAGCGGCCCCTTGGCGGCCTGCCTGGTCTCGTTGAAGTGATAGCACAGCGGCGAGCCCGCATAGCGCACCGCTTCCCGCCCCACCGGATAGGCCGCGTGGATGTGGCCGAGGGCGACGTAGTCAAAGCCGTCAAAGACCGTATAGTCGATCTGCCCGACGCCGCCCACCATGGACTCCGACCCGCCGCGCTCGCCCGGCGTACCGTTTGCGGTCACGTTCTGATGGGCGATGAGGACGTTGCGTCCGGAAAAGTCGACAGGCTGGGTATGAAGCAGCGCCCGCACGGCCTCCTCGCTGCCGCGGAGGCTGTCGTCGCCGAGCGCCCCGGCAATGAGCGCCGGAAACACATAGGGCATGAGCCAGAAGGTGACAGGGCCGTATTCGTCGCGGAGCGACACATGGGCGAGCATGGGGTCCTCGTACACGCTCCCCGAGATATGCAGCCCCTCGCGGGCGAGCAGGGGGCTTAAAAAGGACAGGCGCTGTACCGAGTCGTGGTTGCCCGCGCACATCATGACGGGGATCGAAAACGCCGACAGCCCCGTGAGCATGCGGCTGAGCAGCTGCACCGCGTCCCCCGACGGCGCGCCGCGGTCATACACGTCCCCGGCGATGACCACCGCGTCCGGCCTGATCGTTTCCACGAGGGCGAGGAAGCGGTCGACCCACGCGCCCTGGTCGCCGTTTTCGAGCAGGGAGGTGCCGTATATGGATTTGCCGAAATGCAGATCGGCAAGGTGAAGAAAGCGCATCGCATTTCCTCCTTTGTCCGTTTTTCTTACATTATAGCAGACGAAAGTGAAAAGTGAAAAGTGCAAAGTGAAGAGATGCTGCGCTGTAATTCAATATGTCAGCCAGAACTCCACTTTTCAATCTTCACTGTTCACTTTGTTTTGTCAATAGTCAAATACTACAAGAATTTGATGTGCATTTTGTACAGGATGGAGCGGAAAATTTCTTGTCGCTATGGTAAAAATATGCTATAATTTTTTCAAGTTTCGGGATAAGCCCGAATAAATATCGGATCTCAGCGGTTTGCGGCAGGCCTGCCGCATGCTTTCCTCCGGAAAGCATGATGGGTCTTCCGCACCTGCACGGGATAGAAAAGAATGAAGGAGGATCATCATGAAAAAAACCATCGCTTTGTTACTGACTCTGGTCATGGTCTTCGCCCTGTTCACTGTCAGCGCGCATGCTGACGGCATGGACGATCTGATCGCCGCCGCCAAGGCTGACGGTGAGCTCGTCGTCTACGGCTCCTGCGAGGAGGATTATCTCGCCGCTGCCTGCCAGAACTTCGAGAAGCTCTACGGCATCAAGACCACCTATCAGCGCCTGTCCACCGGTGAGGTGCCTGCCAAGATCGAGGAAGAGAACGGCAAGCCCTCTGCCGACGTCTGGTTCGGCGGCACCAACAACCCCTATGACGGCCTGGCCGCCAAGGGCTTCCTGGATAACTCCTACGTCCCCCAGAACGCCTCCCACCTGACTAAGGACATCTACAAGGACCCCAACGGCTACTGGTACGGCATTTACACCGGCCTTCTGGGCTTCATGGTCAATAAGGATGAGCTCAACCGCATGGGGCTCGAGGCTCCTCAGAGCTGGGACGATCTGCTCAAGCCCGAGTACAAGGGATTGATCTGGCTCTCCAACTACATGACCGCCGGCACTCCGAAGCTCGTCGCCAACCTCATGATCCAGCTCAAGGGCCATGACGAAGGCATCCAGTACCTCTGCGACCTCGACAAGAACATCCAGGTCTACACCAAGTCCGGCTCCGGCCCGTCCAAGAACGTCGGCACCGGTGAGTGCGTCATCGGCATCGGCTTCCTGCATGACGGCATCACCCAGATCGTGGACAACGGCTATGACAACGTCGGCCTCGTCGTCCCCGCTGACGGCACCGCCTGCGAGATCGGCCCTGTGGCTATCTTCAAGGGTGCGGCTCACCCCAATGCCGCCCACCTCTTCATGGAGTACGCCCTGAGCCCCGACTGCGTTGAGCTGGCGGCCCAGCACGGCTCTTACCAGTTCCTGGTCATCGACAACGCCAAGCAGCCCGAGGCTGCCAAGGAGTTCGGTCTTGATCCCAGCCTCGTCTGGGACGGCTACGACTTTGCCAAGGCCGTCACCGACACCGAGCAGAATGTCAACGACGTTATGGCTGCCATCGCTGCCTCCGGCGGCGACACCGGCGAGGGCCGTTTCAAGACCTCGTGATCTGACGGGAACAATTCACAACACAGAATCCCGCAAGGGATGGCGGATTTCCGCCATCCCTTTTTTGATAGACTCTGTAACCGCACCCTGTCATCCTGAGCATAAGCGAAGGATCTTCCCGGATTTGCGCGGAAAAAGATCCTTCGGCCTTTGGCCTCAGAATGACAACGGAAGAAAGGAGCGAAATCTATGGCAAGAGGCCAGGGCGCGGCGCTGGACCGGAAAAAACTGATGGCAGACCCCATCATGGTCACTACCATCGTCGTGCTGATTACCTTTTTGACGCTGTTCATACTCTATCCGCTGGCAATATTGCTGGTGGACAGCTTTGTGGGCGACGGCAAGTTCGGCCTTTCGATCTTCAAGCGCATCTTTGCCATGCCGAGCTTTACCCGTGCCATCACCAACACCCTCAAGGTGGGCTTTCTCGTCGGCATCCTTTCGGCGCTGATCGGCCTGCTGTTTGCGTATGTGGAGGTCTACGTGCGCATGAACAAGTTCGTGGGCGGGCTTTTCAAGGTCGTGTCCATGCTGCCGGTGGTGTCGCCGCCGTTTGTCCTGTCCCTGTCGATGATCATGCTCTTCGGCAAGGCCGGCATCATCACGCGCTTTTTGCTGCACATCTATGACAACAACGTCTACGGCTTCTGGGGCATCGTCGTCGTGCAGACGCTGACCTTCTTCCCCGTCTGCTACATGATGCTCAAGGGCCTGCTCAAGAATATCGACCCCTCCCTCGAGGAGGCCGCGCGCGACATGGGCGCGGGGCGCTGGAAGGTGTTCGCGGACGTGACGCTGCCGCTGATGCTGCCCGGCCTCGGCAACGCCTTCCTCGTGACCTTCATCGAGTCCATCGCCGACTTTGCAAACCCCATGCTTATCGGCGGCTCCTATGATACGCTGGCGACCACCATCTACCTGCAGATCACGGGCGCCTACGACAAGGCGGGCGCGGCGGCGATGGCTGTGGTGCTGCTGTGCATCACGCTCGCGATGTTCGCGGTGCAGAAATACTACCTTGAGGCCAAGACCGCCGCAACCCTGACCGGCAAGGCCTCCCGCGGGCGCATGCTTATCGAGGACAGGAGCGTCAAGGTGCCGCTCACCATCTTCTGCGGCCTGGCTGCCGCCTTCGTCATCATGATGTACATCTGTGTCCCTATCGGCGCGCTGTTCCCCACCTGGGGCTACAAGTTCTTCCCGCTGACCGGCAAGTGGTTCAGCCAGGTCTTCACCCGCTACCACGGCTTCAAGGCCTTTAAGGACTCCTTCGTGCTCAGCTTCATCTCCGCCCCCATCACGGCTCTGCTGAGCATGATCATCTCCTACCTCGTCGTCAAGCGCAAGTTCAAAGCCAAGGGCTTTATCGAGGCCGTGTCCATGCTCGCCATGGCCGTGCCCGGCACGGTTCTCGGCGTCGGCTACATAAGAGGCTTCTCCGGCGGCATCTTCCACACGGGCTTCCTCCAGGGCATTTACGGCACGGGCCTCATTCTGGTCATCGTGTTCGTGGTCCGCTCCCTGCCGACCGGCACCAGAAGCGGCATCTCCGCCCTGCGGCAGATCGACAAGAGCATCGAGGAATCGGCCTACGACATGGGCGCGGACAGCTTCAAGGTCTTCATGACCGTGACATTGCCGCTCATCAAGGACTCCTTCCTCTCCGGCCTTGTCACAGCCTTCGTCCGCAGCATCACCGCTATCTCCGCCATCATCCTGCTCGTCACGCCGAGCTATCTGCTCATCACCGTGCAGATCAACGAGTTTGCCGAGAAGGGCGCTTACAGTCTGGCCTGCGCGTTTGCCACCATCCTGATCATCATCACCTACAGCGCGGTGCTGCTGATGAACCTGTTCATCAAGCACTTCGGCACCAGCAAAACCATGAAGGAGGATTGAGTCCATGCCTAAAGTGAAAAAAGGCGTTCGCCTCGAGCATATCTCCAAAATCTACAACGACCCCAAGACCGGCAAGGAGTTCTACGCCGTCAAGGATACCTCCCTTGTCATCGAGCCCGGCTCCTTCGTGACCCTGCTGGGCCCCTCCGGCTGCGGCAAGACCACGACGCTCAGAATGATCGCGGGCTTTGAAAGCCCGGACGAGGGTGAAATCTACCTCGGCGACGAGCCTATCAACGAGCTGACCCCCAATAAGCGCGACACCGCCATGGTGTTCCAGAGCTACGCGCTTCTGCCCCACTACAACGTCTTCGATAACGTTGCCTACGGCCTCAAGCTCCGGAAGGTGCCGAAGGACGAGATCAAGGAGCGCGTCATGAAGATCCTCGACCTTGTGGAGCTGACTGGCATGGAGGGGCGCATGACCAACCAGCTCTCCGGCGGCCAGCAGCAGCGTGTCGCCCTGGCCCGCGCCCTGGTCATCGAGCCGTCGGTGCTCCTGTTCGACGAGCCGCTTTCAAACCTTGACGCGAAGCTGCGCGTCACGATGCGCACGGAGATCCGCCGCATCCAGCAGGAGGTCGGCATCACCGCCATCTATGTCACCCATGACCAGTCCGAGGCCATGGCTCTGTCGGACAACATCATCATCATGTCCAAGGGCGTGGTGGCCCAGATGGGTACGCCGCAGGAGATCTACTACCACCCGGTCAATGAGTTTGTCGCCGACTTCATCGGCGAGGCAAACTTCCTCAAGGGCCCCATGACCGGGCGCGACGGCAAGTTCGTCACCCTGAACATCGAGGGCAATCCCCTCAAGGTCGAGGGCAGGGACGACATGGAAAAGGGCAAAGAGTACACCGTCGTTCTCCGTCCCGAGGCGGCGACCCTGGCGGACAAGGGCGGCCTGCCCTGCAAGGTTGTCCTGAGCTGCTTCATGGGCTCCTACCAGAACTACCACGTCATGGTGGGCAATACCCTCGTCAAGCTCGAGGAGCATAATCCCAAGAACAAGCACATCTATCAGGTGGGCGACACCTGCTGCCTGGTCTTCGACCCCGCGTCGGTACATGTGCTGTAAGAAGAAAAAATGGGGGAGGTCCGGTCGTGCGCGGCCGGGCTTTCCTTTATATGCCCGACTCCCGCACAGCACAGCCGCAGAAAAATGGCATGTAATGCTGAAACAAAGATGATTATGATATTGAAAGCATGATCGGGAGGTGTTATAATATAAAATAACCATATTAAAAGGTAATGTTAAGCTCACAAATCGGCTGTGCTCCTATGGCATATTCCAAAAATCATATGCTTTCGGAGGATTCGGGATCATGCGCTTGTTCAGAAAATTCAAGGAGGAGGGGCTGTCACTCCGGCTGACCTTTCTCCTGATGCTGTTTATCTCCCTGGCGATCACGGCGTCGCTGCTGTTTACCAATTTCCGCACCATCAAATCCTTCCACGCCCTGAATGATGCGATGGATACCTATATCGATCTCCAGGATGCGGCGGACAGTCTGCTCCGGGCTTCGGACTACCTGACCGAGCAGGCCCAGCGCTACACGGTGATCGGCGACAGGAAGCTGCTCGACAACTACTTCAACGAGACCGAGAATGTCAAGCGGCGTGAAGAGGCGCTGCGCGTCATGGAGGAGCGCTTGCCGGACAGCGCCGCGCTTGATGCCCTCAAGGGCGCTCTGCAGGGCTCCGTCACCCTGATGGACAGAGAATACTACGCCATGCGCCTGGTGCTCAGCGCGAAGGGCGAGACGGACATCCCGCGCCCCCTCGACGCCGTATTTCTCGGCGAGCGGGACGATGCGCTCACCCCGGCGGAAAAGATCGAGCGGGCCCGGGTCATGATGCACGACAGCGGCTATTATGCCCAGAAGGACGCGATCCGCGCAAAGCTCGATGAGTGCGTGAACGCCCTGAAAAACGGCACCCACGGCACGCAGATAAAAATGGAAAAGCGCATGCACACGGATCTTGTGTGGATGACCATTCTGATTGCCCTGCAGTCGGTGAGCCTGATTTTCCTGCTCTGGGTGACCAACAGCCTCGGCATCAATCCGCTTCTGCGCGCGGTGGAGCATATCAAGCAGGATCAGAAGCTCCCCATCACGGGCGCGCATGAGTTCCGCTATCTGGCGGGCACCTACAACAACATGTACACCGTCTACAAGCGCAGCATCGACAATCTCTCCTTCAAGGCCTCCCACGACGAGCTGACGGGGGTCTACAACCGGGCGGGCTACGACCTGCTCAAAAAGAGCGTGGACCTGCATTCCACCGCCTTTTTGCTGGTGGACGCGGACAACTTCAAGACCATCAACGACAGCTGCGGCCACGAAGTGGGCGACAGGGCGCTGCAGCGGCTCGCGGCGACGCTCAAGCAGAACTTCCGTGCCGACGACTATATCTGCCGCATCGGCGGGGATGAGTTCATGGTGCTGATGGTACATGTGACGCCGGATGTCAAACACCTCATCGAGAGAAAGATCCAGCAGATCAACGAGGAGTTGCACGAGAGCGCCGACGGCCTGCCGCCCATGTCGGTGAGCGTGGGCGTGTCGCTGTGCCGCGACACGGAGAATCCGCAGGAAATGTTCCATGAGGCCGATGTGGCCCTGTATTACGTCAAGGACAACGGGCGAAACGGCTGCTGCTTCTATAAACCCGGCATGCGGGGGAAGGACAAGCAAAAAGCCGGGTAGAGATGAAAACCGGCAGAAAAACAGAGCATCACACAAAAACCTCCCGACCGAAGCCGGGAGGTTTTGCTGCGTCTGGATATTATTTCGCTTCCTGCATCTTGCGGATCTCGATGCGCTTGCGGCGGCCCTCAATGAAGACGGGCAGCGCCTCCGGGCGATCGAAGTAGTCGATGCTCTCCACAAAGTAGCGCTTGTGCAGGTGGATGGCGTCGAACTTGCACCTTGTCGTGCACACGCCGCAGCCGAGGCACTTGTTCGGGTCGACGAAGGATGCGCCGCAGCCGAGGCAGCGGGCCGTCTCCTTCTTCACCTGCTCCTCGGTGAAGGTCTTGCGGTCATCCTTGAAGGTCGAAGCCTTGGCCGCGTCCTTCGCGGGCACCTGGCGCGCGGCGTTGTCGTAGCTCTCCTTCACCGCGTCAAAGTCCACGTTGTCCTTGTCGAAGGCATGGTAGGTGAGGCGGTCGCGGCCGATGGTCAGGCTCTGGCCCGGCTGGACAAAGCGGTGGATGGAGATGGCGGCCTGCTTGCCCTCGGCAATGGCGTCGATGGCAAAGCTGGGGCCGGTGTAGGCGTCGCCGCCGACAAAGATGTCGGGCTGGGCGGTCTGATAGGTGACGGAATCGGCAATGACGCGATTGCGCTCGTCTACCTTGACTTCGCCCAGATCAAGGCTTCCCAGGTCGATGCGCTGGCCTACGGCGGCGATGATCGTGTCGCAGCGGACCTTCTTGTCACCCTCGCAGACGAGCGCGGCGACCTTGCCGTTTCTCTCCTCGATCATCTGGGGCTTGTGCTCGAAGACGAACTTCACGCCCTCTTCCCTGGCCTCTGCGACCTCGGCGGGATCGGCGGGCATGTCGCTCTCCTTGCGGCGGTAGGCGACCGTGACGGAAGCGCCGAGGCGAACGGCAGTGCGGGCCACGTCCATGGCCACGTTGCCGCCGCCGATGACGACCACCCGCTTGCCGATGGCGGGACGGGCGCCGGCGTTTGCCTCACGCAGGAAATCAATGCCGCCCCAGACACCCTTGAGGTCCTCGCCGGGAATGCCAATGGGCGCGGACTTCTGCGCGCCGACGGCGAGATAGATGGCGCTGTAGCCCTGGTCGCGAAGCTCCTGGATGGTGATGTCTTTGCCGATCTCCACGCCGCAGCGGAAGACCACGCCCAGCTCCTTCAAAACATCGATCTCGGCGTCGAGCACGGGCTTTTCCAGACGGAAGCTGGGGATGCCGTAGCGGAGCATGCCGCCGGGCTGATCGTTCTTGTCGAAGACGGTGACCCTGTAGTTGTCAGCCGCGAGGAAATAAGCGCAGCTCAGACCCGCGGGGCCAGCGCCGATGACGGCGATCTTCTTGTCCGAGAAGTCGTAGAGCTTCTTCGGCACAAAGCGGGTGTCGCGCTCGAGTTCACGGTCGGCGATGAACTTCTTGACTTCGTCGATGGCGACCGCGCGGTCGATGTCGCCTCTCGTGCACACGTCCTCGCACTTGCGGTTGCAGACACGGCCGCAGACAGCGGGCAGGGGATTTTCCTTCTTGATGAGCTCAAGGGCTTCCAGGTATCTGCCCTGAGCGGCGAGCTTTAAGTAACCCTGTACCGCGATATGGGCGGGGCAGGCGGTCTTGCAGGGGGCTGTGCCCTCGGGGGCGATGTACTCGCGATTGGTGCGGTGCTCGGGATTCCAGTGCTCCGGGGTCCACTCGATGTCGTCGGGCGTCTCGTGGGGCTCGTGGACGATGGGGGTCTTGGCACAGAGCTTCTGGCCCATCTGGATGGCGTTGTTGGCGCAGCGGTCTGTGCACTGGCCGCAGGCCACGCACTTGGCCTGGTCGATCTCGGCCACATAGTTGCTGCGGGAGGTGGCGGGGGTGTTGTAGTACTGGCTCACGCCGAGGGCCAGGCAACTCTCCGGCATGCAGTTGCAGATGGCGAAGGTCTCACCCTGGTGGAGCGTCGTGATCTGGTGGACGCAGCCGCGCTCGTCGCACTTTTGGACGAGGGCCTTGGCCTCCTCGACCGTGCAGGGACGGCCCTTGCCGGAGCGGTTGAACATATCGCCCACGTGGCCCATGAAGATGCACAGACCCTCGTCCAGGTCACCGCTGCCCTCACCCATCATCTTGCGCACGCGGCGGCATTGACATGGGGTGATGCTCAGGTGGCCCTCGTTGGATTCAAGGTACATGCTCACGCGCTCGTTGTCGATCTGCTGGGCGTCGGCGGGGATGGCGCTCTCGATGGGGATGACGCGCATGATGCCCGCGCCCATGGGGGTGTTGGGGGCGTGCTCGATCTGGCTGGTGGTGGCATGCTGGTGGAAGGCGTAGGGGATCTCGGGGTGGGCGAGACAGAATTTCTCGTTGATGAGCAGGAACTCAAAAATGCCGGGGGTGTATGGCGGCAGCAGGTAGATTTCCAGGTTCACAACCGGCACCACGACCTGTACCACGAGGCCGATGTCGAAGCACTCATGCAGCACCTCGCGGGTGCGCGCGATGCTCAGGCCGGCCTTGTGGGCGATGATGGGGACGAAGGCGGGCTTCATGTCGGTCATGGCCAGCATGACGGAGATCTGCTCGTCGGTGATCCACTGCTCAAAGACCTTGTACTCGGCGCAGTCGGGCGTGATTTTATAGTGCCCGCCGTTGATCTTCTCGCAGAGCTTGATCAGGTTCTCTCTGACTTCCAAAAGGGTTCCCTCCTTATAAAATTTCAATTGCGAATGCGATTGGCAATTGAGGTACTCGTGCTTATCGCACGCGGCTTACGTGGGACAAGCCGCGTTTGGTCGGCGCGAGGCCTCGCATAGCTCGGCTTAGGGTGTTTTTGCCGAGGCAAAGCCCCGTCAAAAACAAATTGAAAATGTCACCGAGCGCGACTCTCGCAAACGTCTTGGGCTTGCATAGATGTGGTCAGAATATCCTAATATTAATTCTATTCGTTTACAGGCTGATTGTCAAGAAAAAGCGCATCACATTCTGTCATTTCCTGCCGGTCGCGATGCCGCCGCACATGCGGGAAAGACGCGCACGGATGGCTTTGAGGTCTATGCCCTAATTCTTAATAAGACTTAAACCTGCGGCTGTGTGATTGAATTGTGATAAAATCTGTGGTAATATGATCGCGCAGGCAGGGAAGAAAACCCAACCGAACAAAAAACAAAAATTTCTGAAAAGGAGATTACAAAAATGGCTATTCTCAACGACAACCAGCTCAACGCGACCTACTACCGCATCGCCCCCAACGATTTCCTGGGCAACATCGCGCAGCTCTTCGGCACCACCCCCTACGCCATCCAGCAGCTCAACCCCGGCGTCATCAAGAACATCGACGTCATCCGTGCCGGCGATGTGATCCGCGTCCGCTGATTTACAGCTGAAAAACCGACACCGAGGGAACCCAAACGGCTCCCTCGGTATTTCGATTTTAAAAGGAGAATACCAGGAATGAAGAAAACGATTTCCCTGTTGCTGATCGCCGTATTTCTGCTCAGCTCGGTATCCCTGAGCGCCCTGGCAGCGGAGCCGGGGCGGAGTGCGTCATGGTCGGCGACACGGAGCACGACGCGCGGGGCGCCGCCGAGGCGGGCGTGCCGTTTATCGGCGTGCGCTACGGCTTCGGGGACAGCGCCGAGATGGCAAAGTACCCGATGGCGGGCCCGGCAGACAGCCCGGCGGATGTGCTGCGGATCCTCAAAGAGGGACACTATATCTGAAAGCGGCACCGGTTCACAGCTCGATCAGCTCTCCGCTGACGGGCCTGATGCCGTTTTCCGTGTAGATCTTATAGCAGATCTCCATGGAGGCGGCACGGATCTCTTCCCAATCGTCTATGTCGCAGAACACGGCAAACAGAAGGACATACTGACCGCCCCACTGGATCTTGTTCATGCCCAGATATACCGGGCCGCGGATCAGCGCGTCGCCCAGCTCCGCCCGGAAACGCTCGGCATTGTCGACGATCAGGGACTTGGCCCTCTCCACATCGACATAGTGGGGCAGACCGACGGACCAGCAGGCCGGCGAGGCATCACGGCTGAGGTTATAAAAGCCGACCATGTTGGAGTTGCTGATGACCTTCGTTCGGTTGTCATACGCGGCCCGCGTCGTGCGCAGCCCGATGTGCTCCACCTTTCCCATGAAATCGTCGATCTCGATGTACTCCCCGATGCGCACCTGGTCCTCCATGATGAGGAAGATCCCGCTGACAAGATCTTCCACGATACTCTGCGATCCATAGCCTATGATCAGGGAAACGACCCCGGCGGATGTGAGGATCACACGCGTGTCCACACCCAGCTCATGCAGGGAGTAGATCACGACGACGACCGTCAGAAGGAATTGCACGATGCTGACGATCAGATCGCTGAAGGTCTCTGCACGGGAATCCATTTTGGAGGACAGCGCCCGCAGGACCGCCTTCAGGAAGTTCATGCCGAAAATCAGGAACAAAACGCTCAGGATGATGGTCGTCAAAGAGAAAATGCTGGGCTCCCGCTGCCATTGCCGGGAGAACAGATAATCGGCGACCGGGTGATCGGCGTACATCGTGTCGATAAAGTACAGGACGACCAGCGCTGCGCACAGCAGTAACAGCAGCTCGGAGCATCTTTTCCTTACCTCCCGGCGAAGCTCCTGCTCTTCGGGGACGGGAGCTTCCACGTCCGCGGAGCGCAGCCTGGTCAGGACCTGCCGTACCGGCTCCTTCTGCAGCCATCCGTCATCGCACGGGTAAATGCAGGAGCCGCAGAGAATGAACAGCGAGAGGAGAAGGATTTCCGGGATGATCACAGCCAGAGCCTTCTTGACCGGCTCCGTAAACACCCGGAACTGCTCGGCGCTGATGAGAATGTGGCTGTCATCCGTCATGGTGTTCAGGTAGTACTCATAGCCGTTGATGGCCTGCGCGCCGCAGTAGCGGTTCATCAGCGCGGTCTCCGGCAGGGTGTTTGCGATGGGGTGAACGGCTGTGGAGGAAGCGGCGGCCCAAAGCAGGGTCTCCGGCGCCGCGGCAGCGGCGTACATTTTCGCGTAGGTCCCGGTATCGATGCGCAGCAGCGCCGCGCGGATGTCCGTCTGCTCTTTCATCGTCACGAGACTGTCGTCCGGCAGCGTGACGTAAATCAGACCGGAAGTGCCGAACAGGCGGCGTGCGGCGGCGTAAAAGCCGCTCTTGTCCGACAGCTCGCCCATAATGCCGGTGTCCGCATTTTTGAGCAGATTCCAGAGAAGGTACTCCTCATCATTCGGATTCTGGCTGATCGTATAACCGGTATACCCGGTCGTCGACATTCTGGAAACGCCGTCCCCGTCGAAGATCACCACGCTGTCAAAGCCCAGACGCTGTGCCAGATCCTGCAGAACGTCCGGCGTGAAATCCTCTCCCATCGTATGGGAAAACAGGTCGATCATGGACACGTGACCCAATACGAGACGCCGGTATATATCCTCCATTTTTCCCCATTCCTCGTCGTTGAGCTCGATCTCTTTGACAAAGGCCCGGAGGCTTTTTTCCATTTTGCCGTTATGGTCTATGTAGTTTGTCAGCAGCGGCAGATAGGCGGCGATCGCCGAGATCGACAGAATCCCCGCCAGAAGCAGCGGCAGGAGCTGCCGCATCACGGAAAGGCTGAAGCAGTTCTTCGTTCCGAGCCGCAGGCAGCTTTCCCGGTCAGGCAGCGCCGATCCCTTTGCCCGGAGCTTCCGGGCGCAGAACCAAATAAACAGGAAGCAGAGAAGGATCAGGCCATGCACCGGCAGCGTCTTCCGCAGGGCGCCGGCCAAAACGGCGCGAACCGACACGTAAACGAATACCGAGTAACGGTCCAGAAGGCTGCTCTTCTCGAAGAAGACGCCGGACAGAGGGGTCTTTCCCCTGAGAAAGCCCGCCCGGATCCCGTCCGCCGCGGTGCTGCTGCGCTCCTCGTCGAAGGTGATCCGGCTCACGTCCAGAAAATCGTAAGGCTGCTCGTCGGACGATACCAGGATACGGCCCGTATCATTCTCAACAATGCACAGATCACCCGGGCGGGCTTCGGCGATGCGCTCGAAATTCACGTTGTAGATGTTTTCGACCGGCACCCACTTCATGTACAGCCATCCGTCCTGCAGCCGGACCGCCGAATAGACCCAATCGGACCCCCACTGGATCCCGGCTTCCTCGAGCGCGTGTGTCCGGCTCTTGTCCAGGGGAAAGCTTCCGGCACCGTCTGATGTGATCGCTTGCCCCCCGTCCGGGAAATAGTAGAGCGCAGCGGCCTCCCAGTACGATTTGCAGGCGTTGAGCGTCTCCGCCGACACCCCGAAATAATCAAAAAACGGCTTCGTCAGCTCGGCATAGACCGATGTTTGCCGGATACCGAAATTTCGAAAGAAATCCTCCAGCTGTCCCTCAAAACTGATGAGGCTGCGCAGCGAACAGACGGAGCTGCGCAGGGATGCATAGGCTGCATCCAGTTCAACAGCGTACTGCCTGCAGGCAGAAAACACCATGGTAAAAAGCATCGTCAGGATCAGCAGAACGGCAAAGAGGGAAGAGACTGTTTTGCCTCTCCTGCGTGCTGCTTCCGATGCTCCTGTCTCCGGGGTCAAGGGCGCGTTCTTATCTTTCATGTGAGTTTATTTCCTTGCAAAATATTTTTCGAAATTACATACGCAGTATAATAAAATTTTCCGCTTGTTTCAAGCTAAATTATGGTATCATCAAACAAGAGACTATTTTCACAGTCCCTCTCCGGTATAAAGATTCCAGGACCTGCAATCATTTTCTTGCAGTGGAAGATTCGGCGGCTGTATGTTATAATGAAAAACATACAAGGAGGAGAAACGTATGACTATATTCAAAAAGTGGAATTCCATGAGCCTGATCCTGCGCATTGTGATCGGTATGGTCATCGGGGCAATCCTGGGCTTTGCGGCGCCCGGGTCGGTGTGGATCGGTCTGCCGGGGGATCTGTTTGTGGGCGCGCTGAAGGCGATTGCGCCGATCCTGGTGTTCCTGCTGGTGGCGTCCGCGCTTGCAAACTCCAAGGGCGGCAACATGGAGAAGTTCCGGACCGTTATCTTTCTGTACCTGTTCAGTACGCTGTGTGCCGCCATTGTGTCTGTGTTCACCAGCTTTGCCTTCAGGATCACCATTCCGCTGGCAGGTGCAGACGCCGTTGACGCCGCGGCTGTGCCGCAGGGCATGGCCGATGTGGTGATGAACCTTTTGAAGAGCATCATTGTAAACCCCGTGGATGCGCTGGCAAATGCCAACTACATCGGCATCCTTTTCTGGGCTGTGGTGCTCGGCATTGCGCTGCGGCATGCAGGACCTGCTACCAAGGCCATGATGGAGGATCTGGCCGACGCAGTGTCCAAGTCGGTACGCTGGGTCATCAGCTGTGCCCCCTTCGGCATCCTGGGTCTGATGTACACCGCCGTGGCGACCAGCGGTTCGGAGATTTTCGTGCGCTACGGGCAGCTCATTGCGCTGCTGGTGGGGACAATGCTGTTTGTGGCTTTGGTCATCAATCCGTTAATCGTGGGTCTCATATTGCGCCACAACCCCTATCCTCTGGTATTCCGCTGCCTCCGGCAGAGCGGCATCACGGCCTTCTTCACCCGCAGCTCCGCGGCCAATATCCCCGTGAACATGCAGCTTTGCAAGGAGCTGGGGCTGGATGAGGATCTGTACTCCGTTTCCATCCCGCTCGGCTCCACCATCAATATGGACGGTGCGGCGGTAACTATCACTATTTTTTCCCTGGTCGCGGCCTTTACCGTGGGCGTACCTGTGACGATCCCCATGGCCATATTTCTGAGCATCGTGGCCACCTTCTCGGCCTGCGGTGCTTCGGGTGTGGCCGGCGGCTCGCTGATGCTGGTGCCCCTTGGCTGCTCGCTGTTTGGGATCTCCGCCGACATTGCCATGCAGATGGTGGGCGTTGGGTTTATTATCGGTGTCATTCAGGATTCTCTGGAAACCGCTCTCAACTCCTCCGGTGACGTGCTGTTTACCGCGACGGCCGAGTTCGCGGAATGGAAAAAGCAGGGCAGAAAGCTCCCGCTGTAAGGAGAAATTATCATGAAAACAATCAAAAGTGTTTACAAGATCGGAAACGGACCTTCCAGCTCTCACACGGTCGGCCCCTATCACGCGGCGCAGATTTTTGCTGAGCGTTATCCTGATGCTGATGCTTACAGGGTCACGCTCTTTGGTTCCCTGGCCTTCACCGGCGAGGGGCACGGGACAGGCAAGGCCATCCTGGCCGGCCTGCCCGGGGCACAGATCGTCTTTAACCGGACCGAGCAGGACCTGCCTCATCCGAACACCATGCTCTTTGAGGCATTCAGGGACGGACAGCCGATCGGCTCAAATCGCATTTTCAGCATCGGCGGCGGCTCCATCCGCATTGAGGGGGAAAGCTCTGAGGAGGAGATCGAGGTCTATCCCCAGAAGCATTTCTCGGAGATTCTGCTGCTGTGCAGGCAGCGCGGCATGAACCTCCCGCAATTTATCAGCCACATGGAGGATGACCGGCTGCGGGACTATCTGAAAACCGTGTGGGAGGCCATGAAAGATTCCATTCGGCGGGGTCTTGCGGCGGAGGGGACGCTGCCGGGCGGCCTGGGCGTGGAGCGCAAGGCAAAGCTGCTGTTTGAGAAGCGCTGCTACAATGAGAGCGCCGATGTCACCATGAACCGCGTCATTGCCGCCTACGCCTATGCGGTCAGCGAGGAAAATGCCGACGAGCACATTGTGGTCACAGCTCCCACCTGCGGCAGCTGCGGCGTACTGCCGGCGGTGCTGTATTACATGCAGACGGACCGGGGCTTCCCCGAGGAGGAGATCCTGGACGCGCTGGCCGTGGCGGGACTCGTCGGCAACGTCATCCGCACCAATGCCTCCATCTCCGGCGCAGAGTGCGGCTGCCAGGCGGAGATCGGCAGCGCCTGCTCCATGACGGCCGCGGCTCTGGCATCGCTGTACGGGCTGAATATCGACCAGATCGAGTACGCGGCTGAGATCGCCATGGAGCACAATCTGGGCCTGACCTGCGATCCGGTGAATGGGCTGGTGCAGATCCCGTGCATCGAGCGCAACGCCGTCGCCGCCATGAGGGCGATCAGCTCCGTGAATCTGTCGCGTTTCCTGTATTCCACCCGCAAGATATCCTTTGACGATGTGGTGACAACCATGTATCGGACAGGAAAGGATATGGACGAGAAATATCGTGAGACCTCCCACGGCGGTCTTGCACAAATCTACTGCGCGCGCTGAACCACATACGGGCAAGCGGAAAAGACGCGATACCGGAGCGGCAATACTCCGATATCGCGTCTTGTGCTGCTTGCTCAAGAAAGAGGCCAATTTGCAGGGAAAAAAATATCCTCACCAAATGGTGAGGATATTGTGGTGGACGATACAAGACTCGAACTTGTGACCTCCCGCACGTCAAGCGGATGCGCTACCAGCTGCGCCAATCGTCCATCCCTGAAAGCCTGTTCATTATAGCGCGCTTCTTTTCAAAAGTCAAGCATATTTTTCCCGCAGAGCCAAAAAACATGTCAGCAGCCTTCTCCTCGGGGTAAAAGCTTGCCCGGGGGAATATACTGTGATATAATAACATGCCTATATTCTCAAACGCGTCTATCATTCTCAAGGAGATTTCGATATGTCATTTCGTGCATTTCTCGCCATCTGCCTGTGCAGATTTCTTCGCGGCTTCTCGCGCCTGGTGCACCGCGGCGGCACCGCCATGCCCGGACGCTGGGCGCTCAAGGTCTGCCCCGACCTGCTCTCCGTCCTGGCCCGCGGAGTAAAGACCGTCGCCATCACCGGCACCAACGGCAAAACCACCACCGCCCGCATGATCGACCAGGGCTTTGAAGACGCAGGCCTGAGCTACTTTGCCAACCGCTCGGGCGCTAACCTCATGTCCGGCATCACGACGGAGTTCGTCATGAACTCTACGCTCTTTGGCAAGTGCAAAAAGGAATACGCCGTCATCGAGTGCGACGAGGCCGCCGCGGTGGGCGTTTTCCCCCAGCTTGTACCGGGCCTGGTGGTGGTCACGAACCTCTTCCGCGATCAGCTCGACCGCTACGGCGAGGTGACTCACACACTGGAAAACATCCGCAAGGCGCTTGCCGGCATTCCGAAGCCGATCGAGGTCCTGCTCAATGCCGACTGCTCACTGACCGCGTCCCTCGCGGAGGACACTTACCACAGCTATCTCTTCTTCGGCATCGACAAGGGGGCTGTCCCCTCAGGGAAGAAGAGCGAGCTTTCCGACGCAAGCCACTGCATCCGCTGCAAGACCGAATACGAATACGACTATATCACCTACGGCCACCTGGGCGGCTTCCGCTGCCCCAAGTGCGGCTATCACCGCGCGGATAAGCCTGAGTATGCCGTCACCGACGTGACCGAGCAGCGCCCTGACGGGAGCACCGTCGTCATCGGCGGAGTGCTCATGGAGCCCCGCATGGTCGATGTCAACCTGCCCGCCCTATACAACGTCTATAACGCTGTCGGTGCCATCGCGGCCATGCGGGAAATGGGGATTCCGGACGAGACGGCGATCGCGGCACTGGGCAAATTCAAATGCGGCTTCGGGCGCATGGAGGACTTTGCTCTGGGCAAGGGCGGCGCGAAGGTCATGCTGGTGAAAAACCCGGCGGGCTGCAATCAGGTACTGGACTTTTTACAGAACATCAAGGACAGATTCGTCCTTGTCATCTGCCTCAACGACCGCGCGGCCGACGGCACGGACATCTCCTGGATCTGGGACGCGAACTTTGAAAGACTGTGCGAGCTGTCGGGACGGCTCGAGAAGGTGATCGTCTCCGGCGACCGCGCCCCCGACATGGCGGTGCGCATCAAGTACGCGGGTGTGGATCCGCGTTTCGTGGAGACAGAGCGGGATTACGAAAAGCTGGTCTCTTCCCTCGAAAGCGAGGAGCGGCCCATCTATATGATCCCGACCTATACCGCCCTGCTGGAGCTGCGCGAGGTGCTGGTCAAGCACTGCGGCGGCGACGAATTCTGGGTTTAGTCAATTGCGAATGGGATTCGCAATTGAGGACTCGCGCTTATCGCACGCGGCGGTGCGTGATACGCCGCGCTTGGTCGGCGCGAGGCCTCGCTAAGCTCGGCTTATGGTATTTTTGACGCGGCAAAGCCGTGCCAAAAATGATAATACGTTTTTCTGCATCATGCCCTTTATCGGGGGCATTTGTTAGGAGATAAGTATGGAACTGAAAATCTGTCATCTATACCCGGATGTACTGAATCTCTACGGCGACGGCGGCAACATCCGCTGCCTGACGCAGCGTCTTAATTGGCGCGGCATCGGGGCGGAAGTCGTGAAAATGCCCCTCGGCTCAAAGGAAAGCCTGGCGGGCTTTGACCTAACGTTCATCGGCGGCGGGCAGGATTTCGAGCAGGAGGTGCTGCTGGAGGACCTGCACCGGGGCCGCGACAGGGAGCTGATTGCGGCTGTGCAGGACGGCATGACCATCCTCGCTATCTGCGGCGGGTATCAGATGCTGGGCGCATATTACGAGACCCACGACGGAAAGCGCTGCGACTTTGTGGGCGCGCTGGATCTGTACACTGTGGGCGCAAAGACCCGCATGATCGGCAACTACATGTACCGGGTGGACGAAAAGCTCGGCGGCTTTACGGTAGTTGGCTTTGAAAACCACAGCGGCAAGACCCGCCTCGGCTCGGGAGTCGAGGCGCTGGGCAAGGTCCTCGCGGGCTTCGGCAACAACGGTGAGGACGGGCTGGAGGGCGCGCACTATAAAAATGTCTTCGGTACCTACAGCCACGGACCGCTGCTGCCGAAGAACCCGGACTTCGCCGACCTTCTGATCAAAACGGCACTGGAGCGCAAATACGGCAGGGCGGAGCTTGGGCCGCTTGACGATACGCTGGAGCGGGCGGCTCACGACGAGATGTGCAGACGCCTGGAAAAGCACCCATGAGAGAGATCGACCTGCACATCCACACCACCGCCTCCGACGGCACCTGCACCCCGCGCGAGGCGGTGCGGCGGGCGTCCGAGCTGGGCCTTCGCGCCATCGCCGTCACCGACCACGACACCATCGCCGGACACGCCGAGGCAATCTCTGCCGGCATGGATTACGGCGTGGAGGTCGTCCAGGGCATCGAGATCAGCACCAGGTACGGCGTGTCGGTGCATATTCTGGGCTATTATCTGAAGCACCTGGTCCCGCTGCTGGCTGGGATCGTGAACGAGCGGGACCGGCGCAACGAGAAGATCGCGGCGCTCATGGCCGCCGACGGCCTGCCGGTGAGCTATGCGGAGATGAAACGGCGCTTCGGCGAGGCGATCGGTCGCCCGCATTTCGGCCGCATCCTGACCGAGCTGGGCCTCGCCGAAAGCGTGAGCGACGCCTTTGAGCGATATCTGGGCCGGGACAAGCGCTATTTTGTTCCGCGCAGGACGGTCGATATCGACAGCTCCGTAGAGGCCATCGTACAGTCCGGCGGCGTGCCGGTGCTGGCCCATCCCTTCCAGTATAAGAAAAACGACGCGGAGCTGCGGGAACTCATCGAGCACTGCATGGCCCACGGCCTGCGCGGGATCGAGTGCCGCTACAGCGGCTATGACTTGGGGCAGGTGAAGTACCTGGAAGGCCTCGCGGAGGAATACGGCCTGTTAAAGACCGGCGGCAGCGACTTCCACGGCGGCAACAAGCCCAACATCAGCCTCGGCACGGGCATCAGCGGCGAGCTGGATGTGCCCTATGTTTGGCTGGAGCGGCTGCGCGAGGAATCGGAAAAGCTGCATAATACATGATGGCGAAGGGATCTCCTTCGCCATCGTTCTTTTATTCCAGCAGCCAGCCGCGAAGTTCCTCGGCGCTTTGAAAGATATGCCCGGCGCCCGCCTCATAAAGCTGCTCCTCGGTGCGAAAGCCCCAGCCCACCACCGCGCAGGCAAGGCCCGCGTTCTCGGCGGTGCGCAGGTCGACTTCCGTGTCGCCCACGTAGACCGCGTCCCGCTTCTCAACGCCCATCTCCCGCAGAGCGGCCAGCACCGCGTCCGGGTTCGGCTTGCGGCGCACGGTCTCGCTCTCGCCCACGGCGGTCTCCAGCAGGCCGGGGAAGTGCTGTGCTGCCAACTGCTTGACCGCCGTGTCCTGCTTGTTGGAGATGACCGCCTGCTTCACGCCCGCCTCCCGCAGGGCCTGCATCAGCGGCACGATGCCGGGATAGGGTGCGGTGAGGATGGCGCAGTGGCTGTCGTACCAGGGCTGATAAGCCCGCAGCATCTCCTCGCGAAGCGCGTCGGGCGTGCCCTCGGGGACGGCCCTGGACATGAGCCAGGCCGCGCCGTTGCCGAGATACTGCGCAACCTGGCGCTTTTCCAGCAGAGGCATCCCGTAGTCCGAGAGCGTATGGTTGATCGCGTTTGTGAGATCGGCAAGGGTGTCGAGCACCGTGCCGTCCATGTCGAACAAAACCGCCTTGTAGCGCATATGCAGTCCTCCAAAGTGTGTTTGGCTGATTCTACCATAAAGGAGAAGAAAGTGCAAACTGCTTGTACTTCCTGCCGCAGCCGTGTTATAATACATGCACGCCGATGCGGCGCTTGTGCCGACGACGGGGAGGTGAGCGGATATGAAACACGGATGGCTGCGGCTTGCGATCCTTTTGATCGCGGCCGGACTTTGCGCCGGGATGTTTTTCTATACCCGCGAAATGCCCCTGCCGAAGACGGAGACGCTCACACTCTGGTATACGCAAGCCGACTGTGACAGCGCCGCGATGGAGAGCCTGATCACGCGCTGCCGCAAAGAGACGGGTATCCGCCTCCAGGCTACGGCCTTTGCCGATGAAGAGAAGCTCGGCGCGGCGTTTGAGGGCCTGACCGGCAGAGCGTATGAAGCGCCCGACCTGCTCTTTTGCAGCCATGTCCGCGCGGCCCGCTTTGAGGAGAGCGGGGGCCTTGCTGAGGCTGCCTCGCCGCTGCCGGTGCCGGAGGCGCTTTCGGACACGTTCCCGGCAGCGGGCAGATCGTTTTTCCCCATCGGCTCGCGCCTGCCGGTAGTGCTGGTGAATACCGCGCTTACGGACGGGAGCTTTGTAAGCTTTGAGGCGCTGCTCGCGGCGGCGGGGGAAACCCCCTTCCTCGGCTGTGACTGCGCGGCCTCGCTTTTGTATACCGAGTCCGCTGCGGCGGGGATCCGCCTGACCGGGGACGCCGCTTCCGACATGAAGGACGGACAGGTGTCGGCGCTTTATAACGAGCTCGCGCTGGCCGCCTTTCGCGGCGGGTTTGTCCTGCGGGAGCGGGCGGCGGACTATGTGCGCGCAGGGCAGCTTGCCTGCGCTGTCACCATGTCCACAACGCTTGCGGGGCTTGCGGACAAGACGTTGGACGTGCGCCTTCTGCCCCTGCCGGAGGGGACGGATGCCCGTTACCCCGTGGAGCTGATGGGATTTGCCCTGCTGGACGGAGCCGATACTGAGGTCTCAGAGCACTTTTTCCAATGGCTCTGGGCCGGCAGCGGCGCGGAGACCGCCCTGGCGGCGGGCATGGCGCCCTTTCAGCAGATCGACGCCGGGGGCGGGGAGCTTGCCAAGCGCCTGAACGCTGCGACCCGAAACGCGGCGATCTACCCGCTGGACCCTGACGAGTCTTTCGTGCAAAACCGCGCGGCGCTGGACAAGTGGCTGCGCGAGGCACTTGATTTGCTCGCATGAGCTGTGCTATACTGTTTCTACACTCATACTTTAACAGAGGTGCGAAATGGAAGGATACAGGATTCTTGAGATAAAGCAGAGCGTATTTGAAAACAACGACCGTGAGGCGGACAAGCTGCGCGAGGAATTGAAGAAGAACAAAGTGTTCCTCCTCAACCTCATGAGCTCTCCCGGCTCGGGCAAGACCACGACGCTCGGCAAGACCATCGCCGCGCTGAAGGACGAATTTCGCATCGGCGTCATGGAGGCCGACATCGACTCCGACGTGGATGCCGCGACCATCGAGAAGACCGGCGTCAAGGTCATCCAGCTGCATACCGGCGGCATGTGCCACCTGGACGCGGGCATGACAAAGCAGGGCCTCGAGGGCCTGGGCGTGGACGACGTGGACTTCGCCATTCTGGAGAACATCGGAAACCTCGTGTGTCCTGCTGAGTTTGACACGGGCGCCGTGAAAAACGCGATGATCCTCTCCGTACCCGAGGGGGACGACAAGCCCCTCAAGTACCCGCTGATGTTCTCCATCTGCGACGTGCTGCTCATCAACAAGATCGACGTGCTGCCCTACTTTGACTTTGACATCGAAAAGTGCAAAGAGTACGTGTGGCGCCTTAACCCGAAGATGAAGATCATCCCCGTCTGCGCGCGCACCGGCGAGGGTATCGACGAGTTTGCCGATTGGCTCCGCGCCGAGATCAAAGCCTGGAACGAACAGTAAACGCACGGCAGGCCCGCCCGGGCCTGCCGTCTTGTGTGGCATGGGCACGAACATTTTTCACGGTTCATCCAAAAATTTAAATCTGGCGCTGGACATCTTTGTACCGTTATGGTATCTTGAGTACAGTGTTTCAGGCAAGATTGCCTGCGGTTGAATACGGAACAAAGGAGAATAAAAATGCCTGGTAAAAAGACTGCTGCCGCAGAGCCCGAAAAGAGCGCGGCTGCCGAGCTGACCGCCGCCGAGAATAAAACCGCCGCCCCTGTCGCCGAGCCCGCGAAGGAAGCGCCCGTCAAGAAGGCGCCCGCGAAAAAGGCGCCGGCGAAGAAGCCCGCGAAGAAGGCGGAGGGAACCGAATCCGCCAAGACGGAGAAGAAGGCCCCCGCCCGCAGGAAGAACGTAAAGAAGGCAGAGGCCGCGCCCGCCATGGAGGAGGCCCCCGTCGCGGAGGCTGCGCCTGTCGCGGAAGCGGCTCCCGCCGAAGCGGAGCCGAAGATCGAAGAAAAAACTACGGAGGAAACGAAAGTGGACGAACCTGTTGTGGACCTGCCGCAGCCGCGCCGCAGCGTGGCTTTTATCGGCTCGGAATGCTATCCCTTTATCAAGACCGGCGGTCTGGGCGACGTGATGTACGCCCTGCCCAAGGCCCTCACCAAGCAGAACTGTGACGTCAAGGTCATCCTGCCCCGCTACGCCTGCATCCCGCAGAAGTACCAGGAGAAGATGGTCTACCGGGGCGAGTTCATGATGGACCTGTGCTCCGACGGCCGCAGCTTCTATGTGGGCATCATGGAATACGTGTGGGACGGCGTTGTCTATGACTTCATCGACAACAACGACTTTTTCAGCTGGGGCAACCCCTACACCGACCTCGTGCGCGATATCCCCAAGTACTGCTACTTTGCCAAGGCGGCGCTGGCTGCCCTCAACTACATGAACTGGATCCCCGACATCATCCACTGCCACGACTGGCAGGCGGCGCTGGTGCCCGTGTATCTGCGCACGCTCTTTGCCAACACCCCCATCGGCGGCGCCAAGAGCATGATCACGATTCATAACCTGCGCTTCCAGGGCATCTACAATATCCCCACCCTCCAGTACTGGACAGGCCTGCCCGGCTACGTGTTCGGCTACGGCTTCATGAAACAGGGCTACGAGGATGCCAACATGCTCAAGGGCGGCCTTGCCTACGCCGACATGATCACCACCGTTTCCAACACCTACGCCTGGGAGATCCAGACCCCCTTCTACGGCGAGAACCTCGACGCCCACCTGCGCCACCACTCCGGAAAGCTGCGCGGCATCGTCAACGGCATCGATGTCGACATCTGGAACAGCGCCACCGACAAGCTCCTGGCCGCGCCCTACGACATCAACGATGTGATCGAAAAGAAGAAGGCCAACAAGCGCGCCCTGCAGGAGGCTCTGGGCCTTGAGCAGGACGACGGCAAAATGGTCATCGGCCTCATCTCCCGCCTGACTGACCAGAAGGGTCTGGACCTGGTCAACGCCATCTTCCAGCAGATGGTGGACGGCAACACCCAGATCGTGGTCCTCGGCACCGGCGACGGCCGCTATGAGGACGCTTTCCGCTGGTACGAAAACGCCCACCGCGGCACGGTCTGCTCCTACATCTCCTACAACGAGGGCCTGGCCCACCAGATCTACGCGGGCGCCGACGCCCTGCTGGTGCCGAGTCTCTTCGAGCCCTGCGGCCTGACCCAGCTGATCGCCATGCGCTACGGCACGGTCCCCATCGTGCGCGAGACCGGCGGCCTCAAGGACACGGTCCAGCCCTACAACGCCTTCACCAACGAGGGCAACGGCTTCACCTTCGACCGCTACGAGGCGGGATTGCTGCTTGACGCCGTCAACCGTGCCAAGACCCTCTACTTCACCGAGCGCGAGCGCTGGGATGAGATGGTCGAGCGCGACATGGCCAAGGATGTCTCCTGGGAGAATTCCGCCAAGCAGT
This sequence comes from Oscillospiraceae bacterium, assembly GCA_902795045.1. Classification (GTDB taxonomy): domain Bacteria; phylum Bacillota; class Clostridia; order Oscillospirales; family Oscillospiraceae; genus Limivicinus. The sequence goes on along the minus strand of CADBJU010000003.1, from coordinate 109,199 downwards.
ACCGCGACGCCTACCTCCAGCTCAAGCCGTAAATTCGTTTTGTTGAAATGCCCTTATGGCATTTCAACAAAACGAGGGGGATGCAGCCTGCTGCGCGCACTCGCTTGCGGGGGACGCTCGCACACTTGCAGGCTGAGAAGAGTTTTTTCCGAGGTACGCGCCCCCGGAAAAAACGGATTTGAAACTGTTTTTCGCCTTGCGAGGCGAAAAATCAGAGGGGAAGCCCCTCTGAACTCCCCTTGTGAACCGGGAGAAACCACAATTGAATATCCCACCGGGAGGCGCAAGCCTCCCGGTGTTTTGCTGATCTTGCCTCCACCAGCCGCGCATGCGGCGATTTGGGGGAGGGGGACCGCTTCAGCGGTGGAAGGGGTTTGTACGTTGCAGTACAGTATTTCCGTCCGCAAAACCCTTTGCATTTTTCCGATACCTTGTGATATAATACAAATTCCTGAAATACTTTTGAAAATTCATGCTTTGTTTATATTTGCGTGGTATCATAGTGCCTCGAAGGAAGGATGCGGCATGGAAGACAAAAAAACACCCTGGACCTATAAGGTCGTCTATTTTCTCGTAAAGCTTTTCTCCCCAAAGTACAAAATCGTCGGCGCGGAGAAGCTGCCGGCCGAGCCTTGCGTCATTGCGGGCAACCACAGCCAGATGTACGGCCCCATCGCGGGGGAAATCTATACCCCCGGCAGGCACTATGTCTGGTGCGCGGGAGAGATGATGAACGCCGACGAGGTCTCGGCCTACGCTTACAGGGACTTCTGGTCGCAAAAGCCCAAAGGGGTGCGCTGGTTTTATAAGATGCTGAGCCGTCTCATCAAGCCTCTTGCGCTGCTGATCTTCAATAACGCCCACACGGTGCCCGTCTACCACGACACCCGCCTCATTACCACCTACCGCCAGTCCATTGAGCTATTAAAGCAGGGCAACAGCATGGTTATTTTCCCGGAGCACTATGACGAACACAACAACATCGTCCACGACTTCCAGGACAAATTCATTGACCTTGCCCGCTTTTACTATAAAAAGACCGGCGTGGAGCTGAGCTTCGTGCCCCTGTACGTCGCGCCGCGGCTCAAGACGATGTTCTACGGCGACCCGATTCCGTTTCATCATGATGCCCCCATTGCCGACGAGCGCCGCCGCATCTGCGATGCCCTGATGGACGCCATCACCGGCATCGCCGTCGCCCAGCCCGAGCACACCGTGGTCCCGTACCCGAACATCCCCAAGTCGCAGTACCCGAAAAACATCCCCTTGGAGGTCTATACCGATGAAAAAACAGCCGTATGATTACAGCGGCTTTTCTCTCAGGCGGCTCAACGAACCGCGCTTTGCCCATGTCAAGCTGCTCGGCGGCTGGATTGCCTATTTCTGCATGTATTTCATCACGGAGAATCTGATCCCGGCCTCGCGCTGCCACCCCATCCACTGCTGGCTGGACGACATGATCCCCTTCAATGAACTGTTTGTGATCTTCTATGTGGGCTGGTATTTCCTCTGCTTCGGATCGCTGGCCTACACCTTCTTTTACGATGTGCCGCGCTTCAAGAAGCTCCAGACCTTCATCATGATCACCCAGGCCGTGGCCATGCTCTGCTACATCCTCTGGCCCAGCCGCCAGGATCTGCGGCCCGCGGTGTTCCCGCGTCAGAATTTCCTGACCGATGTGGTTGCCTTCATCTACTCCTTCGACACCAACACCGGGGTCTGCCCCTCGCTGCACGCGGCCTACTCCCTGGGCATTTTGTCCGTGGGCCTCAAGGACCCGGACCTCGCCCCCGGCTGGAAGTTTGCTCTCTCGGTTTTCGTGGTGATGGTGTGCCTTGCCGTGTGCTTTGTCAAGCAGCACTCGGCCCTCGACGTGCTGGCCGCCCTGCCAGTGTGCGTCTTTGCCGAGCTCATGGTCTACGGAAAAGACTACTGGTTCCCGAGACTCGGCGGCAAGATAGCGTAATACCCCGCATACAATAAGGATGTGACGCTGTGCGCCGCATCCTTTCCGCATTTTATCCGTGTTTGCAGGAGGTAACTGCCATGGAACAGACGATGGATTTTGAAAAGACCGCCACAAAGGTATCTCTGGTAAGCGTGGCGGGAAACACAATATTGTCCTTATTAAAACTGCTGGCGGGCATCCTGGCCCATTCCGGCGCCATGATCAGCGACGCGGTGCACTCGGCGTCAGATGTCCTCAGCAGCTTCATCGTCATTATCGGCGTCAAGCTCTCCGTCAAGGCTGCCGACAGGGAACACCCCTACGGGCATGAGCGCTTCGAGTGCGTGGCGGCGATCGTCCTGTCCGTGGTGCTGGCCGTGACGGGCCTTCTGATCGGCTGGCGTGCCGTCGAGACCATCCGCGCGGGCGGGGAAGCGCAGCCCACGCCGGGCCTTCTGGCCCTTGTCGCCGCTGTCGTCTCCATCGCGGTCAAGGAGGCCATGTACTGGTTCACCCGCTTTTACGCCAAGCGCCTCAACTCCCCGGCTCTCATGGCAAACGCCTGGCACCACCGCTCGGACGCGCTTTCGTCCGTCGGCGCGCTCATCGGCATCGCGGGGGCGCGGCTGGGCTATCCCGTCATGGAGCCGATTGCCAGCCTTGTCATCTGCCTGTTTATCCTCAAGGCGGCCTATGACATCTTCCACGACGCCACCGCCAAGATGGTGGACCACGCCTGCGACAGTGAAACGGAGCAGCGCCTTGCCGACTGCGTGCTGAAGGAGCCGGAAGTCCGCGGCATCGACCGCCTCCAGACCCGGGAGTTCGGCAGCCGCATCTATGTCGATCTGGAGATCCGCCTGGACGGGGAGCTGCGCCTGGTGGAGGCCCATGACATCGCCGAGCGGGTCCACGACCGCATCGAGCGGGAGTTCTCCAGCGTCAAGCACATCATGGTCCACGTAAACCCGGACGAAAAATGACCGCCCCTCAGGGACGGTCATTTTTCTTATGTGTCGGGCACGGATGGGCGCAGGCGGCGCAGTCGTGATGGCAGCTCATGCACTCGTGACAGCTTCCCGCCCTGCCGCTTCGGATGGCGCGTACGGCGAAGTACACCAGCACGCCCACCGCAAGCAGAATCAGAATATCCCAGATATTCATGGCAATTCCCTCAAAGCAGCGAGCCGACGAGCCGCACGATGAGTGCAGCACACCACGCGACCGCGCACTGCCACAGCACCACATACACCGCCCATTTGCCGCCGAGCTCCCGCTTGATGGAGGCGATGGCCGCCACACACGGGGTATACAGCAGGCTGAACACCAAAAGCGACGCCGCCGCGACCGGGGTAAGCGCATTCTCCACGCCCTGGGCAAAGAGGATGCGCATGACGGACACCACGCTCTCCTTGGCCATAAAGCCGCTGATGAGCGAGGTGACGATGCGCCAGTCGCCGAGACCCACGGGTTTAAACAGCGGCGCCAGCAGCCCCGCCACGGCCGCGAGGATGCTGTCCTGGGAGTTGGCGACAAGGTTGAAGCGGAAGTCGAAGCGCTGGAGGAACCACACCACGATCGTGGCAATGAGGATCACCGAGAAGGCACGCTGCAGAAAGTCTTTGGCTTTCTCCCACAAAAGGAGCATGACGTTTTTCGGACTCGGCAGGCGGTAGTTGGGCAGCTCCATCACGAAGGGGACGGCCTCTCCCTTGAAGAGGGTCGTTTTATAAAGCTTCGCCACCAGGATGCCGACCACGATGCCCAGCAGATACAGGCCCGTGATGATGAGCCAGCTTCTGCGCGGGAAGAAGGCGCCGACAAAGAAGCTGTAGATCGGCAGCTTCGCCGTGCAGGACATGAAGGGGGTCAGCAGGATGGTCATGTGCCGGTCGCGGTCCGAGGGCAGGGTGCGCGTGGACATGACCGCCGGCACCGTGCAGCCGAAGCCGATGAGCATGGGCACGATGCTCCGCCCCGAAAGGCCGATGCGTCGCAGGAGCTTGTCCATCACGAAGGCCACGCGGGCGATATAGCCGCTGTCCTCGAGCAGGGACAGGAAGAAGAACAGGATCACAATGAGCGGCAGGAAGCTCACCACGCTGCCGACGCCCTCGAAGATGCCGTCGAGCACCAGGCTCTGGATGGCGGGGTTCACATGCCCAGCCTCCATGGCCCGCCCGGCAAGTCCGGCGAGGGCCTCGATGCCGGACGCCAGCAGATCCTGGAAGTAGGGCCCGATGAGGAAGAAGGTCAGGAAGAACACCAGACCCATGATGCCGATGAAGAAGGGGATGGCGGTGTACTTGCCGGTCAGCACCCGGTCCAGCTTCCGGCTGCGCCTGTGCTCGCGGCTCTCGCGGGGCTTGATGACACAGGCGTCACAGACCTTGCCGATGTATTCAAAGCGCATGTCCGCGATGGCGGCGCTGCGGTCAAGACCGCGCTCGGCCTCCATCTGCAAAACGATGTGCTCCAGCATTTCTTTCTCGTTCTGGTCAAGCTCAAGCTGCCGGAGGATGCTCTCGTCTCCCTCGATGACCTTGGAGGCTGCAAAGCGCACCGGCAGCCCCGTGCGCTCGGCGTGGTCCTCGATGAGGTGGCTGACCGCGTGCAGCGCCCGGTGTACCGCGCCGCCGTGGTCGGAGGAGCTGCAAAAGTCCTGACGCAGGGGCCGCTCCTGGTATTTTGCCACATGGATCGCGTGGCGCACCAGCTCGTCCACGCCGTGGTTCTTCGCCGCCGAGATGGGTACCACCGGCACGCCCAGCATGGACTCCATGCGGTTTACGTCCACGGTGCCGCCGTTGCCGGTCAGCTCGTCCATCATGTTGAGGGCTACCACCGTCGGTATGTTCATCTCCAGAAGCTGCATGGTGAGGTAGAGATTGCGCTCGATGTTGGTCGCGTCGACGATGTTGATGATGGCCTTTGGTTTGCTCTGGATCACAAAGTCGCGGGACACCAGCTCCTCGCTCGAGTAGGGGGACATGGAGTAGATGCCCGGCAGGTCGGTGATGGAGGTGTCCGCGTGGCCCCGGATAACGCCGTCCTTGCGGTCGACCGTGACGCCGGGGAAGTTGCCCACATGCTGGTTGGAGCCGGTGAGCTGGTTGAAGAGCGTGGTCTTGCCGCTGTTCTGGTTGCCCACCAGGGCGAAGGTGAGCGTGGTGCCCTCCGGCAGGGGATCGCCGGAGCCCTTGGGGTGGAACCGGCCCTCCTCGCCGAGACCGGGGTGCGCGGACGGTCTGCGCCCTTCCTGCGCGCTCTCTTCTTCGGGGGCGGCCTCGATGCGCTCAATGCCGATCTTTTCGGCGTCCGCAAGGCGCAGCGTCAGCTCGTACCCGTGCAGGCGCAGCTCCATCGGGTCCCCCATGGGGGCGAGCTTGACCATCGTCACCTCAACGCCGGGGATCAGCCCCATGTCAAGAAAATGCTGGCGCAAAGCCCCTTCGCCGCCGATGCTGACAACGCGGGCGCTCTGTCCGGCCTTCAATTCGTTCAGCTGCATATCGTTCTCTTTTCTGTCTGATACCATCCCTTGATAGAAATCTTTACGTCTTCCCGGCAAAATCCGCGTCATACTGCGTTGAAGCCCTTGACCACATATCTCCATTATGCTCTGCGGGCTTCGCCTTGTCTGACACAAATTTTGCTCGGGAATCCAATAAAGCTTCTTATCAAGGAATGGTATGATATAATAACTCCTTTATTATATCAGCAAAAAGATCCTTGTAAAGTGATTAGCGGCTGCTAACAATTACTTTTTCGACAAAAAACGGGCCAGCCGCAGCTGACCCGTTCGTGCTTATGTGTTCTTACTCCTCGGCGGTGAACTCGTCCTTGCCGACGCCGCACAGCTCGCAGGTGAAATCGTCGGGCAGGTCTTCCCACTTGGTGCCCTGCTCGTCCTCATCATAGACCCAGCCGCATACATTGCAGACGTATTTCATTGGTGTTTTCTCCTTTCTTTATTGGCTCCCTCTCTGAGGGAGCTGGCACCAGTGCGCACACTGGTGACTGAGGGAGTCTGTCGGTCAACGCACAGACCCCTTCCACCGCTAAAGCGGTCCCCCTCCCCCTTACCGCCGCAAGCGGCTGGGGGAGGCAAGGGATTACTTAAAGTATCTCTCCAGCAGGCCCTTGAAGGCTTTGCCGTGGCGGGCCTCGTCGCGGGCCATCTCATGGATGGTGTCGTGCAGGGCGTCGAGGTTGTACTTCTTGCAGAGCTTGGCAAGATCGGTCTTGCCGGCGGTGGCACCGTTCTCGGCGTCGACGCGCATCTGCAGGTTCTTCTTGGTACTGTCGGTGACGACCTCGCCCAGAAGCTCGGCAAACTTGGCGGCGTGCTCGGCCTCCTCAAGGCCGGCCTTCTCCCAGTACATGCCGATTTCGGGATAGCCTTCACGGTAGGCAACGCGCGCCATGGCGAGATACATGCCGACCTCGGAGCACTCGCCCTCAAAGTTGGAGCGCAGGCCCTTGATGATCTCCTCCTTGACTTCCTCGGGGACATCGGCGCCGAAGACCTTGCCGACACCGACGACATGCTCGGCGGCCCAGCTCATCTCACCGGCCTGCTCGACGAACTTGGAACCGGGGACCTTGCAGATGGGGCAGAACTCGGGGGGCGTGTCACCCTCATGGACGTAACCGCATACAGAACATACCCATTTCTTCATGGAAAATTCCTCCTGTTGTAAATATGTAATTTGTGCCTTATACTGCTTACCTTGTGGGGCTTCAGTATACCATAGGCGTTGATACTTTGTAAAGCAAATTCACTGCCCGTATTCTTCCAGCTCCGCAAGCGCCGGGGCGATCGCCCGACCGAAAAGCCGGATGGCGGCGAGGGCCTCGCGCAGGGTGTTGCCGCTGCTGCCGACCTCCACAATGAGCGAACCCGGCGTGAGCTGCTGGTTATAGCGCTGGGGCACCAGCTCCACCGGGCGCATGAGGGTGGGGTAGGCACTGTTGACGGCGTTCTGGAGATAGAGCGCGAAGGCCAGGTTCCCGCGCCAATAGGGGTGCTCAAGGCCGCTCTCGTCCGTACCGACGAGCAGCATCACCTGACTTGCCGCGGAGCCGTCCTCCTCGGCCATGGTCTTGTACACCACCCCGTTTGCGCCGAGGGCGTCCCGATGGATGTCCAGCACGATCCGGATGCCGGGGCAGCTTTCCAGGTACTGCTCGACGGCCGTGCCCGCCCGGCTGTAGGAGCCGGTGTAGCTGGGGTAGTCGTAGATGCCGCGGTCATGGATGACGCCGAGCCCGGCCTCGGTGAGGATCTCGGTCAGCTCGTCGCCGATGCGCACGACGTTGAACTGGGTATCCTCGGTCCGATTCGTGTCGCTGGGGGTGTAGCGGTCTGCGCCCGACTGGGTGTAGGCCTCGCTCGCGTGGGTGTGGATGATGAGGATCTGCGGCTCGTTCGGCGGCAGCGTGAGTCCCGGCCCTTCGGCCAGAAGCTCGGCCGCGTCTACCCAGTAGCCGGTCTCGTTTTTGATGCGCATGCCGCCCTCAATGGTCGTCTCAAGGATCGTATCCGGCTCGGGCATCGGCGGGGACGGCGGGGTGAAGCTCTCCTTCGGCGGGGCAAGGCCCACCGCCTGCATGAGCCGCTTTGGCACCGTCGGTGCATAGGCCGGGGCGGCGGTGAGGACGGTGACGTTTTTCATGCGCTCCTCCTGCGGCCTTGCGACCAGGTAAGCCCCGAGCCTGCCGTCGGCCCCGCCCGTCATCAGGCAGAGCCCCGCCAGGGTCAGCAGTAGCGCAAGCCGCCGTGCCAGTCTCTTCATTCCGTCTCCTCCCGCCGTGCCGTATTCCGTACAGTCTATGCGGCAGGGGAGCGGGACATGCGGGGGATTTTCAGGCCGCACGATGAATTTATTCCCGAAATATTCACACTTTTGCAGAAACTCCGGCTTGAATTGGGCATGATAAGATGATATAATCAGCAGAGTTATGTAACCCAATGCGTTTGACAAAGGGGGTCACAAACGATGGCGGAACGGTATTCCCGGCTCTTTTCCCTGCCGGAGGATCTCTATACCGCTGGCGCGCCGCTGGTGATCGCGGCAGGCGCGCTGCTCATGGACAACCAGACCGGCAAGGTGCTGGCACAGCTCAAGCTGCGCAGCATCTCGGACAAGGTCATCAACAGCGTAAAGCTGCTCGTCATCGGCACGAACCGCGCGGGCGATGTCCTGTGCAGGGAGGAGCATGTGTACGAGGGCGTCAACGCCGCACGCGACAGCTTCTTCGGCGCAAAGGAGGCCGTGCTGCTGCCGGACGCGAATGTGCGCGTTTTCTCGGTGCAGCTTCTTTCGGTCGCCTTCGGTGACGGCAGCCGCTATATCGGCGAGGCGCAGACCTGGAAGCCCCTGCCGGACCAGACGGATCTGAACCAGCGCCTGTTCGATACGGAGCTTATCCGTCAGTACCGGCTCGAGACCAGCAGCATGAGCCGCTTTGTCCCGCTGGAGACCCAGGACCTGTGGCTGTGCGCCTGCGGGGAGATCAACCGGCGGGGCGAGAGCTGCCACCGCTGCGACCACAGCTTCGAGCACTGCACCAAGTACCTGAACGTGGACCTGCTGCGGGAGAACAAGAACCTCCGCCTCAACGGCGAGGCCGTACAGGCGGCCCTGGACGAGGCAAAGCGCCAGTCCCGCGGAAAGCTCCTGCGCCGTGTGGCCATGGTGATCGTCCCGCTGGTGCTCGTCGCGGGCATCGTCTTCGGGGCGCACAAGATCATGCAGCGGCGTGACGCGATCTATGTCGAGGCAAACCGTCTGTATAACGAGGGCGACTACGCCATGGCGGCGGTGCTCTTCGACAAGGTGGGTCACTACAAGGATGCAAACACCATGAGCGCGAAGGCCAAAAAGGCCGACGCCGAGATCGCCTCCTACAACCGTGCGGCAAGACTTTTTCAAAACGAGCGCTGGGACGATGCCTACGAGGCCTACAAGGAGCTCGGGAGCTTTCAGGACAGCGCCGAGCAAGCTCAGGAGGCCTTGTACCAAAATGGCATGAAGCTCCTGAAGGACGAGGCATTTGCCGACGCGCGGGAGGTGTTCCGCAGCCTCGGCGGCTACCGGGACGCGGCCGTGATCGCCGCCCACTTCTTCAACCGCTGCCTGTCGGAGGAGGCAAGCCTCAACCTCGAGTGCGGCGGCCCCCTGACCACAAGCTACCGCTACGACAGCTGCGGCCGGGTCGAGGAGAAGACGGAGCAGTTTTCCGCCTATCCCGGCATGAGCGACCGGGTGTCCGTCTACGACTATGAGACGGACGGCAGCTACACGGTCACGGAGAGCCAAGTGACCAAACGCTACGACGCCTACGGCGGCTATATCGGCCAGGGCGACATCGTCACGAACAGCTTCGAATATGACTTCTACCCCGACGGCAGTGTCCACTACAGCATCGAGAGCGACGCGCGCACCGGCGAATACCTCGGCTCCGCGGCCTATGACGAGCATGGAAACCTCATCGCCGTGCAGAACCAGGACGGCTCGGGCTACACGCTGCTCAACGAGTATAACGGGGAGAAGCTTTCAAAGCAGGAGCGCTACAGCGACGAGGGCAGCATGATCAGCCGCGTGAGCTTTGAGTATGACGACGACGGCCTTTTAAAGCGCGCCACCTTCCTCACCCCCGGCGCCACCACCACCGTAACGGTGCTCTACAAAAACGGCCCCGTCTACGCCCCCGACGCGGAGGAATAAGTATTCTCACCCCGCCGCTTTTGCGGCGGGGAATCTGTACACAGGGCAGCATGGCTGCCCGCGGAGGTTTCCCATGCCATCCATGGATATCGTCTTCGGCCAGATCCTGGTCATCCTGCTCTATGTCCTCATCGGCTTTGCCGCCGGGAAGACCGGGCTTGTCACCGCGCCGCAGCGCAAATACCTCTCGCGTATCTGCAGCGACCTGATCCTGCCCTTCACGGTGCTCTCGGCCGCAAGCCAGAGTGTCAGCCGCCGGGAGCTCGGGTCCCTGGGCCTTCTGGTACTGCTGGTGCTCGGAACCTTCGCGCTGACCACGGCGGCGTCTCTGTGGGTACAAAAGCTGCGCGGCACGCCCTACGCCGTGAAGGTCACCACCGCGTCGCTCCTTACCTACCCCAACTGCACCTTCCTCGGCCTGCCGCTGTGCAGGGCGCTGTTCGGCGAGATGGCGATTTTATATAACGCGGTGTTTCTGCTGGCGTTCAACATCCTGTTTTTCACCTGGCAGTACACCATGTTCACCCGCAAAAAGTTTGCCTTCAAAAGCCTCGTCACCCCGCCGACGGTCTCCACGCTTCTGCTGACCGTCATGCTGGCCCTGGGGCTTCATTTCCCGGCGCCGGTACAGACGGTGATCGCCAACACAGGCGCGATGATCTCCCCGCTGTCGCTCATCATCGTGGGCGTCATGATGTCGGAAAACAAGCTCACCAGCATCTTAAAGGAGCGCCGCGCCTATCTCATCACGCTGATCAGAAACCTGCTTATCCCCCTTGCCTTCATGCTGGTGCTGACGGTCCTGCCGCTGGAGTCCGCCTCCCGGCTGTGCCTGCTTGTGTACCTGGCCTGCCCCTGCGCGACCCTCACCACCATCTATGCCATCCAGTGCGATTGCGAGCCGGAGCTTGCCGCCCACAGCGTGCTGATGTCGACGATGTTCTTTGCCGCCACTCTGCCGCTGATCGTTTACATTGGCACAAGGGTGCTGTGATCCGCGCTTTATTCATACATCCTTTACTTGACAGCGCTTCCTTCATCGTGGTATTATCACCGAGGAACTATGTGACATATCGCCTCATTTTCCCTTTTTCCGGGAAAATGAGGGTTCTTTTTTTGACAGTAAGGAGTGTTCATCATGGATTACGATGTCATTATCGTGGGCGCGGGCCCCGGCGGCATCTTTACCGCCTATGAGCTGGCACGGGCGCAGCGCGGCCTGAAGATCGGCGTACTCGAGCTGGGCAAGCCCCTGGATAAGCGGCACTGCCCCATCGACGGCAAGAAGGTCAAGTCCTGCATCCGCTGCAAGACCTGCAGCATCATGAGCGGCTTCGGAGGCGCGGGCGCCTTTTCCGACGGCAAGTACAACATCACAAACCAGTTCGGCGGCACGCTTTATGAGCATATCGGCAAGGCCCAGGCCATAGAACTGATGCAGTACGTGGATAAGATCAACCTCCGCCACGGGGGCGAGGGGACAAAGCTCTATTCCACCGCCAACACCAAAATCAAGCGCATGTGCCTGGAAAACGGCCTGCACCTGCTTGACGCCCAGGTAAGGCACCTCGGCACGGACATCAACTACGTGGTGCTGGAGAACATCTACAACGAGCTCAAGGATCGAGTGGACTTTCACTTCGAGACTGCCGTCACCGACCTCAGAAAGATCGAGGGCGGCTTTGAGGCCGTGACTTCGAAGGGCAGCTTCACCTGCCGCAGGTGCGTGGTGTCCGTCGGGCGCAGCGGCAGCAAGTGGATGGAGAAGGTCTGCGGCTCCCTCGGCATCCCCACCATGTCAAACCGCGTCGATATCGGCGTGCGCGTCGAGCTGCCGGCGGAGATCTTCGCCCACCTGACCGATGAGCTTTACGAGAGCAAGATCATCTACCGCACCCAGAAGTTTGAGGACATGGTGCGCACCTTCTGCATGAACCCCCACGGTGTGGTGGTCAACGAGAACACCAACGGCATCGTCACCGTCAACGGCCACAGCTATGAGGATCCGAGCAAGCACACCGAAAACACCAACTTTGCCCTGCTGGTATCCAAGCATTTCTCCATCCCCTTCAAAGACTCCAACGGCTACGGCGAGAGCATCGCGCGCCTATCCAACATGCTCGGCGGCGGCGTCATTGTGCAGCGCTTCGGCGACCTCGTGCGCGGGCGGCGCAGCACCGAAGCCCGCATCCGCGAAAGTTTTGTCACCCCGACCCTCGCCGCCACCCCCGGGGACCTGAGCCTCGTCATCCCCAAGCGCATCCTCGACGGCATCATTGAGATGATCTACGCTCTCGACAAGATCGCCCCCGGCACCGCCAACGACGACACCCTTCTCTACGGTGTGGAGGTCAAGTTCTACAACATGGAGGTCGAGATCGACGAGAAGCTCCAGACCTGCTGCCCCGGCCTCTACGTCATCGGCGACTGCTCCGGCGTGACCCACTCCCTCTCCCACGCCTCCGCCAGCGGCGTCCACGCGGCGCGGTGCTTGCTTGAGGAGATTTGAATTTCGTACCCTCTCCGCCCCAGTGTGCGCACCGGGGCACCTCCCCCAACGGGGGAGGCAAGTCTTGGCTCCCCCTTTGGGGGAGCTGTCACCGCCGTTTGCGGCGGTGACTGAGAGGGCTTTTTGGAGGAACTATGGCTAAAACCAAAGGTCAAAACTACATGCACGGCGCGGCGATCCTCACGGTCGGCGTGATCATCATGAAGATCCTCGGCTTCTTCTACAAGATCCCCCTGGGCAATATCCTCGGGGACGAGGGTTACTCCATGTTCATGGGCGCCTACAGCATCTATTACATCTTCTTCACGCTCGCGACCGCGGGTCTGCCGGTAGCTCTGTCGAGGCTGGTTGCCGAGGCGGACGCAAACGGCCGGGCAAAGCAGGAGGAGAAGACCTTCCGCGTGGCGCTCGTCACTTTCACGGTGATCGGCCTTGTCTTCGCGCTTATCATGTTCTGCTTCCCCCATTGGCTTGCGGCCTCGTATCTGGAAAACCCCGACGCCGCGCCCAGCGTGCGGGCCATGGCCCCGGCGATCTTGCTCGTGTGCATCGTGTCGGCCTACCGCGGCTACTGCCAGGGCAACGGCAACATGCTCCCCACCACCGTCGACGAGGTGCTGGAGGTCTTCTTCAAGGTGGTCTCCGGCCTTGTGATCGCGGTGCTGGTGCTGCGTGCCTACAAGGGCAGCCCCCTGGCCCTGCCCATGGGCTCGGCGGGCGCGATCTTCGGCGTGTCCATCGGCTCGGCGGTGTCGCTTGCTTATATGATCATCTATAAGCACCGCCACTATTCCGCCCTCTCTGCCCCCTATACCGGTGGCATCGACCCCAACGACATCCCGGATGACGACGAGCTTGTGGACCCCGCCATGAAGATCGTCAAAGACATCCTGTCCATCGGCATCCCCATCGCGACCGGCGCCTGCATCATGGCGCTATTAAACAGTGTGGACTCCAAGCTCTGTATGAACCGTCTCCAGAGCGCGGCGGGCTTTTCCTACCGCGAGGCCAAGGTGCTCTACGGCGTGTACGGCAAGGCCCAGACGCTTTTCAATCTCCCCGCCGCCTTCATCACGCCGCTCACCATCTCCATTGTCCCCGCTATTTCCGGAGCGCTTGCCAAGGGCGATAAAAAGACCGCCGGCACCGTGTCCGAGGATTCGCTGCGCATCTCGGCCTTCCTTGCCATCCCCATGGGCGTGGGCCTTGCGGTGCTGGCAAAGCCCATCATGGATGTGCTCTATCCCGGCAGTCACCTCGCGGGCGCGGGCCTTTTGCGGGTGATGGGCGCCGCCTCCTTCTTTGTGTGCCTCGTGCTCATGGAAAACGCCATCCTCCAGGCCTCGGGCCGCGAAAAGCTCACCATGGTGACGCTCATCACCGGCGGCATCATTAAAATCGTTATCAACTGGTTTCTGGTCGCGCGGCGCGACATCAACATCTACGGCGCCCCGGTGGGCACCCTGTGCAGCTACTGCGCCATGGCGGCGATGGACTATGTCTTCATGTGCCGCACGCTCTCAAGCCGTCCGCGCCTGCTGCGCGTGTTCTCCGGCCCCCTGGCCGCAAGCGCCCTCATGGGCCTGACCGCCTGGGGTATCTACGGCCTCGGCGCCCGACTTCTGGGGCAGGGGCGGATCGGCACGCTTCTCGCCATGTGCGCCGCCATCGGCGCGGCGGTGATCGTGTATCTGGTCACCGCGATCGTGTTCCGGGCGGTCACCCGGGAGGACATGAAGCTCATCCCCGGCGGAGAAAAAATCGCACGAATCCTCCATATGCGCTAAAATTCGGCATAAATCCTTAAAAAACTGCAAATAGTACTTGCGAAATACGGGGAAGTATGGTACAGTCTATTTGCTCGCAGCCTGTGTATGTTGAACAGACTGACGAGAGCATGAGTAATCCGCCCCAAATGCGGGAAAACTCACCATATCATGGCAGCAGTGCCATATCATATTCAGGAGGAAACAGATAATGAATAAGGCAGAATTAGTCGCTGCAGTCGCAGAGAAGAGCGGTCTTTCCAAGAAGGACAGCGAGAAGGCAGTCAACGCCGCTTTTGAAGCCATCTCCGCAGAGCTCACCAAGGGCGGCAAGGTCCAGCTTGTCGGCTTCGGTTCCTTCGAGACCAAGACCCGCAACGCCCGCGTCGGCCGCAACCCCAGAACCAAGGAAGAGATCCAGATCCCGGCCAGCCGCGTTCCTGTCTTCAAAGTCGGCAAGGCGCTCAAGGACGCCGTCGCCAAGTAATTCATTACCAGCGTGTAGACCGCCTGTCCTTCTCGGAGAGGCGGTCACGTTTTATCATGCCGGTCTCCCATAAAACACACTGTTTTGGAAAAACAGTATCAGAGGTGGATCTATGCGTTTGGACAAATACTTAAAGGTCTCGCGCCTCATCAAGCGGCGCAGCGTGGCAAACGACGCCTGTGACGCCGACCGCATCCTCGTCAACGGCCGTCAGGCCAAGGCCGGCTATCAGGTCAAGGAGGGCGACATCCTCGAGATCGCCTTTGGCCAGCGCACCTTGAAGGTGGAGGTTACCCAGGTGGCGGACAATGTCTCCAAGTCCGATGCCCCGGCCATGTACAGGGAAATCGTATAAGAGAAGGGCAGGGAAGCGCATGAGCATTTTCAGCAGATTCCTCTCCGGCCGCGGCGGCGGAAAGGCGCGGCGTTCGGCGGTGGGGATGATCACACGGACCTGCCGCAGCTGCGGGCGCACCTTCACGCTCCCGGAGAACGTCCAGCACTGGCCGGACTACTGCCTGAACTGCAGGGCAAAGCGCCTTTCGCCGGAGACGGTCACACGGACCTGCCGCAGCTGCGGGCGGAGCTTCTCCTTTTCCACACCCCTGCAGCACTGGCCGAAATACTGCCCGTCCTGCAGGACAAAGCGCAGAAAGTAAAATCAAGAGGGGCTGTGAAAAAAGTCCCCTTCATCAAGAACACAGTAATATCAACACCGTAGGGGCCGACGCCCACGGCGGCCCGGCAGAGAGAAGTTTTCGCCGGGGGCTTTCTGCTTTATTTTTGGACTGTACCGCTCGGGCCGCCGGGGGCGTCGGCCCCTACACTGTCAATTGACTTTTTTCACAGCCCCCCTTTTGCTTCCCGGAAAATTACAAAATCCCCTTGACGAAAATCCAAAATGGTAGGAAAATAGAACATAGGAAAGTATCGGCTTTTTCAGCAGACCCACAGCATGGACGAGGTCCCTTTCATCGGACCGGCCCGCCCGGAAAAGGACAGACGGGAAACCTGCCCTGCGGATATGGATCCCTGCGGCGCGGCGCTGCGTGACGCCGATCACCATACAAAATATGAAAAAAGGGATGGAGCAGACATGAGTAACGAGGAAAAACCCGCAAGTACCCCGGAAGAAGAAAGGACGCCCACAGAGGAAACCGCAGCCGTGACCCCGGCAGCAGCCGAGACCGAAGCAGCCCCGGAAGCCGAAGCAGCCCCGGAGACCGTGGCAACGCCCGCAGTCGAGGCAGAAGCGGAGACAGAGCCCGCAAGCCCGACTGCGGCGGAAGCACAGGCAGCCATGGAGGCGGCCGCGCAGGCCGAGAGAACCGCCCGCCTGGAGGCGGCTCTGGAGGCCGATGCGCGGGCCGAGACCGAGGCCTGGGCAGAGGCGGCACAGCAGGCGGAGACCTACTATGAGCTGAAGGCGGCGAAGAAGGCCGCAAAGAAGGCTGCCAAGGAAGCTGCCATGGACGCCGTCATCATGAGCGCGGCAGCGGCAGCGGACAGAAAGGCGGCAAAGAAGGCCGCAAAGAAGGCGGAGAAGAAGGCCGCCAAGCGGGCCGCGCAGATCGCCCTGGCCGAGGCCGCCGCGGCGGCGGAAAAGGAAGCGGCCAAGCCCGGAAAATCCGACCCCCTCAAGGCCGAGATCAAGCAGATGCGCGAGCGCCTGGCCGGTCTCCAGCAGACCCTGCGCGAGAAGGGCCTGCCCGTCATCGTGCTGGTGGAGGGCTGGGCCGCCGCGGGCAAGGGCAGCCTCATCAACGAGCTCATCAGCGAGATCGACCCGCGCAACTACAACGTCGTCTCCCCGGTCATCACCCCCGAGGCCGAGAGCCGCTACCCCTTCCTCTACCCCTACGCCAAGGCCATCCCCGAAAACGGCAAGATCATGTTCTATGATTCCGGCTGGATGGAAGACTGTGTGCGCAAGGTCCTGCGCCGGGAGATCACGAAGGACGAGTATAAAAACCGTCTGCGCGCCGTGACGGAGTTTGAGCGCCAGCTGCGCGACGGCGGCTACGTGATCCTGAAGCTCTTCGTGCACATCAGCGAGCGCGAGCAGCACAAGCGTATCGCGGCCCTGCGCGACAGCTTCGAGACCGCCTGGCGCGTGACCGACGACGATATCTGGCAGCTTCATGAGTACAAGACCTTCGAGAAGCATTACAAGGCCTTCATGGAGGAGACCTGCGATCCCATCCCCTGGCACCAGCTCGACGGCAGCAACCACACCCAGGCGACCCACAAGGCGCTGACGCTGCTGCTGGGGCTGCTGGACAAGGCCATCGGGAAGGACCGCTATGTGGGCAAGCCCTTCAAGGAGAAGTTCCCGCTGCTGGATATGCCGAAGCTCAGCGAGGTGGACCTCTCTCCGGCCCTGACGGACGAGGAGTACCAGAAGGAGCTCAAGAAGCTGCAAAAGCGCCTCAAGGAGCTGCACAACATCATCTACCTCAAGAAGATCCCGGTCATCCTCTGCTACGAGGGCTGGGACGCAGCCGGCAAGGGCGGCAACATCCGCCGGGTGGCAAAGCCCCTGGACCCGCGCGGCTGCGACGTGATGCCAATTGCCTCCCCCGAACCCCACGAGAAGAACCGCCAGTACCTCTGGCGCTTCTGGACGCGTCTGCCCCGCAGCGGCCATGTCTGCATCTTTGACCGCACCTGGTACGGTCGTGTGATGGTAGAGCGCCTGGAGGGCTTCTGCGAGGAGGACGACTGGAAGCGCGCCTATAACGAGATCAACGAGTTTGAGCGCCAGCTTACCGACTGGGGCGCGGTGGTGCTCAAGTTCTGGATTCACATCGACCAGGACACCCAGCTCGAGCGCTTCACCGCCCGCCAGAACACCCCGGAAAAGGCCTGGAAGCTGACGGAGGAGGACTGGCGCAACCGCGAGAAGTGGCCCGAATATGAGCAGGCCATCGACGAGATGCTGCAGAAGACCAGCACCAAAAACGCCCCTTGGTACATCATCGAATCCAACGACAAGAAATACGCCCGCATCAAGGCCCTGCGCATCGTGATCAAGGCGCTGGAGAAGGCCTGCGAGGAGCGGCTTGCGTAAGGCAGGGAAGGAAGCTATGGACATGCGGGAGATCCCGATCACGGAGCTCGGCGTCAAAATCGGCCAGGTCGAGGATACGGCGGGCGCAACGGGCTGCACCGTATTCATCCGCGAACAGGGCATGTGCGCGGGACTGGATGTGAGGGGCGGGGGCCCCGCCTCGAGAGAGACCGAATTATTAAAGCCGCTTGCAAACGCGCAGATGATCCACGCGGTGGTCCTCGCGGGCGGCAGCGCCTTCGGCCTCGGGACCGCAAACGGCGTCATGGCATATCTGGAGGAGCACGGCATCGGCCTGGACGTGGGCGTGACGAAGGTGCCGCTGGTGGTACAGTCGGACCTTTTTGACCTGACGGTGGGCGACGCCTCCGCTCGCCCGGACAGCGCCATGGGCTATGAGGCGGCGATGCGCGCCCTCGAGGCGCCGAACTACCGGGACGGCAATTACGGCGCGGGCTGCGGCGCGACGGTGGGTAAATGCGCGGGCATGGCCTGCTGCATGAAAAGCGGCATCGGGAGCTATGCTGTAGAGCTCGGCGCGCTGAAAATCGGCGCGGTCGTGGCGGTGAACGCCTTCGGCGACATCTTTGACCCGAGGACGGGCCGCAAGGTCGCGGGCCTTCTGACGGAGGACAAAACCGGCTTTCGCAGCACCACGGAGCTGATGACGGAGCGGATGGCGCCCAACGACAACAAATTTGTCGGCAACACCACCCTCGGCGTCGTGATGACCAACGCCGCCTTCCATAAGGCGCAGCTTTGCAAGATCGCGGGCATGGCCCATGACGGCTACGCAAGGTCGATCCGGCCCGTGCACACCTCGGTGGACGGCGACAGCATTTACGCCCTCTCCGCCGGCGATGTCCCGGCGGACCAGGACCTCGTCGGCACTCTCGCTGCCGAGGTCATGAGCGAAGCCGTCCTCCGCGCCGTCCGGAGCGCTGAAAGCGCTTACGGCTTCCCGGCCGCGCGGGACCTCAGTTTCTGAGCGAAAAAGACAAAAATACAGGGCTGTGAGACGGAAAGCCAAACTCACAGCCCTGTTTCCCGTTCATAAAAAAGAGCTGTTCTGCCCGCCGCAGGTGTGGTATAATACATCAATATACAAACCATCATGGAGGTATCTGATATGAAAACTTTGATCTGCTATTTCAGCGCCGAGAACGGCACCACCGCCCGCGTTGCGAAGGACGCGGCCGAGGCCCTAAATTGTGAGCTTTTCGAGATCACGCCCGAGCAGCCCTACACCGCCGCCGACCTGCGCTACACCAACCCCCTGGCTCGCTGCAACAGGGAGAAGTTCGGAAAAAAGGACGTGCCCGTCGCCGGCAGGATCGAAAACTTTGACGACTACGACACGGTGCTCATCGGCTTTCCCATCTGGTACGGCGGCGCGCCGAATGTGGTCAACACCTTCTGCGGCGGCTACAACTGGTTCGGCAAGAGGATCGCGGCCTTCGCCACCTCCGGAGGCAGCGGCATCGGCAAGACGGCGGAGCGGCTGCGTCCTTATCTGGGCAGCGGCGACTTGCTGGGCGCAAAGCTTGTGCACAGCGGGGCGGAGCTCGCGGACTGGGCAAAAGAAATCCTCTGAAAGGACGGACGCATGAAAACACGCATTGAGATCGTACAGGGCGACATCACCAAACAGGCGGTGGACGCCATCGCCAACGCGGCCAACACGTCGCTGCTCGGCGGGGGAGGGGTGGACGGCGCCATCCACCGCGCGGCGGGCCCCGAGCTTCTTCAAGAGTGCCGCACCCTGGGCGGCTGCGGGACCGGCATGGCGAAGCTTACGAAGGGCTACCGTCTGCCCGCAAAGTACGTCCTGCACACCCCCGGCCCTGTCTGGCACGGCGGGAAAAGCTGCGAGGATGAGCTACTGGCCTCCTGTTATCTGAGCTGCCTCCAGCTTTCAAGCGAGTACGGCTGCAAGACCGTGGCCTTCCCCTCCATCAGTACCGGCGTGTACCGCTTCCCGCTGGACAGAGCGGCGCAGATCGCCGTCGGCACCATCGCGGTCTACCTTGACGCGCACCCGGAGGTCGAGCTTGTGCGCATGGTCTGCTTCGACGAACGCACAAAGGCGGCCTACGACGCGGCGCTCGAGTCCCTGGAGGCGGAGGCATGAGGCGCGGCGGCATCCGCATCCAGTATAATTCGCCCGTGGTGCTGAGCTTCGCGATCCTGAGCTTCGGCGTGCTGCTGCTCGACCGCTTCACGGGCGGGCGCAGCACCCACATGCTTTTCAGCGTCTACCGCTCCTCCTTCCGGGATCTCGGCACCTATCCGCGCTTTGTGCTGCACGTGCTGGGGCACAAGAATTATTCCCACTATATCGGCAACATGATGATGATCCTGGTGGTCGGCCCGCCGCTCGAGGAGCGCTACGGCAGCCGTCCGCTCTTCTGGGCCATGTTCATCACGGCGCTGGTGTCGGGCATGGTACACTGGCTGTTCTTCCCGGGCTCGGCACTGCTCGGCGCGTCGGGCATCGTGTTCATGATGATCGTCATGTCGTCCCTCGCGGGCATGCGCGACGGCTGCATCCCCCTGACGCTCATTCTGGTGATGGTCCTGTACATCGGCGGCGAGATCGTAAACGGCGTGAAGCTCACGGACAATGTCTCGCAGCTTACGCACATCATCGGCGGCCTGTGCGGGGCGTTTCTCGGCATGAACATGCGGAGGTGAAGGATGGAGACGCTTCTCATCAGCGCCTGCCTTGTGGGTTATAACTGCAAGTATAACGGCGGGAACAACGCTCTGCCGCCGGAGGTACTCTCCGCCCTGCGGGAGCGCTATCGCCTCATTCCGGTGTGCCCGGAGGCGGCGGGCGGCCTGCCCACGCCGCGCGTACCCAGTGAGCGCCGGGGCGGCAGCGTCGTCACCCGCGACGGACGGGACGTGACGGCAGCCTTCCGGCGCGGCGCGGAGATCGCCGGGAAGCTCGCCGAGCGCACAGGCGCGCGCCTGGCCCTTCTCAAGTCGGGCAGCCCCTCCTGCGGCAGCGGCATGATCTACGACGGCAGCTTTACCGGCACGCTCATGCCGGGCGACGGAGTCACGGCTGAATATCTGAAGAATAAAAACTTGATAATTTTTGTCAATTACTCAAGTTTATTGACCTGATATGCCTGTATTGTTCATATTTTAGACGCATTTGGATACTTGACATTTTACTCCTATCGACATACAATAAATGCGTATATTATGCATTATGCCGTAAAGGAGCGTTCAATCCCGCGGCGCACAGACAGAGAGAGGGGTAACAATGGAATTAACCAAAAGCGAGCTTGAAATCATGAACGTGATCTGGGATGCCGGGAAGCCGCTGACTCGCGGTGAAATTCTGGAGCTGTCGGTGGACAAAAACTGGAAGGATAATTCCATACATATCCTGCTCAACCGGCTGCTGGCCAAGGGCGCGCTGACCGAGGGCGGCTTTGCCCGCAGCGGCAAGTCATACGGCAGACTGTACGAGGCCACACTCACGGGTGTCGAGTACTATGCCCGCAACGTCTTCAACGGCGGGGCGGAGCGCTTGGAAATGCTCTTTGACGCCATGCTCGAAAATCCCTCTGTGAACGCGGAGCTGATCGACAAATTCCAGGCAAAGCTTGAAGCGAAAAAGGCGTCGCTGTAAGTGCTGCATACAGAAAAAACACACCGGCAGGCCGCGGGGCCTGCCGGTTTTTTATGCGGTATGTATTTGTCAAGCCTCCAGCAGCGCCATCATGGTTTTGGAATAGCACCACATGTTCGGCTCGTAATCAACGCCGCCGAAATAGCGCTTCGCGTCGCCGGTGAAGTATTTGGCGATCGCCGCCCCCACGCCTGCCGAGCGGGAGAACCCGGCGTCACAGTGGACGATGATGAGCTTGTCGCGGTTTTCCCGCACAAAGCGCGCGATCTTCGCGGCGTCCTCATCCTGCATCAGGTCGCTCTCGTCCACGTCGCGTCCGTACACGTCCTTGCCCGGACCGTCGGCGTCGCAGAAGGAGAGGGGGAGGATGGCGGTCACGCCGTTTTCTTTCGAGCAGAAGGGGCCCGTCTCATACGTCCGGTTGGGGTCGGAGATGGAGATGATCACCGAAGGCTGCCTGTGCTTTTCCCGGCAGTATTGAATGGCGTTTTCACGGCTCATGACGGTGACTTGCACTTTTTTCTTTCCAAAAGGCCACATGCGGCTTATTCTCCTGTGTAAATGTAATCATATTTATTGTCGATGCGCATTATATCACAGTTGACATAAAAAATCTACAGCAGAAACAAAAAAAGGGCGCGTTTCAAAATGGGGTTGTACCTGTAAATGTGATACTTCCCGGCAGTAGGGGAGGGGCGCCTGTGCCCGAACTACGAAAAATGTACGGCGATTTCGTAAAATGCTACGATTTCGCCGTACATTGTTTTTTATGGTTGTGCTGTACTGCCGGGAGGGGCATACCCATAGAGGGCACAGGCGCCCCTCCCCTACGCTCATAAGACTGTGTTTTGTGAAAACTGGTATTTTGCAACGCGCCCGTTTGACTGTCGGTTTACTTCAGCATCGCGTTGACAAGATCCTGCACCAGGTAGGGGTCGTAGCCCGCGGCGCGCAGGGCGTTGATGCGGTACTCGTTGTTGCCGTAGCGGCCGTTGATGACATCGGCGGCGACGGGGCCGTAGCCCTTGGCAAGGCCGTTGACCAGATGCTGCACGGCGTCATAGTTGAAGCCTGCCGCGGTGAGTCTTCTTCTGCGGTCCTCACCGTTGCCGTACTTGCCGGCCATCACGTCCATCGCCGCGAGGTATTCCGCGGACATGCCGCCCGCCACGGTGCCGAGCTGCTCGTCGGCCATATTCTCCAGATTCTTATTGACTTCACTCATTGTGATATCCTCCTTTATTATATTGTTATATTGTTGGTTCTTCGCTTTACGGGTCCAAGATACCACATGAACTGTCACACAACTGTCACACTTACACCTCGATGTTGCCGAGCTCCATGATGCGCATGAGCACCCGGATGCCCTGCAGGTAGGAGCGCACGGGGATGTGCTCGTCCGTGCCGTGCACGCCGCTTCGCGCCAGGGACTTTTCGACCATAAAGGGACTGCAGCGCAGGCAGGTGTCGCAGATGCGTTCATACTGGTGGGCATCGGTGGCCCCGGCGGTGAATCCCGTACTCGATAGCGCTCCACTCGCGTGACAGTCCGGCGGATCTTCTCCGACGGCCCAGCAAAGAAACACGCAGCTGCATTTCACCGCTTCGGCGATGTCCCCTTTCCACTCCCGCGAAAGCTGCTTCCGTGCGGGGGTGTACTCTTGAACGCCGCGCCTCTATCTTGGCTATGAATATAAATGCACAAGTCCGATTTGCCAAGCAGGTTTGTGCATTTCTCACCCCCTGTACAATATCACCTAATACAAAGATTCTTTTTTGTGATAAATTGCTAAAGATTTGTTTTCAACCCGGTTCTCTTGAATTTTTATAGGATTGTTTATATAATAAGAAAAACAAAGGCATAATAAAATATTACAATAAAAGGAGACCGCAACATGAAAAAGTTCCTCAGCATCCTGCTGGCGCTGGCGCTGCTTGCGTCGCTTACAGTTTCCGCCTTTGCCGACGGGCCGGACTACACCACAGGCACGCCCTGGATCTGCAGCGATCTGGACGGCGTCGTGACGGAAGAGACGACTGCCGATCTGAAGGACAACTTCGTCCTTGCCGTCAACAAGGACAAGATCCTCGCCCTTGAGATCCCGGAGGGCTATCCCTTCGGCGGCACCCTGATGGACCTGAGTCTGAAGAAGGCGGAGGATATCAAAAACATGTTCCTCGGCGACGCGCCGGAGGGACATGACGCGCGCCTGGCCTACGACCTGTTCAAGCTGATGATGGACTGGGACAGCCGCAATGCACTGGGCGTCACACCGCTCAAGGAGGCAATCACGCCTCTGGAGGCTGTCAGCTCCATCGACGAGCTGAGCGCGTTCTTTGTGAATACCCGCGATGAGGACGAGCTTGCCCCGCTCTTTTACGCCGGGTCCTATCCTGATTCCAAGGACTCCACCAAATATGTGCTCACTGTGATGGATGCCGACCTTCTGCTCGGGGATTCCGCCGAGTATGAGAAGCTGACCGACTACGGCGCCATCAAGAAGGAAGCGCTGACGGAGCTTGCGGATAAGATGCTCATTAAGCTCGGCTATACAGAGGAAGAGGCGCAGCAGAAGATCGACAACTGCCTGGCCTTTGAGACCATGCTGGCCCCCGCCCTGTATACCAGCGAAGATCAGCAGAAGCCGGACTTCAGGGAAAAGATCCTCAACTACTACAGCTTTGACGAGCTGAAGGCGGCCCAGGGCAAGCTCCCGATCCTGGAGGAGCTGGCAGCCACGGGCTTTCCCGAGGCGGAACAGTATATGGTTATGAACCCCGACGGACTAAAAAAGCTTGCAGAGCTGTACACCGATGAAAACCTGCCTCTTATAAAGGACTTTATCATCGTGCACGGCGTCCTCGGCGCGGCGGGCAGCCTGGACCGCGAGTGCTATGAGTGGAACTATGCCTGCAACAACGCCATCTCCGGCGCAACTGGCATGCTCGACGATGAGACGGTTTTCTCCGATGCGGTCGCCGACACACTGGCGTGGCCTGTAGCGCAGCTCTATACCCAGACCTATCTCCGGCAGGAAGACAAGGATCGCATCCTCGCCATGATGAAGGAGATCCTGGACGCCTACCACGGAATCATTGAAGAGGCTGACTTCCTGTCCGACGCGACCCGCGAAAAGGCCATCGAGAAGCTGGACAGCATCGAGCCCCGCAGCCTCTATCCCGACAGCTGGGAAAAGTACAGCTGTGAGGAGCTGAATTTTGCAGGACCCGAGGACGGCGGCACCCTCTGGGAGGCCAACAGAAGCATTATGGCTTACAATATCGCCAAGAGCGTAAAAGAGTATCCCGACCCCGTGGACAAGGAGAAGTGGAGCTCTACGCCCCAGACTGTCAACTGCTTCTATGACTGGTCGAACAACACTATCACCATCCTCGGCGCCTTCGCTCAGGGCGGCGCCTACAACAGCGACATGTCCGATGAGGAGCTGCTCGGCACGCTCGGCGCCGTGATCGGTCACGAGATCTCCCACGGCTTTGACTCCACCGGCGCGCAGTATGACAAGGACGGCAATCTGGCCGCCTGGTGGACGGAGGAGGATTACGCGGAGTTCCTCCGCCGCAACCAGAAGATGGAGGACTACTACAACGCCATCCACCTCTGGGAGGGGCAGGACCTCTACGGCAGCATCGTGACCGGCGAGGCCGGGGCCGATATGGCGGGCATCAAGGTTGCGCTGCGCATTGCCGCCGAGAAGGAGAACTTCGATTACGACGCCTTCTTCCGCGCCTATGCGGGCCTCTGGCTCGATAAGGACACGCTGCAGATGATCTACCGCCGCATCAACGATGTGCACCCGATGGGCTATCTGCGCGTCAACTGCACGCTCCAGCAGTTCGACGAATTCCTGGACTTCTACGGCATCACCGAGGGCGACGGGATGTACCTCGCCCCGGAGGACCGTGTGATCATCTGGTAAGCCGGACAGAATTTATACAGGCGCAGGGGCCGATCAAAACATCGGCCCCTGCTGTTTTACACCTCTGTGCCCGGTTGACGAAGCCTGTGGGAACTGGTATGATACCCGTGAAAGGGGAGAGAGCCAATGTTCAAAGCCGGAAAGAGACCGAAGCCGGGAACGCTTCTCGCGCACCTGCTGGTGACGCTTGCCTATCCCGCGGCCAGGGCCCTCAGAGCGCCGCAGGGGAGCAGGCTTCTGGTCTTTACCGATACCCTCACCGTCATCGCCCTGGTGCTGCTGGTGTGCGGGATCGTGTACGCTTTGGTCCTCCGTGGCGATCTCGATATCTCCGAATACATTTTCAGCCGCGGCCTCTCCCGAAACGGGAAAAGCTATGCGGCATGGAAGGCCGACAAAAAGGAAGAAAGAGAGGAAGCCTTCAACTATCCTCTCTTTCTCGGGATCGTGTATCTGATTGTCTCGGCGGTCATCGCCTGGGGCTTTTACTGACGCCGCTCCTTCTCAAGCCTCGTGATCTTTTCCTCATAGGCGGCAAACTCCTTGGAGTTTGCCAGGACGAAGTGTCCCGGGCGCAGCTCTTTGAGCTCTCGCTTCTCGCCCGACTGGTCAAGCTGCGAGGGATCGTACACGATGTGCTTTCTGCTCTTTTCCACAATGGGGTCGGGCATCGGCACCGTCGAAAGCAGCGACACCGTGTAGGGGTGGATGGGGTACTCAAACAGGGTCTCGGAATCGGCGATCTCCACGATCTCGCCGCGGTGGATGACGGCGATGCGGTCGGCGATGAAGCGCACGACGGAGAGGTCATGGGCGATGAACAGGTACGTCAGGTTCTTCTCGGCCTTGAGCTTGTTCATCAGGTTCAGCACCTGCGCGCGGATGGACACGTCGAGCGCGGAGATGGGCTCGTCGGCGACGATGAATTTGGGGTCCATGATCATGGCGCGCGCGATGCCCACGCGCTGGCGCTGCCCGCCGGAAAACTCGTGCGGATAGCGGGACTTGTGCTCGGGCAGCAGGCCCACGCTCTCGAGCGCTCTGTCCACCTTGGCGATGCGGTCGGCCTCATCCTTGTACAGGTGGAAGTTGTACAGGCCCTCGGACACGCAGTACTCGATGGTGGCGCGCTCATTGAGGGAGGCGGCGGGGTCCTGGAAGATCATCTGGATGTTGCGCACCACGTTCCGGTCCTCCTCATGGGAGATCTTTCCCGAAATGCGCTTGCCCTCAAAGAGGATCTCGCCCGCGCTGCACGGGTTTATGCGCAAAATCGCGCGGCCCAGGGTGGTCTTGCCGGAGCCGGACTCGCCCACCAGGGCGAAGGTCTCGCCTTTATAGATGTCGAAATTCGCGTCCTTTACGGCGTCGAATTTCTTTTTATGCCCGACCTCGAAGGAGACGTCCACATGTTTGACGGACAGGATCACTTCGCGGCCGTTTTTTTCATTCGACATGGAACGCGCCTCCCTTATCGGTCATCTTCTGGATCTTCTCGTGCAGGTTGCGGATGACCTCCGGCTTTTCAAGCTTCGGGGCCCTGGGGTCCAGCAGCCAGGTCTTGGCGTAGTGGGTGTCCGTCACCTTGAAGAAGGGCGGCTCCTGCACAAAGTCGATCTTGAGGGCATGCTCGTTGCGCGGGGCAAAGGCGTCGCCTTTGATCTCGTTGTACAGAGAGGGCGGCGTGCCTGTGATGTAATAGAGCTCTTTGCCCTTCTCGCCCAGCTGCGGCAGGCTCGACAGCAGCGCCCAGGTGTAGGGGTGGCGGGGATCGAAGAAGATCTCCTCCACATTTCCGTACTCGATGATCTGCCCGCCGTACATGACGCCCACGCGGTCGGCCACATTCGCCACCACGCCGAGGTCGTGGGTGATGTAGAGGGTTGTGAACCCGAGCTCATGCTGCAAGTCGCGGATCAGGGAGATGATCTGCGCCTGGATGGTCACGTCGAGAGCCGTGGTGGGCTCGTCGCAGATCAAAATTTCCGGGTGGCAGGACAGGGCGATGGCGATGACGATCCTCTGGCGCATGCCGCCGGAATACTGGAAGGGGTACTCGTCAAAGCGGTTGGCCGCGTCCTTGATGCCCACGCGCTCCATCATCTCGATGGCCTGGGCTTTGGCGTCGGACTTGGAAACGCCCTGGTGCTTTTCGATGACCTCGGTGATCTGGGAGCCGATGGTGCGGATGGGGTTGAGGCTTGTCATGGGGTCCTGGAAGATCGTGGCGATCTTCGCGCCGCGTATGCCCTCCCAGTCCTTGTCGGTTTTGAGCTTGGTCAGGTCCTTCCCGTGGAACATGACGGAGCCTTTTGTCACGGAGCCGTTTGACTCCAGCATGCCGGTGAAGGTCTTGGTGAAAACGGATTTGCCCGAGCCGCTCTCGCCCACGATGGCGAAGGTCTCCCCCTCGTAGAGGTCGAGGGACACCCCGCGTATGGCGGTGAGGTAGCGGTCGCGGACTCTGAACTTGACTTCCACGTCCTTTGCGGACAGAACGATTTTTCTCTCTTCCATGGCGTCCCCCTTACATATGTGTGCGCGGATCGGCCGCGTCCGCCAGCCTCTGTCCCACGATGTACAGCGAGATGGAGATGATGGCCAGCACGCCCACGGGGATCCAGAACAGGTGCGGATAGCCGTTCATGTAGGAGGTGTACATGGAGATGGACTGGCCCAGGGAGGCGTTGGTGGTGCCGAGACCGAGACCCATGAAGGACAGGAACACCTCGTAGGAGATGAGCGAGGGGATCTGCCGGGACACATAGGTCATGATAACGGAGATGAGGTAGGGCAGAATGTTGCGCAGGATCATGGTCCAGGTGCTCGTGCCGAGGCACTTGGAGGCCATGTTGTACTCGCGGTCGCGGATAATCATGACCTGGGTGCGGATGAAGTAGGCCACGAAGATCCACTCGGTACAGGTCATCGTGATGATGAGCGAGCGCATGCCCGCGCCCAGCACGTAGGACAAAATCATCGCCAGCAGCAGGAAGGGGATGTTGGAGATGATGTTGTACACCTCGATCATCCAGCGGTCCATCTTCTTGGAAAAGCCCCACAGCGCCCCGATGGGGATGCCGACGAGCATGTTGATAAACGTGCAGACAAAGCTGATGATGATGGAGTTGCGGGCACCCGCCCACACGGCGTCGAAGACCTCGTTGCCAACATGGTCGGTGCCGAAGATATGCTCGGCGCTGGGCTTGAGGAATTTCATGTCGGCGTTATTGATGTTGGGCGTGACGATGGGGCTGTAGCCGGAGAGCATGGGCTGGATGAGGGCAAAAGCGATGATGAAGATCAGCAGGACCGCCACGCCGACCGTGAACTTGTTTTTGAAGAAGGTGCGCCAGACACTCTTCCAGTAGGAGTAGCGCGGGGCCACAATGTGTTCGGACTCGAGCTCGTCAAAGTCCGCAAATTCAAACAGATTGTTGTCAGCTTCCATTACGACCTCCCTGCCTTCTCACTGAGGGAAATGCGCGGGTCGACCTTGGTCAGCACGATATCGCCCGCCAGAACGGACAGCACCGATACCGTGGAGAACAGGAAGGCCAGCGCCACGATCATGACGTTGTTGTACTGCTTGATGGCGCTGGGGAGCATCTTGCCCATGCCGCCGACGGAGTAGATGGCCTCGGTGATGATGGCGCCGGTGATGCACCCGGCAAGCGAGGTGGGGATGCCCTGGGCGATGGGGATGACGGCGTTTTTGAAGATGTGGCCGTTGAAGATCTCCCGCTGATTGAGTCCCTTGGCCTTGGCAAACTTCACGTAGTCCGCGCTCATCTGGTCCACCACGTAGCGCCGGGTCCAGAGCATGAGGTTGGCAATCGACGGCAGGGCCAGGGAAATGACCGGCAGGATCCACGAGCGCACATCCCCCGGCCCGTAGGTGGTGAAGACCGAGGGCAGGTTAAAAAGCGTGGTGCCGATGTAGCGGAACAGGTAGATGTACGCAAGCGACGGCACGGCGATGATGAAGATGATGTAGATCATGCCGAGCTTGTCCGCAAGCTTGTCCTTGCGCCGCGCCATCAGTACGCCGATCGGAAGACCCAGAAGATAGGCAAGCCCCATGGCAAGCAGGCCCATGATGAAGGAGGTGCCGATCATGGAGGGCTGGTTGCGAAAGACCTCGTAGTCGGCGTAGTTGTCGTTGAACTTTTTCTTGTCCATGCGGTCGAGCACGCTCTTGTACTTGAGCGTGCCGAAGTTGATGCCGGAGTCAGTCTCGTAGCCGGTGTCGAAGGTGACGTGCCGCTTGACCTCCGTGCCCTGGGACTGGAACAGCACGCGCATCACGTCAAGCCCCTGGTAGGAAGGATAGGAGGTGCCGAAGTTGAGCTTGATGATGTTCTGGTGCAGCCACGGGAAGTGACTGTCGGTATAGAGCAGGTATTTGTGGACGCTGCCGCTGCCGATGAGCGCAACGCCGCCGGTCGGCGTCCGCCCGAGAGAGAGCGAGCGCGGCAGATCGGGATTGGTCTCATCCTTGACGGACAGGGGCGTGTCGATGACGATGAGCTTGGAAAGCCACGAGGCCATGCGCCGGATCATCGGCACATCCTTATAGGCGTAGTAGCGCCCGTTGCCCAGGAACTTTTCGACGGTGTAGCCCTTTTCGGTATAGATGCGGACGAAGTCCTGGCTCTCCTTCGACTCGGGCTTGACCGCCTCGCTCATCTCGGGGGTGCCCGCCTCGTAGAGCGTGAGGCAGTAGTCGTTGATGCGCACATAGTCGAGGTAGCCCAGCTTCTGCCATGTGGAGTAGACATACTCCGTCTTGTCGTCGGACTTGCTGCTGAGCTTGCGGTAGGTGCTGTCTTCAAAGAAAATGTTCTCGCGCGGCACCATGGTATAGATCATGGTGAACACGATCAGCATAATGATCAGAATGGAAAGGACCGACCGCAAAAGCCGGCTCCATATGTATCCCTTTCCCACAGAAGGTGTCGCCTCCTAACGTTTGTATTGTCATCACGTTTATATTGTCATCCTGAGCGAAGCGAAGGATCTCTCCGCGGGCTTGCAAAAACCGGAAGATTCTTCGCTTCGCTCAGAATGACAGGGGAGTGCTCAAAATGACAGGGTGCTCAAAATGACAGGGGGTGCTGTAAAAGAATGCCATGAGATGCTTTGAAAAAGCGGGGGAGCCAGAGAGCAATCCGGCTCCCCCATTTTGGGTCAATGCGTAAGAAGAATCATTCGCCCTTAAGCCAGGCTTCCTTGGCAGCGTAGTAGTCGGCGGCGAGGACGGGGGTGTCCTGCAGCTCCATGTACTTGAAGTAAGGAACGGCATTGTAGGCGGCCTGGCCGTAGAGGCCGTAGGCGGCGGAGAAGGGGACGACCTTGCTCACGCCGAGGGTCGCGCCTCTGGTGGAGTAGGGACGCAGGATGCCTTCGGTCAGCAGCATGGCCTCGGCCTTGGCAAAGAGCTCGATGCGCTCGTCGCCGGTGGCGGCGGAGGCCTCGTCGACCACAGCCTGGATGTCCTCCAGACCGATGGCCTTCAGGACGGCCTTCTGCTCGGCGTCCTGACCCTGGCTCTCGTAGTTGATGCCGGAGTAGTTGAGCATGTCGCCGTCGTGGATGTCAAAGCAGTGGATATAGGTCAGCGGATCGCCGTAGTCGGGACCCCAGCCTGCGCCGAAGACCAGGTCGATGGAGTTGGACACGCCGTCGGGCTGGTTGTAGAAGGCGGAGTAGTAGACGGAGGAGTCGCCCTCGAGGAACTGCAGGTCGACCTTGACGTAATCGCCGATGGCGTCGTCAATGGACTTCTGCATGGCAAGCTGCATGTTCTTCTGGTTCTCGTTGGAGGCGTACACGGGCACATCGAGGTGCACGGGCCAGGCGCTGATGGAGTCGCCCAGCTCTTCCTTGGCCTTCTCGGCGAAGACCTTGGCAAGCTCGGGATTGTACCATGCGTCATGGCCGTCGTTGAGGTCGATGCCGGCGTACTCGGGCACCAGCTCTTCCACATACTTGGTCACGATGGCGCCGTAGGAGCGGCCGTCGGAGGTGGTGGCAAAGGTGTAGGGGACGAGGGTATTGCGCAGGGTATCGTCGGCGTTCTCCTCACCGTTGGTGATGGCCTGGACGGCGTGGGCGGAGTAGGCGGCGTAGACCGCGCGGCGGAAGTTTGCGTTGAGGATGGCGGTGCGGGTATCGTTCTTCTGCTCCTCGGTGGTCTTGGAGGTGGTGGAGACGGAGGGATCGTTGTACAGGGCGTACAGGCGGCGGTCCCAGTTGAAGGCGCCCCAGTAGGAGGTGGCGGTGGTCAGGCTCTTGAACTGGTTGTCGGGGTAGAGCTCGTTGGCCTTTGCGACCACATCGGGCAGGGAGGCGTTGATGCGGGCGGAGGAGACCTCACCGTTGACGAACATGTTGAAGCCCTGGGCGGGATCCTCGGCGTTGGTGTAGGTCACGACCACATGCTGGACCTTCACGTTGTCCGCGTCATAGTAGTTGGGGTTTGCGTCGAAGCGGACCTCCTGGGAGGGGACGAGAGAGCTCAGAATATAGCAGCCGTTGTAGAGGATGGAGTCGGGGGTGACGGCACCGAAGTCCGCGCCCTTGGATTCCAGGAACTCGGCGTTGGCGGGGAAGAGGATGGAGTAGGTGGTCATGCCGTCAAAGTAGCCGACAGGGCCGGTGAGGGTGTAGGTCAGGGTGTCGCCGTCGGCCTTGACGCCGACGTCTTCCCAGGTGCCGGTGCCTTCGGAGTAAGCGCGCAGACCGACGATCAGGTCAGCGACCAGGCCGAGGGTCTCGGACTTGACATCGGCGGCGTGCTTGAGGCCGGTGACAAAGTCCTCGGCGGTGACGGCGTCATACTCTTCACCGCTGCTGGTGGACCAGACGGCGTCGTCACGGATGATGAAGGTCCACTCGGAGGCGTCCTCGTTGCAGGACCATTCTTTGGCCATGCCGGGGACCAGCTTGCCGTGGGGATCCTGGGTCAGCAGGCCCTCGATGAAGTTCGAGGTGTAATCGCCGTTGGAGGACTTGTTGTTGTACAGATAGTCCAGCGTGGTGATATCGAAGTTGTCGATCATGGAGTAGGTGTCGGTGCCGGCCTTGACCGCAGGTTCAGCCGCAGGGGCCTCAGTGGGCGCAGGGGCCTCAGAAGGCGCGGGGGCCTCACTGGGCGCGGGGGCCTCAGTGGCGGTGGGAGCTGTTTTTCCGCAGGCCGCCAGGCCGAGCACCATGACCAGTGCCAGGGTGAGTGCCAGGAGCCGTTTGCTTGCTTTGCTCATTGTTTCGGATTCCTCCTAAAGATTTTTTATTAAACGCCCTTGGGCGGTTAATAAGCGAAGGGGCGTGCTTTTCCCGCCGCGGGAAAAGCACTTGCGGGGTACCCCGCAAGTGATGAGCCCTAGAGCTTCTTTTTACATCAAAGCATTATACAGGATCGTGCGCAAAAATGCAATCCGCTTGCGGCATGGATTGTCTGGAAACGATGGAAAACGGAGAAAACGGAGCGAAACCGCATAACGAAGCTGAAATGAAGAAAATTTGTAATTAATTGAAAAAAATTGGTTGCAAGCGTTATCCGAAGGTGGTATACTACATAAGTAATAGTATGCGTTGAAGTGCGCGTCGGCGCCGTCCCCTCCGGCGTGCCGTGCAAAATCGCTCTTGAAGCACATAACAAAATATGGTAACAAATACACATTTGACTGCATGTACCGGATATCACCCGGCACAGGCGCTTTTGCAATCTGAAAAAAGCCAACCCGGAGAATTGGACAGGTAGGAGATCATTATGCGAAGACTGATTTATACGCTGGTTATTTTTATCCTGATCGGCGGCATTGTGCTGACCTCATACGCCCCGGACAACATTTCCACGGTGTTCATCGTCATCATGGAGTGCATCGTGCTGGCGGGCGTGGTACTCGGCATACTGCCGGTGGTGGCGTATTACCGCGCCTTTGAAACGGGACTGAACAATATAGAGAGGGCACTGGAGGTACAGACAAGCTCCACCTGGTCCGTCATGTCCCAGATCGAGGATTTCTTCCACCAGCGCACGCTGGACGGACTGTTCAGCGACTACCGGGAGAAGGTCCAGGTGCAGCGCGAATCCGGCCAGGCCCTGACGGATATCGAGGACTATATCAACGAGGACATCCTCGCCCTGCGCTCCTGGCAGAACGTCGTGCTCCAGATCCCCGGCACCCTGACCGGTCTCGGCATTCTGGGCACCTTCATCGGCCTGCTGATCGGTATCCGCGGCATCGGCTTCAGCTCGATCGACATCGCCCTGACGAGTGTGCAGACGCTGCTGAGCGGTATTCAGGTTGCATTCTACACCTCCATCGCCGGCATGATCCTGTCGCTCATGTTCAACATCATCTACCGCATCTCCTGGAACATGCTGCGCCGCAACCTGGGCCTTTTCACGGAAGAGTTCCATAAAAACGTCATCCCGCCCGTGAGTGACCAGGTCCGATACCGCGAGCAGAAAGAGCTCAAGCAGATCACCGAGCTTCTCGAGCGCCTGCCCAAGAACACGGGCTTCTCCGCCTCCGGCCAGATCGGCAGCGGCGCCCCCGCGTCCGCCGGCAGCAACGAGCAGATCCTCATGCCCCAGATCCTTGAGGGCATGCGCAGCGGCGAGTTTGTGTTCTACCTGCAGACCAAGCACGATCTCAATACCCGCAAGGTCATCGGCGGCGAGGCCCTGGTGCGCTGGAACCACGGCAAGCTCGGCACCGTGTCCCCGGCGGTGTTCATCCCCATCCTCGAAAAAAACGGCTATATCACCAAGCTTGACCAGTATATCTGGGAGAGCGTCTTCGCCACCATCCGCCGCTGGATCGACAACGGCGTGCGCCCCATGCCCCTGGCCATCAACGCCACCAAGACCGATATCCTGGCGATGGACCTTGCGGGCTTTTTGGAGGAGATGCTCAAGAAGTACCGCATCCCGCCCCGTTATCTGGAGGTGGAGATCGCGGAGAATGCCTATCTCGAATCCCCGCAGTCCGTGCTCGAGACCGAGGAAAAGCTGCGTCAGCTTGGCTTTCGTGTCATCATGGACGGCTTCAACGGCGACTACATCTCCCTGAGCACCATCGACCGGCTTACCGTCGACGTGCTCAAGCTCGATCTGCGCCGCTTCGACGGCAGACAGAACCAGGGCGCGCTCAACGCCGTGTTTGAGCAGGCAAGGAAGATCAACATCAATGTCGCGGTGGAGGGCATCGAAAGCATGGAGCAGCTGACCATGCTGCGCAGATGCGGCTGCTCGGAGGGCCAGGGCTTCTACCTTTCAAGACCCATCCCCGTGGAAGAGTTTGAAAAGCAGATTTCAGGGGAAAGCAAGCAATGAAGAAAAAAGTCAAGCAGAACGATGGAGAGCTGAACTATTGGCAGCCCGCGTCTGATATGTTCAGCGCGCTGATGCTGATTTTGATGCTCATCATTCTGCTCTTGAGTCTGTATCTTGTACATATACCCGACAACGATGAGATCGACCCCTGGTACGGTGACGACGACGGCGGAAACACGCCCACACCTACCGCGACCTGGAAGGGCGACGACGGCGGCGGAGGCGGCGGCTGGTCGCCGGTCCCGACCTTCGATATTGAGCCCTCGCCCACACCCACACCCACGCCCACTCCCACCGTTACCCCGACACCCGACCTGCCGGGCAGCGGCGGCGGCAGCGGCGGCGGCGACGGCGGCGGCAACGGCCAGGGCGAAGGCCCGGGCGACGATCCGGACCTCGGCAGAAAATCGGCGGTCTATGTCATGCTTGTCGACGCCGAGACCGACCGCACCGTCAAGGAGGCAAACGTCCAGTTCGAGCTCTACGGCGAGAACCACGCCCTCCAGATCCTCAATACCTATTACCCCGAACGCCAGTCCTTCCGCTTCTATGAGACCACGGACACCGGCACCTACTACTTCCCCGAGAAGCTGGCAGCCGGCAGCTACGAGCTGCATGAGCTGACCGAGGCGGAGGGCTACGAGGGTTCGGAGAACATCGAGTTTGTCCTCAATGATACCTATGACTGGCCCGACCCCTATGTCGTGCGTGTGCCGGTCATGCCCTCGAAGAACGTGATCCGCGTGCAGATGGTCGACGCCGAAAACGGCAGCAGGATCTCCGGCGGCAGCTTTGAAGTGGTGGCGGCGGAGAACATCATCACCGCCGACGGCACCCTGCGCTACCGCATCGGCCAGATCGTGGACGAGATCGTCTGCGACGAGACCGGCTTCGGTGAAAGCGGCGAG
The DNA here is from genome assembly GCA_902795045.1 of Oscillospiraceae bacterium. GTDB lineage: Bacteria > Bacillota > Clostridia > Oscillospirales > Oscillospiraceae > Limivicinus. Next base: position 73,848 of record CADBJU010000003.1, on the reverse strand, counting down.
CTGTATCTCGGCAACTACACCCTGCGTGAGCGGGATATCCCGCAGTATTACGCGGGCATCCTCGAGGATACCGCGGTGGAGGTCCTGAAGAAATCCGCCGTGGCGCCCGCACCCGAGACCATCGCAAGCCAGCGCATGCGCATCCGCTTCTCCCTCAACGACGAGCTCTACCCCGAAAGCGGCATTGCGGGCGCGAAGTTTGAGGTCCTGTCCGGCCGCGGCGAGCCCATCGAGATCACCACGAACTCCAACGGCAAATTTGTCCTCGACGCGGTGGAGAAGGGGACGACCTACCGTATCCGTCAGACGGAGGCGGTCGGCAACTACCGCATCACCGAGCCCGAAGTGCTTGTGCCGGTGGACGCCTACGGCTACATGTCCGGCGAGGCCGAGGCCATGGTGGAGGCCACCAACCGCATCATACGCGTGCAGTTCGGCATCACCGACGAGTTCAGCGACATGCAGATCCCCGGCATCAACCTCGCACTCTACTCCGACAGGGACGGCCTGATCTACACCTGGACCAGCTCCGGCAGCACCATGAGCATGGAGACGCTCGATCCCGGCGCCTATTACCTCATCAAGAGCGGCGACAGGGAAACCCGCTACGATGTGCGCGTGCTCAACACCGCGGAGGTCCAGACGATCAACCTGCGCGACTCCTACATCGTTCACTACATCATCTACGCGGCGCTGTGCCTGCTGCTTATCGTACTGCTGACCGTGTTCATCATTCACAGGGTGCGCAAACGGAGAAAACAGAACGCGGAAATAATCCAGAACCAGACATGAAAAAAGAGGTGACTACCCTTGCAGGGCACTGAATCGACACAAAACGGCGTGATCCGCGTGCGGGTGAGCGACCTGCTCTTCGCGCTGCAGAAGCGATGGATGGTCATCGTAGCGCTGTCTCTGGTGGGGCTGACCTTCGGCCTGATCCTGTCGGCCATGACGGTCGTGCGGAGCTCCTACCAGTCGTATAATATCAACGGCTCCTTCGCCATCACGTCCAAAAACACGAACGGCCAGTATGTGGGCGGCTACAATGCCCCGAACGTCAACGACTTCCATCTGGCCGAGGATATGGTGGACGCGGTGCGCTACGTACTGCGCAGCGAACGTGTGCTCAACGAAGTGGTCAACGAAAACGAGCTCCTCGGCTACACCACCACCCAGATCCGAAACGCCATCACCGTCACGCAGTACAACAGTACGCAGATCCTGGAGATGCGCCTGACCTGGCGAAACGCCGAGGAGGGCCTTGCGGTCTGGCGCAGCATCCTGAGCCACGCAAGCGATATCCTGCCCGAGACCCTGCAGCTCGGCTCGCTGGAGATCATCAACGAGCCGAACGCGGAGCTCATCGGCGTGGTGGGCGGCGGCAACAACAAGGTCGTGCTGCTGACCCTGCTGGGCTTCGCGGCGGGCGTCGGTTTTGCGATCGTGGAGCTGCTGATGCACCCCACGCTCAACAATGTGCGCGATGTGGAGACGCTCTTCGGCCTGGAGACCATCGGCGTCATCCCGCGCGACAATGCCTACTACAGGCGCAAGGACTCCATCATGACCCGCAGCGATGTGGGGAATTCTGTCGTGGTGCAGAACTTCTCGGCCGCGGCCTACATCCTGCGCAACCGTCTCGGCGCCAGGGGAGGGCACCAGTGCTTCTATGTGACCTCGGCCATCGAGGGCGAGGGCAAGACGACCGTGGCGGCAAACCTCGCCATCCAGCTTTCCGACATGGAGCACAAGGTCCTGCTCATCGACTTCGACACCCGCAACCCCAACCTCGGCGCGCTCTTTCTGAACAAGGTGGATTACGAGCACTCCCTCAACGCCCTCTATCGCGGTGATGTCACCGCCGACGAGGCCATCACGACCCTCTCGGGCTATCTGGACATCCTGCCCTCCGTGCTGGAGCATAATGCCATCAACGTGGACAACATGCTCATCGAGCTGGTGGAGGACCTCAAGAAGCGCTATGAGTACGTCATCATGGACGCGCCACCGGTGGGCGTCGTGTCCGGCACCCTGAGCCTCAATCAGGTGGCGGATTCGGTGCTGTTCGTCATCGGCTACGACGAGTCCTCGCTGCCGGAGATCCAGAGCTCTCTCGAGAAGCTCGACAAATCCGGTACTCGTGTGCTCGGCTGCGTGGTCAACGCGGTCACTTCCGGCAGAGCGCTGGGCGTAAACCAGACTGCGGAGGACTACAAAAAGAGCATCAGCAGAAAGGCCGCCCAGAAAAAGGCCGAGGAAGCAAAATACGGCTTTGACGACAGCCAGGTAAAATCTGCGCTGCCCCCTGAGAGCAAGGACCGGAAAAAGAAGAACGAGAAAAAGAAGAAGGGCCTCTTCGGCAGAAAGAAGGAGGAGGCCGCGGAAGAACCCGCCCAGCCTGCGGCGGAGGGGCCGAAGCGCAATGTCTATGAGGACACCATCAAGCAGGAGGAGGCCAAGGCTGTCCGTTCTGACCAGGAGACCATCAACGAGCTGGTGCGCATGGGCCTGACCAATGATTTCGGCGAGGAAAAGCCGGACGCGCAGGCAACCGAGCCCGGCGCCGACGAGACTGTCCCCGCCCAAACGGAGGCTCCAAGTGATGCCCCTGTCGAGACCGTGACACCGCCCCCTGAGAACACCGCGGAACGGGAGAGCGCCGAAGTGGTGTACACTGCGCCGGGTGAGGCGCGTACCGTGGTCCGGGCCGCAAAGCCCCAGCAGATCGTGATCGTGGACGCGGGGGACGAGGCGGACTGGGATGCTCCCGCGGAGGGCGTGTATGAGCCTGTGGCGGACACGGCCCCGGTGAAGACTGCACCCGCAAGGTCCGAAAGGGCATCCGCTGCCCCAGCGGCAAAGAAGGCAAGGAAATCGGGCGGAACCTTCAGTCTCGGACGCCTGCTGCTTGCGCTGCCGCTTGCGGTCATCCTCGCTGCGGCGGCACTGCTGATCGGCTGCGAGGCCGCCGCCGTCTTCGTTTACGGCGCGAGCGGCGCCGCGACCGCGCTGCGCAGCTTTACGGAGCTTGCGGACAGACTCACCGCCGTCGGCATCTCTTTCGGCTCCATCTCCCTTGGACTGCTGCTGTTCTGGCTTGCGCTGCGAATGCTGGTGAAGATGATCCCGGACCTTATCCGCAAGATTGCTATTCGACCTGACACGGAGGAGGAGACATGAAAAAGCTGCGAATCGCTCTTTTGATCATCCTTGTGATGGCGCTTGTCCTCAGCGCGGGTTGCGTTGTGGCGGGCTATGTGCTCGGCGCCAATCCCGTTGAGATCGCAAGGACCATGCAGCAGGATCCGGAAGCGCATATAATCTTCCGTTTCCCGAAGCTTCTCCCGAATACCCAGAGCGCGGCTGCCTCTCTCTCCTGAAGGAGAGGCAGCCGGGCATTGATTCTGACGGAAAGGAGCCCTAAAAAAGTGTGGCGAACCGGAAACTTTGACAGCATGCAGCTGCTGCTGATCGTGATCCTGCTGATGTGCGGGTATTTTTATCTCTTCCAGGCGGTCGCCAGGCGGGCTGCCAGCCGGGCCTCCATCCCGCTGCTGGCGGTCGTGCTGCTGGGGGTCTATCTTCTGATTTCACTGCCGCTGGTTCTGATCATCAGTCAGATGGGAGGCATGAGCTTTGCCTTCCTGTCGCTGCTGATCCTGGCGGCTTTTTTTGGCGTATATGCCTTTATCTCGTTTGTCGTCAAAAACTTCCGCGCGTGCAACAAGACCGCGCTGGTGATGTTCCTTCTCTACCTGCTGATGGTCAGCTATATCACGGTTTTCTCCCGCCGCGGGAAGGTGCAGACGGACATCCTTCTGAGCTTTGATTCCATCCGGGAGGCTGTCAACCGCCGTTCTCTCGAACCGCTGCAGCACCTGTGGCTGAATATTGTGATGTTCGTGCCGATCGGGGCGCTCTTTGCCGCCATCCACCCGAGCCTCGCGAGAGTCAGCACCGTGCTGCCGCTGGGCATGCTGCTGACGACCATCATCGAGACGGCGCAGCTTCTCATGCGAAACGGCCAGTGCGACCTCGAGGATCTTGCGGCAAACACCGTGGGCGCGCTTCTGGGACTGCTGCTGTACAAGCTCATCCGCAGGGCGATGCCCTCGAGGGCTTATGAAGAATAACGCCCGCGGACAATAACTGACGCGGCGCAAAAGCCCATAACGGAAGGGAGGGGGAAGACATGACTGATCCGCGCAACCAGAGAAAGCGCGAGACTGAGGTTTTTTTTGAACTGGCCATCATCTGCAGTATGCTGGTGTCCTTGGGCTTCCCCGGGAACCTGACAAACGTGATGGGCGAGTCGGTGGGAAAGCTGTTGGAGTACGGCGCCTTCGCGCTGGAGATCCTGCTGCTGATGTTTTCCAGCAGCGACTCTTGGCAGGATATAGAGCTGATCCATCTGAACAAAAAATACTGGGTCATGTACCTGTATGTGTTTTCAAGCTTTGGCATTTCCATGCTCGTCACTTATGACGCTAAGGCCCAGATCATCACCTGCGTGCGCCTTGTGGTGACGCTGCTGTTCGTGATCTGGCTGCAGGAGCGCTACAGCATCCGGGAGCTTTTGGAGATGATCTGCATCGCCCAAGGAGCCCTTGTGCTGTTCACCCTGATTTTTATGGTGATCTTTCGCTCCCAGGCCTACTCAAACATGGAAGATCAGAACCATGCCCTCATCGGCCTGTTCGAGACGAAAAACGCCTGCGCGACCGAACTGGTATTCGGCATCGTGGTGACGGTGCTGCTGCTGCGCGAAAAGCAGGGGTCCCGGAGAAGGGAGCTTCACTGGTGGGTCCTGCTGCTCATCCAGATCGTGCTGCTGCTCATGTGCCAGGCGATGGGCGCCAATATCACAGCACTCCTGGCGGTCCTGTCCATCTTTGTTTTTCCGAACCAGCGCCTGCCGCTGGGGCTTATCTACATTTCGGCGAACGTGGTGTTCCTGTTCTGCATGCTGGCGCTGATGCCTTACTTCGAGAATATGCTGGTTGCGATGGGGAAGGACGCCACCCTCACCGGACGCATTCCGATCTGGCGCAGGGTCATCGAGGTCATGACCGCGAACCGGACCATGACCGGCTTCGGCTACGGCATGTTCTGGCGTGATCCCACCGCCCTGCTGAAATTCCAGACAGGCTTCAGCATGCGCAAGGACCCCTTCATGGCCACGCTCACCACCGGCGCGCACAACGTTCTCATGGAGACCTGGCTCAATTCGGGACTGCTGGGCCTGGCGGCGTTTTTCTTTATGACGATCTACTCCTTCCGGGACATGAGCAGCCTGCGGAGCGACCAGTACCGCCTGTGTGTCGGCATCATGGCCTTCCTGACCATCAACGGCCTGACGGAGCGCTGCCTGGGAGGCAACTACGACTACAGGGTGCTGTCGTGCTTTCTGGCCATGGCCGTGGGCTGCAACGCCGCAGGCTCGCGCAGACGTACCCTGGTGACCGTCAGGAACACGGCGCGTCCCCCAAAGAAGCAGGCCGAAAACGCGTTTTAACGATCAAGGAGATGCTGCCTGTGGCAACGGAAGAAAACACCGCAAAACGGAACAAGGTCCTGCACATGGCCCGCACGATGTTTGTCACCGGCATGGCCTATGTGGTCAGCTACGGCATCACGCTTGTCCTGACGCCCTACATCACCCGGACCGTCGGCACCGAGGCCTACGGCTTTGTGACTCTCGCAAAGCAGTTTACTCAGTATGCCACCATCGTGACCACCGCGCTGAACATCTACGCGGCGCGCTATATCGGCCTGAGCTATCACAGGAAGGATATCCGTGAGGCCAATGTCTACTATGCGTCGGTGTTCTGGGGCGATGTGTACCTGGGCTTTGCGCTGCTGGGGCTGGCCCTGCTGCTGACGGTGTTTCTCGACCGCGTGATCTCCGTCCCGCCGGCGCTCGCGCAGGATGTCAAGCTTCTGTTTGCCCTCTCGTTCACAGCCTTCTGGGTGACGACGGTCTTCTCCGTGTTCGGCTGCGCGGGCTACGTGTGCGATCGCATGGACTGGAAGGGCTATTTCAAGGTCCTGTCGTATCTGGCAAACGCGGCGGTGCTCGTCGCGGCCTATGTGCTTTTCCCGGCGAAGGTCGCGTGGGTGGGCCTCGGCACGCTGAGCGCCGCGCTCGTCATCGCGCTTTCGGATCTCTGGATGAGCAGGAAGCTTTTGCCCGTGCTGAAAACCTCCCGGATGTACTATTCCTTCGCCGCGGTGAAAAAGCTGGTGATGGAGGGCTTCTGGGCCTCCTTCAACATGGTGGGCAATCTCCTCAACAGCGGGCTTGACCTGCTGGTGTGCAACCAGATGCTCTCGTCGCTTGCCATGGGCCAGCTCGCCATCGCCAAGACCGTGGACACCATTGTGCAGAGCCTCTACACCGTGGTGGACCAGGCCTTCATCCCGCGCTTTCTCAAGACCTATGCCGAGCATGGGAAGGAGGAGCTGCTGCGGGAGCTCAGAATCTCCATGAAGGTTTCCGGACTGCTTGCCAACGTCACCTTTGCGGGCTTTGTGGCCCTGGGCCGGAGCTTCTACAAGCTCTGGATACCCGGTGAAGATACGGAGCTTATCTACAGGCTTACGGTCGTGACGATCCTGACGTGCATCCCCAACGGGGCGATGCATCCGCTGTACTATATCTACACCCTCAAGCTCAAGCAGAAATTCCCCTGCTATGTCACGCTGCTTGGGGGGCTTTTCAATGTCGTCGGCATGTATGTGCTCATTAAATACGCCGGCATGGGAGTCTATGCCGTGGCCTGGACGACGGTTGCGGTCATGAGCTTTATAAACTTTGTCTCAAATCCCCTGTACATGGCCCACGTGCTGGAGCTGCCGGCGGGCACCTTTTATCCGGACATTGCACGCAATGTGCTCTCCTGCGCCGTGATCACGGCATGCTTGTGGGGACTTTCAAAGCTGTATATGCCGCAGGGCTGGCTTGCGCTGATCCTGTGCGCCGCGGTGTGCGGCGTGATCGGCAGCGTCCTGCATGCGGTGCTTGCCTGCACCGGCGAGCAGAGACGGACCCTTTTGCGGCTTATCAAACGATAAAACGACAACACGCAGGATGGAGGAAAAATCGTGAAGCATTTTCAGAATAACAACGAACGCCTCAAGGTGCTGATGGTGGAGCACCATTCTCCCGGCAACCGCTACGTGCTGGAGCTTGCGCGGGAGATGAAGAACGAGTGCGACCTGACCATCTTCTGCGATATGCGCAATAATCTACAGGAGCCCGGCATCTGCTGGAAGCGCCGCTTCTATAACGGCGGCAAGGGCAAGGCGGCGGCGATCCTGGACTACGGACGCACCCTCGTGGAGCTGGAGCACGAGATCCGCACCGGGCACTATGACGTGCTGCACATCCAGAGCTTCAAGAAGGCCTCGGCGGAGATGAAGCTCTACGAGCAGACGAGAAAGTACTACCGCCTGCTGGTCATGACGGTGCACAACGTCCTGCCCCACGAGCCCGCCCCCGGCGACACCGAGCTCTACGGGCGCTTTTACCGTGCCTGCGACCTGCTGATCGTCCACAACGACGCGTCCAAACAGGACCTCAAGGACAAATTCAACATCCCGGACGAGAAGATCCGCGTCATCCCCCGCGGCCTCTATACCACCTACAGCGTGGACGAAAACGCGAGGGACAACGACGAGCGCGTGCATTTTCTCAACTTCGGGCGCATCCGCCCCTACAAGGGCGTGGACATCCTGCTCAAGGCCATCTCCCTGATGGACGAGAAGGACCGGGCCCGCTGCCGCTTCGTGATCCGTGGCGAGCAGTACCCGAAGCTCGACCCGACGGACTACGCAGCCCTCATCCGGGAGTACGGCATCGGTGACTGTGTGGAGTTTGACAACACCCGCGTGCCCGAGGAGGAGATCCCGAAGCTCATCGGCAACGCGGACTTCCTGCTCTTCCCCTACCGGAAAATCTACGGCAGCGGCGTGCTGCTCATGTCCTACACCTACGGCGTGCCCGTGGTGGCAAGCGACGTGCCCACCTTCGTGGAGGGTACGGACAACGGCAAGGCGGGCATCCTCTTTGCCTCCGAAGACCCGGAAGCCATGAAGGACGCCCTGCTCAAAGCCATGGACACGACAAGCGAACAGCGGGAGGATTACCGCGCGGCCATCCGCAAGATCGTTGACGAGCGGCACAACTGGAAGACCACCGCCCGCAGCACCGTGGGCGCCTTCCGGGAAATGCTCGGCGGAGCCCCTGCATCCGAGCGCGCCGATCTCAAAGCCATCGAGCAGCTTCTGACCGAATGTGCCGAGTCAAACTATGACGCCTTTGCGCAAAACGGCCACGCCGATCCCGGCCATAACGGCCCCTACGGCTGCACCGATACCCCGGTGCGCAACACCGCCCACTGGCTGATCACCTATGCCCACCTCTGGAAAACCACGGGGGAAGAGAGGTACAAAACGCTCGCCCTGCGCTTTGCTCAATATCTGCTGGGCGAGCAGGCAAAGAGCCGCTCCGGAGCCGTCGCCTGCGTGGAGAGCGGCGCGTCCGACCATCTCAACGGCCTGATCGGCCAGGCATGGGTGATCGAGGCGCTGGTCTATGCCTACGAGACCTTCGGCGGTGAGGAATATCTGGACTGCGCCGTAAGCATATTCCGCTCCCAGTGCTTTGACGAGATGACCGGCTTCTGGAAGCGCGTGGAGCCGGACGGCACCGAGCTTGACTACGACTATACCCTCAACCACCAGGTGTGGTTTGCCCTGAGCGGTCTGATGCTTCTGCGCCACCGCGAGGATGAGCAGATCCGCCGCGAGACAAAGACGCACCTCAAGCGCCTGCGGAAGGAGTACTTCGGTATTCATTCCAGCGGCCTCATCCGCCACTTTGGGGCCATGAAGCGCCCGCGCAAGGACTTTTTGAGCCTCTACGCCAAGCAGTACGTGAAATACGCGGGCCTGCGCCTGAAGGTCTTCAAACCCCGGAAGGTGGACATCCTCATCCAGGAGGAAGGCTACCATCTCTTTGAGCTCTTCGGCTACGCGCACATCAAGGCGCTGAAGCCTGCATACAAGCTCTTTGACCGCAAGGATTTCCAGAAGGCCCTGGCCTACGACAGCGACGCGGACACCCTCAACCGCCGCCTCGGGATTGCAAAGCCCGGGACCATGAACAAATACGCCTACGGCTACAACTCTCCCGCCTTCGAGGTCCCCTTCATCGACCTGATGTTTCATGGGGAAGTGGAAGAGGAGAAGATTCTTACGCTTCTGGAAAAGCAGAAGGAGCTCTGCTACAACCCGGAGACCAAAAGCATGGAGCGCCATAACGCAGACCCCGCGACGCTGACGGCGAGGCTCTATGAGCTCGTCTGCTACTGCGATCGCTGCCGCGGGTAATCAATCAATTCGGAGGACCGTGAGATGTCCAATCAGCGATCTCACAAGAGAATACAAATCAACAAAGACCTGTATCTGGAGCTGCGGCCCGGCAGCTGGGCGCTGGCGATCCTGGCGACGGCACTGAGCGCGCTGAGCGTGAGCGTGTTCTGCTTCATGCGCTCGTCGCCCGAAGCGGAGCTCTACTACACCGGCGAGCGGAGCCTGATGCTGTTTGACAGCCTGGGCCTGGCAACGCTTCTGAGCGCGGCGGTGCTTCTGGTTTTCTACTGCCTTGCCTTCCAGCTCATCGGCAGGCCGCATCTCGGGAGCATGGTGGTTTCGCTGCTGCTGGCGTTCAACATGGTGGCCTCCCTCTCCATGGAGCACAGCGGCCTGAAGGAGATCTTCCTCCCGACGGGCATCGTGGGCAATGTCCTGGTGCTTCTGGGCTTTGCGGTGCTGCTGTATACCCTCGTGGAGCTTATTTACCTTGCCTTCGACCGCAGGACGTGCTATCGGATCTGGGCGGACGACCAGTTTGCCTCCACCAACGGCGAGCTGTTTTTGGGCGCCTACGTCTGCATCATGCTGCTGTGGCTGCCGATCCTGTTCATCTTCTATCCCGGCAGCGTCATGAACGACACCCGCTGCCAGATCATGGGCTGGCTCGGCCTCAAGCCGATCACGGCATCGCATCCTGTGCTTACCACCGTTTTTTACGGGGTGCTGTACCAGATCGGCTCGGCCATGCAGGGACAGGCGAAGGGGATCTTCCTGGGCGTACTGTTCCAGGCGCTGATCACAGCCGCAGCCATGGGACTCACGGCGAGCTGTGTGTACCGCTACACCAAATCCCGCGCGTGGTTCTGGGTGACGGTGGCCTTCTTCGGCGTGCTGCCCGTCTGGCAGAGCGCGGCCCAGGTCCTGCTGAAGGACGTGCTGCATACCGGCTGCTTCCTGCTGTTCCTGTGCGCGTATCTCAAATGCCTGCGTGAGCGGAAAAAGAGCTGGCGCAATGTACTGCTGCTCTTTCTGACGGCGATCCTTGTGGCCTATACCCGCAAGGCGACGTTTTACCTCGCGGTCATTTGCATCCTCACGGTGGCGCTCTGGCACCGGCGGACGTTCCTGCCCCAGTATCTGGCGATGCTGGCGGTGTTCATGGGCCTGTTCTGGTTCAGCAGCGGTTTCCTGTACCCCATGCTGAACATTTCCCCGGAAAGAGCGTCCGAAAACTACAGCCTGCAGTTTCGGCAGGTCGCGCTGTACTGCCGGAACTATCAGAACGAGATGACGGTCGAAGAAAAGGCGATCGTTGACAGCACGCTCGATTACGACAAGATCATCGAAGACTACACGCCTCTGAACGCAGACGGCGTCAGGAGCATCCTCCAGGATACCGAAGAGCCGCAGGATGCTTTTTGGCAGCTCTATCGCAGGATGCTCCGCCGCCATCCCATGTTCTTTGTCAAGGCGACGATCATGGGCTCCTTTGAGCACTTCAACCCCTGGTTTGACGGAATCGACTACTGCGTCGCTATCGACCGTGAGGATGATTTCCTGACCGTGGACTATGTGTCGCCGCTGCACAAGAATGTGGCGAAGCTGTGGGATACGTGCCTGCACGTGCCGGTACTGCGCCTGCTGCTCGGCACGGGCCTGTATGCCTGGGTGCTGATTATCATGCTGGCCTACAGCATACGGAAAAAATCCCAGCTCGCCTTTCTGGGGCTTGTGCCCTCCATCTCGCTGGTGATCGGCCTGCTGATGAGCCATGTCAACGGGGAGCTCCGATACGGCTATCCGCTTATCGCCGCGGCCCCGCTGAACATGGCGTGGGTTTTGTACGCGGTTTCCCGCACCTCGCCGGACAACCCGCACCACGGGAAATACCTGCGGCAGGAGGAGAAGGTACAGCTTGACTTCATCAAGCACCGCAGCAGAGACACAGTCACGGTGCTGCCGGAGGATTTTGACCCCGAAAAGCAGCAGCCGGAGCTGCCCCCGGAGGAAAAAACCGCCGAGGTGTCCAGGGAAAAGACAGGCCCGCTGCTCCGCTTCGTGACGCGCTTTATTCCCGTACCGAAAAACCCGAAGACCTATCTGGATATCCTGAAGGTGCTGGCCATCTTCCTGGTGCTCTGGAACCATACCGGCAGCGGCTTCGAGCTGTATAATGACGTGCATGATATGCCGCAGCATCTGGTGTATCTTTGCTGCTCCATCCTTGACAAGATCGCCGTGCCGCTGTTCTTCATGGCCTCCGGCGCGCTGCTGCTGGGGCGGGAGGAGAGCCTGCACATGATCCTCACCCGCCGTGTGCGGCACTTCGCGCTCATCCTGCTTGCGGCGTCTGCTGTCAACTATATTTACCTTTACGCGGCGGACAAAAACTTCTCCCTGTATGACTTCGCGGTGCGCCTTTACACCGGAACGGTTGCCGGGCCGCTGTGGTATCTGTACAGCTATCTGGCGCTGCTGCTGTCGCTGCCGTTCCTGCGCAAGCTGGCAAGGACCATGCGGGAGAGAGATTATTTCTGGCTGCTCGCGCTGTACCTTCTGACAGAGCTGATCACGGTGGCGGATTATTTCTGGTTCCGCGGCGCGCAGACGCACAACTGGAACTTTACCCTCTTTACCAGCGTACAATATGTGCTCTACACCCTCTTCGGCTTCTATATCGACCGGGTCATGAAAAAGGGACGCATGAATCTGGAGACCGTTACCCTGCTCATCGGCGCAAGCGCCCTTGCCGTCGGCGGCAGCTATATGCTGACCGAATGGAAGATGGCCTCAGCGGAAGTCTGGACAGTGGCGCAGTCCCAGACCTTCTTCAATACCTTTATCGCGATCCCGGCCATTACGGTGTTCTATATCGCCAAATGCCTGCATACGCGCCGCCCCGTTACCGGACGCGCCGCGATCGTGTGGTCGCTGCTTGCCGTCGGCACCTTCGGCACCTACCTCTTTGAGCGCTTCTGGCGCGATACGGCCTGGTTTGCCTATGAGCTGGCCAACCGGAAGCTCAGCCCCTTCCTGAGCTCCTTCTTCCATATCCTCGCCGCGACAGCCATGGGCATTCTGGCAACGCTCGCGTACAAGCTGCTGACGGGCATGTTCAAGTCGCTGTTCAAGACGAAGAAGGAGGCCCGCGGCGAGAAGGACAGGATCGTGTATACCGTCCCCGAGGAAGATATCTCCGATCTGGAGGAGATCGAAACGCTGCTCGTGCACAACGCCTCTGAGAAAACAGGAAAGGATCGGTAAAAATGAAGCTTGGCATACTCTGCACCATGATGAAGCGCTTCGGCATCAAGGGCTTCTATAACAGCCAGGAGATCGGCCTGGGCCGCGCCCTATCGGAGATGGGCCACACGGTCATCGTCTACAAGGGCACCAAGGACAAATCCCAGGTGGAGACGATCGAGATCAACGAACGCCTGACCGTCAAATACATGACCATGCCCTATTTCGTGGCCCACGGCTGGATGCCGAACCACCTGATCGATCCGGACCTGGATGGCCTGTTCTGCTTTGCCGACCAGCAGGTGTTCCTGCCCCATGTGGCGGGCTGGTGCAAGCGGCACGGCATCGTCTTCGTCCCCTATGTGGGCACCACCTACAGCCTCTATGTCAACACCCTGCGCGGCAAGATCATGGACACGGTGTTCGCCAACACGACCCTGCGCGTCTATAAGCACACCCCGATCCTCGCCAAGACCGAAGCCGCCAGGCAGGAGCTTATAAATCTCGGCGTGAGGCCGGAGCTTATCTCCATCGCGCCGGTCGGACTGGACGTGGGCGTACTCAAGCACGATTTTCAAAGCTGTGACCGCGCGGCGCTTAAAAAAGAACTGGGCTTCGAGGCCGACGACGTGATCCTCTGCAGCGTGGCAAGGCTCGAGGACGACAAGCGGCCGCTTGAGCTGCTGGAGCTTTTCCGGCGCGTACAGGACAGAAAAAAGTTTCGTCTGCTGATTGTGGGCAAGGGCCAGCTGCGCGCGCAGATGGATGAGAAGATCCGGGAATACAGCCTGGAGGACAAAGTGAAGATCCTCGACCGCGTGCCCTACGACAGCATGTGGAAGATCTACACCGCGTCGGACTACTACGTGAACATGAGCGAGGTGGAGATCTTCGGCATGGCCATCATGGAGGCCGTATACTACCACTGCTCGGTCGCGGCGCGCCGGGCGATCGGCCCGTCCCTGACGCTCAAGGACATGCGCGGGCACTGCCTGTGCGATACCGACGCGGATATCGAGGCCTGGCTCACGTCGGACTACCCCAGCGAAGAAGCGCTTACAGAGAGCGCGGACAGGGTGGTGGAGGATTTCTCCTGGAAGCCCTGCGCCCGCGCCTTTATCGGACAGATCGAAGCCCAGCGGACCCGTTAAGGAGAGTGCGGTATGTGCGGAATCTGTGGTTTTTATGACCTTGAACACAAGCAGCCGGACGGCAGCGCCCTTCTGAACAAAATGAACGCGGCGCAGAAGCACCGCGGCCCGGATGACGAGGGCATCTTCCTCGACGGTCCGGTGGGCCTCGGGCATGTGCGCCTTTCGATCCTGGATCTCTCGAGCGCCGGGCACCAGCCCATGCAGCGCGGCAGCTATACGCTCGTGTTCAACGGAGAAATATATAACTACATCGAGCTTCGTGAGGAGCTTAAGCAGTTCGGCTACACCTTCACCACCTCCACCGATACCGAGGTGGTGCTCGCCGCCTACGATCACTGGGGCGAGGGCTGCCAGACCCGCTTCAACGGCTTTTGGGCCATCGCCCTCTATGACAGCAAAACCCAAAGCCTCTTCCTCTCCCGTGACCGCTATGGCGTCAAGCCCCTGTACTACACGGAAAAGCCGGGCTATCTGCTCTTTGCCTCCGAACTCAAGGCGCTTTTGCAGGACGATAATGTCCCGCGTGTGGCAAACGACAAGGTGATCTTCGACTACCTGGTCAACGGCTTTGTCGACTGCACGGCAGAGACCTTCTTCGAGGGCGTCACGCGCCTGGAGGCTGGCTGCTGCCTGCGCCTGGAGCCGGACGGCAAAAAGACCCTGCGCCGCTACTATACTTTACCTTACAGCGAGACGCTCATCGGCGAGGCGGGGCAGAAGCAGGCAGACGAATTTCGCCGCCTGTTTCAGCAGTCGGTGAAGCTGCGCCTGCGCGCCGATGTGCCGGTGGGCTCCTGCCTGTCCGGGGGACTGGATTCTTCCGCCATCGTGTGTGAGAGCAGCCGCCAGCTCAAGGAGCAGGGCGGCAAGGAGCGGCAGAAGACCTTCTCCTCCTGCTATCGGGGTGACGCGAACGACGAGCGGGCGTACATCGACGCCGTGGTCGATAAAACCGGGGTCGAGGCCCACTACGCCTATCCCACCGGGGATACGCTCTTTGCCGACCTCGACAGCCTCATCTACACCCAGGACGAGCCCTTTGTCTCCACCAGCATGTACGCCTCCTACTGCGTGATGAAGCTTGCAAACGAGAACAACACCAGGGTGCTGCTCGACGGCCAGGGGGCGGACGAGATCCTGTGCGGCTACCGCAAGGCCCGCGTCTATTACATCAAGCGTCTCATCAAGGCGAAGAAATTTGCCAGGGCCGCCAAAGAGATCGCGTACTACCTGCCCTACATGCGCAAGGGCAAGAACGTTTCGCTGGCCGCCGACCTCAATATGATCCGCCAGTTTTTCGGCAAGACCAGCAGCTCGGATATCCGCCACCGCTACCTCGAGGCGGCGTTTGCAAAACGCACGCTCACCAACAGCTATGCCGATAACGAGCGCTTTCTGCTCAACGACTTTGACCGCATCGTCCTCCCGGCGCTGCTGCGCTACGTGGACCGCAACTCCATGGCCTTCTCCATCGAGGACCGCCTGCCCTTCCTGGACTACCGCCTGGTGGAATACGCTATGGGCCTGCCCCTCAACGCCAAAATCAGCGACGGCTATTCCAAGGCCGTCATGCGCAAGGCTCTGGACATGCCCGAGCTGATCCGCAAACGCCGGGACAAGATCGGCTTCTACACCCCGGAGAACGCCTGGATGGCCGCCCACAGCGCGGAGTACAAAGCTGTTTTCACCGCCCCGGATTTTCGCGCCCGCCGGTACATCGACCCGGAGAAGGTCGCCGCCGATTGGGACAGCCTCACCCGTGGCAAGGACGATATCGGCCTGTTCCGCTATATATGCCTTGAAAAGTGGATGCGCATTTTTGACGTAAAGACGGCATAAGGGAGACAGCTATGAACAAGGAAAGAAAAATTCTGATCATCGTGGAGAACCTGCCTGTTCCCTTCGATACCCGCGTCTGGCAGGAGGCCACCACTCTGGCCGCCAACGGCTATACCGTGTCCGTTATATGCCCGACGGGCAAGGGCTACGACAAGGAGGAGGAGACGCTGGAGGGCGTGCATATCTTCCGCCACAAGCTGCCCCCGGAGGGCAACGGCGCCGTCGGCTACGCACGGGAGTACGGCTCGGCCCTCAGGGCGGAGCTGCGCCTTGCAAAGAAGATTTATAAGGAGATCGGCTTCGACGTGATCCACGGCTGCAACCCGCCGGACGATATCTACCTTGTGGCATCCTTCTTCAAGAAGTACGGTGTGCGCTATGTCTTCGACCATCACGACATCTGCCCCGAGCTCTTTGAGGCCAAGTTCGGCAACACCAAAAGCCTGCTGTATAAAAGCCAGGTGAGGCTGGAGCGCCAGACCTACCGCCACTGCACCTTCGCCTTCGTCACCAACGAGAGCTACCGCAAAATCGCCATCGAGCGGGACAAGATGCCGCCCGAGAAGGTCATCGTCCTGCGCAGCGGCCCGAGGCTTGAGCGCATGCGCATCCTGCCGCCGGACCCCTCCATCCGCCGGGGCTACCCCTATATGGTGGGCTATGTGGGCGTCATCGGCCAGCAGGAGGGCATCGAGTACATCCTGCAAGCGGCGCAGTACATAAAGCAGCATGAGAACAATGTCTTCTGGGGCATCGTGGGCGGCGGCCCGCACTGGGAGGCGCTCAAAAAGCAGGCGAGCGACATGGGCCTTGACGACTGCGTGGAGTTTACCGGCCGCGTGGACGACGAGACCATGCTGCGCTACCTCAATACCGCCGATGTCTGCGTCAACAGTGACACTTACAACGCCATGAACGACAAGAGCACCATGAACAAGGTGCTCGAATACATGGCCCTGGGCAAGCCCATCGTGCAGTTTGATCTGACCGAGGGCCGCTTCTCGGCGCAGGAGGCATCGCTTTACGCAAAGCGCAACGACGCTGTCGACATGGCGCAGAAAATCCAGGAGCTCCTCCAGGACCCGGAAAAGCGCGCGCACATGGGCGCGTACGGGCGCAATCGCATCCTCAACGAGCTGAGCTGGGAAAAGACCAGCAAGGCCCTCCTGGAGGGCTACGAAAAATTCTTCACCGGCCAGTTTGATTAAAAAGCAGTACCCCGGCAATCCGTTGCGGATTGCCGGGGTACTTGCATTCAGGCCTGCTCCATCTGACTCCGATACCACTGCTCGGCCATCAGGATGTTGAAGGTCAATTGGTGCTTCTTGTGATTCTTCTGGAAATACTCCCACACGGCCTGCACCGTCTTCCCGTCGAGCCAGCCGTCGCGCACGAGGTGGCTGTGCTCCAGCAGCTCCTTCGTGTATTCATAGGTGCTGCCCTCCAGAAGCCATTTCTGGATCGGCACATAGAAGCCCTGCTTGGGCCGGTCGAGCATCTCCTTCGGCACGTACCGGTACAGCAGGTCCCGCAGGATGCGCTTGCTGACGCCGTCCTTGTACTTGAAGGAATCCGGCAGCGTCCAGGCAAATTCCAGCAGATCGCGGTCAAGCATCGGGATGCGGCTTTCCAGCGAGTGGGCCATGCTGGCGCGGTCGACCTTGTAGAGGATGTCGTCCGGGAAATAGTATTCCATGTCCGCAAGCTGCATGGAGGCGTATGGACTGTCGAGCTTCGCCGTGACCTCGGAAAGCGGCGTGAGGCCTGCTCCGGGCACGAGGCTCAGAAGCTCGATATCCCGGCGGTATTGGATCATCTCGCGCACCTGGTTGATGTTGTCGGCGGCCAGACAGGAAGCCGCCTTGTAGAAGAAGGGCTTTTTCGTAAGGCCCGTCTTTTCCAGAAAGCCTGCCGCCGGGCGGCGCAGAAATTCCGGCACCCTGCGCACCTTGTTCCAGAGCGCCGGCGTCTCCCAGTAGCGCTCATAGCCGCAGAAGAGTTCGTCTCCCGCGTCGCCGCTGAGGGAGACCGTCACCTTCGTGCGGGCAAGCTTGCTGACAAAATAGGTGGAGATGAGGGACGAATCGCTCAGCGGCTCGGAGAAGTAGTAGGGGAGGGTGGGGATGAGCTCCTTCATCTCCCGCTCGGTGAGCATGAGCTCGATGTGGTCGGTGCCGAGATGGGCGGCGATGTCGGCGGCAAACTTCGACTCGTTGATCTTCGGGTCGTCATAGCCGATGGTGAAGGTCTTGACCGGCTTATCCGAGAGCTTCTGCATCAGCGACACTACCAGCGGGCTGTCGATGCCGCCGGAGAGGAAGGCGCCAACCGGCACGTCCGCCACCATCTGGCCGCGGATGGACTCGGTCAGCAGCGCCTCAAGCTGCTCCTTTGCCTCCTCGTAGCTGCCCCGGAAGGGGTATTCCTGCCCGTAAAGGGCGGTCTCCACCAGGGACCAGTAGGGTTTGATATCGGGCGCAAGGAAGGGCTCGCGCAGGGTGAGGATGCACCCGGCGGGGAGCTTGTATACGCCTTTATAGATGGAGGCGGGCGCGGGGACATACTTGTACATCAGAAAGGCCGCCAGCGCGTCCCGGTCAAGCTCGGCCTCAAAGCCGGAGATGCAGCGAAACAGCGCGAGATCGGAGGCGAAGGCAAAGAAGGGCTTGCCCCATTCATCCTTCACGGTGCCGTAGTAGAGCGGCTTTTCCCCGGCGCGGTCGCGGGCCATGCGCAGGACCTTCTTCTCCCGGTCGTATACCGCGAGGGCGAACATGCCGCGGCTCAGCGTGAGGGTCGCTTCCAGGCCCCAGGCCTCGATGGCCTCCAGCAGGATCTCCGTGTCGGAGTGGCCGCGGAACTTTTCCACATGCCCCTCTTTTAAGAGCGCGTCGCGCAGCTCGGCGGCGTTGTAGATCTCGCCGTTGTAGCTCAGGACCGTGCGGCCCGAGGCGGAGACCATGGGCTGCGCCCCGGAGGGGGACAGGTCCAGGATCGAAAGGCGGCGGTGCCCCAGCGTCCAGCCGGACTGATCGTCCAGCCAGAAGCCCTCGGCGTCCGGCCCGCGATGGCGCATGCGGTCGGTCATGGCGCGGATGAGGGCATGGCGGTCTATACGGTTGTTGCAGAAGCCGACAATACCACACATAGAAAGCAGCCTCCTGAAAAGAAATCAGAGAATAGAAGTATCAGTATTCGGTCTTGAGCATGTTGCGCTCGATGGGCTTGTCCTGGGCGGGGTTGCGGTTGATGTTGGCCCAGCTGATGCCCTCGTAGTTGCCCTCGTAGTCGAGCTCCTTGAACTGGCGCACGAGGTCCACGATGCACTTGTCGGGGTAACGCTCGGGCAGCTCGGCAAATTCCTTTTCCTTGTTGGTGATGACCAGTACGTCGCTGGCTTTGCACACGGCGTCCAGATCGTCGGAGATGATCTGGTGCAGATGGGGCAGCTTCGCCTGGATAAAGTCGGCGTTGGTGCCGGTGAGCTGGGACAGGCGCACGTTCTTGTCGTAAATGCGCACGTCGTAGCCCTTGCCATGGAGGGTCTCGATCACGTCCACGATGGGGCTGTTGCGCAGATCGTCGGTGCCGGCCTTGAAGCTCAGACCGAGAACACCCACATTGCGCCGGCCTTTGCTCTCGATGATCTCCACGGCGGTCTTCTTCTGGATCTCGTTGGAGGGGTCGATGCTGTTGATGACCGGCACGTCCACATACAGGTCGTGGGCCAGGGTGCGCAGGGCCTTGGAGTCCTTCGGCAGGCAGGAGCCGCCGTAGGCAAAGCCGGGTTTAAAGTAATAGGGGGAGATGTTGAGCTGTTTGTCCTTGCAGAAGATCTCCATGACCTTGTGGCTGTCGATGTCGAGCTGCTTGCAGATATTGCCGACTTCGTTGCCGAAGACGATCTTGAGGGCGTGGAAGGTGTTGTTGACATACTTCATGATCTCCGCCACGCGGATGTCGGTGCAGACAAACTCGGCGGGGATGTCCTTGTAGATCTCGCGAAAGACCTGTTCGGCCCGTTCGCTGTCGGTGCCGATGAGGGTGATGGGCGGGTTCATGTAGTCCTGGACGGACGTGCCCTCGCGTAAAAACTCCGGGTTGGAGACCACGGTGAAGCCCTCGCCGCGCGCCTTGCCGGAGGCCTCGGCGATGATCTCGCCGACCTTCTGGTTGGTGCCGGGCAGAACGGTGCTGCGGATGGCGACGATGTGGAAGCCGTCCTTCTCGCGGATTCCCTCACCGATCTGCCGAGCGACGCGGTAGATGTATTCCAGATTCAGATGCCCGTCCTTGCCGCTGGGGGTGCCGACGCAGATGAAGGAGACGTCGGTATTTTTCACAGCGTAGATATAATCCATGGTGGCCTCGAGCATGCCCTTGTCGTGGGCTTCCTTCACGAGCTCCTCAATGTCCGCCTCAATGATGGTGGGCTTGCCCTCGTTGATGAGGTCCACCTTGCCCCGGGTGTGGTTGACGCCGATGACATGGTGCCCCAGCTTTGCCAGACACGCCGCGCCCACACAGCCCACATAGCCCAGACCGAAAATACTGATATTCATAACAAAAAAAACTCCTTGTCATTCAAGCCGCCGCATAAGACGGCGAAGCGCCGCATCCGGCGGGCGGATTTGTGCATTATTATAGCACGCTTTACCTGGGCACACAATAAGAAAGATACAAATCTCCGGGCTTTTGCTCCATAAAATTGAAATAAAGGCGCGTTTCTGAAACGAACATGAGCGCTTTACATTTTTGGAAAACAGAGGTAAACTATAAAGGGGGGGATGTACTCTGAAAAGGAAGATTCACCAAAGACTTCTTGCCGCGGTGCTGTGTGTACTGGCGGCTGTGCCGCTCGGCGGAGCCGACGCCGGGACTGCCCCGACAGAGAATGCCGTGGTCTACGAGGCGGAGCAGGCGGAGCGTCTGGGGGGCGCTGAGATCGTGGAGGACGAGGATGCCTCCGGCGGAAAAGCGGTGCTTATCTACGCCAAGTATGAAGATGGCGTGGCTTTTCATATCCATGTGCCGAAGGACGGCAGTTACGATCTGACCGTCGTCGGAAAGGGCACGATGGAAGACAGACTGGACTACATTTTCCTTGACGGCCAGCAGCTGAGCGAAGTGATGTTCCCGTATGAGAAATACGCCGCGCAGCTGATGCCGAAAACGCCCCTGAGCGCCGGTGAGCATGAAGTCAGGCTGCGTGTGCGCCGGGGCAATATCTGTCTGGACACCCTCACCGTCACGCCGACAGACCCGATCCCGGAAAGCCTCTATGAGGTGACGCCCACCCTCACAAACCCCAAAGCCACCGAGGAGACCAAGGCCCTCTACAGCCTTCTGCACGATCTCTACGGGCATTACACCCTCTCCGGGCAGCACAGCCCCAACGGCTTTCACGGGGAGGAGATGGAGGCCATCCATGATGTGACCGGCGCGTATCCCGCGATCCTCAGCATGGATATCCGCGACTATGCCGAGAGCAGGACCCGCTTCGGCACGGAGGGCAGGACGGCCGACTACGCCTTGGAATTTCATGAGGCGGGCGGCATCGTGAGCTTCTGCTGGCACTGGAACGCCCCGGCCCAGACCATCCTGCACGAGGGCACCGACGCGGGCGATCAGGCCTGGTGGATCGGCTATCGGGAGCAGTACAGCTTCTTCAATATCCTGCGCGTCATGCACGGCGAGGAGCCGGATCTCAAGCGTGCGCTGGATATGGATATCCAGGCTGTCGCCGCCCAGCTCAAGCACCTGGAGGAGGAGGGCGTGCCGGTTTTGTGGCGGCCCCTGCACGAGGCCTCCGGCGGCTGGTTCTGGTGGGGCGCCGACGGACCGGACGCCTTCAAGCAGCTGTGGATGTACCTCTACAAAACCCTCACCGAGGTATACGAGTGCAATAACCTCATCTGGGTGTGCACCTGCCTTGACCCGGAATGGTACCCCGGGGACGACTATGTGGACATCCTGGGGGACGATATCTATACCCTGCCGCAGCAGTACGCGCCGCAGATCGGACGCTTCCTGGCGCTTGACAGCTGCTCGCCGGCCGGGCGCATGCTCGCGCTGACGGAGACCGGTGTCATCCCGGACATGGAGCAGAGCTATCAGGCAAACGTGCGCTGGTCGTGGTTCTGCGGCTGGGAATACGACTACATTGTGAAGGACGGGGCTTACTCTTCGGAATACACTGAGGAGGACATGCTCAAAAAAATCTACGGCAGCGAAACCGTCATCAACCTTGATGATCTCATCGCGATCAGAAACAACGGGGAGAATAACGAATGAATATCATTTTGCTGTCCGGCGGCTCCGGCAAGCGCCTGTGGCCGCTTTCCAATGAGGTAAGATCCAAGCAGTTTATCAAGATCTTCCGCCGCCCCGGCGCCGACGATAACGGCCCGGACGCCTACGAGTCCATGGTGCAGCGGGTGTACCGCCAGATCAGATGCGTCGACCCCGAGGCTACCGTCACCATCGCCACCTCCAAATCCCAGGTCTCCGCCATCTATAACCAGATCGGCGAGGTGGGCATCTCGGTCGAGCCCTGCCGCCGCGACACCTTCCCCGCCATCGCCCTGGCCACAGCCTATCTCCACGACGTGCAGGGCATGTCGGCCGACGACGCCGTGGTGGTCTGCCCGGTGGACCCCTTCGTGGACGCCGACTACTTCAACTGCGTCCGGGACCTGTATGAGGCTGCCCGGGAAGGGAAGAACAATCTCACCCTCATGGGCATTGAGCCGACCTGCCCTTCCGAGAAATACGGCTACATCAAGCCCGACGGCTCCGGCGGCTATACCTTCACCGAAAAGCCCAGCAGGGAGAAGGCCGAGGAATACATCAAAGCGGGCGCCCTCTGGAACGGCGGCGTGTTCGCCTACCGCCTGTCCTATGTGCTGGACAAGGCCGAAGCGCTTCTCGGCACGGCGGACTATGCCGCGCTTTTCCACAGCTACGCTTCGCTTAAAAAGATCTCCTTCGACTACGCGGTGGTGGAGCAGGAGACCGATATCGAGGTCCTGCGCTACGCCGGGACCTGGAAGGACATCGGCACCTGGAACACCTTCACCGAGGCCATGGAGGACGCGGTGATCGGCCGCGGCATGATCGGCGACGGCTGCGAGGGCGTACATATCGTCAACAACCTCAATCTCCCCATCCTCGCCATGGGGCTTAAAGACACCGTGATCGCCGCGGGGCCGGACGGCATCCTGGTCTCGGCCATGGACACGGCGGACGGCATCAAGCCCTATGTGGACAAGCTCAGCCAGCAGATCATGTTTGCCGAAAAGAGCTGGGGCCGCTATCAGGTGCTGGATGTGCAGGAGGGCTCCATGACCATACTCGCCACCCTCAACCCCGGCCAGCACATGAGCTATCACAGCCACGAAAACCGCGACGAGGTGTGGACCGTCATCCGCGGCACGGGCAAAACCGTCGTGGACGGCATGGAGCAGCAGATACGCACCGGCGACGTGATCACCATGGAGGCGGGCTCGAAGCACACGGTTTATGCCGGCGAGGCGGGATTGCAGCTTATCGAGGTGCAGATCGGCAAAGAGATCAGCGCCGCCGACAAGCACAAGTATGAGCTATGAGAGTACCCCTTCTGCTTGAGCCCGCCGCCAAGGACTACCTCTGGGGCGGGTCAAGGCTGAACGACGATTTCGGAAAGGGCATCGACTTAAAGCCGCTTGCCGAGACCTGGGAGTGCAGCACCCACCCGGACGGGGAGTCCCTTGTGGGCGGGGAGCCCCTGAGCCGTGTGCTCTCGCGCCATCCGGAATGGCTCGGCACCCACCCGCTCCATACCATGGGCGGCAGGCCGGAGCTGCCGATCCTCGTCAAGCTCATCGACGCGCAGCAGGACCTGTCCGTGCAGGTACACCCGGACGACGCTTATGCTTTGAAGCATGAGGGCTCCCTCGGCAAGACGGAGTTCTGGTACGTGCTGGCGGCGCGGGATGGTGCAAAGCTGGTCTACGGCTTTGACCAGAACGTAAGCGAGAGGCAGGTGCGCCGGGCCATCAAAAACGGAAAGCTTGACATGCTTTTGAACCATGTGGCGGTGCAGAAGGACGATCGCTTCTACATCGAGGCCGGGACGGTACACGCCCTCGGCGCCGGGTGCCTGATTGCGGAGATCCAGGAGAGCTCCAACCTTACCTACCGCCTGTACGACTATGACCGTGTGGGAAAGGACGGAAAGAAGCGGGAGCTGCACGTCGACAAGGCCATGGAGGTTTTGAACTTCCGCTCGTCGGCGGTGCCGCGCCAGCCCATGCGCGTGCTGCGCTATCGCGGCGGCTGGGCCTCGGAGCTCTTGACCCGCTGCAAGTATTTCCAGGTGGAGCGCGTGCTCCTCAATACCGAGCTTCGCCGGGAGCTTGTCCGTTTTCGGACGGGAGAGAGTTCCTTCCATGCGCTTTTATGCGTGGACGGCTGCGGCAGCATCAGCGGCGCGGGCTTCATGCTGAACTTCTTCAAGGGCGACTGCATCTTCGTCCCGGCGGAGAGCATCGAGCTTCGTTTACACGGCAAAGCGCAGTTATTAGACGTAAGCTGTTAAGGAGAAAGTGATGGACTACAGGAAAGAATACGAACGCTGGCTTGCAGAGGTCAGCGACAGCGAGCTGCTCGACGAGCTCAAAAGCATGACGGACGCCGAAATCGAGGACGCTTTCTATCGCCATCTCGCCTTCGGCACCGGCGGCCTGCGCGGCACCATCGGCGCGGGCACGAACCGCATGAACACCTTTGTGGTGGCAAGGGCGAGCATGGGCCTTGCCCGCTATATCGGACGCGGCGGCAGCGTGGTCATCGGCTATGACAGCCGCTTAAAGAGCGATGTCTTTGCCCGCACCGCCGCCTGCGTCTTCGCCGCCTGCGGCGTGAAGGTCCATATATGGCCCGAGCTTCTGCCGGTGCCCACTGTGTCCTACGCGGTGCGAAAGCTGGGCGCGTCGGCGGGCGTCATGATCACCGCCAGCCACAACCCCGCCCAATATAACGGCTACAAGGTCTACGGCCCCGACGGCTGCCAGATCACCACCGAGGCCGCCGCCGCGATCCTCGCGGAGATCAACAGGCTCGACCTCTTCCGCGACGTGCGCCTGATCCCCTTCGAGAAAGGCCTTTCGGACGGCAGTATTTCTTATATCGACGAAAACGTCCTCGCCGACTTCCTTGAGGAGATCAAGAACCAGAGTGTCCTTTACGGCGACGAGATCGACCGCAATGTCGCCATCGTCTACACGCCCCTCAACGGCACCGGCCTCAAGCCTGTGACGCGGGCGCTTTCCGAGGCGGGCTTTCAGAACATCACCGTCGTAGAGGAGCAGCGCGACCCCGACGGCCATTTTCCCACCTGCCCCTATCCGAACCCGGAGATCCGCGAGGCCATGGAGCTGGGGCTTCAATATTGTCGGCGGACAGGCGCCGACCTTCTGCTGGCCACCGACCCCGACTGCGACCGCTGCGGCATCGCGGTGCGCGCGTCCGACGGGAGCTATCAGCTTCTCAGCGGCAACGAGGTAGGCCTGCTGCTGCTCGACTACATCTGCGCCCAGCGGACAAAGCACGGCACAATGCCCGCCCATCCCACCTTTGTCAAAACCATCGTCACCATGGATCTTGCCGAGAAGATCGCCGATCACTACAATGTTAAAACCGTGAACGTACTCACGGGCTTCAAGTTCATCGGCGAGGTCATCGGCAAAATGGAAGACGAGCGGGATTATATCTGCGGCTTTGAGGAGAGCTACGGCTACCTCACGGGCAGCTATGTCCGCGACAAGGACGGCGTGAACGCCGCTTTCATGATCGCCGAGATGTTCGCCTTCTACAAGACACGCGGCGTGAGCCTGCCCGAAAAGCTTTCCGAGCTCTACGCGCAGTACGGTTACTGCCTCAATACCCTCCGCTCCCACACCTTCCCCGGCAGCGCCGGGATGCAGAAAATGGGGGAGATCATGGCGGATTTCCGCCGGGGCCTCGAGCGCGTCGGCGGCGTGAAGGTCACGTACACGGAGGACTACAGCGAGGGCCTCAACGGCCTGCCAAAATCGGATGTGCTCAAGTTTTACCTGGACATGGGCTCGGTGGTGGTGCGCCCCTCAGGCACCGAGCCGAAGCTCAAGACCTATATCTCCGTCACGGCGGAAAACCGCGCGCAGGCCGAAGAAATCGAAAAGCGCATCGCCGCCGACCTGGAGCGGCGCTTCTGAGCGGACACGGACTTTATCGTTATGTAAACAATCTGTGACATTGCGCCGCGCGGGCTGGAAATCCGAAGCCTGTTCGTATATAATAAACTACCAGCCAACAGAAAAGCGGGGAGCTTAGGGAATGAAAAAAGTAAAGAATATTGTGATCGGCGGCATCCAGCAGAAGATCTTCAACCTGGTGCTGATCACCGTCCTGCTGATGATGGCGGCCTACACGGCGGTCGTCATTTATCAGGCCAAAAACCTCGGCGCGCTCATGAACGAGACCACCGGACAGCAAAAGCAGTCCATCAGCCGGATATCCCGCGGCACGATGGACGCCGTGCTTGACGCCAGTCTCACGGAGAGCACGCAGATGCAGGCCCAGCTTGCAAACGGCTTCTTCCGGGACGCGGAGAGCACCGTGCGCATGATCGCCGACTATGCCGAACGCCTCGTCGCAGAGCCCGAGGCCTACCCCCTGCGGGCGGTGGCGCTGCCGGACAAGGATAAAGACGGCGAGGTCAGCGTCCAGCTTCTGACGGAGGAGGGCGTCGACATCGGCGATCCCCTGATCCGCGCGCAGCTCGGGCTCATCGGAAACCTTTCCGACATGATGACCGCCCTCTACCGCAACGCGAATGTGGACTCCTGCTATATCGCCCTGCCGAGCGGCGTCATGCTGCTGGTGGACGACCATCCGGGCTCCAAATTCGACGAGAGCGGGAACGTGATGCATATCCCGATGCGCGAGAGACCCTGGTACACCGGCGCAGCGGAGAAGGGCGAGCTTATCTATACCGATGTGATCACCGACCTTTTCACCGGCGAGATCAGCGTGATGTGCGCCCTGCCGGTCTATCGGGAGGGGGAGCTTGCCGCCGTCATCGGCGCAGATCTGTTCCTCAACGATATGGCGGAGGGCGTTGCCGCCTCGATCAAGGACGGCAGCTTTGTCTGCATCATCAATGAAAAAGGCCATGTGGTCTTCTCCCCCCAGCGCGAGGGCGTGTTCCGCGTGCTCCCGACCGGGCAGGCACAGGACCTGAGAGCGTCCGAGGACAGGGATCTTGCGGAATTTGTGCAGACAGCGCTCAAAGAGAACACCGGCGTGCGCACGGCGGAGATGAGCGGCGAGGCCTATTACATGGCGGGCTCCCCGATCTCTGCGGTCAACTGGGCGGTGGTCTCCGTCGTATCCAGAGAGGCGATGGATCAGCCCACCGCCATGCTCGAGGACCAGTACGACAATATCCAGCAGAGCGCCCTGGAGCGCTTCCGGGGCGGGCTCGGCAAGGCCAAGACCACGATCATCGTGTTGATCTTCATCGTGTTCGTCCTCGGCTCCACCGCCGCGCTCTATGTCTCCAAGCGCATCGTCCGCCCCCTGGAGGCGATGACCAGGCGTGTCGGTTCCCTCAAGGGCGAGGATCTGCAGTTTTTCATGGAGAAGGAATACTACACCGGCGACGAGATCGAGGTGCTGGCGGAATCCTTCGCCAGGCTCTCCGCCAAGACGATTCAATATATCGGCGAGGTCACGCGCATCACCGCCGAGAAGGAGCGCATCGGGGCCGAGCTCAACATGGCCACCGAGATCCAGGCCAGCCAGCTGCCGCGCCTGTTCCCGCCCTTCCCGCAGAGAACGGAGTTTGACATCTACGCCTCCATGGACCCGGCCAAGGAGGTGGGCGGCGACTTCTACGACTTCTTCCTGGTGGACGACGACCACATCGCCATGGTCATGGCGGACGTGTCGGGCAAGGGCATCCCGGCGGCGCTGTTCATGATGGTGTCGCGGGTGCTCATCAAGTCCCGCCTCCAGAGCGGCGAGAGTCCCAGCCAGGCCCTGGAAAACGTGAACAACCAGCTTTGCGACGGCAACACCGCGGGCTTCTTCGTCACGGTCTGGCTTGCGGTGCTGGAAATCTCCACCGGCAAGGGCATCGCCGCCAACGCCGGGCACGAGCATCCCGCCCTGCGGCGGGCAAACGGACTCTATGAGCTCGTCACCTACCGCCATTCTGTGGCGGTGGCGACCATCGAGGATGTGCCCTTCAAGGAGCACAGCTTTGAGCTCCACCCGGGCGACAGCCTCTTCGTCTATACCGACGGTGTGGCCGAGGCGACGAACGCGAACAACGAGCTTTACGGCACGGAGCGCATGCTCGAGGCCCTCAACAAGGACCCGGACGCCGCTCCGAAGCAGATCCTCGAAAACGTCACGGAGGGTATCAACAACTTTGTCGCCGGGGCTGAACAGTTCGACGACATCACCATGCTCTGCATGAAGTACAACGGCCCTGCGCCGAAGCAGGATAGCAAAAAGTAAACTGAATTATGTAAACATAATGCGCGGGCGTCCGGTCCATCCGGGCGCCTGCGCGCTGCTGTAAAGTGTAAAACGACTGTGAATAATTGCCACTGTGTGATTGTTTTGTGACAAAAGGTGTGGTACTATGGGCGCGTAAGGCAGGAAACAGACCAACCGAACAAAAGACAAACAAATTATCTGAAAAGGAGATTACAAAAATGGCTATTCTGAACGACAATCAGCTGGGTGCAGTTTCCGGCGGCGCAGCCCATGCCAACGGCGCGACCTACTACCGCATCGCCCCCAACGATTTCCTGGGCAACATCGCGCAGCTCTTCGGCACCACCCCCTACGCCATCCAGCAGCTCAACCCCGGCGTTATCAAGAACATCGACGTCATCCGCGCCGGCGACGTGATCCGCGTCCGCTGAGCATCAACACCGGCACCGGGAGCCTGAGCGCTCCCCGGTGACCCTTGAAAGGACGGAAAACATGGAAAACAATGATGGACGTGTCCTGAAAAGTCTGGACGACGCAAGCGTTGAAAACGTTGCGGGCGGCTCTGGCCTCAACAAGGTCATCTGCTGCACCTGCGGCAAGGAGATCCAGCTGACCGGTCCCATGATGGGCGAGTACTACAACCACAATATCTGCCCCTTCTGCAAGGGAAGACTCAAATCCTGGTAAAAGCGTCAAAACAACACCGTCGGTCGACCGATGGTGTTGTTTTTCCTTTCCAAATCGGAGGACTTACGAGAAGTCCTCCGATTTGGTTTAAACGGGGGGCTTTGCAAAAGCGCGCGGATGATGTATGATGTCAGCATGCAAAAAAACAGGAGCGTATGATCTATGGACGAAATCGTGGAACTCAGTCAGATGCTGGAAGCGCGGGAACGCCGCGCCCTGCGGCAGCGGGAGCTGCTGGCCGCTTACGGTCTGCCGCTGGTGTCCTTCACCATGAACATCGCAGGCCCCGTGAAAAACAGCCCCTCCATCCGCCGGGGCTTTGCCCTGGGAAGGGAGCTTCTCCTCGGGCAGCTCCGGCGCGTGAAGGCACCGGTGATCTTGAAAGAAGAGACCGACGCCCCCACGGGCTGCGAGGGGCTCTATGTGGTGGACATGGAGGCGGGAGCGCTCAAGGCGATCACCGTGGAGCTGGAGGAGCACACGCCGCTGGGGCGGCTCTTTGACCTCGACGTGCTCGACCCCGGCGGCGAAAAGCTGGAGCGGCCCGTCCCGCGGCGCTGCCTCGTGTGCGGCCGACCGGTGAGTGAGTGCGCCCGCAGCCGCGCCCACTCGGTGCCGGAGCTCCAGGAGAAGACCCACGCTCTGCTCACGGCAGCGCTGGACCGACATGACGCCGGGACCGTCGCCGCCCTCGCGATGAGGGCGCTTTTGTACGAGGTGGCCGTCACGCCGAAGCCAGGCCTTGTGGACCGGGAGAATAACGGCAGCCACCATGACATGGACTTCTATACCTTCCTTGCAAGCGCGAGCGTCCTGTACCCCTATTTTACCGCCTGCTTTCTGACCGGGCGCTCCACCGCTGCCGACCCCGCGCCGGAGACCTTCTCAAAGCTGCGTGTCCCCGGCAAGCTTGCCGAGGGCGACATGCTCCTTGCCACGGACGGCGTCAACACCCACAAGGGCGCGATCTTCACCATGGGCCTTGCCTGCGGCGCGCTCGGCCGCCTGGAGCCGGAGGCGCGGACTGACCCCGCCGCCGTTTTAAGCCAGGTGTCGGCCATGACGCGGGACGTGGAAAAGGAACTGACCGGCGCTGCCGAGACCGATACCCACGGCGGGCGCGCCTACGCCCGTTACGGCGTCACCGGTGTGCGCGGACAGGCCGCCGCCGGTTTCCCGACCGTGCTGCAATACGGCCTGCCGGTCCTGGAGGAGGGACTCCGCCAGGGCAAGAGCAACGACGAGGCGGGCGCCGCTGCGCTGCTTGTGATCCTGAGCCGGACCGTGGACACCAACATGATCGCCCGCGGCGGCTTTGATACCCAGCGGGAAAAAAGCGCGGCGCTTCAAAAGCTCCTGGCCGCCGATCCCTACCCGGACGCGGAGACCCTGCGAGCGCTTGACCGGGCATACACGGCGGAAAATCTCTCTCCCGGCGGCAGCGCGGACCTGATGGCCCTGTGCTGGCTGCTGCATTTTCTGCTGACGCAGTCGTTTCGATGAAATGCCCTTATGGCATTTCATCGAAACGAGGAGGACACTCGCGCTTGTGTCAGAAGAAGCTCGCGTCACTCTGTTTTCGTCAAGCGTGACGAAAACGCCGTTCTGCTCCCTCCTTCTTCCTTACCAAAATCAAAGCATCGGCTTTGATTTTGAGAGGAAAACGGAAGGAACGGATATGGAGCTTTCGCCGTAAGGCGGAAGCGGAATGAAGTGAGTTTCGTTTAACGACGGCGCGAGGCCTCGTATAACTCGGCTCAGGGTGTTTTTGCCGAGGCAAAGCCCCGTCAAAAACGGATTAGATTTGTTTTTCGGCTTATGAGCCGAAAAATCAGAGGGGTGATCCCCTCTGAACTTCCCCCAACAGTATTAAATATATGACTGCAGAAAAACAACTTGGCTTGTGAATAAATCTGTGCT
This sequence comes from Oscillospiraceae bacterium, assembly GCA_902795045.1. Taxonomy (GTDB): domain Bacteria; phylum Bacillota; class Clostridia; order Oscillospirales; family Oscillospiraceae; genus Limivicinus. The sequence continues at coordinate 43,099 of CADBJU010000003.1, read as the reverse complement.
ATACTCATCAGGCAACATATTTATGCATCAAAACTGAATTTTGGAGTTGATAAACATGATCGATCAGAAGCTCGTGGCCTGGGGCCGGAGCGGGAACATCATCCGCGAAATCGCGGAGTACGGCGCCGAGCAGGCGAAAATCGTGGGTGCGGAGAACGTGTATAATTTCACCATCGGCTCACCCAGCATCGACCCGCCGGCCTGCGTGTTCGAGACGATGGACAGACTGCGCGCAACCGTGCCTGCCCATGAGCTGCACACCTACGCCCCGGCGGTGGGCCTGCCCGAGGTGCGGGAGAAGGCGGCGGCATACCTGACGCGCACCTTCGGCGTTCCCTACCGCAAGCAGGACATCATCATCACCTGCGGCACCTCCACCGCTCTTGCGGTGCTGACGAAGGTGCTGCTCTCGGGCGGCGGGCGCGCCATGACCTTCACGCCGTATTTCATGGATTACCGGTACTATGCCGAGTCTGTGGGCTCCACCCTGACCGAGTGCCCCACCGTGCCCGATACCTTCCAGCTTGATCTGGAGGCGGCGGAGCGGGCGCTGACCCCGGACACCATGCTTCTCATCATGAACTCACCCAACAACCCCTCCGGCGTCGTTCTGCGGCGCGAGGGCCTGGAGGGCCTGGCAAAGCTTCTCGAGCGCAAGCAGAAGGAATACGGCCACCCCATCTACATCGTCGCCGACGAGCCCTACCGCGATCTGGTCTATGACGGGCAGGAGGTCGTGTATCTGCCCTCCATCTATAAAAACAGCATCTACTGCTACTCCTTCAGCAAGTCCATGTCCCTGCCCGGCGAGCGCGTGGGCTTCATGGCCTTGCCCCAGGATCTGGACGACTACGACGACATCTACTCGGCGTCCCTCGCGGCCATCCGCGCCTTCGGCTATATCTGCGTGTCCACCATGTGGCAGCGCGTGGCCATCGACTGCCTCGGCGCAACCAGCGATATCTCCATCTACAAGGGCAACCGCGACCGCCTGTACGGCGCGCTGACGGAGATGGGCTATACCTGCGTCTACCCGGACGGGGCCTTCTACCTCTTCATGAAGACGCCCGAGCCGGACGCGGAGGCCTTCTGCCGCCGGGCCATGAAGGATAATCTCCTGGTCGTGCCGGGGGACAGCTTCGGCACGCCCGGCTATGTGCGCCTGGCCTACTGCGTGAGCCCCGAGGTCATCGAGCGCGCCCTGCCCACCTTCCGCAAGCTCGCCGAAGAATACGGCTTGAAAGCGAATAAGTAAAACAAATACAAAATGAGCCGCTGACAAAAACGTCAGCGGCTCAAATCATTTCCCGTTATGAGGCACTTTTATGAAGGCGGATAAAGGTATCATTCCGCTAAAATTTCAATATCTTCACTTTCCACTTTCCACTTTGCTATTCACGCCTTGAGCGCGCGCATGGCGTTGAGCACGGCCAGTACCATCACGCCCACATCCGCGAAGATCGCGGCCCACATCCCGGCCAGACCCAGCGCGCCGAGCAGCAGGCAGGCAAACTTCACCAAAAGGGCGAAGCTGATGTTCTCGTACACGATGCGCAGGCACTTGCGGGAGATCTTGATGGCCCGGGCGATCTTCATGGGATCGTCGTCCATGAGCACCACGTCGGCGGCCTCGATGGCGGCGTCGGAGCCGAGGGCGCCCATGGCGATGCCGATGTCGGCGCGGGAGAGGACAGGGGCGTCGTTGATGCCGTCGCCCACGAAGGCGAGCTTGCCCTTGCCGTCACTGAGCTCCTTCAGCAGGGCCTCCACCTTTTCCACTTTGTCGCCGGGCAGCAGCTCGCTGTGGTACTCGTCGATGCCCACGCGCTCGGCTACCTGCCGGGCGGCACTCTCTGCGTCGCCCGTGAGCATGACGGTGCGCGTCACGCCCACCTCGCGCAGGGCCTTGAGCGCATCGACAATGTCCTCCTTCTCAAGATCCGAGATCAGGATATGTCCCGCGTAATCGCCGTCCAGCGCCACATGGATGACGGTCCCGGCGCTGTGGCAGGGGATGTACGCCACGCCGAGCTTCTGCATGAGCTTGTCGTTGCCCGCCGCGACCTTCACGCCGTCCACCGTGGCGGTGACGCCGTGGCCGCTGATCTCCTCGATGTCCTGGACGCGGCTGCGGTCCGGCTCCCTGCCGTAGTGACGGCGGAGGCTCTGGCTGATGGGGTGGGAGGAGGCGCACTCGGCGTGGGCCGCGTACTCGATGACTTCTTCCTCGCTGCGCGCGCTGTGGTGCACGCCGCTGACCTCGAAGACGCCCTTGGTGATGGTGCCGGTCTTGTCGAAGACCACGGTCTTGACCTGCGACAGGGTCTCCAGATAGTTCGAGCCCTTGATCAAGATGCCCTCGCGGCTGGCTCCGCCGATGCCCGCGAAGAAGCTGAGCGGAATGGAGATCACCAGCGCGCAGGGGCAGCTGATGACAAGGAAGGTCAGCGCGCGGTAGGCCCAGGTGCCAAAGTCCGCGGGCATACCCATCACGAGGCGCACCAGCGGCGGCAGCAGCGCCAGCGCCAGCGCGCTGCAGCACACGGCGGGGGTATAGACCCTTGCAAACTTGGAGATGAAGTTTTCCGAGCGGGACTTGTTGGAGCTGGAGTTTTCCACAAGCTCCAGGATCTTGCTGACAGTGGACTCGCCGAACTCCTTTTCGGTCTTGATGCGCAGCACGCCGTTTAAGTTGATGCAGCCGCTGATGACCTCGTCGCCGGGGGCGACATCCCGCGGGGCGCTCTCACCGGTGAGGGCGGCGGTGTTGAGGCTGGACGTGCCCTCGAGCACGACGCCGTCAATGGGCACGCGCTCGCCGGGCTGCACCACGATGACGCTCCCGACCGCGACCTCGTCCGGGTCCACCTGCTCGAGCCTGCCGTTTGACTCAATGTTGGCGTAGTCCGGGCGGATGTCCATGAGGGCCGCGATGCTGCGGCGGCTCTTGCCGACGGCGATGCTCTGGAACAGCTCGCCGATCTGGTAGAAGAGCATGACGGCCACGGCTTCGTTGAAGTCGCCGTTTCCATCCGCGACAGCGAGCGCGATGGCGCCGAGCGTGGCCACCGCCATGAGGAAGTTTTCGTCAAAGACCCGGCCGTTTTTGATGCCCATGGCCGCCTTGTGCAGGATGTCCCAGCCGACGGTGAAGTAGGCGGCCGCAAAGAGAATGGTCTTGGCCCACACGGGCAGCGGCAGCACATTTGCAAGCACCAGCAGCGCAGCCGAGACGAGGATGCGGTACAGCATCTTTTTCTGTTTCTTGTTCATCGTATCACTTCCCAGAAGAAAAGGCCGCAAAGGGAGACAAATTGCCCCTTGCGGCTCAAGACATCAAAAGTTGATCTCGCAGTCGGGCTCAACCTTGCGGCAGGCCTTGAGTACATCCTGCATGACCGCCTTGGGGTCGGCGCCGTCTTCAAAATCCACGGTCATCTTGAGGGCCATGAAGCTCACCGTCGCATCCTTGACGCCGGGGGTCTTCTTGGCGGCCTGCTCCATGAGGTTTGCGCAGTTGGCGCAGTCGACTTCGATCTTGTAGCTCTTTTTCATATCGGAATCCTCCTGTCATTTTTTTCGATTAAGTGATTGTTTAATCTTTATGGCCGGAGTATAATCCTGTAAAGAATGAAAGTCAACGCCGGAAACCGACTCTCTTCCGAATGGGAGAAAAGGATTTCCAAACGGGCGCTTGGGAAAGGAACACGATATGAACATCGAACTCATGCCCCATGACCACGGGAATGTGCAGCGCGCGGCGGCACTGCATAAGCAGCTGCGGCGCGGCGGCAGCTTTGACACCGTGGCGGAGATCTTCCGCCTGCTTGACGACGGCAGCCGGGTACGCATTTTCTGGCTGCTGTGCCACTGCGAGGAATGCGTGCTGAATATCTCCGCCCTGACGGAGATGTCGAGCCCCGCCGCCTCTCACCACCTGCGCCTTCTCAAGGACGCGGGACTTGTGGAGACGCGCCGCGAGGGCAAGGAGGTCTACTACCGCGCCGCCGACACCCCGGTGGTAAAGCTCCTGCACAGCATGATCGAAAAGACCATGGAGATCTCCTGCCCCGAGCCCGGGGAGGGCGCGGAGAGCGCCGCGGGCTTCACGGCCGAGCAGGTGGAGACCGTGCGCCGCATGCACGACGAGCTTTTACAGCACCCCGAGCAGCGCCCCACCATCGAGGAGCTTGCCCGCCGCTGCCTGATGAATCCCACGACGCTCAAGGCGGCATTCAAGGCGGTGTACGGCGATTCGCTGGCGGCGCACATGAAGGAGCACCGCCTGGAGAAGGGGGCGGAGCTTCTGCGCCGCAGTGACGACAGCATCGCCGACATCGCCGCCGCCGTCGGCTACGACAGCGCCAGCCGCTTCTCCGCCGCCTTTCGCGACCGTTTCCACATGCTGCCGACGGAATACCGGAAACAGCTCAAATAATTTTCACTTTAGATTTACATAAAACCAACTCTTGCTTTTTATGTAAAAGTAGGGTATGATGGGGGCACAAGAGAAAGGAGGGGGATTCCCTATGAAAAAATTTATCGCAGAAGCGGTCGGCACCTGCACACTGGTCGTGCTCGGGTGCGGCACCGCCATGCTGGTGGGCTGTGACGCAGCCTCCGGCGGCGGCTACATCCTCACCGCCCTGGCCTTCGGCCTGTCCATCGTCGCCATGGCTTACTCCATCGGCAACATCTCCGGCTGCCACATCAACCCCGCCGTCACCCTCGGCGTGTACCTGTCCGGCGGCATGAACAAGAAGGACGTCGGCGGCTACGTCATCGCCCAGTGCATCGGCGCGCTGATCGGCTCGGCCATCCTGGCGATCGTCTTTAAGCTCGGCGGCGTGACGGATATGACCGGCGGCCTCGGCACCAACGGCCTCGCCGGTGTGGGCGGCAACGCGATTGCGGGCCTGCTGGTCGAGATCATCCTGACCTTCATCTTCGTCACCTGCATCCTCGGCGTGACCTCCAGCAAGGCGGGCCACGGCTCCTTCGGCGGCCTGGTCATCGGCCTGACCCTCACGGGCGTGCATATCCTCGGCATCGGCCTGACCGGCACCTCCGTCAACCCCGCCCGCAGCATCGGCCCCGCGATCGTCGCCGCCATTACCGGCAACACCGCGCCGCTCGGCTCCCTGTGGGTCTTCATCGTCGGCCCCCTGGTCGGCGCAGCCCTCGCCGCCTACTGCTACAAATACCTTGAAACCAAGTAATTTCGCACACAACCAAAAAGACGCACGGCTTGTCCGTGCGTCTTTTTTGTATACACTTGCCTCCCCCAGCCGCTTGCGGCGCTTGGGGGAGGTGTCACGAAGTGACGGAGAGGGCCCTCTCAGTCATCGCCGCGAGCGGCGATGCCAGCGTCAGATAAGCCGTGCGTCTTTTTGTATACACTTGCCTCCCCCAGCCGCTTGCGGCGCTTGAGGGAGGTGTCACGAAGTGACGGAGAGGGCCCTCTCAGTCAGCGCCGCAAACGGCGCTGACAGCTCCCCCAAAGGGGGAGCCAGGCGACAGAGTCAGATGATCGGGAAGCCCCCGTCGACGTGCAGGACCTGACCCGTGACGTAGGAAGCCTCCGCGAGATAGCACACCGCGCGGGAAACCTCCTCCGGGGTGCCGAGGCGTCCCAGTGGGATCTCCCCGGCCAGCATATCCAGCGTCTCCTGACCGAGCACCTGCACCATGTCGGTGTCGATGACGCCCGGGGCCACTGCGTTGACGCGGATGCCGCTGGGGGCAAGCTCGGCCGCGAGCGAGCGCGTAAGCCCGATGATGGCGTGCTTCGTGGCGGAGTAGCTCACCTCGCAGGACGCGCCGTGCCTGCCCCAGATGGAGGACATGTTGATGATGCACCCCAAATGCTCATGGAGCATCGAGGGCAGCACCGCCTGAATGGTGTTGTAGCAGCCGCCGAGGTTCACCGCGAATACCCGGTCCCAGGTGGCCCGGTCGATGTCCTGGAAAAGCTGCTGTTTGGCGATGCCCGCGTTGTTGACAAGGAGGGTGATTTTGCCGAGCTCCTTTTCGATTCTTAAGACCATGGCTTTCACGGCCTCTGCGTCGGCCACGTCTGCCTGTACCCAAATAGCGTCGACGCCCTCACTGCACAGCTTATCGCAGAGCTCTGCTGCCAGGTCCGCGCGCTCGACACAGTTGATGCACACAGCCCAGCCATCTTTGGCCAGCGCCTCGGCGCAGGCTCGGCCGATGCCGCGGGAGGAGCCGGTGATGAGCGCGACCTTTCTCATTCCTCGACCTCCTCGCCCAGATGCCCGGCGATCCGATTGCGGCAGTAGGCGGAGAGCTCCTGCGGGGATCACTTCCAGAATGTCAAGGTTCACAACGGTGCGGCGGAAGGGAAAGTTTTTGCCCACGTTTTCGCTGCCCTGGATGGCGGCGAGCACGATGGGGGCATTGCCGCGCTGGGCGATCTTGAAGGAGCCCGCATGGAAGGGGAGAAGCTTGCCGGTCTTGGTGCGCGTCCCCTCAGGATAGAGACCGATGGAGCAGACGCCGCGCTTGAGAAAGTCCGCCGCCCTTAAGATGGCTTTGAGGGCCTCGCGGTCATTCTCCCGGTCGATGGCGAGAAAGCCCGCGCCCCAGGCGAGCCGCGCGATCCCTGGCAGGTTCATGTTCGAGGGCTTGGAGAGAAAGGCGATGTTACAGTCGCGGAGCCTGTCCGCCGTGACCACGGGGTCATAGGCCGAGCGGTGATTGCACACCCAGAGAAAGCGCCCCTCCTGCGGCAGCAGATCCGTTCCGCTGACGACCGCGTGCACGCGCCCCCAGGAGCAGAGCCATTCGGCAATGATCGCACAGCCCCAGCGGCAGATGGGACTCTGGTTTTCAACCGGGCCTTTGCTGCCCGCCGTCAGGGCGACGATGAGCCAGAAGATCGCAAACAGCAGATTGACGGCGACGAAGGTTCCCAGGCAGATGAGCAGCGCCTGCCACCAGTTCAGCCCGCCGCCGAGCGCTCCGAAGCCCGCGCCGAGGGCGGCGCAGATCATACACGCCATGACCAGTCCGGAGGTATTTTTGTGCATATCGAATCACTTCCGTTTCCAAAAATAGAGATGTTTTTCAGCGCGTTATTTGTGCAAATCAACAAAATCAGGAAAAAAGAAAAAAATGGATGTGACATTATGGAACAACCCCTTGACAGAATAGGGAAAAGGGAAGAGAATATTAAGCAAGCAAGCAAGCAAGCAAGCAAGCAAGCAAGCAAGCAAGCAAGCAAGCAAGCAAGCGGGCGCGGGGCGGGAGCTCTGCGCATTTCTATTATAGCGGCTTGCGGGAAAAATTCAAGCGCTTATCCACGGGGAAAGGCGGGAACGCTATGGACGAGGATTATACCCTGCTGCCGCGCAGCGCCGATATGCCGCATAACGCCGATCTCTGCCTGAGGCTGGACAACGACTGCATGGAACCCTTTATCAAGGCGGGCGCGCTTGTATGGATCGACGGCCATGACACGCCGGAGGAGACACAGCCGGGCCTGTTTTACTACAGGGGCCGCGTGCTCTGCCGCCAGTGGTGCGAGGACAGTACCGGTACGCTCCATCTGCTGTGTGCAAACCCCGGGCGGGATGACGAAAACCTCTCCCTCACGGGCGCGGACAAGGCGGCGTGCCTGTGCCTCGGACGGGTGATCCTCGACCGAAAGCTGCCCATGCCGGTTTATTATTGACAGGTGCGGAGTGAAGCTTGCCGAATGAAGCCAATAGGCGCTTTTACTAAAATTTGGAAAACAAACTGCTTTTTCATTGTGGCTTAAGCAAGATATGATAAAATACAGTGACAAATCAGAACAGGAGAAAATGCAAATGAAAATTCTGATCATCGAAGACGAAAAGCTGCTGGCCGATTCCATCAAGACCATGCTGGAAGGCCGCGGTTTTCAGGTGGAGGCCGTGTACGATGGAGAGACCGGCGCGGATTACGCCGAGCTCGGAGTTTATGATCTGCTGATCCTGGACGTGATGATGCCGAATATGGACGGCTACCAGGTGGCGCGGCATGTGCGCTCCAAGCGCTGCGGCACGCCGATCCTGATGCTGACGGCGCGCTCGAGCGTGGAGGACCGGATCGAGGGACTCAACGCCGGGGCGGACTACTACCTCACCAAGCCCTTCGACATGCGCGAGCTGCTGGCCTGCATCAACGCCCTCCTGCGCCGTCAGGGCAACCAGGTGGACGAGCTGGTCTACGGCAACACGGCGCTGGATCTGTCGACCTCGATGCTGGTGTGCGGCGAGAAGAGCGTGCGCCTGTCCGCCAAGGAATTTGATGTGATGCGCCTGCTGCTGCAATACAGGGAGAAAAATCTCTCCAAGGAGATCATTCTCGCCAAGGTCTGGGGCTACGACTCCAACGCGGTGGAGAACCACGTGGAGGTCTATGTGGGCTTTTTGCGCAAGAAGCTCAGAAGAATCGACTCCAACCTGCGCATCGAGGCCCTGCGCAGGCTCGGCTACCATCTGGAGGTTGACGAGGCTTGATCAAAAAGCTTCGCGTCCGCTTTATCTGCGTCACCATGCTGATCGTGACGGTGGTGATCGTGGTGGCGCTGGGGATCCTGACCGAGTACATGCAGAAAAGCCTGGTCAAGGATCAGTATGCCATGCTGCACCGCATTGCCGAGGACCCCGGCATGAAGGTCAGGCCGAGCATCACCACGAGCAAGAATTTCCATCTGCCCTGCTTCATCCTGGAATACACGACGGACGGCAGACTGGATGCCCGCGGGGACAGCAGCTTTGACCTGACGAATGAGGCCGAGCTGAAGGAGCTCTATGAGCTCGGCTGCGGTGCGGAGGAGACGGAGGGGGTCCTGGAAGACCGCGGCCTGCGATATGTCCGCATGGAGACGCCGCGCGGCAGGAAGCTGGTCTTTAGCGACATGTCCGGCGAGCGCACCACGATGCGCTACCTGGTCAAGGAGAGCATCCTGATCGGCCTGGGGGTCTTTTTGGGCGTCCTGGTCATCACGGTTTTTGCCTCCGCCCGGATCGTCAAACCGGTGGAGGAGGCATGGAAGCAGCAGAAGCAGTTTGTGTCCGATGTGTCGCATGAGCTCAAGACCCCGCTGACCGTCATTATCGCCAATGCCGAGCTTCTGGAGCAGCCGGGCTACGGCGAGGAAAAGCGCCGGGAATTCAGCGATAATATCCTTTGTATGTCGCGGCAGATGCGCCGCCTGGTGGAGAGCCTGCTGGATCTTGCCCGCCTGGACAGCCTGCGGGAGGCGGACACCCACAAGGAGAACGTGGACCTGTCCGCTCTCACGGAGGACTGCGTCCTGCCCTTTGAGCCGCTGTATTTCGAGCGCGGCCTGACGCTCGAATCCGACATCGAGCCGGACATCCGCGTCTACGGCAACGAACAGGCGCTGCGAAGGTGCGTGGATATCCTGCTGGATAACGCCCAGAAGTATTCCGATCCCGGCACCGTGCGCCTGCGCCTGCAGAAATCCGGACGGAACGCCGAGCTGACGGTCAGAAACCCCAGCCCGGAGCTGACACGCAGTGAGTGCCGTGATATCTTCAAGCGCTTTTACCGGCGCGACACGGCCCGCACAAACTCCGGCAGCTACGGCCTGGGCCTTCCCATCGCGGAGGGGATCGTGGTCCGCCACAACGGTGAGATCGAATGCGGCTGGGTCGACGGCGAGATCTGCTTCACCATGACGATACCGCTGATGTGATGATAATGCCAAAGGCGTCCACAATCTGTGGACGCCTTTGGCATAAAAAAACCCGGCGCAAAACGCCGGGTAATTGCTTACCAGAGATCAACGTCGCCGGTCTCTTCACCGCGTACCCAGTACGCCTTGTTCTGATCGACGCGAACGTATACCTTATCAGCTTCGCCAACCTTGGCAAGGATCTCGGCAAAGGAGATCTCACCGCCGAGCGGAGACTGCACGATCACTTCAACAGCCTTCTTGGCAGCGGGCTTCTTGGCCGCAGGCTTCTTAGCCGCAGGCTTCTTGGCTGCGGGCTTCTTGGCTTCTGCCGCGGGGGCTGCGGTCTCGGGAGCCTTCTTGGCTTCGGCTTCGGCAGCCTTCTCTGCGCTTGCTTTTCTGGGAGCCATATTCATTTCCTCCTATTACACATAACTGATACCCGAAACCCGGATACCAGGGGGTATTATAACACGATTGCTTTAAAAAGCAATGGTTTCTTACAGTTTATTCACAATTTTTTGCGCTAATAGGCACATTATTTGGGAAATGACCTACTGAATGTAGACGATTGCGGTCTTCCGGAAGGCGGAGGCGATCTGCACACAGGCGGAATAGAACAGGCACCCGGCGTAGAGATACACCAGATCCTTCGTGTCGGGGAGGAAGAAACCCGCCACCACCGCCAGCACCGCGATCGTGAAGTTGCCGATGCCGAGCACCATGGTCCACCGCCAGGAGGGGGCCCCGTAGCGCCGGGCCTCCAGCGCGCGCAGCACGCCCGTCACCCCCGCGAAGGCGTGGATGCCCAGCAGATAGAGGATGATATACATCTTGGGGTCATCCACCATGCTGATGGTGAACACCGCCAGATCCAGCACGATGATCCCGCGAAACAGGAGCGACTTGCCGCCCACCATGTGCCGGGCCATGCTGAAGTAAAAGATGAAGCAGCGCAGGGCATATATCAGCATCATCAGCGCCAGGATGAGGGCCACCACGTAAAAGCCCACATCCGGCTCATATACCATCAGGGCGCAGCAGGCCAGCATTAAAAGCCCCACCAGGATCTTTTCGATCCGCTGTATACTCGTCATGTGTTCCGACCCTCCTTTACCGCAGCCTCGATCAGCTTGACAAAGTCCCGGATGCCCTGGAAGCCCTTCTCCGCGTAGTCCACGGAGAAGCCCGCCAGGAGATTGCCGGATTTGAAAATCTTGTTGGTGACCATGCTCTTCTGCGCCATGGCGGCAAGGAAAAAGCGGCCGAGAAAGCTGTCGTCCTTCTCCTGCTCGGGGAGAGACATGTATTCGCCCTGGTATCTGTCCAGATCAAAGGGCCGGATCTCCCGGCCGGAGAGCTTCTCGCCCAGCGCCTTCCAGTCGGCGCAGGCGTCCGTCTGCCGCTTTTCGAGGATCGCGCGGATCTCTTCCTCCCAGGGGGCGACGGCTTCGGTGTCGTACTGCCCGATTTCAAAGTCCGGGTTTATCCCGCGCAGGTACTTCATCGCATAGATCATCTGAGTGAAGGCGCACATGTAGTCGTGGGGATTGTCCTTGATGATCTCCCGGTAGCCGCCCCAGGCGGGCAGGTACTTGTAGCGTATGTAGCTGTAGTCCGGCATATGGCCCGCCCGGCCGTGGCCCAGGTTCATGATGCTCCGTTCGCTGCTCTGGTAGATGCTGTTGTTGTAGATCCCGTGTACCGGGTCGTCCGCGCCGCCGGGGCTGTGGCGGAAGCTGACCTCGCGCTCGGTCCCGTCGGGCATGAGCTCATAGAAATAGCTGTTGGTGTTGTTGACGACGAGCGACGGCGTGCCCGCAAAATAGCGGTGTGCCCAGGTGTCGGCCAGGACATGCATGGCGATGCCCGCCGCCTGGAGGCTGCCGCCTTTGGCAAGCCTCACGGTATCGGCCACGAGGGCTCCGTTGGGAGTGCAGATGAGGCGGAACTTGTTTTTGTACAGGCGGTTGGAGTGGTTTACCTCCGCGTACAGATTGCCGGGCAGAAAGTGGAAGGAGGACCAGATACGCGTGATGTCCTGGAGCCCCAGCAGGTCCGTGCGCGCGTTCATCAGCTCCAGCTGGAGCTGGGTCGTGGCGGCGGAGAGGGGGGCCTTGAGCTTGGACAGGAGCGTCCTGGTGCAGCAGTCCACAAACTGGGCGCTGTAGGCGATGTCGAGACTGTCCTCATGGCTGCAGCCCGCGAGGAAGGCCGCGCAGTAGGTGGCGTAGTAGTGAAAATCCATCTGCATACTTTCAGCCCTCCACCAGCTTTGCCAGCTTCCGCACCCGCAGCGCCGTATACACCAGCTCTGCCAGCATGGCGGCCGAGCAGCACTCCACAAACATACTCACCGCGTAATCCATCACGGACTGGTTTTCCATGCGCCCGCTGGTACGGCTGAAAACGGCGCCCAGCAGCGAAAACACGCTCCAGGCCAGCAGCAGGCAGGCCACGACGATATAGGTCGGGCGCTGCCGTTTCCCGCTGCCCGCCGCCCTGGCCTTGAGGCCCACAAACAGGCGCAGCGAAAGCCCGATCAGCATAAACAAGGCGAGCAGGACGTAGGCCATGTTGGTTGCAGCTTGCCGATACTGCTCCGGAGCCGTGGCGGCATCCAGCTTAAACACGCCCACATAGATGTAGAGAAGCGTTTTCAGGATGCTCCACACCCCGAAGCTGATCACGCCCGACCCGAGGCTCATCAGCGTGATCCTGCGCCTGCGCAGCTCGATTACCAGCTCGTTTTCCATAGAAACTCCTTCCACCGCATTTTTTCCCATTATAACACGACTGTCAACAGCGCAGAGCGGCAGACGCCCGCCAGGAGGAAAACTGAAAAGATTGTAAATATTGTACTTTCCTGCCGGTGCGATCTGTGCTATACTATTAAACCAGTAAAAAAACATGCTCGGAAGGGGTCAGATCATGCCGCGGCAAACGATAAAACGGAAAAAAGCGGGTGCGCTCGCGCTTCTGCTCGTCGCTGCCCTGCTGCTGAGCGCGTGCGCGCCGCAGACCGCCGCGCCGACCGTGCCGCCGCAGACACCGGCGCCTGTGCCGCCGGAGGAAAGCGCCGCGCCCCGATACCCGGATACCGTCGTCATTTCTGAGATGATGGCAAAAAACAGGACTACGGTGGATGACGGCTCCGCCTGCTTTCCCGACTGGATCGAGCTGCACAATACCGGGGACGAGAGCGTGGACCTTGACGGCTGGACGCTGAGCGACCGCGATAATCTCCCGAAGGCCATGTTCCCGCCGCTTGTGCTCGAGCCGGACGGCTATCTGCTCATCTTCGCGGGGAAGGATCACGCGCCCGCCGCCGATGAGCTGCTGGCCCCCTTCGGCATTTCGGCGGGGGAGACCGTATATCTGCGCGCACCGGATGGGGAGCTGAAGGCGGCTGCCGAAGCGGGCGACATGAAGGCGGACATTTCCGCGATCCGCGGCGGCGGGGGAGAGTACCGCGCCTGCGCCTGGCCGACGCCGGGCTTTGCCAATACCCCTGCGGGCTTTGAAAGTTTTCAGGCTTCGCGTGAGAATGCCTCGCCGCTGAAAATCAACGAGGTGCTCGTGAAAAACGAGAGCTTCCTGCCCTCGTTTTTATACGGCACGGACGATATCGTCGAGCTTAAAAATGTTTCCGACGCGGCGCTTTGGCTAGGGGACTATGCCCTGTCGGACAAGAAAACCGGACTGCGCTGCGCCTTGCCGGACGTTACGCTCCAGCCGGGCGAGCTGTTCCTGGCTTTCTGCTGCGGGGAAGAACGCAGCTCCGCCGAGGAACGCTTCTATGCGCCGATCGCCCTCAACAGCCTCGAGGATGAGCTGTATCTGTACGGCCCCGACGGCAGACCGGCGGACTGCATGACGCTGCGGCAGATCCCCGCGGGGGGAAGCTATGGCCGGATGCCGGACGGAAACGGCCTGTTCTATTTCTCCGCTCCCACGCCCGGCGAGGAAAACCGGGACGGCAGGCGCTTTATCGCGCCTGTGCCCGCGGTCGATACCGAGCCCGGCGTGTACCCCGATGCGCAGTATCTGACCGTTTCGCTCAGCGCGGCGCAGGAGCTTGACGCCGGGGAGGAGACGCGCATTTACTATACGCTTGACGGCACGCGCCCCGACGAGAGCTCCGCGCTCTATACCGGGCCCGTCACGCTGACCGAAAACACGGTCGTGCGGGCGGTCGCCGTGGGAGAGGACTCACTTCCCGGCGAGGTGGGGACATATACCTATCTGCTGCGGGAGCACCACAGCCTGCCGGTGCTGAACATCACGGTCGACGACCTGGGCATGTTCAAAAACCTGTACTACGCCTCGGCCAAAAGCCTGCAGACGGCAAACGCCGCCTATTTCAACGGGGAGCACAGCTTCAACAAGGATGGGCTTGTGCGCCTGCGCGGACATACCAGCCTTGATCTGCCGAAAAAAAGCCTGGGCCTTTACTTCCCCGACCGGATAGACGGGCCGCTGGAGGCGGATGTCTTCGGCAACGGCGTGACCACGTTCACGCGCCTGCATGTCCGGGCCGGGCAGGATAATCTCAAGACGCTTTTCCGGACCGAGCTCATACAGGATCTGGTGCTGGAGAGCTCCACGCATCTGCTGTCGCAGAGCAGTCAGTTCTGCGTGGTCTATATAAACGGCGCCTATTGGGGACTGTATGCCCTGAAAGAGGACCTGAACGAGCAGTACTACGCCGAGCATTATCATGTCAGCCCGGAAAGCGTGATCATCGAGGAAGGCGAAACCGCCCTTGCCTCCGACTTCTATAAGGACGTTGTGGAGTTCACCGCGCAAAACGACATGCGCGACGCGGCCAATTACGAGAAAATCTGCCGCACCATCGACATCGACAGCTTCATTGACTGGATCATCTTTGAAGGCTACTCCGGCAATACCGACACGCTCAACAACATCATGTTCTTCCGCTCCACCGAGGGGGACGGACTGTGGCGCTGGGCGCTGCTCGATCTGGACTGGGCCTTCCAGAATCCGGAGATGGACTACCGCGTGATCATGAACAGCGAGGCAAACGCCGGCTTCCAGATGTACTCGCTCATGATGGCGCTGTTTCAAAACGACGGCTTCAAGGCGCGCTTTCTGCGGCGCTTCGGGGAGCTCAACCGGACGACGCTCTCCAACGCCCACGTCAGCGAGGCCATCGAGCGCTATGTCGCGATGCTCGAGCCGGAGATCGAGCGTGACGAGCCCCTGCGCGACTCCACCTACTTAAGCTGGCAGTACTATGTGGACGAGCTGAGAAACTTCATCACGGAATTTGACCGGGAGAACCACAACGTGCGCCAGATCGCCCTCTTCCTCAACATGAGCGAGGAGGAGGTCCGCGCCGCCATGGCCGCGGAGCAGTAAAGCCGAAAAATAATACACGTTTTCATTTTCTTCACAGCTTGCTTAAGCTTTCTTTCAGCTTAACAGCTTATGCTTTCAGACAACCAAAACAGAAAGAAGGGATGCAGCCTGGACATCCATTACCGCCATGAGTGGAAGCATGAGATCAGCTATGCGGATCTGCTTGCCATCCGCCAGCGCCTGCGCGCCGTGGCCGAGAGCGATCCCCACGCCTCGGGCGGGCGCTACCTGATCCGGAGCCTCTATTTCGATAACGCCGCCGACAAGGCCCTGCGGGAGAAGATCGACGGCGTGAACCTGCGGGAAAAGTTCCGCATCCGCTACTATAACGGCGACACCTCCGTCATCCACCTGGAGAAGAAGTCCAAGCGCGCGGGGCTCGGCACCAAATACAGCGCCAACCTCACAAGGGACGAGGCGCAGAGCATCGTGGACGGGGACCTCGACTGGATGATGGACAGCGGCAGAGACCTGGTGCGGGAGCTCTACTGCAAGATGCGCTATCAGGGTTTAAGGCCGAAGACCATCGTCGACTACACCCGCGAGCCCTTCATCTACCGCCCCGGCAACGTGCGCGTCACCTTTGACTACGACATCCGCACAGGCCTGAGCTCCACGGATTTCTTAAACCCCGCCTGCGTCACCGTCCCCGCCGGGGACGCGCCCATCCTCCTGGAGGTAAAGTGGGACGCCTTTCTCCCCGACATCATCCGCGACGCCGTCCAGACCCCGGGCCGACGTGTCGAAGCCTTTTCCAAGTACGCGCAATGCAGAATCTACGGATAGAATTCAATTGCGAACAAGGTTCGCAATTGAGGGACTCGCGCTTATCGCACACGGCGGGCTGTAACACGCCGTGCTTGGTCGGCGCGAGGCCTCGCAGACAAGCTGGGATCGTCGCGCGCTTCCCGCGCGTCGTTATGCTCGGCTTAAGGTGTTTTTGAGGAAGCAAAGCTCCCTCAAAAACGATTGAGAATAATCGGTAGTTTTATTTTATAAGGAGCAGACAGTATGACCTTCAACGACATTTTCAAATCGAGCTTTCTGACAAACGTGAACGCGGTGAGCGTTCTGGACATGGCCCTGGCGCTGGTGCTGGCCTTCGGCGTGGGCGTGTTCATCTTCTTCATCTATAAAAAGACCTACGCGGGCGTCATGTATTCCTCAAGCTTCGGCGTGACACTGGTGGCCCTGACCATGATCACGACCCTTGTGATCCTCGCCGTCACGTCGAACATCGTGCTGTCCCTCGGCATGGTGGGCGCGCTGTCCATCGTGCGTTTCCGCACCGCCATCAAGGAGCCGCTTGATATCGCCTTTCTCTTCTGGGCCATCGCGGCGGGCATTGTGCTGGCGGCGGGGCTCATCCCGCTTGCGGTGTTCGGCAGCGTCTTCATCGGCCTCATCATTCTGATCTTTGCCAACCGCAAGGACATGACACACCCCTTCATCGTGGTCATCGACTGCGACGGCCACGACAGCGAGACCAGAGCCCTCGAGCTTCTGCGCGAGAACACCGTGCGCTGTGCCGTCAAGAGCAAGACCGCCCGCCAAGGCGCGGTGGAGCTCAATGTTGAGGTGCGGCTCAAGGACGGCAACACCGACTTTGTCAATGAGCTTGCCGACCTCCGGGGGGTCAGCAGCGCAGTCCTCGTCAGCTACAACGGCGACTACATGGGCTGAGGAGGGGCGCGATGTCAACGCACAAGCAGATCGATCTCATCTGCGTTGCCGTCCTCGTCTGCACCCTTCTTGTCACCGTCCTGTTCATGAACGGGCAAAAGCTCGGCCTTACGCCCGTCTTCGACGGGGACGCGGAGAGCAGCAGCGATTCCGCCTACTTTACCAAGAATGACCGTGACAGCGACTGGGACAGCGCCGGCGCCACCCGCATCACCCTCTCGGGCGAGCGGGCCAATGTCGCCGGCGGCGGGGCCTACGTCCTCGACGGCAGCGTGGTTATCGCCCAGGCCGGGCGCTATATCCTCTCCGGTACGCTCACGGACGGCAGCGTCATCGTCAGCGCCGACAGTACCTCCAAGGTCTGGCTATTGCTTGACGGGGCGGACATCAGCCGCTCCGACGACGCATGCCTGCGTGTCGAGCAGGCGGACAAGGTCTTCCTGACCCTCGCTGCGGGCACGGAAAACAGCATGACGAGCGGCGCGGAATATTCCGAGACCGCCCTCAATGACAACACCGGCGGCGCGATCTTCAGCCGCGACGACCTCACCATTAACGGCAGCGGCAGTCTCACGGTCACGGCGGCCTATAAACACGGCATCGACGTAAACGACGAGCTGGTCATCACCGGCGGCAAAATCACGGTCGACGCCCCCCAGGACGCCATCCACGCAAACGACGGCTTCTGCCTCGAGCAGGCAGCGCTCACGCTGCACGCGGGCGACGAGGGAGTCAATGTCCAGGGCCCGGAGTCACACCTGTACATCGCCTCCGGCATTGTCGACATCGAAAGCGGCGGCGCGGCCCTCAAGTGCGCATCCGACATGTACATCGAGGGCGGCAGCTTCACCCTTGATTCCCAGGCCGACGGCCTGCACAGCGGCGGCAGCGTCACCGTCACGGGCGGCAGATTTGAACTCCGCGCGGGCGACGACGGCATCCATGCCGACAGCGCCGTGGCGATCAGCGGCGGCAGCATCCTCATCAGCGAATGCTATGAGGGCATCGAGGCTCTGACCATCGACGTCTCCGGCGGCGAGATCGAGCTCTATCCCACCGACGACGGCCTGAACGCCAACGGCGGCGTCAGCTTCGGCCCCGGCCCCGGCATGTTCATGCAGCGCGTTTCCGGCACAGACGAGACGGCGAACAGCGAGACCTGGATCCACATCAGCGGCGGCAGCATCACCGTGGTCAACGCAAATGCCCGGGACGCCGACGGTCTGGACTCCAACGGCGACATCGTCATCTCGGGCGGCACCATCCGCGTCAGCCTCAATGCCTCCGGCAGCAACGACGCCATCGACTACGGCAGTGAAAGCGGCGGCAGCTGTATCGTCACCGGCGGCGAGCTCGTGGCCTGCGGCAGCTCCGCCATGGCGGAGGGCTTCAGCGACAGCTCCACCCAGTGCGCGGTCCTGTATAACCTGGGCTACAGCGCCGAGGCGGGCAGCACCGTGACTGTGAAGGACGCGGCGGGCAGGGAGCTTCTCAGCTACACGGCGCCCTGCGCCTTCTCCTCCGTCTCCCTCAGCTCCCCGGAAATGAAGGTCGGCGAGACCTATACGATCACGGTGGGCGACAAGGAGCAGGAGATCACCCCGGATTCCGTCAGCACCATCGTGGGCAGTACAAGCGGTATGGGCGGCTGGGGCGGTATGGGCGGCAGAGGCCAGCGCGACACCGCCGACGGCAGTGAGCGCCCCGAGGACAGCGAACGCCCCGCGATGGGCGGCTGGGGCGCGCAGCCCGGCGGCACGGGGGAAAACGAAAACGCTATGCCCACCCCGCCGGAGAGTAACGGCGAGATGCCGGACTTTACCGACAGGCCAGCCCCGCCGGACATGGGCAGCATGCCCCCGGATATGAACGGCGAAATGCGGCCCGGTATGAACGGCGAGACGCCGGACCCCTCCGCCATGCCCCAGGGCATGGGCGGCCGCATGCGGCGCGACGAAATGCCGGACGCGATGCAGAACGCCACCGAGGAAGCGGCGGAGCTTGCGATCGAGGAGCCGGTCCCGACCGGCCCCCAGCCCGTCAGCGTCCAGACCTGGGTCATGCTGGCGGCCTGCGCCGCGGCCTTGGCCCTCGGCATCCTGATCGCGGTAAAGTACAGACAATAAAAAACAACAAAAGGCCGTAGGGGCCGATCTGCAAATCGACCCCTACGGTCTTGTTTTTGTATATGTTTATTCCGCGCTTTCCGCGGGTTTACCCTCGTCTTCTTCCTCTCCTTCGTCCTCGATGCGCCCGCTGGCGGTTACGTAGAGGCGGTACACAACGGCGATGAGGATGATGCAGCACAGGGCCATCGCGCCGTAGCAGCGGAGATACCAGTCGCCGTGGCGCTGCACCAGATACTCCGTAAAGCCGCCGCAGCCGAGGGCCACGAGCCACAAGGCCCACAGCAGCCAGTGCCAGATGCGTGTCCCGTTTGCCTGGATGGACAGGCGGCTGTAGTGGATGAGCAGCAGCAGGATGCACACGGCGGTGACGATCTGCACGATGCTCACAAAGCCGTTTTGCGGCAGGAAGCTCGAGTCGTAGCGGGTGGAGTCCAGGATCATTTCCGAGGCTGCGTAGAGCAGCAGGAACATGTTGACGGTGTTGCCCTCCCTGCGCCCGGCCCTCATGGGAAAGTTGCGGTACTTCATGAAGAACTTCAGCAGCAGCAGGCAGAACAGCAGCATCAGCAGGAAGTGAACAAAGAAGGTGGCAAAGCGGTACTCGGTCACGCCTGCGGAATTGGTGATCCCGGCGGCGATGGGCAGGTGCTGCAGTACCCCGGTGGTCACGGAAATTTTGCTGCGGCAGGCGGAGGAAAACAGCGCGCTGAGACGCACAAAGGCGATGACGAGCGCCATGCCGGGGGCGGCGGCGTCCAGGAGCTTTGCGGTGTCACCGTCGTCGAGCTTTGCGGCGATCCAGGCGGCGAGCCAAACGCCGGGGATGGCGGCGGGCAGGACATAGCTGCCGGCGGAGTAATCCGTCATGGCCTTGAAAAACCCGTCATACTGCTCCTGGTGGCAGTACCAGTGGAGCATCCTGCAAAGCGGGATGGAGAACGCCAGCGCCAGCGGGAAGAACAGCATCATGGACACGATGCGGCCCTTGTTGGTCACCTGCAGCGAAAGGCTCATCATGAGCGCCGCAAGCAATCCCACGGTGATGATGATCGCGCTCCAGTAGAGGACGGTGGTGTCGTAATAAACAGCTATGGGATTCATCGACGCACCTCCTCGGGAATGGCGGTTGCAAAGTAGATAATGTCGCTCACGGCGCGCTCCACGCCGAAGTCGACATGGTTGATGGGCGCGCCCATCATGATGATCTCGGCTGTCTGGCCGCCGTCGAGGGTGTAGGCCTTCCAGACATTCTTGGAGTAGATGATGCGGGCAAGCTCGTTGATGGTGGCGCGGGGACGGGCGTCGGGGGTGTGGTTGATGGTCATGAGCAGGTAGTGCAGCTCGTCCGTCATGGAGATGCAGGAGCGGGAGTATTCGGTATTGACCTCGCCTATGGGGTAGCCGGAGCAGTACTGCAGCTCCCCGTTATCCACCAGCACCGGCCCGAAGGCCACGGCAAAGACCACGTCGTTTGCCTCGATGAAGGCCTCGGCCTCGCCCTCGCCCATGAGCTCACCGGCCCGGGTGAAGAGCATGTCGCCGGAGGCGGTGAAGAAGCAGGAGTCCACCTGGGCGGGGTTGTTGCGGTAGAGCTTGCGCTGGTAGGCCGTGATGCCCAGGTCGCGGAAGGCGTAGAAGTCGCCGTTCATGGCCACCACCGCGTTGGAGGCGTTTGCCATGTCGGAGGCGTAGAGCTGCACGCTGGAGCTGTAGCTGTCCTCGGCAAGCTTGCGCCTGAGCTGCGAGCCGTGGGCAACCTTCACCTCGGCAAAGGTGCAGCAGCGCTGCTCGATGTATTCCTGCCAGGTGATGACAAGGATCGTATCGTCATAGTAGTAACGGATCGGCTCGTCCGGCACAAAGTCCGCCGTGGGGTCAAAGATCATCTTCTGCCCGTCGATGAGGATCGCGGCGCGGTTTATAAGCTCCGTGATGTCGGCGGGATCATAGGTGGTGCCAAAGCCGTCGGGATCGGGGGCGGGAGCTACGGTGGCGCTCTCCTGCAGGGTGTAGACCTTCTTGATGTAGGTCAGATCGCCCAGCGCGTCTGCGGCCGCGTTGTTGACATACTCGTCCAGCTTCCCGGCGAGGCGCAGCTTCGCGTCTGCGGCCGAGAAGGCGTTGAGCGTGCCGGAGGCCGGATGCAGGTACACAAGCGTCCACACCAGAGCGGCCAGCGCTGCCGCAAGGAACACCAGCGTCATCAGCGCCCGCAGGATCCAGGGGATGCGCTTTTTTACATAGACGCGCGCTTCCTTCGGCGCTTTCTTCGGCTTTTCTTCCCCGGGCTCCGTTTTGGCCTTCCTGCCGAGGCGGCGCTTTTTCTTCGGCGCCTCCGCTTCGCTCTCGCCGGGCTCTTCGGTCTCGGCGGCGGGCTCCGTTTCGGGGCTTGCTTTACGGAAGCGGGACTTCTGCGCCGCCTTGCGCTCCTTCTCCTCCTCGCGGGAGTAGATGGGCGGCAGCTCGTAGCGCACAGTATCGTCGCTGCCGGGGGCCGAAAAGGGGGAGTCCTCGGCGTGGGAGGAATAGACCTCCACGGCGGGCTCCGCCTCCGGGGCCGGGTTCACCGGCTCCGCTGCCTGTATGGACGTATCTTCCGCCGTGCCCCCGTCCCGAAACTCGGCGAGGATGGCGTCAAGATCGTTGAAATCGTAATTGTCCTTACTCATGCTCTGTCTCCATCAATATCCGATCCCGCCGGCAAGGGCGCGCAGCAGCGCGGGGCTTGCGAGGATCTGCCAGCGGCCGCCGGTATAGGCCAGGGAAAGATCGAACTGCGTTTCGGCGTAGTAGGAAGGGGCATTCTGCAGCACCACGTTCAGCGCCGCGAGATACGCCTCGTTGGCAACCTCGGGCCGGTAGCGCCGGTTCTCGTCGTACACCTCGCTGACGGAGCGGCTCTGCACGATGACCTCGGCCTGGCGCTGGGTCTCGTCGGCCACAGCCTGCTCGAGCCGTGCCAGATCCAGGTACGTAAAGCGTACCGGCTGTACGGCCTCCAGCTTTTCCGAGCGGCACTCGCCCGCGAGGGAATAGGAATAGCTCTCATGCAGGGCTTGCTGGATGCGCTGCCCGGCAGGGGAGGAGGGCGTCTCGGCAAGGCCGAGGTCTGAGTAGTCGCGCAGCTCCGTGTAGGCGGCGGGGTAATTGCCGGTGCAGATGGCGTCGAGGAAGCGGGTGACGCTCTGGGCGGGATCGCCGCTGGGCTTTGCGTACACGGTGCCGTAATAGACCCCGGCCGCGGAAAGGGCCATGGCGGCGGCGCTTAATACCAGGGCCAGGAACAGCCCGATAAAGCGCGCGCGGTACTTGACGCACAATACGATGGTCACGATGAGCCCGATCAGCAGGAAGGCGCCGATGGCCACGGCGGGCACGATCATCGGCAGCTGCACCCGGTCGGGCGCGGCGGAGGCGGCGGGGGTGGGCGCGGGCGTCACGACGGGCACGGGCGTGGCCGGAACAGGCGCGGGCGTCGGCTCCGGGGTGGGGGAGGGCTTGTTCGCCAGCTTTTCGGTGTACTCGCACATGGCGGTGCACCAGGCGCTCAGAAACTCCTCCGAGGTCGCGCTGCCGCGGGAGAAGACCACGATGGCGATGGGCTGGGTGGTGTAGCAGATGGCGCAGTCGTTCAGGATCAGATCCTCCGCGATCCAGCCGGGCTTGTGCGCGATGCGAAAGCGCGGCTCGTTCAGCTTGAAGAAGCGGTCGGTCATGGCCTTCTGCATGGTCTCGATGATGTTGGGGAAGCGCTCGGGCTCACGGTACAGCAGATCCAGGCAGTTGATGAACTCACGGGGCGTGTACATGTTGACCATGGTCTGCTCCATGGGCTCGGACCCCGGTTCGACCCCGTAGTAATGGGCGGTCTTCACGCGAAACTCGTTATAGCCGCCGAGGAAGGTGTCGCAGAGGAAATAGGCCCGCTCGTTGCTGGAGTCGATAAGGATATCCTCCATGACGGAATCGAAGCTGAAATACTGCTCATAGACGCTCCAGTCGATATTGCCGTTGTGAAGCTCCTCCGTGGCGTACATGCACAGGGGCACCTTGAACATGCTGGCCGCGACGGCGTATTCGTCGCCCCGGATGTAGTGTTCCTCACCGGTGACAAGGTTGCGGTAGCCCGCGTAGATCTCGTACTCGCCGAGCCCGTATTTTTCCAGCACGGCGGCGCTGACAGTGTCCCAGTCGGGGTCTGACTCCCCGGCGGCCAGGGCGCCGGTGCAGAGGCTCAGGCAGAGCAGCAGCGCGAAAACCGCGGCAAATATTCTTTGAAATGCTTTCATGCAAACACTCCGATATGATCGATGTTATATTAAACTAAATCATTTTATCAGTAATACGGGAATATTGCAAGTGCCGGAGCGAGAAATTCAGCTTATTTTCGACGGAAAATATCCATCTTCGACGCGGCGCGGGAGAAAAACGAGGGCTTTTTGGAAATTATCCCCTGTTCTTCCTCCGACGGCCCCAGGAATTTGAGCACCGCGATCTGCGGCTCCATGTCGGCGGTAATGGTAATGCGGTCGGTGTCGTAGTGCCGGACCATGGCGGGGGCGTAGTGCTTGGTCAGCTCCTCCACATGCTCGAGCCTGCGCGGGCCGCGCTTGCCGTCGCGGTAGTGCATGGGGATGAGCACCTTGGGGAAAAGTTCCTCGGCCAGGCGAAAGACCTCCTGGGAGGGCAGCGCCGTGCAGGACCCGGCGGTGATCATCATGGCGTCGAGGTCGTAGAGCTTGCTCAGCTGCTCTCCCGTCAGCGGCGCGCCGATGTCGCCCATGTGGGCCACGCGTAAGCCGTCCGCTTCGATGAGATGGATGAGGCAGCTGCCGCGCATGATGCCGCAAACCGTGTCGTGCCAGACCTCCATGGGGGTGATGGTAAAGGGGCAGTCGCTCTCGGGCCTGCCGGAGAGCACGATGCCGGGGATGTAGTTGTGCCCGTAGCTGTCGTGGCTGATGAGCAGCTTGTCCGCCTTCACGCCCCTGAGCTTCGGGTAGCCCGGGATATAGTCCGCGTTATAGGGGTCGATTGCCAGTGTGTACCCGTTATGCGTAACGGTAAAGCAGGCATGCCCCAGCCAGCGTATTTCCATGATGAGTTCCTCCAATAAAGGGATAAAACAATATAGTACAAAAGCTTTCATCGGTGTTCTCCGTCATTGCGAGGAACCAGTGCACACACTGGTGACGTGGCAATCCGCCCGCCGGAGGCAGTAAACAACTCAGAAATCTAACCTGGCCGCAGGGAGTACGGATTGCCACACCAGTGACATCGGTCACTGGTTCGCAATGACATAGAACGGACATGATCGCATTTTGTTTTTTTATCCCTCCATGATGTGCATCGCCCGCAGTTCCGGACTTTCGATATGGGATGCGATCTCAAAGGCGTGGGGCTCGAGATAGTCCCAGCTCCCGTGTGTCAGGTGCTGTGCCTTGAGCTCCTTCACCACGGCGGCGCAGATGTCCTCGATGACGGCGGACTTGAGGATGCAGCCCTGCTCGTCGTTTTCGGATGTCAGCAGAAACTCCAGCGCGTCCTTCATCCCGGCGAGGATTTCAAGGCTCTCCATCCCCCGCAGCTGCCACTTGTAATAGGGCATGTGGCGGCGGTTCAAAAGATAGATCGCCTCACAGGCGGCATTCACAAACTCCGTCATGGCAAGCATCGCGGCCCCGTATTCTCCGTGCCGCACGCAGCGGGGGTAGTTATACTGCCCGGCCTGGGCCATGGTGATGACCCGCGCTGCCAGCTTTTTGAGCCTCACATCCTCCGGCATGCCGTGCAGGAGCGTCTCGCGGATCTCGGTAAAGAGTCCCAGATCGTCGCGGAAGACCGCGCCGTTGGTGGCCTCCGCCAGCGCATGGGAGGGGAGGGAGAGCCACTGCAGGTCGCTCTCCGGCGCACCGGGAGTGCCGGTATAGCGGCTGTAGAAATCGCCGATGCGACGCACGCCCCGGCTTGTTTCGCTCAGTGCGCTGCGCTCGGCCGCTTTCTTAAACGGGAGCGCCCGGTAGGCGCGGGCAAGCTGCACCCCGATCGCCCGGTCCGTCTCATCGTCCACCCAGAGGCAGAAGCCCTCGGGGAAGTCGTGGTCGCGGGAGAGCTCGTCGTCAAAGCCGAAGCACTCCGAGCCGTGGCCCGCAAGGCCGACGGCGATGCGCCCGGCCCACTTCGGAAAGAGCCGCTCGATCATGTCGACGCCGTAGCGCTCATAGAGCCTGCGCGCCTCTTCAAGTCCCTGCATAGATCTTCTCCGCCCTTTCCCGGAGCTCCTTCGCGTAGAGGAAGTAGCCGTAATAATCGAAAGTCGGCGCGCACTTGGAGATCGTGAAGGCGTGGTAGCCGTCCCGGGGCAGGCCGGGCGCGTTGAGCAGGTCCCAGGCCATTTCGAGGCAGTCCCCGACACGCTCATCCTCCAAATCGCGCTTTCCGTACATCTCCGCGAGATTGCACCAGGTCACGGCGCTGTCGTTTTCCGGGTGGTCGGTCTGCTCGATGGTTTTGAGCGCCAGCATGAAAAAGCGCTCGGCGCTCCGGACATCGTCCACATCGTCATAGCTCAGGGCCATGTTGTTGTAAAGCCCTGCGAAGCGGTAGTCATTGGGGTCGAGATTGTCGGCATAGACCCGGGCAACGTGCGTGAAGATGGGGATGGACTCGGCGGCATGGCCGAAGGCCTTGAGGGTCGTCGCGGCGTTTAAGAGGATCGTCGCGCCCGAGACGGTGCGGCCCAGGTGATGGACGCGGATGATCTCCAGCGCGTGATTGACGGCATCCAGGGCCTTGTCCTTTTCCTGTGTGCGGCGGTACTGGCCCAGCAGTTCGTTTGTCACGCTCAGCTCCGCGCGCCAGTCGCCGCCCTGCTTCGCCGTCTCCAGCGACTGCTCCAGCAGATCGCGGGCATCTTCCTCACGGCCCTGGTTGCACAGGGCGTCAAAGCGCTCGATGAGCCGCGGTACGTCAAGTGCCTGCGGGCAGCGCTCCGCGTCCGGCGTGCCGGTATACTGAGTCGTATCGAAAATGCAGCAAAATTCGTTGTGGTCCATTTTGGCTCATCCTCAAAGGTATAGTTAATTCATTATACCACACTCTGTTAAACCCGCCAACAGTGACTTGCAAGAAACGGGGTAAATGGGTATAATAATCAAAAATAAACTTGAGGGAGAATACCCATGAGCAATCGACTGATCAACGAAAAATCCCCCTATCTGCGCCAGCACGCGGAAAACCCGGTGGACTGGTACCCCTGGGGCGCGGAGGCGTTCGAGAAGGCAAAGCGGGAGGACAAGCCCGTCTTTCTCTCCATCGGCTATTCCACCTGCCACTGGTGCCATGTCATGGCGCATGAGTCCTTTGAGGACAAGAGCGTAGCCGAGATCCTGAACCGCGCCTACGTCCCCGTCAAGGTCGACCGCGAGGAGCGGCCCGACGTGGACAGCGTATACATGCAGGCCTGCGTCGCGGCAAACGGCAGCGGCGGCTGGCCCCTGACCGCGATCCTGACGCCCGACCAGGAGCCCTTTTTCATCGGCACCTACTTTCCGAAGGAAAACCGCGGCGGGCGCATGGGCCTGCGCTTCCTGCTCACGGCGATCGCGGAGAAGTGGAGCGCCGACCGGGACGAGCTTCTGCACACCGCCAAGGAGATGACCGCGTATCTCCGGCAGGAGACGGAGACGGGCGAGGCGGCGGAAGACCTGCCGCGCAAGGCCATGGAGCAGCTCATGAGCTCCTACGACAAGGAGTACGGCGGCTTCGGTTGGTCGACCAAATTCCCGTCGCCCCATAACCTCCTGTTCCTGATGGAGTATGCTGCCGCCAAAAACGACCGAAAGCCCCGCGAGGCCGCCGAGCACACTCTGCGGCAGATGTACCGGGGCGGCATCTACGACCACTTCGGCGGCGGCTTCTGCCGCTACTCCACGGACCGCGAGTGGCTCAAGCCCCACTTTGAAAAGACCCTCTACGATAACGCCCTCCTGGCCCTGAGCTATACCGAGGCCTGGCAGGACGGGCACATGGCCCTCTGGCGCGAGACGGCGGAAAACACCCTCGATTACTGCCTGCGGGAGCTCAAAGCCCCCGACGGCGGCTTTTACAGCGGCCAGGACGCCGACAGCGACGGGCAGGAGGGAGCGTATTACCTCTTCACGCCCGACGAGGTTTCCAATGTCCTCGGTGCGGAGGCGGGAAAGCACTTCTGCGAGTGCTACGATATCACCGCCGAGGGCAACTTCCAGGGGAAAAGCATCCCGAACCTGCTGCTCAATAACCGCTGGAGCTTTTTACCCGAGGGCTACGACGAGTACCGCGAACGCCTGCGGGAGTACCGGGCCGGGCGCATGGCGCTCTTTACCGACAGCAAGATCCTCGCGGGCTGGAACGGCCTGATGCTCATGGCCCTGTCCCGCGCGGCGAACGCCTTCGGCGACCGGCGCTACCTGCTGGAGGCGCAGGAGCTCTCGGCCTTTCTCCTCAAAAACATGCGCGAGGGCGGAAAGCTCCGGGCGCGACTCTGCGACGGGGAGCTGCGCTTTGACGCAAGCCTCAGCGATCATGTGTTCTGCGCCCTTGGCCTTCTCGAGCTCTACGCCGCGGACTTTGACCCGCAGCACCTCCTGGACGCCGAAGCCCTCGCCGGGGAGCTCGAGCGCTTTGCCGACTCCAGGGGCGGGTACTTCGACACCCCCGCCGACGGGGAAAAGCTCATCCTGCGCCCCAAGGAGACCCGCGACGGGGCCCTTCCCTGCGGCAACAGCGCGGCGGCGGTCCTGTTCGACCGGCTCTTCCGGCTCACGGCGGAGGAGAAATGGCGCGAGGCGCTGGATGCCCAGCTCGGCTTCCTCAGGACCACTGCCGGGCAGTACCCCGCCTCGAACACCTACGGCCTCACGGCGCTGATGCTCGCCGACGGCCCGGGGCGCGAGACCGTCGCCATCCTGCCGGACGAGCACTTCCCGGACGAGCTGAAGGCGATCCTGCGCAAGTGGTCGCCGGAGATGGCGGTGCTGGTCAAGACCCCCGCTAACGCAGAACTGCTCGCCGCCGCCGCGCCCTTCACCGCGTCCATGGCGCTCAAAAACGGCAAGCCCACCTACTATATCTGCACCGACGGGGCCTGCGCCCTGCCGGTGAACCTGTGAGCGGGGGTGAACATAGAATGAAACGCGTCCTTGCCCTGGTGCTGGCGCTGTGCATGGCGCTGTGCCTGACCGGCTGCAAAAAGAAAAGCAAAAGGGAGTCGGCCCCGGTCCCGCCCCCGGTCCCGACGCCGACGCCCAACGAGGTCTTCGAGGTCAAAATGACCCTCGACAACCTCTATACCTATTTTGATTATAAGGAGTACCGCGCCGATATCCGGGACGAAAACACGAGCGAGATCAATTCCTCCACCATCGCCTACGGCCTCCAGCTCAAGCCCCAGTTCACCGCCGCAAACGACGGTGAGCACAGGGACACCATGACCCTCCGCTTTGAGGCGGACGGCGTGGTGATGAGCGGGGACTTCCAGATCAATTTCAATGATCTGACCTTCACCGGCTATATGGACAGCAGTGAGCGGGTGCGTGTGAGCGAAACGCTGCACTTCTGGCCCAAGGGGGACCGCACCACCACCTGGGCCTTCGGCAACTACTCCGGCACCAACATCATGTACTTTGAGTCCTTCCGCGTCACCGAGGTCACGGGCAGCGTCTTTCTCAAAATGGCGGACCTCAACGCGACCCCGACCCCGACCTTCATCCCGCATCCGGAAGTATAAACTTGACAAGGCGCTCAAATGCAGGTATAGTTATCGCGTTTGAGCGCCTTTTTCAAGATCATTTTATCTATATATGGTGGTGAAAACCGTGCAGGACGAAGCAAGAATCAAAGAAAAGCTCGCCTACATCTGCAAACAGTTCCGTCTGCCGGGGGAGCTGATCCTCTATCGTCTGATCCCCAACGGACATATCAACACGGCCTATTACGTTGCCCTCTACGACGGGAAGGAAGTCAGACAGTTCCTGGTGCAGAAGGTCAACTGGTACGTCTTCCGTGACCCCGTCAGCATGATGCACAACATCGACCTTATCACGCAGCACATCATGTCGAAGGAGCGCACCCTGGAGCGCCGCCGCAGGCTCCACTTCCACCACACGGCGGAGGGGAACAACTACCTCATCCTGCGCGAGCACCCGGACGGCAGCTATTATCTGTCCGACACCCTCAACTCCAACGACGAAAACGAGACCGCCGAGTTCTGGCGGCTGTATAACTTCATCGAAAACTCCGTCTCCTTCGAGACCGCCGAGGGACAGACCGAGGTCCTGCGCATGTCGGGCAAGGCCTTCGGCAAATTCAACCGCCAGCTCCAGGACTTTGACGCAAGTCAGCTTGTGGAGTCCATCCCGCACTTCCACGACACGGTCTACCGCATGGAAACCTTCTTCCGCAACGTCGCGGAGGATCCCCTCGGCAGGGCGAAGGACGCCGGGCGGGAGATCGAGACCATCCGCGAAAACCGGGATTTTGCCGGGACGCTCTGCCGCCAGATCGACGCGGGCGAGCTTCCCATCCGCGTCACCCACAACGACACCAAGACCAACAACATCCTCTTTGACCGCGACACCCTCGACCCGCTGGTGATCATCGACCTTGACACCTGCATGCCCGGCCTTGCCTGCTACGACTTCGGCGACACCATCCGCTTTGCCGCCTGCACCGCGGAGGAGGACGAACCGGACGAGAGCAAAATGAAGCTCGATCTGGACCTGTTCCGGGCCTACGCGGAGGGGTATCTGTCCCAGATGGGCGGCGTCCTTTCCGAAGCCGAGCGCAAGTCCCTCGCCACCGGGGCCGCCGTCATCACGCTGGAGCTCGCCTCCCGCTTTTTGGGCGACTATCTCATCGGCGACAAGTATTTCCGCATCGACTACCCGGAGCACAATCTGGTCCGCGCAAAGGCCCAGCTCGCGCTGTTCCGCGATATGATGCTGCACATGGACGACATGCAGGCCATCATCGCCGATTGCGGGAAATAAACACGGCAGGAAATCTGGGGCTGTGAAAAAAGTCAATTGGCCCCTACAGTGGGACTCGGACATTTTTCACAGCGCCATACAGTCGTTATTTCGCAGTCTGCTCCAATTCGAGCAGGCTGCGTTTTTTGTCCACGCCGCCCGCGTAGCCCGTGAGACTTCCTTCCGCGCCGAGGACGCGGTGACAGGGGATGATGAGCGAAATGGGATTGCGCCCCACCGCGCCGCCGACCGCCTGGGCACTGCGGCAGCCGAGCGCCTTTGCGATCTCCCCGTAAGTCATGGTATGTCCGTAGGGGATCGTGAGCAGCACATCCCAGACTCTGTGCTGAAAACTTGTCCCGCGCGGAGAAAGCTTCGGGGTGAAATCCGGGACCTCTCCGGCAAAATACAGATCGAGCCACCTGAGCGTCTCGTCAAAGACCTGGAGGGGCTTTTCCGCATGCTCCGCGTCCAGCGTGTCGGCAAAATATTTCTGTCCGTCGAACCACAGCCCGGTCAACGCTTCGCCGTCGCTTGAAAGTGTGATGCCGCCGAGCGGGGAATCGTAGTGACAGGTGTACTCCATGTTCAGTCTCCTTACGGCCTGTTTTCCATGCCCCAGTCGCAGAGCTTGTCCAGCACTTCCATCAGCGAGTGCCCGCGCTCTGTCAGCCGGTATTCCACCTTGGGCGGGATCTGCGGGTAGACCGTGCGGGAGATGAGCCCGTCCGCCTCCAGCTCCTTGAGGTTCCGGCTGAGGGTCTTGTCCGTCACGTGCTTTAAGTAGCGCTGCATCTCATTGAAGCGCACCGGCTCATACTCCATGAGGCAGTAGAGGATGACAGGCTTGTACTTACCGGAAATCAGCGACAGGGTATAGCTGTAGCCGGTGGTGCTGAAATCCGCGTCCTGTATGCATTTCGTATCCATAGCTTTCCTCCGGTACAGTACCTTTCACGAAAGTGGGTACTTGTGGATTCGATTGGCTCATGCTATCATACTCACAGCAAAAATGCAATACACGGAAAGGAAATACAATCATGAAAAAGAATCTTGGCGTTCAGCCCTATCTCTTCCCCATGCCCACCTACATGATCGGCACCTACAACGAGGACGACTCGGTGGACGTGATGATGATGGCCTGGGGCGGCATCTGCGACATGAAGATGGTGGCCCTCAACCTGGAGGAGGACCACAAGACGGTTCAAAATCTCAAAAACCGCATGGCCTTCACCCTTGCCATCCCCGGCACGGATACGCTGGTGGAGTCGGACTACCTCGGGCTGGTTTCGGCCAACAAGGACCCGGAGAAGTTTAAGCACACCGGCCTGCACGCGTACAAGAGCGAGAACGTGGACGCCCCCGTCATCGAGGAATACCTTCTGACGCTCGAGTGCAAGGTCGTCGAAATGCAGCAGCAGCCCTACGGTCTGCGGGTGCTGGGCGAGATCGTGAACGTCCTCGCGGATGAAAAGGTGCTGGACGCAAAGGGCAAGGTGGACGCGGGCGCTCTGCACGCCTTCACCTTCGACCAGATGCAAAACGGCTACTACGCCGTCGGCGAAAAGATCGGCATGGCCTGGAACGCCGGCGCCCCGATCGTGAAGAAGTTCAAGAAGTAAAAATAAGAGGATGTATTGCAAAACATTTATTGTTTTGTCATCCTGAGGAACGAAGTGACGAAGGATCTTTCTTTTGAAGGTTTTTGCAAACTTTCAAGGAAAGATCCTTCGCTTACGCTCAGGATGACAGTCGTTTTGAGCCCGCACGGAACAGCCTTAAATAATGCGGAAATCCCCGGCGAAAACGTATAAATGATACGAAATCGCCGGGGATAAGTGCGCTTGTTGAACTTTTGCTGCCGGGCCGCCGAGGGCGTCGGCCCCTACAATGGAGACCAGACTTTTTAACGGCCCCTTTTTGCTCTCATATCTTCACTTTTCACTTTCCGCTTTTCACTTTTCACTTTCCGCATCGTCCATCACACGGCTTCTGAGGCCCATGACGGATGAGATCGGGAGCGAAAAGCAAATGCCGCGCGCCTCGGAGTCCGGCCCCGCCTTTTGGTTGACCGCCTTCATGACGGCGGCCTTCTCGCTCTTGTGGGCGACGATGTAGACCATGTCCTTTTCGTCGGCAAAGCGCATGTTGTAAAACTTTTCCCCGCGCATGCTGCCGGTGCCCTTGGCGTGCAGAACGGTGCCGCCTCCCGCGCCGGCCTCTCGGGCCGCGTCCATGACGGCGTCGGCATAGCCGGCGTTGATGACCACCACAATGAGCTCGTATTCAAAATCCATCGACGGTGTACCTCCTGTGATTTCGCTGTCGGTCAGATAGGAAAGCGTCTGCCGCCCAGCCACGGCCTTGATGGGGATGGCGGCGAGGATGCCGTTGCCGGGGATGTCCAGATACAGAAGCTTTCGCGCCATCTGGAAGATCATGCGCTGCTGGGCCCCGGTGGCGACGGTCATGACGATGCGCTTTTCGGTGCTGGCAAGGCCAAAGCGCTTGAGGATCTCGCTGCCCGCGGTGCCGCTGGCGGGCTGGCTCAGGCCCACGACGGTCCCGGCGCTGGTGAAGACGCCCTCCAGGCGCGGCTCGGTTTCGCGGTCAACGACCGCTAAAAGCTGATACAGTTCCATAGTCAGGCGATCTCCCACAATTCGATGATCTCGTCCCCGCCCGCGAAGTGTTCCTCGCTCTTGCCGCGGGAGCGGAGCACGTACACCGCGCCCATGCCCTGCACGGTGATGAGCGGCATCATCGCCACCATCGCGACAAGGCCGAAGGCGTCGGTCATCACGTTGCCGCCCAGAGCATTGGAGGCGCCCATGGCAAACAGCAGCATGAACGTCGCCGTGAGCGGGCCCGAGGCCACGCCGCCGGAGTCAAAGGCGATGCCCGTGAAGGTGGGCGGGACAAGGAAGCTCAGGGCCAGGGCCGCGGCGTAGCCCGGGACCAGAAAGTACAGGATGGGGATGCCGGTCAGCATGCGCAGGATCGCCAGCGCGTTGCCCGCCGCGACCGCGACGGAAAGGCTCAGCTCCATGGACTTTTCGCTCACGGCTCCGGCGGTCAGGTCCTCCACCTGCTTCGTCAGCACATGCACCGCGGGCTCGGCCCGGATGATGAACCAGCCCATCAGCATGGAAAGCGGCACCATGAGCCAGCGTCCCCGGCTTTCGGCAATGAGCGCGCCGAGGCGTTCGCCCAGCGGGGAAAAGCCCACGTTTACGCCGGTCAGAAACAGCACGAGCCCCGCGTAGGTGTATACGATGCCGATC
Source organism: Oscillospiraceae bacterium (assembly GCA_902795045.1). Taxonomy (GTDB): domain Bacteria; phylum Bacillota; class Clostridia; order Oscillospirales; family Oscillospiraceae; genus Limivicinus. The sequence goes on along the minus strand of CADBJU010000003.1, from coordinate 9,921 downwards.
ATGATCTGCATGAACGGTCCCCGGTGCAGGCGCAGGCGCACGAGCTGGAAGAGCAGGAAGAAGACGAAGATCGGCAGCAGGGCGCGCGCCACCTCGCCAAAATAGGCGGGGAAGGCGGCAAAGTAGCCTTCCCCCACGGCAACGGTCGTGGGGTAGGCGGGGACGGGGGAGGCCGCCGCGCTGCCGTTATCCACATGGAAAATGATGCTCAGCAGCATCACCGCGATAATCGGCCCCACGGAGCAGAGGGCGACGAGACCGAAGCTGTCCTCCTTGGCCTTGTCGTCGGTACGTATGGCGGACACGCCGACGCCCAGCGCCATGGTAAACGGCACGGTCATGGGCCCTGTGGTGACGCCGCCCGCGTCAAAGGACAGAGGCAGTATGTCCGGGTCCACCAGAAAAGCAAGCGCGAACACCAGCGCGTAGAAAATGAGCAGCATGGTCCGCAGCGAGATCGCCAGCAGCATGCGCAGCATCGCAAGAGCGAGAAAGAGCCCCACGCCCACGCCCACGGTGAGCAGCAGAGTGGCCTTCGGGATGGCCTGCACATTGGTGGCCAGCACCTGCAGATCGGGCTCGGCCAGGGTGATGGCGGTGCCGAGGGCAAAGCTTGTGAGCAAAATCACCCAGAGCCTGCGCGAGGCGGTCATGGCGCTGCCGATGTGCCCGCCGATGCGGGACATGGAAAGCTCCGCCCCCACGGAGAACATGCCCATGCCGAGGATCATATGTACCGCCCCAAGCAGAAAGGCCAGCATCAGGCCCGACGGGATGGGGACAAACAGAAAGCAAACCGCCGCCACAATGGCGGTGATGGGCAGGATGGAGTTGATGGACTCCTGCAGTTTTTCAAACAAGAGCTTCTTTTGCGTCATGGAATACTCCCGGGAAAACAAGAATAATACTGATTATACCAAAGCGCGCACGGAAGGTAAATCCCAATTTTGCCCGTGCGCGTTTCTGTATGAAATCTTTACCTCAGCTTCCTGCGCTGGGCGAGGAGCTTCCCGCCGTTTACGATGTTCAGTACTCCCGTGGTGACGCCGAAGAGAAGCGTCAGGATGCCGAGGGTCAGAGCCTGTGCGCCGGAGCGGGTCAGGCGCCTGTTGGTATCTTCCAATGCGCTCATGATGAATCCTTTCTTCCTTTTATTTTCGCAGCGGACGCCGGTCACGGAGCCGGGTCATGTCCTTATCGATCTCGCGCTTGAGCTCCTTCATCTCTTCGGTTGCGGCGCTCTCGTCGTAGAGCAGGCCGATCAGCTCCTCCTGCTTTTCGATCACGCCGGATTTGAGCATGGCGGTGGGCTCGAGGCGGGCGGCAAGCTGATCCCTGCCCGCCTCCAGGCGCTGGCCCACCCCGGCGGCACGCTGCTCGGCCTCACGGCGCAGGCGCTCGGTCTCGAGGCGGATGGCCTCCATGCGCTGCGCCACGCGCTCGGTGCGGTAGATGACCTCCGGGTAGGCGTCGGCGAAGCGGCGGTGGAAGACGGAGCGGTCGGACAGGAGCAGGCGCACCTCGCGGCTGATCTGCTCGGTGTTGTCGGCCTTGCTCTGTTCGACCCCGGTTTTGACGAGCTTGAGGATGAAGTGGGACATGATGAAGTCCGCGGTGATGAGGGCTGTCAAAACCGCCGCCAGCGTCTCGCGCGCATTAAGGGGGATGCGGGCAAAGAGCTTATAAAGCAGCGGATCGAACACATGCACGATCAGTACGCCGCCGAGACCGAAGAGCACCAGATTCCCGATCCACACGCGCCCGCGCAGGTTCATGGGCTTCTGGCTGTAATCCCACCAGCGGGCGTGAAAGCGCTTTTCCAGAATGTAGCTGGTCATGTACTCGAGCACCCCGCAGAGGATGAAGCAGATGGCGAAGGTGGTGAGATAGCCCGATTCGACCGGGGCGAGGGCGTGCGTTCCCACAGTACACAGCACTGCCCCGAAGCCGTAGATGGGCAGCCACGGCCCGGTGAGAAAGCCGCGGTTAATAAAGCGGCCGAACTCAAAGTATTTGAGCGTCACCTCCATGCACCACCCGGCGATGGAGAAGACAAAGAAGAGCAGGATAAGGTTGACGATATATTCGGTGTAGTTCATGCGTTTTTCCTTGTATTGATAATAATCTGTACCGTAGGGGCCGACGCCCCCGGCGGCCCGGCAGAGGAAAGCCTGAAACATGCGTTTGCCCCCGGCGAATACATAACATTGTACGTTTTCGCCAAGGGCTGTTCGACTTGTTTGGGTCTGTACCGCGCGGGCTGCCAAGGGTGTCAGCCCCTACGATGCCCAGTGTCTTTTTCGCAGCCTGTTTATAGTCAGTGGCAGTTGAAGTAATCCACGGCGGTGCTGTCGGTGAGCACCACGTCGCACTTGCCCTGATAGAGGTACTCGAAGCATTCGGTGGTGCCGCCGGCAAGGCGCGTGATCTGGCCCAGGCGCTTGATGAGCCGCGGGTCGGTGTCCAGGGCGGCGCGGGCCTCCGGGGTAGAGGGCATGCACATCTTTCGCCCGCCGAGTCGCATCTTGTTCCACACGGCCGAGCCGTTTCGCGTGGCGATAACGATGTCGTTGTGGATATAGGGGCCGTACTGGGTGTACTTGCCGGACGCGGCCTCCTCGGGGTCCAGGGCGATGCCGCCCCAGGCCACGTCGATGTTGCCGGAGGAGAGCTCCACGTACACGTTTTCCTTCTCGATCGGCTGCATTTTGAGCGTCCAGCCGAGCTTCTCGCACACGGCCATCGCAAGCTCCACATCGAGGCCCCAGTACTCGCCGTTGGAGAGATAGGAGAAGGGGAAGGCGTTGACATCAAGGCCGATGATGAGGTCCTGCGGCTCGGGCGGGACAAGCTTTTCGAGCGCGTCGGCCTGTTTGGAATAGTTGAGCGCGGCGCTTCCGAGCCACTTGGCTGCCAGCTGGTCGACCCGCCCCTCGGCGGCCAGCACGCTCAGTGCCGCCGTCACATAGAAGTAGAGGGGGTCATTGTTGCGAAAGGCGAGGGAATAGTCCTGCTGTACCAGCACCTGCACGGTGTCGATGCCGTAGCGGAACCTCGTCCTGCCGCAGCCGCCCAGGGGCAGCAGCATACACAGGACAAGCAAGATGCAAAGAAAGCGTTTCATTCGTCTTCCTCGTCGTGAAGCCATTGATCTTCGTCGAACGTCACCGGCTCGCTCTGCCGAGGCTGGGGCCGGATGGGGGCCTCGCTGCGGCGCTGTGCCTGGGTCTGAGCGGGACGGCTCGGGCGCTGTGCCGGGGTCTGAACGGGACGGCTCGGGCGCTGCGCCGGGGCCTGCGCCTCGGCGCGGGGGCGGGCCTCCTGCCGGGCGGGTTTTGCCGCCGGGCGTTCGGCCTGTCTTGCCTGCTCGAGCTCCAGGGCCTCCCGGCGCATCTCCTCGGCAAAGCGGCGCTTGTAGGACTCGTAGCGCCTGCGCTCGTTTTCCTTGATGATGATGACGGAGGCGATGCCGCCCAGGATCGCCGCAATCAGCAAAATGAGCAGCACCTTGATAAGCGCGCGATTGCCGCGCTCGGCCCGGTCGGGCGTCTTGGTCTGCAGAAGGGTCTCGGGGCCGTTCGGCCGGGAAGTGCTCTGCTGCTGTGACCCCGGCTGAGTCTGGGCCTGCTGGGGCTCCGGCGCCTGCTCGGCGGCCTGACGCGCCGCTTCCTCGGCGGCGAGGCGCTCTTGCTCGGCCCTGGCCTGCTCGGCGCGGAAGGCTTCAAGCTCGGCATCCAAACCCAGAGCGTAGTCCTTGAACAGGACGCCGAGGTCCGCGATCACCTGCTCGGAGCCGCCCACGTTCTTGGTCATGACCGTGATGATGAAGGGATTAGGGGTATAGATGATGCCGGTGGTGTGGTTCCAGTTGGTGTTTTCGTTGTCGATGTAGCTGCCGTACTTCTGCGCCACGTCATAAGAGCGCATTTCGTCGGGCAGGCGGAAGTAATGCCCCTGCTCGGCCTGGAGCAGACAGTCGAGCACCTTGGGGAAGCGGTCGGGGTCGTGATAGAGGGTCTCCATGACCTGGGTCATATAGCGGGGGGAGAAGTAGCAGTAGAGCATGTAGCGCTCGTCATACTTATCGATGCGCGCGTACTGCTGGGCCTCCTTGCGCCAGATCTCGTCCCCGCCCTGGCCGTCGATGAGGAAGCGGCGCACGGCGTGGGCGTAGTCGTTGTTGGAATGGACAAGGACATAGTTGTATACGGTGTCGAGGTCCAGACCGCCGATCTGCGTATCTTCGCCGATCTGACCGTCGCGCAGACGCTCGGAGAGGATCATCATCAGCGGCACCTTATACATGCTGCCGGGGTAGAACCAGGTGTCGGGATTTAAAAACCACTCGTCCCCGGTGGCGGTGTAGCAGAAGCCGATGCCCACCCGGTCCTTGCCGATGCCCTTGCGCGCAAGGTAATCGTCCACCATTTTTTCGATGGCGGCGCTGTCGAGGATGCTGCCCTCAAAGACGGGGGCGGCAGGCTCCGACGCTGTTGAAAACGCTGTTGAAAGATTTGTTGATAACTCTTCGGCAAAGGCGGGCACAGCCAGCGCGAAGACCAGCGCCAGACACAACAGCCACGCGAAAACATGTTTCCCCATACGATTCATTCCCGAAAGCCCTCCCCAACGCACGCGGATGTGCGCGCTGTCTACTGTAAATTTCAGTATAACATATTATTCTCTGTTTTTGTACAGAAAAATTTAAAATTCCGCAAAGATAGAAAATTCCTTTTCTTTTGGCTCGGGGATGGTATAATAAGCGTGAAAAGTCTGTTATAATTCTGCCGTTTCCGTATGATGCCGCAGCCGTTTTGCGCCGATGATATCATACCTGTATCCAGATTGTATCCATTCCGGAGACAGAACCTAACGTAACCCAACGTAACAAAACTTATCGTAAATAAGTAAAGCCTAACGCAGCTTAAATTAGCAGGCATTGTGGAAACTGTGGAAAACCCGGCACTCGGATTAAAATGATCGCGAAGCGATACCTTCACTTGACTTTCCACTTTTCACTTTCCGTAAAATCTCACAAGAAGGGAGCAGATACCATGGACCACACCCTGATCGAACATCTGTGCGCGGGGAACCGGCGCTATCTCGCCGGGGAGGCGGCGGGCGACGTGTCCGCGGCCAAACGGCTCGAGACTGCCGAATACGGCCAGCACCCGAAGGCCATCGTCATTGCCTGCTCGGACTCCCGCGTGATCCCGGAGGCCATCTTCAACGCGGGCATCGGGGAGCTCTTTACCATACGCGTGACGGGAAACGTCCTCGATCGGCACCAGCTCGGGAGCATCGAGTATGCGGCCGCGCACCTGCACTGCCCGCTGATCCTGGTGCTGGGCCACACCGGCTGCGGCGCGGTGGGGGCGGCCCTCTCCGGCGGGGGCGAGGGCTATATCCAGTACATCACCGACGAGATCCTGCTGGCCGTGGGCGAAGAGCGGGAAGCGGACCTTGCCTGCCGCCTGAACGTCCGGCACGCCGTGGAGACCATCCGCCGCGCCTTTCACGACCACCCGGAGATCCCGTCGGCAAATCTCGAGATCCGCGGCGCAATTTACGATATCAGGACCGGCGAAGTAGAATGGCTGTAAGGAGGGACACGCAATGAAAATAACCTTTCTCGGCGCTGCCCATGAGGTCACGGGCAGCTGTACCTATCTCGAGGTCGGCGACAAGCGGGGCGTCGTTGACTACGGCATGGAGCAGGGAAAGAACCTGTTTGAAAACGAGCCCCTGCCGGTTTCGCCCGAGGAGCTGGATTTTGTCCTGCTGACCCACGCGCACATCGACCACGCGGGGCTTCTGCCGCTTTTGTGGAAGCAGGGCTTTCGCGGCTATGTCTACACCAGCGCCGCCACCGTGCAGCTGTGCGGCATCATGCTGCGCGACTGCGCCAACATCCAGATGCAGGAGGCCGAGTGGAAGACCCGCAAGGCCCGGCGCGCGGGCGGCGAGGCGGTGACGCCGCTTTACGACCTCGACGACGTGGAGGGCATCATGACCCACATGATTCCCTGCGCTTACAATACCGTCATCCAGGTCAACGACTGCGTCTCCTTCCGCCTGACGGACGTGGGCCACCTTCTGGGCTCTGCCGCCATCGAGGTGTGGCTGCACGAAAACGGCGAGGAGCGCAAGCTCTGCTTCTCCGGCGACGTGGGCAACAGCGACCAGCCCATCCTGAAAGACCCCCAGTTCGTCAGGGACGCGCAGTACCTGGTCATTGAGTCCACCTACGGCGACAGGCTCCACGCCCATGAGCGCGTGGACTTCGTGCAGGCCCTGGCTTCGCGCATCCAGGAGACCTTCGATAAGGGCGGCAACGTGGTCATCCCGTGCTTTGCCGTGGGCCGCACCCAGGAGATGCTGTATTTCCTGCGCGAGGTCAAGGAGCGCGGCCTTGTCACCGGGCACGGCAACTTCCCGGTTTACGTGGACAGCCCCCTGGCCGTCGAGGCGACCTCCATCTTCCTCCAGTGCGACACCCAGTTTCTGGACGACAAAATGCAGGCGCTGATCCGCTCGGGCGTAAACCCCATCTTCTTCCCGGGGCTGGAGGTGGCGGTGTCCCAGGCCGAATCCCAGGCCATCAACCTGAACCGCACCCCCAAGGTCATCCTCTCCGCCAGCGGCATGTGCGACGCGGGCCGCATCCGCCACCACTTAAAGCACAACCTCTGGCGCCCGGAGTGCCGCATCCTCTTCGTGGGCTACCAGGCCGAGGGGACGCTGGGCCGTTTGCTTGTGGACGGTATCCGGGAGGTCAAGCTTTTCAACGAGACCATCAGCGTCAACGCCGAGATCGACGTGCTGCCCGGCGTGAGCGGACACGCGGACAAGATGGGCCTGATCGCCTGGCTCAAGGGCTTTGAGCAAAAGCCCGAGCTCATCTTCGTCAACCACGGCGACCCGGAGGCCGCCGACAGCTTTGTAAACTGCCTGAACAACGAGCTGGGCTATCATGCCTTCGCCCCCTACAGCGGCACGCGCTTTGACCTGCTGCGCGGGGAGTTCGACGTGATCGCCGAGCCCAGACCCATCGGCGAGCGCAGGGAGAGCGCGCCCTCCGGCAAGGCGGCGCGTCTGTTCCAGGCTCTCGTCAAGGCGGCGGAGCGGCTGCTGCGTGTCTGCAGGGGCATGGAGGGGCGGCCCAACAAGGACCTCATCCGCTTTGAAAAAGAAATCGAAAAGCTGTCGGATTCCATGGAAAAATGAGGGATTGCGCGGTTTTTCCGTTGACATAATTCTTTTGCTGTGCTACGATAACAGACACAAATAGCTTGTTCGCAATAGACTTGGAGGAATAAAGTATGGCTGGCGCTTCCTTTGAACCGGAAAAAGCTTTGGGAAAAAAGCTTGCGGAGATGGATAAGCAGGAGCTGTGCGCGTTCATCTCGGATCTGTGCAGCACTGTGGTGGCGGAAGTCGGCTCCCGGGGACGCAGGGGCGGCATCTATCCCGACAATATCAGCATCGACTCTGACGGCCGCATCGCCGTCGGCCCCGCCGGAAAAAGCCCCTGGCAGGGGCAGGAGCTGGAGTTCATCGCGCCCGAGCAGTACTGGGACGGACAGCTGTCCGCCGCGACCGACGTGTACGCCGTGGGCCTGCTCATGTACTACGCCGTTAACGACGGAAAGCTCCCCTTTGCCGGGGAACGGGACGCCCAGCTCAAGCGCATGGGCGGCGGCAATCCGGCAGCTCCCCGCAGCGCGGGAAGGCGGCTTGGCGCGATCATCGAAAAGTCCATCCGCTTCAAACCCGCCGAGCGCTACCAGACCCTCGAAGAGCTGCGCGTCGTGGTGGACAGCTGCCTGAAAAACCTCTACACCGGCGGCGTGCCGAGCGCCGAGGCTATCTTTAAAAAGAATGACAGCGACCTCAACGACGTCGAGCGCATGATGGTGGGCATCATCGAGAAAAACGAGGACGCGGCCATCGAGAAGGCCGAGGTCCTGCCCTCCGGCGAGCCGGAGGACGGTGTGAAGGTCTACAAGCCCGTCCAGAAGCCTGCGCCCAAATCCGCGTCCAAGTCTCAGCAGAAGGACGTGATCTCGGACGGGCAGGCGGATATGCTGAACAAAAAAATGAAGACCACCGCATCCCCCGCCGCCCCGAAGCTGGAGGAGGACGGCGTGCTGCGCCCGGTGACGGTGTCGCAGAACGCGGCCCACGCCACACCGGCGGTGCAGTACAAGCTCAAGACAGACAGAGAAAGGAAGATTGCAGAAGAGGTGAAAAAGCGCAGAAGAAGACCGCTTGCGGTGATCCTCGTGCTGTGTGCGGTGCTCGTGATGGTGGCGATCATCATGAACGCCATGCTCCGGGATTTTGAAAAGGCCAGGACCGTCCCCGATCCCATGCTCCAGACCACCCCAACCGAGACGAGCGCGGACCCGTACGCCGCCGTGCCGCCCACCCTGACGCCGGAGCAGATCCACTTTGAGGACTTCAACACCTCCACCCCCGGCCCCAGCGTCACCATGGACATCGGCATTCTTCCCGAGATCGAGGAGATCCCGCCCGAGCACAGCTATCAGGTCATCAAGGACAACGTGAGCTGGACCAGGGCCGCCGCGGCCTGCACGAGACTCGGCGGGCATCTTGCCGTCATCAACGACGAGGCGGAGTTCAACGAGATCACGAGACTGTGCGACGAGCAGGGCCTGACCTATGTCTGGATCGGCGCGCACCGCGTCGGCGGCGTCGAGAAGTGGGAAAACGGCTCAGACCTCACCGACGGCTATGTCCTCTGGGCCAGAGGCGAGCCGACCTACATCGACCGCAACGACCAGGTGGCCGAGGACTACATCATGCTCTGGAAGAACAACGGCACCTGGGCCTACAACGACAACCGCGACGACCCCTATGCCGACTACCCCTACATGTTCGAGGGCATCATCGGCTACGTCTGCGAGTTCAACGACGACGTGAAGTAAAGGCGTAAAACAAATACAGAAAGACCGTAGGGGTCGATCCCCAGATCGACCCGCCGACCCACGTACAACAGTGGTTAACGGCGGGCCGATGAGGGCATCGGCCCCTACGGCCTCTTTTTGGTGGTATGTTTCACCGTATAAAATGCGTCATGGGGCCGGACTCGGTGTCGGGCAGCGGGATGCCGGCCTTTTTGCCCGCCTCGAAACACTTGAGCATCCAGGCCATGTTGCGCGCGAGATTGCGCATCGTGCGCAGACCCTCCTCGTCAAACCGCACCTCGCCCGGGGTGCGGCCGTGGGCGATGTTCCAGTAGTTGGAGCCGGGAACGGGCATGTGGGAAATGCCGAAGTATTTGTTCAGCACGTCGAAGCTGGCCGTGGTGCCGCCGCGCCGCGCGATGGCCACCGCCGCGCCCGGCTTGTGGGCGAAGATCTCGGACGAGCTGTAGAACACCCGGTCGAGGAAGGAGAGGATGCGCCCGCTGGGGTGGGCGTAGTAGACGGGCGTGCCGAAGATGAAGCCGTCGGCCTCCCTGGCCTTGGCGATAAAGGCGTTCACGCCGTCGTCCTTGCCGAAGACGCAGCCTGCGTCATTGCACTGTCCGCAGCCGATGCAGTCGCGGATGGGCGCGCCGCCGATGTGGAAGATCTCATAGTCGATGCCTTCCTTCTCAAGCTGTCTGCCGATCTCCTCAAGCGCTGTCGCCGTGTTCCCCTTCGCCTTGGGGCTGCCGTTTAACATCAGAACTTTCATGTGGTTACTGCCTCCGTTTCGTCAGGTATGGATCCAGTATACCAGCAACCGGCGCTTTTCACAAGCCGGGGCGGAAAGAAATGTCAGATATTGACGAATGCACGGTTTTCCTGTAATATAGAGTTTACTGAAAAACGCGGGAATAATGAAATGCGATCAATTAATAACGCAAGAATGGCTTAGGAATTGAAGCGAAATGTACCAAAAACAGAGGAA
>CADBJU010000002.1:111154-206376 GCA_902795045.1 Oscillospiraceae bacterium | reverse complement strand
GGAATTCCTCACCCTTCCGTTGCTGCTTGACACTACCTTGAGGCGGCTTTCCCAGAATTCATGCCGCTTTGTAGCCACTTTTTATGTGGGAAGTTTTAGACAATAATACATAAAAAAACAATGTACGGCGAAATCGCAGCATTTTACGAAGTCGCCGTACATTTTTTCATAGTTTAGGCTTGCCGTGCGCGGGAGGGGCATACCCATAGAGGGCACAGGCACCCCTCCCCTACGCTCATAAGGCTGTGTTGCGGGAACAGAAGATCCTTCGCTTCGCTCAGGATGACGGGTTTCCTGTCTTTACCCCACGGGTTTGAAGGTCACGTACACCACCACGTCCATGGCGGGCATGACGAAGTTTTTGGCCTCGGTGATGTCGTAGCTGGCCGAGCCGTCGATGAGGCTCCAGACGATCTTATCAAGGGTGTAGCCCTGCTCCGCGTTCGGGAAGACATAGACCGTCGTGGACGGGTAGACATTCATCTGCGTGCCGGAGTCGCCCGTCGTGAGGCCGAGGGGCGCGCTGCCGCCCTGCATGGGCGCAAGGCTCACGCGGTACGCCTGCTGCGGGGCAACGTAGCCGCCGACATACTCCCAAGAGTTATCCGCGCCGGGGATGTTGAACACGAGATCGAAGCCGCCGCCGGAGCCGCCGGTCTTTTTCTCGCCGCCGTCGGGCTTTTTCTCTTCCTTCCACTGGGCCGTGAGGGTGAGGTCGCCGGTCAACTCATACTCACCGCCGACTCTGTATTCTTTGTCGTCGCTGCCTTTCCAAAAGTCAAACGTCTTTCCCTCGGGTGCGGTAAAGCCGCAGCTCTCCGCCTTATACATGTATTTTCCCTCGGCGTTTTTTTCAACCTTTGTGGGATTCATGCTCCCCGAACCGTCGCCGGGGGCATAGGTCACGGTGTACGTGACATCGCTAGCTTCATAATAAATCGTAATTGAACTAATTCTAACACCGCCCGTACTCGTTGTAGAAACTGTCAGATTACTGCTATTTATTCCAGTGACTGTATTGTTTCCATCAAAACTACCTGGGCTTACAGTTAATTGGTTCGCATTACTTCCATCAGCTGGGTCAGGATAACTCCAGACCACCTTTGTTATGGTAGTTTCATCAATCGACGAAACATTCATCGTTGACCATTGATCTATCTTCAAGCCAGCATAATTCATTTCCTTGCCACTTTTGACCTTAAAATGGATTCCCGTAACTTCTGTAGGACCCATCATCTCCTCATCATCATAAGTAAGATAAATGGTTTCTGATGTCTCCGCCGCATACGCCGTCAAACTCATCCCCGGCAGCAGGCCGACGAGCAGCACCAGCGTGAGCAGCAGGGACAGAAATTTCAATCCTCTGTGTTTCATTTGTCTTTCCTCCATAGATTATTTCAACGCCGCACGCGCGGCGGGGTGGACGGGGTTTGTTGGTATATCGTGTAGGGGCGGGCGCCCTCGACCGCCCGCGCGGGGAAACAGACGTTTCGCATGTGCGCCCGGGCGAATGCGGAAACCGGACGCCGTACCGCCGGGACGCCGAGGGCGTCGTCCCCTACGATGCTTGTTCCAAACGCGCAAAAAGGGCACAGTACACCTCAAATTGGGTATACTGCGCCCTTGAAAGGACTTGACAGGGAAAGGCTTACAGCGTAGTCTTTACTGACTGACTGACTGACTGACTGACTGACTGACTGACTGACTGACTGACTGACTGACTGACTGACTGACTGACTGACTGATGCTGCGCCGTGCGGTCATGTCTGTCAACTCCTTTCCGCAAGTTTACATAATTTCAATATTTTGTGTCTCTTGTTTTTATAGGCCACACTATACACGAATCAACAGAATTTTGTAAGAGGCAAACCTACAAAAAATGGGAGCAGCCCCGGATTGACAAACGCCCGCGCATGCCCCTGTCATAACAGGGAAGATCGAAGCCCGCGCACGGTCAGCTCCTCAGTTGTAGCTTACGTTGCGGCTTACGCCAAAACAATTCTCCCGACATATTGACAAAACAAAATCCCTGTTGTAAAATCCATTCAATTGCTGTGACGGGCAGGAGTACGCTTTAAGCTGATCGCAGAGAGGGGACGGACGGTGCAAGTCCCTGTGAAGCTTCGCGGAAGGTCGGCCCCGAGCGTTCCGGGTGAAGGTTTACATAATTGCGTAGTCCGGGCGGGCAGCTCCCGTTATCGAGCTTTTGAGTGCCGCATTCTTGCGGAATCCAGGTGGTACCACGGTCTATGATCGCCCTGAGACGAAAAGTCTCGGGGCGTTTTTCGTTGGAGGGCAGCCATGAAATTTGAAGTAAAGACAGACCTGACGAAGCAGGATTTTCAAAACTATTATCAGCTGAATCAAAAGGTACATGCGCCTGCCGTTTTTATGGTGAACAAGTACGGCGGCATTGCGGGGGTGATCCTTGCGGTGGTGCTGACGATCGCGATCCTGGTCTACCGGCTCTGGACGAGCAAGGGTGTCATGATCCTTTACTGCATCTTTATGGTGCTGCTGATCGCCCTGCCGTTTGTAAACCGCTGGCTGCTGAACCGCATGTATGAGGCCAGCCGCGGCGCGCTCAAGGCGGAATACCGTTTCGGTGACAGCGGGGTCGAGTCAACGACCGAGACCTCCAAAAACATGTACACCTGGTTTGCCTTCTGTGAGCTGTACCACAGCGGCGTGTATTATTACCTGTATGTCGACAAAGCACACTCCATCGTGCTGCCCGAGCGCTGCTTTACCCAGGGCGACCCCGCCGCCTTCGGCCCCTTCATCGCCGAAAAGACGGGACTTGAAGTGAAAGAAATCAAATGAGTATAGAAGGAGTCAACAACATGAGAGAACTGCCGAAGACCTACGATCCCAAGCAGGTCGAGAAAAAAATCTATGATATGTGGGAGAAAAACGGCTGCTTTAAGGGCGAGATCGACCCGGACAAGAAGCCCTTCTCCATCGTCATGCCGCCCCCCAACGTCACGGGCCAGCTCCACATGGGCCACGCCCTGGACGCAACGCTGCAGGACATCCTGACCCGCTACAAGCGCATGCAGGGTTATGCCGCTCTGTGGCTGCCCGGCGTCGATCACGCGGGCATCGCCACCCAGATCAAGGTGGAGGAGGTGCTGCGCAAGGAGGAGGGCAAGACCCGCTACGACCTCGGGCGCGAGAAATTCCTGGAGCGCGTGTGGGACTGGAAAAAGCAGTACGGCGACCGCATCGTCGAGCAGCAGAAGAGCATGGGCGTGTCCTGTGACTGGAGCCGCAGCCGCTTCACCATGGACGAGGTTTGCGCCCGGTCCGTGCGTGAAAACTTCTGCGACCTCTACGAAAAGGGCCTCATATACAAGGGCAGCCGCATCATCAACTGGTGCCCCCACTGCCGCACCGCACTGAGCGACGCCGAGGTCGAATACAAGGACATTCCCGGCTCCTTCTGGTATATCCGCTACCCGGTGGAGGACTCCGACGAGGAGTTCATCATCGCCACCACCCGCCCCGAGACCATGCTGGGCGACTCCGGCGTGGCGGTCAATCCCGCGGACGAGAAGTATCAGCACCTGGTCGGCAAGAACGCCATCCTGCCGCTCGTGGGCCGCAAGCTCCCCATCGTCGCCGACGATTACGTGGAGCTCGGCTTCGGCACCGGCGCCGTGAAGATGACGCCCTGCCACGACCCCAACGACTATGAGGTCGGCCTGCGCCACAATCTCGAGCAGATCCAGTGCATCGACGAGGACGCGAAGATCATCAACGGCGGCAAGTATAACGGCATGGACCGCTATGAAGCGCGCAAGGCCATCGTCGCCGATCTCGAGGAGCAGGGCTATCTTGTGAAGGTCGAGCCCTACAGCCACAATGTCGGCACCTGCTACCGCTGCGGCACCGTGGTCGAGCCCCTTATCAGCCCGCAGTGGTTCGTGAAGATGAAGCCGCTCGCCAAGGCCGCCATCGAGGTCGTGAAGGACGGGCGCATCAAATTCGTGCCCGAGCGCTTTACCAAGATCTACCTCAACTGGATGGAGAATGTCCACGACTGGTGCATCTCCCGCCAGCTCTGGTGGGGCCATCAGATCCCCGCCTGGTACTGCGACGACTGCGGCCACATCACCGTCTCCCGCGAGGACGCCTGCGAGTGCGAGAAGTGCCACAGCAAACGCATCCACCGCGACGAGGACGTGCTCGACACATGGTTTTCCTCGGCGCTCTGGCCCTTCTCCACGATGGGCTGGCCCGAGAAGACCGCCGACCTTGACTACTGGTACCCGACCTCCGTCATGGTCACGGGCTACGACATCATCTTCTTCTGGGTCTCCCGCATGATCTTCTCCGGCATGGAGCAGATGAAGGAGGAGCCCTTCAAGACCGTCTTCATCCACGGCCTCGTGCGCGACAGCCAGGGCCGCAAGATGTCCAAGTCCCTCGGAAACGGCATCGACCCTCTGGAGATGGTCGAGCAGTACGGCGCGGACGCCCTGCGCTTCAACCTCATCACCGGCAACTCGCCCGGCAACGACATGCGCTTCTATGTGGAAAAATGCGAGGCCATGCGCAACTTCTGCAACAAGCTCTGGAACGCCAGCCGCTTCGTGATGATGAACCTCTCCATCGAGGATAACAAGCTCCCCGAGAAGCTGGAGATCGAGGACCGCTGGATCCTCTCCAAGCTCAACGATTTGACCAAAGAGGTCTGTGAGAACATGGACAGCTTCGAGCTTGGCGTGGCCGCGGGCAAGATCTACGACTTTATTTGGGACAGCTACTGCGACTGGTATATCGAGCTGACAAAGCCGCGTCTCAACGGCGAGGACGAGGAGGCAAAGCTCTCTGCCCAGCGCGTGCTGCTGTACGTGCTCATCGAGATCTTAAAGCTCATCCATCCCTTCATCCCCTTCATCACCGAAGAGATCTGGCAGTCCCTGCCCCATGAGGGCACGGCCCTGATGCTCGAGCGCTACCCGGCCTTTGATCCCGCCCTCAGCTTCCCCGAGGACGAGCAGAACTTTGAGATGGTCATGAACGCCATCAAGGCCGTCCGCGCCCGCCGCAGCGAGATGAACGTCCCGCCCTCCCGCAAGGCCCACCTCATCATCGTGACCGACAAGAAGGCCGCCTTCGAGGCAGGCGTGAGCTATATCAGGAAGCTCGCCTACGCAAGCGAGGTCACCGTCACCGGTGAGGCCCCCGCGAGCACCGATGGCATGGTCTCCGTCGTCACCGACAACGCCCGCATGTTCATGCCCATGGCGGAGCTTGTAGACCTCGAGAAGGAGCGCGCCCGCATCCAGAAAGAGCTTCAAAATGCCGAAAAGCAGCTTGCGGGTCAGAACGCGAAGCTTGCCAACGAAAACTTCGTCACCCGTGCCCCCGAGGCCGTCGTCAACGTCGAGCGCGAGAAGAAGGCTAAGCTCGAAGCCCTGATCGAAAACCTCAAAATCAGCCTGGAGCACCTCGGCTGAGATATCTTTCCTGTAATAAAAAAGCAGTACTGACGTCAGGTCAGTGCTGTTTTTTTACGCTGTTTCCTGAAATAACTTGACACAGGCAGAACAGTATCCTATAATTTAGGTAGTATTCAGGTCAGGAGTGAAGAAATGTGAAAACCATGCAAAGACTGCTTGCCCTTGCTGCCGTGCTTTCTGTGTTCCTGAGCATCGGCGCGGAGGCTAGGGCCGAAACGCAGATTCTGCCATCTGAGCTGACAACAATTGAAGAAGAGGCCTTCGCTGGCGATACTTCGCTGGATGAGGTCATGCTTCCGGAGGGAATGGTATCCATCGGCCCGCGCGCCTTTGCAGGATCATCGCTCGCAAGGATCAATCTTCCGTTTTCTCTGGATAGTATCGCCGAAGACGCGTTTCAGGGGGCTGAGCCGACAGCCGCGGCGACGGCCGGGACCTATGCCTATCGCTGGGCCGTCGAACACGGATTAAGCACGGAAGGGACTGTGGTGGGAGAGCTCTCGGCCTCGGCGGCGGCGACGCTCAACGCCAATCCCGCCTATGCCTCCCTAACGGCGAGGCGGCTGACCATAGACGGCATCCCGCTTAACGAGGTATATACGGACAACGGGGTGAGCAAACCGCTTGTCATCTTCATTCACGGAGGCTATGGCAGCAAGGACAGTATATTCAATCAAGCCTGCAATGCTGCCCTGCGTGGGTTCTACTGCGTGTGTATTGACTGCGCTGCCTGCGGGGACAGCGATCTTGGCCCGATTGACGATGTGGACTTCCTGTACATGACCGTCTCGCAGATTGATGCGCTCATCGGGCATTACGCTGCGGTCAGTCAGGCAGATGAAACGCACTTTGGACTCTGGGGTAATTCCATGGGCAGTCTGGTGGTTTTTGCCTATGCGGTTCACGGCAGCTATAGGCCGACGATTATTATTCCAATGAGAGCAACACCGGATTTTACGGCCTTGATCGGCAGGAATCCCGGGCCGCTGTACGGCTGCTTTGATCACGGGGAAAGACGCGAGGGTGAGAGCGTCCTGCCGCTTGAGGATATCGAGAACATGATCAGGGCGTATTCTCCCATGAACCAGCCGGAGAAATTTCTGGATATGTATATCTATGCCGGAAACAGCACAGCGGATCAGGTTTTCGACCCGGACGGCTGCATGGCGCTGAAACAGTATCTGGATGCATCTGGCGGCACAAAGCATGAGTTTCATTTCTATGAAGGTCTCACCCATGAACAAGCTTTTCCCGACTTTGATCCGGTCGGCGCACTGTGTCAGGTTTTGCTCCCGGCGCTGGCGCAGGCCTATCAGTTCAATATGTTTCTTCCACCCGAAAATGCCAACGGCTTCGATGTTTCCGTCACCAACAGGACGCGCGGGATTTCCTTGAAAAACCGTGAGCAGATGGAGGCCGTATACGGAGATGATTTTTCCTGGTCCTTTGAGACCGAAAATGGGGAGCAATTCGACAGCTTGTCGTGGGGAGAGGATCATGGCGCGTTCACATTTGAACTGGAAAATCTGTATGAGATTCCCACAGGCAGTGAGCTCACGCTCAAAGCCGTGCTGAACTGGGGTACAATCACGGCGGAGACAATCTTCCATTTCCATATCGATACCGTACCCCTGCCGGCGGAAGTCCATTTCGATCAGAGCGCCAGAATGACGGCGGGTGAGCCCTACCGGGCGACCATCAGCATTGAGCCTGAAGACTGGGACGTGCCGCATTTCCTCTACTATACGATCGATGACAGCATGTGCAATCCGGGCAGCGTACAGTATTGGCACAGTATCAGAGAAGAACCGGAAGCCTTCTATATGGGATCAACGGAGGCGGGGGTCTTCCTGGCACAGCCGCGGCTTGTCATCGGCGATAACGCGGCTATCCTGGGGGAGTGGTTCACGGCCGCTGTTTTGAATACGCAATGGCAGGTTTCCGAGGGAGAGCTGTCTGCTGCCGTTCAAAATAAGGCTGCCTCGAATCCCGCATACTCGGCGCTGACGACGCGGCGCCTGACAGTAGAGGGAATCCCACTGTATGAAGTCTATTGTGACAACGGACTGGAAAAGCCGCTTGTCATCATACTTCACGGAGGCGGCGGCGGGAGCAAGGAACAATCCATGACGGCGGGCTTCTCGGCGTTTGATATCGCTTTACAGGGCCTTTATGCTGTGGCGATTGACTGCGCGGGCTGCGGCGAAAGCCAGCTCGGCCCGATTGACGCGGTGACCTGCTGGAGCATAACACTCTCCCAGATCGATACGATCGTTGAATATTACGACACAATTTCGCAGGCAGACGCCGAACACTTCGGACTGTTCGGTTCGTCAATGGGCGGCAACATTGCCTTTTCCTATGTGGCTCACGGTCTTCACTGGCCGGTCATGATTGTTCCGTCAAGAGCTACGCCGGAACTGCAGGATCTGGCCTTCGGCCCTGCGTTTGACGCGTTTGACCGCGGCAGGAAATGCGAACCTGTTCTGCCGCAAGAAGAAATCATCAAACGCTTTTCAGATATGAGGGCAATGAACAGGCCCGAGAAGTTCGAAGACCTGTACATCTATTCCGCGAGCGGCCTGGCAGATACGGTTACCGGACCAAACGGCTGTCGGGCATTGGAAAGCTATCTGAACGAAGCCGGCGGCACAAAGCATCTGTTCAACTTCTATGAAGGCTGCGGGCACGGAGATCCCTATCCGGCGGATTACGATCCGATCGGAGCGCTTCGACAGATCCTGCTCCATTCTGACGCCGGGCCATTTACCCAAGCACAGAGCTGACGGCGACGAAGCTGGCTCAGGCCGGTAAAAAAGAGCGGCGAAGCGCAGTCCCGGCCGAGTGCGACAGAATCCGCAGACACAATAGACTACAATAACACCGCACAAAAACGTGCGGTGTTATTTTTATGCCATACTACCCGTCATTGCGAACCAGTGACCGATGTCACTGGTGTGGCAATCCGCACCCAAAAGAAACGGATTCCCACGCCAGTACTGCGGCACTGGGTCGGAATGACAGAAAGAATGAACGTAAAAGGAGCTGAGAAATATGGAAATCAGCACGAGCTTTGAGGCCGGGCGGCTCACGGTTTACCTGAGCGGGGAGCTGGACCACCATGAGGCGCGCCGCGCCATGCTGCGCATCGACGAGCTGCTGGACGAGTACCTGCCCCGCGACTGCGCTTTGAACCTCTCGCGCCTTCGCTTCATGGATTCCTCCGGCATCGCCGTCATCATCCGCGTCAGCCGCCGTATGCAGATTCTCGGCGGCAGGGCCTGGATCGAGGACCCGGCGCGCCAGCCCCAGCGGGTCATCGACGCCGCCGGCATCGACCGCCTTGTCCCTATCGCCATGAACAGATAAGGAGCAGCGCATGAAGGAGAATAATTACATAAAGCTGGAGTTTCCCAGCCACAGCAGCAACGAGGGCTTTGCCCGCGCGGCGGCGGCCGCGTTCGCCTCCCAGCTCGACCCCACCATGGAGGAGCTCGGCGACCTGCGCACCGCCGTGTCCGAAGCAGTCACCAACGCCATCGTCCACGCCTACCCGGACAGCATCGGCCGCATCTCCCTGCGCATGCGCATCCTCGACGGCTGCACCGTGGAGATCAGCGTGCGCGACTGGGGGAGAGGCATCGAAGACGTGGAGAAGGCCATGACGCCGCTTTACACCTCCGGTGGAGAGGAGCGAAGCGGCATGGGCTTTACCATCATGGAAAGCTTCATGGACAAGCTCCGTGTCCGCTCCGTCCCGGGAGGCGGCACCACCGTCACCATGCGCAAGCTCATCAGCCCCCGCGCAAAGCGCCTATGAGTCTCGAGCGCACAGAGCTCATCCGCCGCGCTCAAGCAGGGGAGAAGGAAGCGGCGCAGCGGCTTGTGGAGGAAAACGCGGGCCTTATCTGGAGCGTGGCACGCCGCTACTTCGGGCGCGGTGTGGAGCCGGACGACCTCTATCAGCTCGGCTGCGTGGGCTTCCTCAAGGCCATAGAGGGCTTCGATCCCGGCTACGGCACCCAGTTTTCCACCTACGCCGTGCCGAAGATCTCCGGCGAGATCCGCCGCTTCCTGCGCGACGACGGAGTCGTGAAGGTCAGCCGCAGCGTCAAGGAGCAGGCGGCAAAGATCCGCCAGGCACGCCTTTTGCTGGAGCAGCGCATCGGCCGCGAGCCCAAGATGTCAGAGCTGTCCGCCGAGACGGGCCTGAGCCCGGAGGAGATCGCTTTTGCCGAGACCGCCACCGGCCCCGCCGACAGCATCCAGCGCGAGAGCGGAGAGGACGGCTTTACGCTGGAGCTGGTGCTGGGCGACTTCGGCGCGGAGGACAAAATGGTGGAGCACGTGGCTCTGCGCGCTGCCATCGAAAAGCTGCCGGAACGGGAAAAGCAGGTGATCGGTCTGCGCTATTACCACGGCATGACCCAGCAGGACAGCGCCCGCGTCCTGCATGTGTCGCAGGTGCAGATCTCCCGGCTGGAGAGACGGGCTGTCGACATGCTTCGGAAAATGATGGAATGAATGAAAGCCCGGCAAACCGTGAAGGAATGCCGGGCTTTGCTGATGCTGTATACGGCTGTTATCCGTTGAGCGGAATGAGAAGCTTATCGCCTGCCTTCATGAGGGCAAAGTCCTGGGTGTTGTAGGTCTGCAGATGCTCGCGGTTTTCGGCAAAGTCGATGCCGTAGCGGGTGAACACGCTCTCGACAGATTCACCCTCGAGCATGACGTGGGACATGACGGTGGTGTAGATCTTGGTTTTGAGATTTCTTTCGGTGGTGGGCAGGAGATAGATATCGCCGATCCTGAGATTGTTCAGATCCTTGTCCTCGTTGAGGGCCTTGATCGCGTCGGCGTAGTCGTCATAGGGCAGGCCCCAGAGCTTGTATATGAACTTGAGGGTGTCGCCCTTTGTCACCTTGTAGGGGATCACGTAGTAGTGGATCTTGTCCTTGGAGGAGATCAGGTGCGGCGCTTCGCCCACGATATCCTTCTCGGCCTTGGGAATCTTGATGGTCTCGCCGATGGTGAGGATCTCCATCTGAGACTCGCGGTCCATGCCGTTGAGGACCATGACGATGTACTTGTCCGTATCGTAATCTCTGCCGTTGGCCTTGAGAAGCTTGCGAACGGTGTCACCCTTCTGGATCGTGACCGTGATATAGTCCTCCTCCGCGAAAGCGGCGGCAGGCAGCAGAAGCATGAGCATCACAAGGCTCAGGAGCAGTGCAAGAGTGCGCTTAAACATGTCGGATAACCTCCTCATTTATTTCCGCGTCTGCGGAACATCTGTCCGCTGTTGATGGATATATCATAACAGAAAACTTGAATTATGTAAAGTAAATTATTGCCATGATCTGTCTTTTTTCTCCGATAACGCTGGATATAGAAAAACAGTTGCCTATACGATCAAAATGATGTATAATAATTTGCATTTTAGGATTGTAAACGGCTTGGACGTGATACCCCGGAGGAAATTCAATTCGTTTTTGGCGGGGATTTGCCTCGGCAAAAACACCCTGAGCCGAACTTAGTGAGGCCTCGCGTCGTCGTCAAACGAAACTCACTTCATTCCGCTTCCGTCTTACGAACGAAAGCTCCATATCCGTTCCTTCCGTTTTCCTCTCAAAATCAAAGCACAGGCTTTGATTTTGGTAAGGAAGAAGGAGGGAGCAGAGCGGCGTTTTCGTCACGCTTGACGAAAACAGAGCGGAGCGAGCTTCTTCTGACGCAACGCGGCGTGTTACAGTCCGCCGCGTGCGATAAACGCGAGTCCTCGATTGCGATCCTGATCGCAATCGATGAAGGAGGAAATGGATATGGCAAAAGACAAGAAAAAAACGGCGGGGGAGGCCCCGGACCCTTACGCCTCCACAAAGGACCTTTATGACTGGATCCTGTGCCTGCTGTTCGCGCTGATCGTGTGTGTGCTCCTGTTCGCGTTTGTGATCCACGTGATCGACGTGGTGGGCACCTCCATGGTGCCGACGCTGCACAACGGCGACAAGATGCTGGTCTCGGGCCTGCTGTATAAGCCCAAGGCCGGGGACATCGTCATCTTCAAGAAGGACGAGTACAGCCCCGACCGCGCCCTGGTAAAACGCGTTATCGCCACCGAGGGTCAGGAGATCAACATGGACTTTGCAAACGGCATCGTCTATATCGACGGCGAGCCCATCGTGGAGCCCTATATCAACGATCTGACCTACAACAAGCTGGACTTCATTGGCCCGAAGACCGTGCCGGAGGGCTGCGTTTTCGTCATGGGCGACAACCGCAACGCCTCGGTCGACAGCCGCAAGAACGAGATCGGCATGCTCGACACCCGCCTCATCATCGGCAGGGCGTATTACGTCATCTACCCGCTGTCGGTCCTGCGCGCCATCAAATGAGCGGGGGCATGGAGAAAATGAACATCCAATGGTTCCCTGGTCATATGACCAAGGCCCAGCGGATGATCGAAGAAAACCTCAAGCTTGTCGACGCGGTGTGTGAGATCCTCGACGCCCGTATCCCGGCCTCGAGCCGCAACCCGGATATCGACAGGCTTGCCGCCGGAAAGCCGCGCCTTGTGATCTTAAACCGCTGCGATCTGGCTGACCCCGAGGCGACAGCCCGCTGGCGCAGGTTTTTCCAGGCGCAGGGCATCGCCATCCTCGAGACTGACGCGAAGACGGGCAAAGGCGTGAACGGGTTTGTCCCCGCCGTGCGCGAGCTTCTCAAGGACAAGCTTGCCGATTACGCCGCCAAGGGTCAGGCGGGAAGACCCCTTCGCGTGATGATCCTCGGTATCCCGAACGTGGGCAAGTCCACCTTTATCAACAAAGTGGCGGGCCGCAAGGCAGCCATCGCCGGGGACAAGCCCGGCGTCACCCGCGGCAGGCAGTGGATCAGCATCGACGCGGGCCTTGACCTGCTGGACACCCCCGGCATCCTCTGGCCGAAGTTCGACAGCCAGGAGGTGGGGGAGATGCTGGCCATCACCAACGCCATCAAGGCGGACGTGCTGGACAAGGAGACTCTGGGCGCAAACTTTATGCTGAGACTGCGGGAAAACTACCCCGACGCTCTGCGCGAGCGCTATAAGATCGAGCCCGACCCCGCCCTCAACGGCTTTGAGCTGCTGGAGCGGGCGGCAAAGAAGCGCGGCTTTCTCGTCTCCCGCGGGGAGTACGACATCGAGCGCATGGCGAACACCCTGTTAAAGGAATACCACGAGGGCAAGCTTGGAAGACTGACACTGGAGATGCCGGATGACAGAGCTTTGGACGCTGGAAAATGAGATATATGCCGAGGGCTATACCCTGATCTGCGGCGTGGACGAGGCCGGCCGGGGACCGCTTGCGGGCCCCGTGTATGCCGCCGCGGTGATCCTGCCGCGCAGTCTTGAGATCAAGGGACTGAACGACTCCAAGAAGCTCACGGAGAAAAAGCGCGAGGCGCTGTTTGACCCCATCCGGGAATATGCGATCGCTTATGGCATTGCCTTTGCCGCGGTCGAGGAGATCGAGGAGCTGAATATCCTGAACGCCACCTTTCTTGCCATGAACCGCGCGATAGAGCAGTTAAGCCCAGCGCCGGAGCTGGCCCTCATCGACGGCAACCGCAATACGGGCATCCGTTTCCCGAGCCGCTGTGTTGTCAAGGGCGACGCGAAATGCGCCGATATTGCGGCGGCCTCGGTGCTGGCCAAGGTGAGCCGTGACCGCTATATGCTCCAGATGGCCGAGAAGTACCCGGAATACCATTTCGAGCAGCACAAGGGCTACGGCACGAAGCTCCACTATGACGCTTTGCGGGAGTACGGCCCGTCGCCCATCCACCGCATGAGCTTTCTAAAGAAGCTGTACGGATGAACGACAAGAAGGAGCGCGGCAATTGGGGCGAGGAGCGCGCCGCCCTGTACCTGCGCCTGCACGGCTATAAGATCGTGGAGCGCAACTTCCGTTGCCGCCAGGGGGAGATCGACATCATCGCCCGCAAGAGGGATATGGTGGCCTTCGTGGAGGTCAAGCAGCGCAAGAACGCGGATTTCGGCGAGGCCCGCGAGTTTGTGACCTACAGCAAGCAGCGCCGCGTGATCGCCGCGGCGGAGCTCTGGCTTTTGAAAACAGGCTGCGAGCTCCAGCCCCGCTTCGACGTGATCGAGGTCTACGCCCCGGAGGGGACAAACACGCTGCTGCCGGAGATCAACCATATCGAAAACGCGTTTTCGGTGTGATAGAAGTGTTGCCTAGACTTGTGCGATACTGTAAATTTTCTGTTGATTGAGTAGTTTTTTTACCGTAGGGGAGGGGCTTGCCCCTCCCGCGCGGGGAAGCTGACATTTCCCGTATTCGCCCGGGCAAATACAGAAACTTGCCATATACTGCCGGGAGGGGCAAGCCCCTCCCCTACGGATGTACAGCCGAATCTGCTGAACTCGTCTGATATGTACCCCGCCCGGACGGGCAGGGCGCAGTCAGCACGTGCCGCGCGGGCAGAAGGTGGAGCAGTAGGTCTCGCCCTTGGAGCTTGCGTTCTCGTTCTGGACGCTGATGCGCTCGGCGTTGCAGCGGCAGTCCACGGTGTTGTACTTGCAGGCGATCACGTCGCAGCCGACGCCGGGATTGGACGTGTGATTTTTCTTTTCCGTCATGATACATTGCCTCCATTGTGATTTGGATTCAGCCATAGTATCTGCCGGTTTATTGTGATTATACGGAGGAAATATGGCGCTCTACACCATCGGTGACCTGCACCTGTCATTCTATAAGGAAAAGCCGATGGACATTTTCGGCGACAATTGGCGCGGGCACGCGGAAAAGCTGCGCGCTTCCTTTTCAAAGCTGAACGGCGACGACCTGACGGTGCTGTGCGGCGACCTGAGCTGGGGCATGAACCTCGAAGAAACTCTGCCGGATTTCAAGTTTGTGGATTCTCTGCCCGGCAAAAAGGTCATCCTCAAGGGAAACCACGACTACTGGTGGACCACTGCAGCCAAGACCAAACGCTTCTTTGAAGAGCAGGGCATCACCACCATCGACATCCTCCACAACAACGCCTTTTTCTGGGGCGATTACGCCATCTGCGGCACCCGCGGCTGGTTTTACGAGGAGGAGAAGGGCGGCGAACACGACGCGAAGATCATGCGCCGGGAGATCATGCGCCTGGAGGCGTCGCTGAAAGCGGCGGGGGAGCGGATGAAGCTGGTCTTCCTCCACTACCCGCCCATCTACGGCAATTATCGCTGTGAGGAGATCCTGGCGCTGCTCAAGGAGTACCGCGTGCCGCTGTGCTATTACGGCCACATCCACGGCAAGGGTTGTTCCTGGGCCTTCAACGGCTTTAACGACGGGACGCAGTTTAAGCTTGTCTCAGCGGATTTCGTCAATTTCACCCCGGTGCGTGTACCTTTTGCGGAGGAGTAAAGGGCACAATGCCCTCAAGGGAAAGCAAAGAATACCCACTTTTTATTATTTTATCATTGATTTTACCAAAATTATCTGTTATCATAACCGAGTGCGTGCAGACACATATAGAGGAGGAAATCAACAATGATTCTGAAGAATGTCGAAAAGAAAGAAAACAATACCGCTGCTTTTGTGGTCGAGTCCGACGCCGCCGAGTTTTCCAAGGCCGTCAATGACGCCTACCTCAAGAACAGATCTTCCATAAGCATCCCGGGCTTTCGCAAGGGCAAGGCGCCCCGCGCTGTGATCGAGGGCATGTACGGACCCGAGGTATTCTATCAGGACGCCATGGACGAGCTGGCCCCCGAGGCCTTTGAGTTCGGCCTGAAGGAATCCAGTCTCAAGACTGTCGGCGCCCCCGCCATCTCCGACGTGAACATCACGGATGACAAGACCGTCGCCTACACCTTCTCCGTGTCTGTCTACCCCGAGGTCACCCTCGGCCAGTACAAGGGACTTGAGGCTGCCAAGAACGTCCCCGAGGTCACCGACGCCGACGTGGAGGCGGAGCTCAACGCCACCCGCAAGCGCAACGCGCGCATGCTCGACATCGACGACCGCGCCGCTCAGATGGGCGACACCGCCAACATTGACTTTGACGGCTACCTCGACGGCGAGCGCTTCGACGGCGGTAAGGCGGAGGGCTACGCGCTCGAGCTCGGCTCCAACAGCTTTGTCCCCGGGTTTGAGGACCAGGTCGTCGGCATGAAGATCGGCGAGGAGAAAGACATCGACATCACCTTCCCCGAGGACTACACCCCCGAGCTTGCGGGCAAGGCCGTGGTCTTCAAGGTCAAGCTCAACAGCCTGACCACTCCCGAGCTTCCTGAGCTCGACGATGAGTTTGCCAAGGACGTGTCCGAGTTTGACACCCTCGACGAGTATAAGGCCAGCATCCGTGAAAACCTCACCAAGTCCCGCACCGAGCGCGCAGACGCCGATTTCCGCAATGAGATCATGCGCCAGGCCGTTGAGAACATCACCGCTGACATCCCCGAGGTCATGATCGAGGAGAAGGTGGAGGACATCCTGCGCAACTACGCAAGCCAGTTCGGCATGCGCGACCGCAATGTCAGCCTCGACGAGCTCAAGAAGATGATGGGCATTTCCGACGAGGCCATGGAAACAAGCATCCGACCCGCCGCCCTCTTCCAGGTCAAGAACGACCTTCTGCTCGACGCTGTGATGGACGCCGAGGAGCTTGCCGACACCGACGAGGCATTTGCCGCCTACGTGGAGAAAACTGCCCAGGACATCGGCGCCACCGCCGAGCAGCTCAAGCAGTATTTCGGTGAGGACTTCATGCGCCACGAGTTCCGCAAGGAGCTGGCCACCGACCTCATCGTCGACAGCGCTGCCGTCAAGGCGGAATAATTTTCCTGCAAACCGGATAAGCTCTTTTTGATCTTTGTTTTATAAGGAGCCAGTCAATGAGTTTAGTACCCTATGTAGTCGAGCAGACCAGCCGCGGAGAGCGGTCCTATGACATTTTTTCCCGCCTGCTCAATGACCGTATCGTCATGCTGTCCGAGGAGGTCAACGACACCACTGCCAGCCTCATCGTCGCCCAGCTTCTGTATCTGGAAGCCCAGGACCCGGACAAGGACATCCAGTTTTATATCAACAGCCCCGGCGGCAGCGTCTCGGCGGGCCTTGCGATCTATGACACCATGCAGTACATCAAGCCCGATGTGTCGACCATCTGCATCGGCATGGCCGCTTCCATGGGCGCGTTCCTGCTGTCCTCGGGCGCGAAGGGCAAGCGCATCGCCCTGCCCAACGCCGAGATCATGATCCACCAGCCCTCCGGCGGCAGCCAGGGCCAGGCCACCGATATCCAGATCCAGGCGGAGCATATCCTGAAGATCAAGAAAAAGCTCAACGCGATCCTGGCGGAGAATACCGGCAAGAGCGTGGACCAGATCGCCGCCGACTGCGAGCGCGATCACTTCATGTCCGCCGACGAGGCCAAAGAGTACGGCCTGATCGACAAGGTCATCTACAAGCGTTGATAAGTGCGGAAGGGGGGACCGGAATGCGATCCCTCCTTTCTTTCGTAAGGAGATATTATGGCAAGAAATGAAGACAGACGCAGCATCCGCTGCTCCTTCTGCGGCAAGCCCCAGTCCCTGGTGGACCACCTGATTGCGGGCAACAACTGCTACATCTGCGACGACTGCGTGCGCATGTGCGCGAGCATCATCGGCGAGAAATTGGAAGACGAACAGCAGACCGTGATCGGTCACGACGGCCGTCCTCTGGAGCTTAAAAAGCTGCCCAAACCCATGCAGATCAAGGAGCGCCTGGACGAGTACGTGATCGGCCAGGAGAGGGCCAAGATCGTCCTGTCCGTCGCGGTATACAACCACTACAAACGCATCCTCCACGCCTCCAAGGACGACGTGGAGCTGCAAAAGAGCAACATCCTGCTCATCGGCCCCACCGGCAGCGGCAAGACCCTCTTTGCCCAGACCATGGCCAAGATGCTGGATGTGCCCTTCGCCATCGCCGACGCCACCACCCTCACCGAGGCGGGCTATGTGGGCGAGGACGTGGAGAATGTCATCCTCAAGCTTCTGCAGGCTGCGGACTTCGACGTGGAGCGCGCCCAGAAGGGCATCATCTACATCGACGAGATCGACAAGATTGCCCGCAAGAGCGAGAACACCTCCATCACCCGCGACGTGTCGGGCGAGGGTGTGCAGCAGGCAATGTTAAAACTCCTTGAGGGCACCATCGCAAACGTCCCGCCGAACGGCGGGCGGAAGCACCCGCAGCAGGAGTTTATCCATGTGGATACCACGAACATCCTCTTTATCTGCGGCGGCGCCTTTGACGGGCTGGATAAGATCATCGAGCGTCGCACCGACAAAAAGAGCATGGGCTTCGGCGCAGAGATTGTGAGCAAAGCCGAGCGCGACGTGGGTCAGATCATGGCCCAGGTGCAGCAGCACGACCTTTTGCAGTTCGGCATCATCCCGGAGCTCATAGGCAGGCTGCCGGTGGTCGCAACCCTTGAAAGCCTCAAGCGGGATGATCTGGTCCGCATCCTCACCGAGCCGAAAAACGCCATGACCCGCCAGTACCAGACCCTCATGTCCTACGATGGGGTGGAGCTTGCCTTCGAGAAGGAGGCCCTGGAGGCCATTGCCGACAAGGCCGTTGCGATGAAGATCGGCGCACGCGGCCTTCGGAGTGTGGTGGAGGGCGTCATGACAGACATCATGTACCGCATCCCCTCCGACAAGACGGCGAAGAAGGTCATCGTCACCGCCGAGAGCGTGCGCGAGGGCATAAGCCCCCTCGTGCTGCACGAGCATGATATCGAACTCGGCGAGCCCGAAGAGCAGAAACAGCTGAAAAGCGCAGAGTAAACGTACATCGTGCTGATTGCAAAAGTTTAGGTTTACAGATCTTATTGTTTTTGAGGGAGCTTTGCTTTCTCAAAAACACCTTGAGCCGAGCATAGCGACGCGTGGGAAGCGCGCGACGATCCAAGCTTGCTTTGCGAGGCCTCGCGCCGAACAAACACGGCGTGTTACAGTCCGCCGTGTGCGATAAGCGCGAGTCCTTCGATTGTGAAACGAAAGTTTCGCAATCGACGATAAGAAAGGATACGCCATGGCACAGAAAAATCAAGAATACAGGAAGCTGCCGCTGCTGGCCCTGCGCGGCCTGCACGTGTTCCCGGGGATGCTGCTCACCTTCGATGTGGAGCGGCCTGCCTCCATCGCGGCGCTCAATACCGCCATCCGCGCCGACCAGATCATCTTTCTCTCGGCCCAGAAGGACCTGAGCGCGGACCTGCCCACCGAGGACGAAATCTACGCTGTCGGTACGGTCTGCCGCATCCGCCAGCAGCTTCGCCAGCCGCACGGCAATATCTGCCGCGTGATGGTGGAAGGCCTGTACCGCGCGAAGGCGGAGAGCATGCACTGTGAGCCGGACAACTACTTTGCATACGTGGAGGAGCTTCCTGACAAGCCCGAGCGCGTGGGCAGCGAGAAAAAGGAAGCGCTTTTCCGCAGCTGCCTAAACCAGTTTGAGGAGTACATCCAGTATAACGGCGACATGATCAACGAGCAGCTTTTGAACCTGCTCGCCAATCCCGAGCCCGCCTATGTCTCCAACTACCTTGCCCAGAACGTGCGCCTGAGCGTGGAGGACCGGCAGCTCCTTCTCGAGGAGCGCTATCCCACGCGCCGCCTTGCGCTGATTAACCGCCTTCTCACACGGGAGCTCAGCATCCTGAGCATCGAGAAGGAGCTTTCCGACCAGACCCAGGAGGCTATGAACCGCAACCAGCGGGACTACTACCTGCGCGAGGAGATGAAGATCATCCAGGCGGAGCTCGGCGAGGACGACGATATTGAGCTCTACCGCGAGAAGATCGAGGCCCTGCCCGTCACGGACGAGGTGCGCGAGAAGCTCAACAAAGAGCTGGGCAGGCTCGCCAAGCAGCCCTTCGGCTCGTCCGAGGCGGCCGTATTGCGCAACTACCTGGACATCTGCCTGGAGATCCCCTGGGGCGTCACCACGAAGGAGACCATCAATATCGCCAAGGCCCGCAGGAAGCTGGACGACGACCACTTCGGCCTCGAGAAGGTCAAGGAGCGCATCCTCGAATACCTCGCCGTCAAGCAGTTGAGCCCCGAGGTCAAGGGCGGGCTTCTGTGCCTCGTCGGCCCTCCGGGCACAGGCAAGACCAGCATTGCCCAGAGCATCGCCGCCGCTACGAACCGAAAGCTCGTGCGCATCTCTCTCGGCGGTGTGCATGACGAGGCCGAGATCCGCGGCCACCGCCGCACCTACATCGGCTCCATGCCCGGGCGCATTATCAGCGGCGTCATTCAGGCCAAGTCCTGCAATCCCCTGATGGTGCTCGACGAGATCGACAAGCTTGCCGCCGACTACCGCGGCGACCCCGCGGCGGCCTTGCTCGAAGCCCTGGACGGCGAGCAGAACGGGAGCTTCCGTGATAATTTCCTCGAGCTGCCTTTTGACCTGTCCGGTGTGTTCTTCATCACCACCGCAAACACTACCTCGACGATCCCGCGCGCCCTGCTCGACCGCATGGAGGTCATCGAGCTCAACAGCTACACCGACGAGGAAAAGCTCCAAATTGCAAAGCGCCACCTGATCCCCAAACAGCGCAAAAAGCACGGCCTCAAGACCGCGCAGCTCAAGATCCAGGACGACGCCATCCGCGCCATCATCGGCTCCTATACCCGCGAGTCCGGCGTGAGAAACCTCGAGCGCGAGATCGCCAATGTCTGCCGCAAGGCGGCCTCCGGCATTGCGGAGGAGAAGTACAAGAGCCTCAATCTCCACGCCTCCGGCCTGCAGGACCTGCTCGGCCCGGCGAGATTCAAGCCCGACACCGTGCACCCGCGCGACGAGATCGGCCTTGTGCGCGGCCTTGCCTGGACCCAGGTGGGCGGTGAGGTGCTGGACGTGGAGGTCGCAGTGGTCAACGGCAGCGGCAAGCTGGAGCTGACCGGCAACCTCGGCGAGGTGATGAAGGAGTCTGCCAAGGCCGCCATCACCTACATCCGCAGCCGCAGCGCCATGCTGGGCATCGACCCGGATTTCTATAAAAACCGCGATATCCACATCCACTTCCCGGAAGGGGCCGTGCCCAAAGACGGGCCCTCCGCCGGCATCACCATGACGGTGGCGCTCATCTCCGCCCTCACGGGGACTCCCGTGCGGCGCGATGTCGCCATGACAGGCGAGGTGACCTTACGGGGCCGGGTGCTCCCCATCGGGGGACTCCGGGAGAAGACCATGGGCGCGCTGCGCGCCGGGGTCAAGACCGTCATCATCCCGAAGGACAACGAGGCGGATCTCGAGAACATAGACCAGACGGTGCGCTCCAAGCTCAGCTTTGTGACGGCTGAGAATGTGGACGACATCCTGGACACGGCCCTTGTAAGAAAAACGAACGAGACAGTGATGCCCGCGCCTCTGCCCGTGCAGAGCCAGGAGCGGCTGCCCGTCAGACAGTGATATGAAAGCATTGAATGTCAATAAGGCGGAGTTTGTCAAATCCGCCGTCAGACCCAATCAGTTTATCGAAAGCTCCCTGCCCGCCGCGGCCTTTGCGGGGAAATCCAACGTGGGGAAGTCCTCGGTCATTAACCGGCTTCTCAACCGCAAAAACTTTGCCCGCGTCGGGGCCACGCCCGGCAAGACCATCCATGTCAATTACTTCCTCATCGACGAGCGCCTGTATCTGATCGACCTGCCCGGCTACGGCTACGCAAAGGTCTCTCAGGCAGAGCGCGAGCGCTGGGGCAAGCTCATGGAGGATTTCTTTGCGGCGAGCCTCTTTCAGCTCGGCGTCATGATCGTGGACGCACGGCACAAGCCCACCGCCGACGATGTGACGATGGCGGAATGGTTCAAAGGCGCGCCGTGCAGGCTTGTGGTAGTGGCCAACAAGCTCGACAAGCTCAAAAAGAGCGAGATTGAGCCGAACCTCGCACTCATCCGCGAGACCCTCGGCCTTCCCGCAGAGGTCCCGGTCATCCCGTTTTCCGCCGAGAAGGGCCAGGGTAGGAACGAACTTCTGGCCGAAATCAACAAGCTGGTATAAAAAAACGATATATTTGTGAAATAGACTGACAGAAGCGAAAATGCTCGATCCTGTCATTGCGAGCCAGTGACCGATGTCACTGGTGTGGCAATCCGCCCGCCGGAGGCCGTAAGCTGCCGCAAACCATAAGCTGGCCGCTGGGAGTAACGGATTGCCACGCCAGTGTGATCACTGGCTCGCAATGACAAAGCGGGGAAGTGGGCCACTCTTTGTTAAATCCTGCTGCCGGCCCCTACGGACTGCCTTTTTTATACGAAAACAGGCACGATTTCATTTAAGGGCCTCTTGTATTTTGTATCAGAATTTGGTAGAATGACGATATCTTGGGGGTGACTGCGATCAGCGACTGGGAACAAATCAAAAACGGCTTTGATTTCAGCTATCTGCTGCAGCTTTTGAGCGGCGTGATCCCGTCTCTTATCTGTATCACCCTGCATGAGCTGAGCCACGGTCTTGTGGCCTATAAGCTCGGGGACGATACGGCAAAGCGGGCCGGGCGTCTGACCCTCAACCCGTTGAAGCACCTGGACCCCATCGGCCTGCTCATGATGCTGACCGTTCATTTCGGCTACGCAAAGCCCGTGCCGGTCAACATGAACAAGTTCAAAAACCCCAAGCGCGACATGGCCATCACCGCGCTTGCAGGCCCCGCGAGCAACGTGCTCATCACGGTGGTGTTCCTGCTCCTGTACGGCGCGCTCTATCGCCCCCTCGGGGGCAGCAAGGTCGGCGCCTATGTGCTGGACATGCTGCAGCTTACCGCCTATATCAGCATGGGCTACGCGATCTTCAACATGCTGCCCATCCCGCCGCTTGACGGGTCCAAGGTCGTCTTCTCCCTGATGGAGGACGACAGCTACCGAAAGCTCATGCGCTATGAGCGCTACGGCAGCCTGATCCTGCTTGCGCTGGTTTGGTCCGGCGTTCTGGGCAGGCCGCTTTCCGCCGCGATCCGCTGGTGCTTCATGAAGCTTTTCCCGCTTGCCCAGTGGGCCAACAATGCGGTCAATACGCTGTTTTATAAGTGAACGTACATGGAAAATCCCAATTTCTTTCTGGAGGGCATCGTCCATGAGAAGGACGCCATGCAGGACTTTGAAGGCCCTTTGAGCCTGATCCTGCAGCTGCTCTCCAAAAACAAGATCGAGATACGTGATATCAGCATCTCCGACATCCTGGACCAGTACCTCGCGTGGCTGGAGCAGGCCCAGAGCATGGACCTTGAGATCGCGAGCGAATTTGTCCAGATGGCGGCGCAGCTTCTCTATATCAAGACCCGCACCCTCCTTGCCGCCGACGAGGAGGAGGTGTCGGAGCTCGAGCTGCTCATGACCTCCCTCGAGCAGCTCAAGGCGAGAGACGTATACACGTCCGTTCAGAAGGTTGTGCCGGAGCTCAAAAAAGCCTCGGAGCTGGGCCTTCTCTACTACGCAAAACAGCCCGAGCCGCTGCCGAAGGTCGGCAGAGAATACGAATACCGACATGAGCCGGTGGATTTGCTTCGCGCCATGTACCGCATCTATGCCCGCGGCGGCAAAGCGGCCCCGCCGGACATGAGCGCCAGAGTGCCGCAGAGGATCGTCTACAGCGTGCGCGACAAGAGTCTTCAGATCCTGAATCGTCTGCGCCGCAGCGACGTGAGCCTGCAGGAGCTCTACCGCGAGTGCGCCTCCCGTTCGGAGATCGTGGCGACCTTCGTGTCGGTGCTGGAGCTTTGCAGCATCGGCAGCGTCCACATCGAGCGCACCGAGGACAGCTACAGCCTCAGCTTCGTGGGCGGCAATGTGGATGAAATAATGGAAAAGATCGTGGAATAAATGACAGATTATCTATCTTCGGCCATCGAGGCCATACTCTTTGCCGCCGGGGACAGCGTGCCCATGAAACGCCTGTCGCTGGTGCTGGAGGCGGACGAGCAGGCGGTCTCCGATACGGTGGACGCCCTGGCCGAGCGCTATGAGAAAGAGGAGCGCGGCATGCGCATATTGCGGCTCGACGACAAGGCGCAGATGTGCTCGGCCCCGGAATTTGCCGCCGTCATCAGCCGCTGTCTCGAGACGCGAAAGCCCCCCATGCTCTCCCAGAGCGCGCTGGAGACCCTCGCGATGGTAGCTTATTTCCAGCCCGTGACGAGGGCTTATGTGGAACAGGTGCGCGGCGTGGACAGCTCTTATACCGTGAGCATGCTCACAGAGCGCGGCTTGATCGAGGAGTGCGGACGCCTGGAGGCCCCGGGCCGTCCCGCCGTCTTCCGCACGACGGACGCTTTCCTGCGCACCATGGGCGTCACGAAGCTTTCCGAGCTGCCCGTCCTGCCTGAGATCAGCGGCAGCGAAGGCCTCGAAAAGATACAGAGCGCGATCGACAAGCTTACCAAACCCCAGCAGACGGAACAAACAAGCACGGAGGATGCCCCTGACACAAACAGCGAGGAGGGATGAGTTTGATCGGATGGATAGCCCTCGGCGTCATAGTCGCCTTGGTGCTGCTGTTTATCTACCTGCCTGTGGTGGCCTGGATCCTTGTGGGACTCGTGCTGCTGATCCTTGCGCTGGTGCTCTTCGTGCCCATCGGCGCGGATGTGGGCTATGTGGACAAGGTGTTCAAACTTGCAGTCCGCATAGACGGCTTTGCCCTGCAGCTTCTGCCGAAAAAGCAGAAAGAGGAGAAGCCGAAGGAGGAAAAGCCCAAGCCAAAGAAGGAAGAGCCGCCCAAGGAGGAGAAGCCGAAGGAGGAAAAGCCCAAAAAGAAGCTGAGCCTCAACTTCACCAAGGAGGAGATCTTCGAGCTTATCAAGCGGGCGATCAACGGCCTCGGCAAATTTGGCAAGCTCACGGTGCGCAAATTCATGCTGCACTTTACGGCGGGCGGAATCGACCCCTACAACACCGCTATGAGCCTCGGCTACGTCAACTGGGCCCTGAGCACGCTGGCCCCCATCTGCGCGCGCAAGTTCAAGATCACCTGCAAGCCCGACGTGTGGACGGACGCAAACTTTATTGAAGAATTTCCAAGCGTCGAATTTGAAATCAGCGTGACGCTGCGCCTTATCCAGGTGGTGCGCATGGCCCTCGCGGTGGGTTGGGGCGTGGTCGTGGTGCTCATCAAAAACAAGCTGCGCCTGCGCAGGGAGGCCAAGCTTGCCAAACAGAACGGCACGGAACCTGTCGTTGAGAAACAGAGCGAAACAACTCCCGACATAGAGATCCAAAAAGAGAAGTCTGAGGAAAGGAATGACTCACATGGAGAATAATCCGATCGGTGCACTGATGCAGAACACAATGGAGAGTGTCAAGAACATTCTCAAGGTCGACACGGTCGTAGGCGATCCCATCTTTACCCCCGACGGGATCATGCTGGTCCCCATTTCCCGGATCAGCGTCGGCTTCGGCGGCGGCGGCGTGGAGTTCAGCAAGAAGGAAGGGGAGACCCGCCCCTACGGCGGCGGCAACGCCACCGGCGTCAAGATCGAACCCATCGGCTTTCTGATCATCAAGGACGGCGTTGTGCGCATGGTCAATGTCACCCCGCCCGCCAGCACCACCGTCGACCGCGTGATCGACCTGGTGCCCCAAGTCATGGACCGCATCGACGCCTTTATCGATAAACACAACGAGGACAAGAACAACAAAAAATAATCGGCGTTTAAAGGCGCATAATAAGCACTGCCCAGAATATCAGCAGGGTGGTGCTTATTATTCGGTCTGTAATCTGTACATTGCTCACAAGCATGATGCTGCTCACGCTGCCCGTCCCCGCGCATGCGGAGGCGGCGTCGGTGCAGGCAAAGAGCGCGATCGTCCTCTGCGCCGACGACGGCAGCACGCTTTTTGCAAAAAACGCCGACAGCCGCTGTCTCATCGCCAGCACGACCAAGCTCATGACGGCGCTGGTGTGCCTGGAGCATGCCGCGTTCGACGATAGCGTCACGGCACAGGCCCGACACTGTGCGGTGGATGGCTCGTCCATGTACCTCAAGGCGGGGGAGCGCTATACCGTGCGGGAGCTTTTGCTGGGGCTGCTGCTGTCCTCCGGCAACGATGCGGCCCTGGCCCTCGCCGAGCATACGGCGGGGAGCGTCCCGGCCTTTGTAGGGCTCATGAACCAAAAGGCCCAGGCGCTGGGGATGAGGGACACGCACTTTGATAATCCCCACGGCCTCGATGCCTCGACCCACTATTCCACGGCGCGGGACCTCGGAAGGCTCATGTGCGCCTGCATGGAAAACCCCGCCTTCCGCTCGCTCAGCGCCCGGCGCACGGCGAACGCCGCGGGCCAGACGCTTGTAAACCACAACAAGCTTTTGAGCCTGTGTCCGGGCTGCGTCGGCGGCAAGACCGGCTATACCAAAGCGGCGGGCCGCTGCCTGGTCTCCTGCTGTGAGCGTGAGGGGATGCGGCTCGTGTGCGTCACGCTCTCGGACCCGGACGACTGGAACGACCACATGCGTCTGTATGATCGGGCGTATGCAGACTATGCCCTGCACGATCTGAGCACGAAGCTTTCCTTCGACGTGCCCGTTGTCACCGGCAGCCGTGAAAGCGTTCAGGCCGTCCCCGCGCCGGGGTCGAAGCTCGTCCTGCCCAAGGGAAGGGACAGCGAATTTACAGCGGAGCTGCCGCGCTTCGTCTTCGCGCCCGTGAGCGCGGGGGACAGGGCGGGCACGCTTCTCTACTGGAAGAACGGCACGACCCTCGCCCGCTTCCCGCTGATCTATGCTGAGGACGCGGCTTTAGCCGATCCATGTGTCATTATTGATAAAAGCTAAAACAGGCTGGTTAGCTCCCTTTGCGAAAGGGAGCTGTCACCAGTGCGCACACTGGTGACTGAGGGATCGAATGCTTTGCACACAGCTTCGGAGAACAGAGCACAAACCGGGAAAATCGATCCCTCCGGCCTTCGGCCACCTCCCTTTTTCCAAAGGGAGGTAAGAGAGACTGTCTGCTGATCTGAGCCGACAGCCATACAAAGGAAACCAAACCATGACAGAACGAATTCAAAAACTGATCTCCGCCGCGGGGCTCATGTCCCGCCGGGCAGCGGAGGAGGCCATCAGCGCGGGCCGCGTGGCGGTCAACGGCGTGAAAGCCGGCCTCGGCGACAAGGCAGATCCGGAGCTTGACACCATCACCGTGGACGGGAAGGTGCTGCCAAAGCAGGGCGAAAAGCTCTACCTCATGCTCAACAAGCCCCGGGGCTATGTGACCACGCTGCACGACGAGAAGGGCCGCAAAAACGTGACGGAGCTCGTCGGAGAGCTCGGCAGCCGCGTCTATCCGGTGGGCAGGCTCGACATGTACTCCGAGGGCCTGCTGTTTCTTACAAACGACGGCGACTTTGCAAACCGCGTCATGCACCCCTCGCATGAAGTGAGCAAGGTCTACCACACCTGGGTCACCGGGGAGAACATCGAAAAGGCGGTCCGCCGCCTGCGCCGCCCCATGGACATCGACGGCGTCACCGTGCAGGCCAAGGGCGTGGACATCGTCCAGGGCTATCCCGACCGGGCGCAGCTTTCCGTCACCATCGGCGAGGGGAGAAACCGCCAGGTGCGCAAGATGTGCGAGCAGGCGGGCCTCAAGGTCACGCGTCTTGTGCGTGTGGAGGAGGGCGGCGTGGAGCTCGGCAGCCTCAAAACCGGGACCTGGCGGCACCTGACCCCGGGCGAAATCACAAAGCTGCTCGGAAAGAAGTGACTACATATGCAGCTTGAATCCACAGAGCTTGTCGTCATCGGCGGCGGCCCCGCGGGCATGATGTGCGCGTATCAGGCGGCAAGCCGCGGGGTGAAGACCGTGCTTCTGGAGCTGAACGACAAGCTGGGCCGCAAGCTCCGCATCACGGGCAAAGGCCGCTGCAACCTCACCAACAACTGCGATGTCAAGACCATGATGGCGAACATCCCCGGCGACGGCCGCTTTCTCTACAGCGCGCTGAACCGCTTCGGCCCCGCCGATACCATGGCCTTTTTTGAAAACGCTGGGCTTCCGCTCAAGACCGAGCGCGGAAACCGCGTCTTTCCTCAGTCGGACAACGCAAACGACGTGGCGGCGACGATCGCGTCCCTCTGCCGCAAGGCCGGGGTGAAGATCGTGAAAACCTCCGCAAAGCAGATCATTGCCGAAAACGGCGCCGTGGCTGGCGTCATGACGGGGAAGGGCTATCTCCCGTGCCGCGCCGCCGCCGTCTGCACCGG
This sequence comes from Oscillospiraceae bacterium, assembly GCA_902795045.1. GTDB lineage: Bacteria > Bacillota > Clostridia > Oscillospirales > Oscillospiraceae > Limivicinus. The sequence continues at coordinate 178,659 of CADBJU010000002.1, read as the reverse complement.
GGGGCTCAGTTACCCGCTGACCGGCTCCACCGGGGCGGGCTACCGCTTTGCCGAAGAGCTGGGCCACACGGTCACGCCGCGCCGCCCGTCCCTCGTGCCGCTGGAAAGCCCGGACACATACTGCGCCGAGATGCAGGGCTTCTCCCTCAAAAACGTGACGCTCTCGGCCTACGAGGACGACAAGCTTATTTACAAGGAACTGGGCGAGATGCTGTTTACCCACTTCGGCGTCTCCGGCCCGCTGGTCCTCTCGGCGAGCGCTCACATGCGGCGCATGGGGCAGGCACAGTATCGCCTGAGCATAGACCTGAAACCTGGTCTCGACGAAAAGAAGCTCGACGCCCGCGTTCTGCGGGATTTCAATAAGTACGCAAACCGCGACTTCAAAAACGCCCTGGTCGATCTCGCGGGGCACTCCATGATCCCCGTGCTGGTACGCCTTTCCGGTATCCCGGAGGGCAAGCCCGTGCATGACATTACGCGCCAAGAGCGTCTGGGCCTCGTGCGGCTTTTGAAGGCGTTTCCCGTCAGCATCTCCGGCTTTCGTCCAATCGACGAGGCCATCGTCACCGCCGGCGGCGTGAGCACTAAAGAGATCAACCCTCGCACCATGGAGTCAAAGCTCGTCTCCGGCCTTTACTTTGCGGGTGAGGTCCTGGACCTCGACGCCTACACGGGCGGCTTCAATCTTCAGATCGCCTGGTCCACCGGCTTCGTCGCCGGAAACGCTATATAAAAGGAGCAAACAATATGAACGGATTCAACGCAATCGCCATCGACGGCCCCAGCGGCGTGGGGAAGAGCACCATGGCCAAGCGCCTGGCTAAGGCCTTCGGCTTTCTCTATGTCGATACCGGGGCCATCTACCGCACGCTCGGCCTTGCCTGCTATGAGGCGGGCATCGACCGCAAGGATGAGGACGCGGTCATGGAGCTTCTCCCGACGCTCGATATCGCCATACGCTATAACGAGCAGGGCGAGCAGTGCATGTACTTAAACGGCCGGGACGTTTCCCGGGAAATCCGCGAGCCGGAGATCTCCCTGTGCGCCTCCGACGTCTCTGCCCACCCCCGGGTGCGGAGCTTCCTGCTGGACATGCAGCGCAAATTTGCCCGTGAGAACAACGTCATCATGGACGGGCGCGACATCGGCACCGTTGTCCTGCCGGACGCGGAGCTCAAGATCTTCCTCACCGCCTCGGCCGAAGTGCGGGCGCGCAGGCGCTACAACGAGCTGAAGGAAAAGGGCAATGACGTGAGCTTTGACGAGGTTTTGCACGATATGATCCGGCGCGACGAGCAGGACACCACCCGCGCCGCCGCGCCCCTTAAAAAGGCGGAGGATGCATTCAAGGTCGACAGCGGCGGCATGAGTATCGAGGAGACCTTCGGCCGCCTGTGCGAGATCGTCATCAATAAGCTTGCCGTAAGCCCGGAGGAGAAGGCGTGAAAAAGCTGATCGTGGCCGAGAGTGCGGGTTTCTGCTTCGGGGTGCGGCGCTCGGTGGACATGGCAATGAAGCTTCTTGACGAGCACGGCGCGTGCGCAAGCCTCGGGGAGCTCATCCACAATGAGGACGTGGTGAACGCTCTCAAGGAAAAAGGCATGCGTGTGGTGAACACGCCGGAGGAGGTCACGGCGGGGGAGCGGGTGCTGGTCCGCGCCCACGGCGCCGCGCCGGGAATCTACGAAGCGCTGGAGCAGGCGGGAGCCGAGATCCATGATGCCACCTGCCCCAAGGTGCGCGCTATCCACAAAATCGTAGCCCGGGCGAAGGAGGAAGGCCGCTTCACCATCGTCATCGGCATGCGCGCCCACCCGGAGGTCAACGCGATCTGCGGCTGGTGCGGGGAACATGAAGTGTTTGAAAATGCCGAAGAACTGGAAAAATGGCTGAAATCAAAGCCCGATCCTTGGGAAAAACCTATAACTGTGGTGGTGCAGACGACGCAGACGCACAGTAATTTTACCGAATGTTGTTTGTTCATAAAAAAAAGATGTACAAATGCGAAAATATCTGATACAATATGTCTTGCTACGTCCACGCGGCAAGAAGAAGCAGCGAGAATTGCTTCGGAGTGTGACGCAATGGTCGTCATCGGCGGAAAGCACAGTGCCAACAGCGTGCACCTTGCACAGATCTGTTCGGAGCACTGCCGGAATGTCCAGTTTATCGAGCGTACCGAGGAGCTCGACACGGACAGGCTTGAGGCCGCAGACACAGTGGGCCTCACTGCCGGTGCATCGACCCCTGCGTGGATAATTAAGGAGGTAAGAAACAAAATGAGCGACGAGATCAAAAATGAGCAGTCCACAGTTGAGAAGGAGATGTCCTTCGATGAAATGCTGGAGGAGACGCTAAAAACAATATATAATGGAGATAAGGTAACCGGCCTGGTTGTCGCGATTACCGGTACTGAGATCAGTGTCGATCTCGGCACCAAGTATTCCGGCTTCATTCCCACGTCCGAGTTCACCGACGACGGCATCAAGGTCGAAGACGCCGTCAAGGTCGGCGATACCATCGAGGCCGTTGTCGTCCGCGTCAACGACGTGGAAGGCACCGCGATGCTTTCCAAGAAACGTCTGGACGCCGCCAAGATGTGGACCGATATTGAGGACGCCGTCGAGAGCGGCGCTGTGCTCGAGGGTGTTGTCACCGAAGAGAACAAGGGCGGCGTTGTCGTCAACGTCAAGGGCGTGCGCGTGTTCGTCCCCGCCTCCCAGACCGATCTGCCCCGTGATGCCGAGCTGAGCCAGCTTCTCAAGAAGACTGTCCGCCTCAAGATCACCGAGGTCAACAAGGCCCGCAAGCGCGTTGTCGGTTCCATCCGCCGTGTCGCCCAGGCCGAGCGCCGTGAGCGCATTGAGAACATCTGGAACGAGATCGAGGTCGGCAAGAAGTACCACGGCGTCGTCAAGTCCCTCACCAGCTACGGTGCCTTCGTCGACATCGGCGGCATCGACGGCATGGTTCATGTCTCCGAGCTGAGCTGGGGCCGCATCCACCAGCCCTCCGAGGTCGTCTCCGTCGGCGACGAGATCGACGTCTACGTCATCAGCTTCGATAAAGACAAGCGTAAGATCTCCCTCGGCTACAAGGATCCCGACGGCAACCCCTGGACCCAGTTCACCAGCCGTTATCAGGTCGGCGATATCGCCAACGTCAAGATCGTCAAGCTCATGCCCTTCGGCGCCTTTGCCGAAGTCCTGCCCGGTGTTGATGGCCTGATCCACATCTCCCAGATCGCCAACCGCCGCATCGGCAAGCCCGAGGATGTGCTGACCGTCGGCGACGAGGTCGAGGCCAAGATCACCGCCATCGATGAGGAGAAGCACAAGATCTCCCTGTCCATCCGTGCCCTGTCCGAGCCCGCTCCTGTCCAGCCCGTTGAGGTTGAAGAGGCGTACAAGGAAGAGCCCGCCGCCGAGGAAGACGCTCTGGTTTACGAGGTCTCCGCAGACGGTGTCGCCTCCGGCATCGCCCCCGAGGCAGAGGAGTAATTCAACGACAAACACAAATGACGCTGCGAAAGCAGCGTCATTTTTTGCAGTGATTAACGACGGCGTCAGCCGACGCGCTCCTTGAGCCAGGTCAGGAGGTCCTGATAGACCTCGTCCTTGTTGGTCTCGTTGAGCATCTCATGCCGTCCGCCGGGGTAGAGGCGGATGAACACATCGTGCAGGCCAGCCTTGCAGAAAGCCTCGTAAGCCCGCTTGACCCCTTCGCCGTTTTCACCAACGGGGTCCGCGTCGCCGGACATGAAGTAGATGGGGTGCTCCTTGTTCATCTTGTTGATGTTGGCCTGATCGGTGATGAACTTGATGCCGTACATCATGTCGCAGAAGAGGCCGTTCGTGGCAATGAAGCCGCAGAGGGGATCGGCGGCGTAGGCGTCGGGCACGGCGGGATCGCGGCTGAGCCAGTCGTAGATCGTGCGGGGATTTTCATAGCCCTTGTTGTAGGAGCCGAAGGCAATGTTATTGAGCGTGGTGCCGACGGTGTGTGCGCCGTCCTTGAGCACAAAGAAGCAGGAAGCCGCGTAGCCGCCGATAACCATCAGGCGTGACTGGTGGCCGGTGCCGCTGATGATGGCGGCGTCATATTTGTCGGGATGCTTGATGAGGTAGGTGCGGGTCAGAAAGCTGCCCATGCTGTGGCCGAAGAAGACATAGGGGACATTCGGGAAATCCCGCTTTATCAGGTCATGCAGGTTGTCCATATCGGCGACCACATAGTCCCAGCCGTTTTCCTCGGCAAAGAAGCCCTGCTCCTCGGGGATGCGGATGGTCTTGCCGTGGCCGAGATGGTCGTTGCCGACGGCGACATAGCCGTTTTCGGCGAGGAAGGACATGAAGGGGCGGTAGCGCTCGATATGCTCGGCAATGCCGTGGGCGATCTGAACAACGGCCTTCGGCTTGCCGTCGGGCAGACACTTGAGGCCGTGGATGGTATTGCGTCCGGTGCTGGAGGGGAAGTAAAAATCAACAAATGTGGGCATCGGGAAACCTCCTTGATATGTTTCGGAAAAGGCCGCACCGGTCCGGTGCGGCCTCTGTATTTACGGAAAAATCAGCCGACGATGGCCTTGGTGTCGCGCGCGATGACGAGCTCCTCGTTGGTGGGGATGACGAAGACCTTGACCTTGGAGTCGGGGGTGGAGATCATGATGTCCTCGCCGCGCTTGGAGTTTGCGGCCTCGTCGATCTTGACGCCGAGGTAGCCGAAGTACTTGGCGATGGCGGCGCGGGTATCCTTGTCGTTCTCGCCGACACCGGCGGTGAAGATGATGGCGTCCACGCCGTTCATGGCGGCAACATAGGAGCCGGCGACCTTGGCCACCCAGTAGCTGAACATGTCGAGGGCGAGCTGGGCACGCTCGTTGCCCTCGGCAGCGGCAGCGGAGAGGTCACGGAAGTCGGAGGAGACACCGGACACGCCCAGCACGCCGGACTTCTTGTTGAGGATGTTGAGCATTTCGTTGATGTCGATGCCGTACTTGTTCATGATGAACTGGATGACACCCGCGTCCAGATCGCCGCAGCGGGTGCCCATGGGCAGGCCCACCAGAGGCGTAAAGCCCATGGAGGTATCGACGCTCTTGCCGCCGTCGATGGCGCAGATGGAGGAGCCGTTGCCCATGTGGCAGGAGATGAGCTTGAGCTCTTCGATGGGCTTGCCCATCATCTCGGCGCAGCGGCCGGAGACGTAGCGGTGGGAGGTGCCGTGGAAGCCGTAGCGGCGGATGCCGTCATTCTTGTAGTAGTCATAGGGGACAGCGTACTGATAGGCCTTGCCGGGCATGGTCTGGTGGAAGGCGGTGTCGAACACGGCGACCATGGGCACGTCACCCATCACGTCGCGGCAGGCCTTGATGCCGGTGATGTTGGCGGGGTTATGCAGAGGGGCGAAGGGGATGCACTCCTCGATGGCGGCCATGACGGCGTCGTCGATCTTGACGGAGGAAGCAAACTTCTCGCCGCCGTGGACCACGCGGTGACCGACAGCGTCGATCTCTTTCATGGAGCTGACAACGCCGTATTCCGCGCTCGTGAGCTTGTCGATGACAGCCGCGATGGCCTCGGAGTGGGTGGGCATGGCGACGTCCTCATTGAAGACGGGCTTGCCGCCGACCAGGGGGCTGTGCTTGAGATGACCGTCGATGCCGATGCGTTCGCAAAGGCCTTTGGCCATGACCTGTTCGGTCTCCATGTCGATGAGCTGGTACTTGAGCGAGGAACTGCCGGCGTTGATGACTAAAATTTTCATGTTACTTTCCCTTTCTATTGTAATTGCTGCGATTGTCCTATAAAATATGCCTGTGTCTATTCTAATACATTTACAGGAAAAAGCAAGATTATTTTTCAATTGCGAACGCGGTTCGCAATTGAGTACTCGCGCTTATCGCACACGGCGGATCGTGACACGCCGTGTTTGGTCGGCGCGAGGCCTCGCATAGCTCAGCTCAGGGTGTTTTCGGGGAAGCAAAGCTCCCTCAAAAACATATTAAATCGATTAGGATGAGAATACATACATGGCAGGGAGAGAAGTAATTTTGCATACAGTCGGCATTGTCTGTGAGTATAACCCCTTTCATAATGGGCACCTCTATCAATTGAACGAGACCCGCCGCCTGTTTGGTGCGGACACGGTGACGGTCTGCGTCATGTCAGGTGATTTCGTACAGCGGGGCGAAGCTGCGGTCTTCGACAAATTTGCCCGCGCGGAGGCCGCCTGCCGCTGCGGGGCAGATCTCGTGGTCGAACTGCCGCTGCCCTGGTGCTTAAGCTCTGCCGAGGGCTTCGCCTTCGGATCGGTGTCCCTGCTCTCGGCCCTCGGCTGCGACACTCTCAGCTTCGGCAGCGAGAGCGCGGACACTTTGGCGCTGCGTTCCCTTGCGGCCTTCCTCTCAGGGAAAGAAGCCCAGGACCGCATCCATGCCCTCATGGACGCGGACGAAACGCTCTCCTTCGCCCGCGCCCGGCAGCTTGCGGCGGCGGAGGCACTGGGGGACGCGGCGGCGCTGCTGTCAAACCCCAATGACATCCTCGCGGTGGAGTACCTTAAGGCAATAGCCAAAACAGGCGTGGGGATAGAGCCGCTGGCGATCCGCCGTGAAGGCGTCGCCCATGACAGCAAGAGAGAAGGGGAGTACCCCTCCGCCATGCGCCTGCGTGAATTGCTGCGCGGCGGTGGGGACATCTCCGTCCACATCCCTGCGCCCGCCATGACGGTATTCACCCGCGAGATACAGGCAGGCCGAACGCCCCGCCGGGACCTGCTTGAAACCGCGCTGCTGTCGCGCCTGTACCGGCTCGCCCCGAAGGACTTCGACGACCTGCCGGACGCGGGCGGCGGCGCGGGCCGTCGGCTGTACCGCGCCCTGTGGATGTGCGGGAGCATGGACGAAATCGTCAGGGAGGGCTCCGGAAAACGGTATACCGCGGCCCGCATGCGGCGTATGCTGTATGGTGCCGCTCTCGGCCTTTGTGCAGAAGATACAAAGACCGCCCCGTCCTACATCCGCGTCCTCGCCGCAAGCGAGAAGGGGAGAGCTCAGCTTGCGTCTCTGCGGGGGAAAACGCCGCTGCCGGTCCTAAACAAATCGGGAGAGATCAAAAGAGCCGGATTGCAGGCTCAGAAAGTGTTCAGACTCGGCGCGGAGGCGCATGAGCTCTACCGCCTGGTCTGTCCGTCAGCGGGACGGTGTGAGCCCGGGGAGGATTGGCGGAAAAGCACGGTCATTGTCTAAATTGACGAAAGAGGAAAAGATTTGCTTCAAATTTTTCAAAAAAACCACAATTGCAATTTAACGGTTTAACGTGCATAATAATCATGTGTTAGAACAAAGACAGCTGTCTTTGAAATACGGACTCAAAAAGGGAGGAAACAAAATGAAAAAGGTTCTGTCTTTAACACTGGCCCTGATCATGATCTTTGCCCTGTGTTCTGTCGGCGTTGCCCATGCCGATAACCCCGTCGTGAAAATCGGCGTGTTCGAGCCTCAGTCCGGCGACAACGGCGCCGGCGGCAAGCAGGAGATTCTGGGCATGCAGTACGCAAACCACCTGACCCCCACCGTCGACATCGGCGGCACCACATACGATGTGGAGCTTGTCTACGCTGACAACGCCTCCTCCAACGACAAGGCGCCCACCGCGGCCCAGACCCTGATTTCCAGCGGCGTGTCCCTGGTCCTCGGCTCCTACGGCTCCGGCGTCTCCATCGCCGCAAGCGACACCTTTGATGCTGCCGGCGTCCCCGCCATCGGCGTCACCTGCACCAACCCCCAGGTCACCGCGGGCTGCGATGTGTACTTCCGCATCTGCTTCCTCGATCCCTTCCAGGGCACCGTCCTTGCAAACTTCGCCAAGGCTGAGCTCGGCGCCACCAAGGCCTACTGCCTGGCCAAGCAGGGCGATGACTACTCCGGCGGTCTGTGCAACTACTTTATCGAAGCCTTCGGCAAGGACAACTGCGTCTACGAGCAGTTCCCGGAAGGCACCTCCGACTACTCCACCTACATCACCAATGCCCAGAACCAGGGCTGCGATGTCTTCTTCGCTCCTGTCTCCACCGAGGCTGCCGCCCAGATCATTGCCAAGGCTGACACCCAGGCGCTCGGCATGCCCATCCTCGCCGGCGACACCTGGGACTCCAACGTTATCCTCCAGGCCGCCAAGGGCACCAATGTCAAAATCTGCGTGACCACCTTCTATCAGGAAGGCGCTGACGCCGAGTTCGACGCGGGCATCAAGTCCTGGATCAACTCCGACGCTACCGCTCTTGCCAACAACGGCGGCAATGACGAGCTGGCTGCCGTGACCGTCATGGGCTATGACGCCTACTACATGGCTCTCGAGGCCCTGAAGGCCGCAGGCTCCACCGATCCTGCCGACGTGCTCGAGGTCCTGCCCACCGTCAGCTACACCGGCGTGACCGGCCCCATTGCCTTCGACGAGATCGGCGATGCCGTGCGTGACAGCGCTTTCGTCAAGCAGTGCAATACCGAGACCGGCGTTTGGGACTTCGTGTCTGTCGCCACTGTCGGCTGAGTTTCCGGATCAATCAAATGATTTCTTCGCTGGCGGGGGTCACAGCTCCCGCCAGCACTTGCATGTATATGAAAAAGTGGGTCAGCGGTTTACCGACTGCTTAACTCCGCACGCCAAACTCCACACTTTTTCATCCGGTACGCATATTAAAACTCCTCACAGGAAGGAAATCCGCTTATGGATGTTTTGAAAACGACCCTCCCTTATATCATTTCCGGCATCTCGGTGGGCGGGCAGTACGCGCTGATCGCCATCGGCTACACCATGGTCTACGGCATCCTGCGCCTGATCAACTTCGCGCACGGCGATGTGTTCATGGTGGCGGGACTTATGATGGTGTATCTCTCGGCTTCCCTGCCGCTGTATCTCGCGATCCCGTTGATGATCCTCATCACGGTTCTGCTGGGCTTCACTATTGAGCGCGTGGCCTATAAGCCGCTCAGGACCGCGCCGCGCATGTCCGTCATGATCTCCGCCATCGGCGTGAGCTATCTGCTGCAGAACCTCGCCCTTTACATCACAGGCGGCCTGAACAAGAACTATCCTCAGATCCCGTGGATCTCGGACCGCATCAGCCTCTTCGGCATGGAGACCTCCCGCGTCACGGTCATCACGCCCTTTCTCACGATCGTACTGGTCTTCGCCCTCGTCATGCTCATCAATCACACCAAGATCGGCATGGCCATGCGCGCCGTGTCCCGCGATTTTGAGACCTCCCAGCTCATGGGCATTCAGATCAACCGCGTCATCTCCGCGACCTTCATCATCGGCACCTTCCTCGCCGCCGTCGGCTCCATCCTCTTCTTCACCAACTACCCAGGCGTCGTGCCCACCTCGGGTGCCATGCCCGGCCTGAAGGCCTTCGTGGCGGCGGTGTTCGGCGGCATCGGCTCCATCCCCGGCGCTGTGATCGGCGCTTTCATCATCGGCATTGCCGAGAGCGTCATCAAGGGCCTTGACACCATCCTCATTGTCAACGGCGTCATCAGCGAGCAGATCGGCCTTGCCACCTTCTCCGACGCCTTCACCTTCGTGCTGCTCATCATCATTCTGGTATTCAAGCCCACCGGCCTCTTCGGCGAGAAGAGCACCGACAAGGTCTGAGAGGAGGGGAAGGATATGATCGAAAACAAAAGCCAAAAACGGAAAAATGCCTGGATCGCCTTCCTCTGCGTGCTGGCCTTCCTCGCGCTGGTCTTCTGCCTTGACCAGTGGATCAAGCCCACCGACAAGCTCGGCATGCTGCTTATTGTGCTGCAAAAGGGTTCTGTCTACGCCCTCGCCGCCGTGTCCATGAACCTCTTGAACGGCTACACGGGTCTTTTCTCCCTGGGCCACGCGGGCTTCATGCTCCTGGGCGCTTACACCTACGCCATCTTCACCATCCCCGACAAATCCCGCGACGCAGTGTATCAGTACTTTGACGCGGCCATCCGCTTCTCCATCCCGGAAAAGCTCTCCCAGCATATGGGAGGCTTCGGCACGGCCCTCGGCGTGTTCATCGCGCTGGTGCTGGCGGGTCTCGTCGCGGCGCTGATGGCGTGGCTCATCGGCCTGCCGGTCCTGCGCCTTAAATCCGACTACCTCGCCATTGCGACCCTCGGCTTTGCCGAGATCATCCGCGCCGTCTTCCAGTGGAGCAAGCTCGGTCCCATCACCAACGGCTCCAACCTTTTGAAAAACTTTGCCCGCGCCAGCAAGTTTAAATTAGAGATCGCAGGGACAAAGCTGAGTCTGTCAACCTTTGTACCGGTCCTGATCGCCACGGTGTCGATCACCCTCATCGTCCTGATCGTCAATTCCACCTACGGCCGTGCCTTCAAGGCCATCCGTGACGATGAGGTGGCGGCGGAGGCCATGGGCATCAATCTCGCCAAGCACAAGATGATCGCCTTTGTCACAAGCTCCTTCTTTGCGGGCGTGGCGGGCGCGACGCTTGCGATGGTGCTGTCGATCGCCCAGGCCAACAACTTCAAATCCGCCATGACCTATGAGATCCTGCTCATGGTCGTTCTCGGCGGCATCGGCTCCATCACGGGCTCGGTCATCGGCTCGCTGCTGTTTGTGGCAGCGTCCGAGTGGTGGCTGAGAGGCCTCGACTCCGGCAAGTTTCTCGGCATCGAGGCGCCGAACATTTTCCGCAACGGCTTCAGGCTCGTGGTCTTCTCCGTCATCATCATGATCGTGGTGCTCTTCTTCCGCGAGGGCATCATGGGCGAGAAGGAGCTGCCTGACCTGTTCCGGAAAAAGAAGAAAGACCCGGCGAAGGAGGCACAGTCATGAGCGAGCAGAAAACAAAGCTGCTGGTGGAGCATGTCACCATGCAGTTCGGCGGCGTCGTGGCTGTCAACGACCTGTCGATGGAGGTGCGTGAGGGTGAGATCGTCGCCATCATCGGCCCCAACGGCGCGGGCAAGACCACGGCCTTCAACGTCATCACCGGCGTCTACGCGCCGACCAACGGCCGCGTCAGCTTTGACGGCGAGTGCGTGGTGGAAAACTATCCCCACGGCAAGATGAAAAAAAGCTATCTCGGCGCAAACGGCGACATGTTCCATGAGATCAAGGAGCCCACACCCGATAAACTTACAGCACTCGGCATGGCGCGCACCTTCCAGAACATCCGCCTGTGGAAGAGTATGACGGTGTTCGACAACATTCTCATTGCCAAGCACATGAAGCGCTCCAGCAATCTCTTCTCCGCCGCCTTCCGCTTCAACAGCGCCGAGGAGGCGAGGCACCGCGCCGAGGTCATGGAGCTTCTGCGTGTGGTGGGCCTTGAGGACGAGAAGGATGATCTCGCGACCTCGCTGCCCTACGGCAAGCAGCGCCGCCTGGAGATCGCCCGCGCGCTTGCCACCGAACCGACGCTTCTCCTGCTGGACGAACCGGCAGCCGGCATGAACCCGCAGGAGACAGGCGACCTCACACAGTTCATCGCGCAGATCCGAAAGGATTTCAACGTGACCATCCTGCTCATCGAGCACCACATGGACCTGGTCATGGACATCTCCGACCGCATTTACGTCCTGGACTTCGGACGGCTCATTGCCCACGGCACGCCGGACGAGATCCAGCGCAACGAAAAGGTCATCGACGCCTATCTGGGGGTGGTAGAAGATGCTGAAGATTGATAACCTGCATGTGTCCTACGGCGGCATCCGCGCCCTGCAGGGTGTGAGCCTAGAGGTGCCGGACGGCAAGATTGTCACCCTCATCGGCGCTAACGGCGCGGGCAAGTCCACGACGCTGCGCACCATCTCCGGCCTTGTCAAGGCCGACAGCGGCTCCATCACCTACGACGGACAGGAGCTTCTGGGCATGCCTATCAACAAGATCCTCGAAAAGGGCATCGCGCTGGTCCCCGAGGGACGGCGTGTGTTCACAAACCTGAGCGTGCTGGAAAACCTCCGCATCGGGGCCTACCTCCGAAACGACAAGGCCCAGATCGAAAAGGACCTCCAGTGGGTCTACGAGCTGTTCCCGCGCCTCAAGGAGCGCTCCTGGCAGATGGCGGGCACCCTCTCCGGCGGCGAGCAGCAGATGCTGGCCGTGGCTAGGGCCCTCATGAGCAAGCCCAGGGTCATCATGATGGACGAACCGTCCCTCGGCCTTGCGCCGCTGGTGGTCAAGGGCATCTTTGACATCATCCGTCAGATCAACGACCAGGGCGTTACGGTCCTGCTGATCGAGCAGAACGCCAACATGGCCCTCAAGATCGCGGACTTTGCCTACGTCCTGGAGACGGGCCGCATCACCCTCACCGGCACCGGCAGGGAACTGCTGGTCAACGAGGACGTGAAGAAGGCGTATCTCGGAAGCTGAACAGAATACGAACTGAGGAGCCGCGTTTGCGGCTCCTTTTTCGTGTTTACATTCCCTTGAGAACATGATATAATACAATCTCTTTTGGGAGGGTATGCCATGTTTGACAAACTCAGGCAGCTTGAAAACAAATACGATCTGCTCTGCGCGCGCATGGAGGAGCCGGGGACCTATTCCGATCCCGCCGTGTACGCAAAGTACGAGCGCGAAGCGCGGGAGCTTGAGCCGCTGATCACCGCTTACCGGCAGTATAACGGGGCATGCGCCGCCATGGACGAAGCCCTCTCGCTCATGTCCGATCCCGAGATGAAGGAGCTTGCCCAGGAGGAATACACCGTAGCCAAGCAGGACCGGGAACGCCTCGAACAGGAGATCAAAATTTTGCTTTTGCCCAAGGACCCCAACGACGGCAAGAACGTCATCATGGAGATTCGCGGCGGCGTCGGCGGGGAAGAGGGGATGCTCTTTGCCGCGGACCTTTTCCGCATGTACTCCATGTACGCAGACTCCAAGGGCTGGAAGATCGACGTTGCCAACATCAACGAAACCGAGCTCGGCGGCATCAAGGAGATCAGCTTTGTCATCGAGGGCGCGGGCGCCTACTCCCGCCTCAAATTCGAGGCAGGCGGACACCGGGTCCAGCGCGTCCCGGTCACCGAGTCCGGCGGGCGTATCCACACCTCCGCCGCCACGGTCGCAGTGCTGCCCGAGGTGGAGGAAATCGACTTCCACTTAGACCCCGGCGACCTCAAGATCGACACCTACCGCTCCTCCGGCGCGGGCGGCCAGCACGTCAACAAGACCGAGAGCGCTATCCGCATCACCCACCTGCCCACGGGCACGGTGGTGGAGTGCCAGGACGAGCGCAGCCAGTATAAAAACAAGGACCGCGCCATGCAGATCTTGCGCGCCAAATTATATGAGGCCGAGCAGGCAAAGCAGCACGCCGCCATTGCAAGTGCCCGCCGCAGCCAGATCGGCTCCGGGGACCGCAGCGAGCGCGTGCGCACCTACAACTTCCCGCAAAACCGCGTGACCGACCACCGCCTGAGCGGAGACGTGAAGAATTTTAACCTCCAGCCCATCATCAACGGCGATCTCGACGCGCTCATCGACGCCCTGGTCACAGCCGACCAGGCAGCACTTTTGCAGGCGCAGACGGAGGCGTGAATGGAAACCAAACGCATTACCGACAAAATAGAAGACGCGGCGCAAATCATCCGCGCGGGCGGCCTTGTCGCCGTCCCGACGGAGACGGTCTACGGCCTTGCGGGCAATGGCCTTAACGAGAAAGCCGTCTCGGAAATCTACGAGGTGAAGGGGAGACCCGCAGTCAAACCGCTGTCCCTCATGGTCCCGGACGAGAGCGCCATGGAGCTATACTGCGAAGACGTTCCGCCCCAGGCCCACGCCCTGGCAAAACGTTTCTGGCCGGGGCCGCTCACCATCGTATTGAAGGCAAAGCCCGAGATCCCGTCCATCGTCCTCGCGGGCGGTACGACGGTGGGGCTTCGCTGCCCGGACCACCCGCTGACGCTTTCGCTTCTCAAAAGCTGCGGCCTGCCGCTGGCAGCGCCCTCGGCCAATCCCTCCGGCGAGCCAAGCCCCAAAACGGCGGAGCAGGTACTGGGCTACTTTGACGGCAGGATCGACGCCGTCATTGACGGCGGCCCCTGCGGTCTCGGCCGGGAATCCACGCTTATAGACATGAGCCGCACACCCTACAGAATCCTGCGCGAGGCCGCGCTTCATGAGGAAACGGTCGCCGAAGCGCTGGCGGAAAACCTGACAGTCATCGGCATCACAGGCCCCTCCGGCTGCGGCAAGACCACGGCTCTGCAGGAACTGGAGGGCTTCGACACGCTGGTGCTGGACTGCGACAAAATTTATCACGAGCTGCTGGAGAGCAATCAAGCACTCCTGCAAGAGCTCGAAAGCGCCTTCCCCGGCACGGTCATTAACGGGAAGCTCGACCGCAGGGCGCTCGGGCGTATCGTGTTCGCGGACGCGGAAAAGCTCGCGCTTCTGAACAGGATCACCCACCGCTATGTGATGGACGAGACGGAAAGACGCCTGCGCGCCTTCGCCATGCGGGGCGGGCTTGTCGCCGCCATCGACGCCGTGGAGCTTATCTCCGCGGGCATGGCCGAGCGCTGTGACGCCGTCGTCGGGGTGCTGGCGGATGAGGAGATTCGCGTTGCACGCATCATGGCCCGCGACGGCATCGGCAGGGAAGCGGCCCTCGCGCGCATCCGTTCCCAGAAGCCCGACAGCTACTATCAGACCAACTGCACCCATCTGTTGTTTAATAATGCCGACAGGGAGGGCTTCGCCGCTGCCTGCCGCCAGTTGTATAAGGAGATATACCATGGATGATCTGAGAACCCAGCTTTTTTACACGCAAAAAAACGGCTATGACCTCATCGGGCCTGAGGAGCATGTCGCCGCCGACAACTACTGCCGCGGCTACATCGAGTACCTCAACGACTCCCGCACCGAGCGCGAGGCCGTCGTCAACGCCATCCGCCTTGCCGAGGCGGCGGGATTCGTCCCGTTTGTACCCGGCATGGCCCTCGCCCCCGGCATGAAGATTTACAGCTCCAACCGCGGCAAGGCCCTTATGCTCGCTGTCATCGGCCAGCGCAGCCTTTCCGACGGCACTGTGATCGCGGGCGCGCACATCGACTCCCCGCGCCTCGACCTCAAGCAGATCCCCATGTACGAGACGGACGAGCTGTGCTACCTGCGCACCCACTACTATGGCGGCATCAAAAAGTACCAGTGGGTCACGATCCCCCTCGAGCTGCACGGCGTCGTCGCCCTCAAGAGCGGGGAGCTTGTGGACGTGCGTCTTGGCCGTGAGCCGGGTGACCCCCGCTTCGTGATCACCGACCTGCTGCCGCACTTGGCCCAGGACCAGATGAAGAAGACCATGGCCGAGGGCATCACCGGCGAGGGCCTGAACATCCTCATCGGCTCCGCCCCTTACGCCGACGAGGGCAAGGACCGCGTCAAGCTCGCGGTGCTGAGCGTTCTGAATGACATGTACGGCATCAAGGAGGAGGATTTCCTCTCCGCCGAGCTCACCGCAGTGCCCGCCTTCGACGCCTGCGAGATCGGCCTTGACCGCAGCATGATCGGCGGCTACGGCCACGACGACAGGGTCTGCGCCTACGCCGAGCTCAAGGCGATCCTGGATGTGGAAAACCCGGTGCGCACCTGCGTGTGCATCCTGGCAGACAAAGAAGAGATCGGTTCCGAGGGTGTCAGCGGCATGCAGAGCC
Organism: Oscillospiraceae bacterium; assembly: GCA_902795045.1. Classification (GTDB taxonomy): domain Bacteria; phylum Bacillota; class Clostridia; order Oscillospirales; family Oscillospiraceae; genus Limivicinus. The sequence goes on along the minus strand of CADBJU010000002.1, from coordinate 162,995 downwards.
AGGCCTTCGACACCTTCATGGCAGACCTGTGCGCTGCCCAGGGCGTGGAAGTACGCCGCTGCTTTGAAAAGAGCTTCTGCCTCTCCGCCGACGTGACTGCGGCCTACGATCCCCTCTATGCCGACGTCTACGAGAAGACCAACGGCTCCAAGTTCAACTACGGCATGGGCATCTGCAAGTTTACCGGCGCGCGCGGCAAGTCCGGCACCAGCGACGCCTCCGCCGAGGTGGTGGCCTATCTGCGCCGCATCTTCGACAAGGCCGGCGTCATCTGGCAGCTTTCGGAGATGGGCAAGGTCGACAAGGGCGGCGGCGGCACCATCGCCAAGTTCATGGCCAACCGCAACATCGACACCATCGACGCGGGCGTGCCCGTCATGAGCATGCACGCCCCGCTTGAGCTGGTTGCCAAGCTTGACTGCTACATGACCTACAAGGGCGTTCTCGCCGCCTACAGTGACAAGTGATCGCATAAAAAACGGACTGCTTCGGCAGCCCGTTTTTTATGTGTACGATTATGACAGCATCATGCGGTCGTTGTCGAGATTGCGTCCGGCAGCCTCGCGGAAGAGGACCAGCAGGTCGGGGACCGTGAGCTTTGCGCGTTCCTCGCCCTCCACGTCGAAGATGATGCGGCCCCCGTCCATCATAAGCGTACGGTTTCCGAGCTCAAGGGCCGACTGCATGTTGTGCGTCACCATGAGGCAGGTGAGCTTGTCGTCCTTCACGATGTGCTTTGTGAGGTTCAGCACCTTCTCCGCCGTTGCCGGGTCGAGAGCCGCGGTGTGCTCGTCGAGAAGCAGAAGCTTTGGGGTGTTGATGGTTGCCATCATGAGGGAAAGCGCCTGCCGCTGCCCGCCGGAGAGCAGGCCCACCGGGTGCTGCAGCCGGTCCTCAAGCCCCATGCCGAGAGGGGCGAGCCTGTCGCGGAAAAACGCCTTGTCCGCTTTCGTGATCCGCCCGAGCCAGCCGCCGCGGCCCGCCGCGAGGGCGAGATTTTCCTCGATCGTCATGCCCGGCGCGGTGCCGCGCATGGGGTCCTGAAAGAGCCTGCCGATCACCTTGGCGCGCACATGCTCGGGCTGGAGAGTGATGTCCGTGCCGCCGAGGGTGATGCGCCCGCTGTCGGTGAAGAAGGAGCCAGCGATGGCGTTGAAGAGGGTGGACTTGCCTGCGCCGTTTGCACCGATGATGGAGATGAAGTCGCCGTCCTTGACGTGCAGCGTCAGTTCGTGAAGCGCCTGCTTTTCGTTCACGGTGCCGGGGTTGAAGGTTTTAGAGATGCGGTCCAGCTCAAGCATGGCCCTCGCCCCCTTTCTGCCGCGCGTGGGTGAGACGGCGGTGCAGCTCCGGGTAATGGGCCTTGAGGTACGGGCCCGCGATGGCGATGACGACGATGACCGAGGACACCAGCTTGAGCATGAAGGCGGGCATGTTGAGCCGCAGCGCCACGGCATAGACAAGACGGAACACCACTGCGCCGATGACTGCGCCTATGGCCCGAATAGGGATACCGCCCTTCGGGGCGAAGGCGCGCCCGATGAGAAGCGACGCCAGCGCGATCGTCACCATGCCGGAACCGATGTCGATGTTCACCGACTTCTGCGACTGGGCAAGCAAGCAGCCGGAGAGGGCCGTAAGGCTTCCCGAGATGCACAGGCCCACAATGGTCGTGAAGGCGGGGTTAATCGACGAGGAGCGCACCATGTCCGGGTTATCGCCGGTTGCGTGGATGGCAAGCCCGAGGCGCGTGCGCAGAAAGATGCTCAGGAACCACACGACCAGCGCCGCCGCGATCAGGCCCACAAAGAGCTTATAAAGGCTCGATACCGCCGTGCCCGCCAGCAGCTTTTTGAGCATGGTGAATACTGTGCCGGTCTTGTTCATGTTGAGAAGCGAGGCTCCGTCCATCACGGCGATGTTGATGGAATATAGCCCGGTATTCACGATGATGCCCGCAAGCAGGCTGTCGATGCCGAGCTTCGTTTGCAGCAGGGCGGTCACAAAGCCGGACAGGACCCCCGCGCACATGGCGGCGGGCAGCGACAGCCAAGGGTGGCCGGAGATCGCCACCACCGCGCCGACCGCGGCCCCGAGGGTGAAGCAGCCGTCGGTGGAGAGATCGCACACCCCCAGCATCGTATAGCTCAGAAACAGCGCCAGCACCGTGAGCGAGCCGATCAGGCCCAGCTCCAGGGCGGTTTGCAGAATGGACAGCAACGAAACAACAACTCCTTATTTGACTTACCCTCTCAGTCACGGCCTCGCGGGGGGGATTGGCCGTGCAGGCTCCCCCAAAGGGGGAGCCTGGCGGCGGGGTATCGCTTACTTTGTGAGATCGTCGAAGCTCTCGGCGGTGGTGATGGGCTGGACCTTGGTGCAGAAGGGAGCGAAGGTCTCGGCGACCTTGTCGTAGTCGAGGCCCAAGGCCGCGCAGATGTCGGTGTTGACCGTGGCGGTGCCGTTATCGAAGGTCTTGACCGGCACCGTGCCGGGGTCCTTGCCATCGAGCAGGATCTCGGCGATCATGTTCGCCGTCTCCACGCCGAGGTTTGCGTAGTCCACGCCGTAGCCCAGGAACGCACCGTTGAGGGCAAAGCTGTCGGCCCCGGTGTAGTGGGGGATCTTCGCCTCGGCAAAGGTCTCATAGATGGCGAGCTCCGCGTTCATGACGGTGTTGTCGGTCGGGGTGAAGACCGCGTCGACACCCGCGCTCACAAGCGCTTCGGCCGCCAGCATGACCTCGTCCACCGTGGTGCCGGTGCGCTCGATATACTTGACACCCTTTGCGTCGAGATACTCCTTTGCCGCGGCGATGGGAGCAGTGGAGGAGTCCTCGCTCACGTTGTAGAGAAGGCCGATCAGGTCCGCGTCGGGATTTGCTGCGAAGATCAGGTTCATGACGGCATTGGTGTCAAGATAGTCGGAGGTGCCGGTGATGTTTGCGCCCGGAGCCTCGAGGGAATCCACCAGACCCGCGCCCAGGGGATCGGACACGGCGGCGAAGACCACGGGGACCTTGTTGTCTTCGGTTGCGGTCTGCATGCCCATGGCGACCGGAGTGGCGACGCCCACCAGCAGGTCCGCTTTCTGGGCCAGGAAGTTTGTGATGATCTGGTTCATGACGTTCGCATCAAGGTTGCAGTTGTCCTCGAGGATGTTGAAGCTGACTTTGTCGCTTTCGAGCTCTGAGAGTCTTGCGCGGATGTTGGCGATGATCTGGTTGAGGGAGGCATCGTCGACAAAGTTGCAGATGCCAACGGTGTAGGTGGTCTTTTCCTCGGCGAAGGCCGGGACGGTCAGGCTTGCAAACAGCAGAACGGCGAGGAGGATGGAGACGGCTTTTTTCATGGGGAACGCTTCCTTTCTTTTTGGGACAGGCAGAAAAAATCCTGTCCCTGCAAATTTCTTTGCTGGGACAGGATCGAATTAACGAACCTGCGGTGCCACCCGGCTTGACGCGCTTTGCGCGCCCACTTTACGCGTACTGTCATACGCCGGCTTTTGCTAACGGGGAGTCCGTCCCCGGCTCACATACTCGGGCAAAGCCCTTTCCGATCGCCCTCGGAAGTCCATTCGGCCAAACGCTTTCCGCCGCCCTTGCACCGTCGGCGGCTCGCTGCGGGAAAGGAGATCTGGCTTACTCACTCTTCCTCTGCGGTTTATGGCTGGAGTTTAGCATTTTAAAGCGTGCTTGTCAAGGGATGATTTGAACGAATCGGCGGGCGCCGATGATAAAAACTTTTCCGTTTTGAACAAGTAAAATTCTCAGCGTTTGATCTCAATCTGGCAGCTGCCCATGGTCTGCAGGGCAGCCTCGTGCAGCGCGGGCGTGACCCCGGCACAGCAGCGGGCATCCACCGAAATGGGGACCTCGGGAAAATGAGCCTTGAGAAGCAATGCGTTTGAGACCACGCAGATGTCGGTACAAAGGCCGATGAGCTCCAGGCTGAACTCCTCCTCGTCGGCAAACTCCGCGATCAGTCGTGGGAGTGCCGTGGATCCGAAGGTATATTTCTGGATCTTCGCGTGGGGCTTTTCCTCCACGACCTCAAGGATTTCATCGTTGAGCTCCCAGCCGGGCGTGCCGTAGATGCAGTGGGGGACCGGCAGCTTTTTGCCCTCGGCGGTATCCAGGTAGTCCTCAAAGTGAGTGTCATAGGTGACAAAGAGCTCGCCGTCCCAGCCGCGGATCTTTTCAACCGCCGCGGGGATAATGGCCTGCGCCTCCTTGGTGCCGAGCGCGCCGTCCACGAAATCCTTCTGCATATCGACCACAACAAGAAACTGTCTCATGGCAATGACCTCCGGTATAATAAAGTGAAAAGGGAAGTGATGGTGTCGCTTCGCGATGATGGATTTTTTTATAGATTATATCACGCCAAACTCCCCTTTTCAATCATGCTTGACAGGAAAGCACTTATGACATAAAATAGATGTCGAAATCCAATAAATAGAAAAGGAGGAACAAACATGAAAAAGATTATTGCTCTGGTTATCGGCGGTCTCTGCGTCTGCGCTGCTGCTTTCATTCTGATCAAGCGTGCGTGATTTCGGCGGCCCGCATGGGCTGAGAGTTTGATGATGGGCACGTTGCAAAATGCGTGTCATCCTGAGCGTAAGCGAAGGATCTTTCCCTGAAAGTTTGCAAAAACCTTCAAAAGAAAGATCCTTCGTCATTTTATGCCTCAGGATGACAAAATGCTAAGCATTTTGCAGCGTGCCTTTTTACATAGCATCATCTCATAAGCTCCTGACCCTGGCATGATAAAAAATAACTTTTCCGCCGCCTCTTGCGTGAGTGAATTTGCAGTGGTAAAATACTAAATTAGGAAATTTCTGCAACGACTGGAGAATTGGTCATGCAAACAATCATTGATAAGCTTCAGCAGTATACCGAGCAAAACCCCGGCGCGCCGATCCTCTTTGACGATCTGCATGCCAAGGGCGTCACCTATGCGCAGCTGGACGATATGTCGGGCCGTGTCTACGCATGGCTGAAGGAGAACAAAATCGGGCGGGAGGACTTCGTGCTCATCGACCTGCCGCGCGGCGTGCTGCCGGTGATCGCCATGATCGGTGTCTGGAAGGCGGGAGCCGCCTGGGCGCTGGTGGAGGATACCTACGCCCCAGAGCGCATCAATTATATCCGCACGGACTGCGGCTGCAAGCTGGAAATCAGCGCCGACAACTGGGACGACATCATGCGTGTAACACCCCTTGCCGGCCACGAGGACCCGGACGAGCATGACGCGGCCTACGCGATCTATACCTCCGGCACGACAGGAAACCCCAAGGGCGTGCTGCACGAATACGGCAATCTCCAGCGCGCTATCGACTCCATCCGCATCGACGGCGAGGTGCCCTTCAACGAGAAGGACCGCCTTGCGACCCTGGCCCCGATGAACTTTGTCGCCACCGTCATCGTTATCCTCGCGGCGCTGAATGTCTACTGCGGCAAGAACTATATCGTATCCTATTCAACCATCAAAAATACGGCGGCGCTTGCGAAGTTCTTCCTCTCCAAGCGCATCACCATCACCTTCCTGACCCCGTCCTATGTGCGCAAGATCGGCAATAACACCGGCCCCTTCCTGCGCATGCTGTTCGTGGGCAGCGAGCCCGCCAACAACCTCTATAACAAAAACCTCGACCTCATCAACATCTACGCATGCAGCGAGAGCGGCTTTGCCGTGGGCTTTTTCAAGATCGACAAGCCCTACGAGACCTGCCCCATCGGCAAGCCCCAGGTGGAGACGGAGATCACGCTCATCGGCGAGGACGGAAAAGAGGTCGCCGACGGCGAGACCGGCGAGCTCTGCTTTACGAATCCCTATGTGCGCGGTTACATCAATCTCCCCGAGGAGACGGCGAAGGCCTTCGTAAACGGCGTCTACCACACGGGGGACCTCGCGGCAAAGGACGAAAACGGCAACTATGTCCTGCTCGGCCGCAGCGGCGACATGATCAAAATAAACGGCAACCGCATCGAGCCCGCCGAGATCGAGGCCGCCGTCAAGCAGGCCCTCAATATCGACTGGTGCGCGGCCCGAGGCTTCGAGGAGGAGGGCAAGAGCTACCTTTGCGCCTACTATACGGCGGATGTGCATTTTGACCCGGCGGCCCTGCGCGAGGAGTTATTAAAGCGCCTGCCCTATTACATGATCCCGGCCTACTTCATGAAGATTGATAGCGTCCCCCTCAAGGCCAACGGCAAGCTTGACCGCAAGGCCCTGCCCGCGCCGGACGCGAAGGACTTCCAGAGCAGCTACCTGGCCCCGACAAACGATGTCGAGAAGGTGATCTGCAAGGCGATGGCCAAGGTCCTGGGCCTCAACCGCGTCGGCATCGAGGACGATTTCTACGAGATGGGCGGCGACTCTCTCGGCTCTATTGACGTTGTGACAAGGTGCGCCCTCGAGGGCCTGAACGCGGGACTCATCTTCCGCGGCCGCACGCCGGAGAAGATCGCAAAGCTCTATATGGACAGCCTTGCTCAGAACGACGGCGTCGCGCCCGAGGTGAAGGAGCAGGAGGCGCGGGGAAAAGAGCACCCCCTCACCACCGAACAGCTCTATATGGTGGACTATCAGCTCTATACGCCAAACTCCACGATGTATAACCTCTACTCCATGATGAAGCTTGACAAGGACGCCATCGACATGGAGAAGATGGCCGAGACGCTCAAGGCCGTCATCTCCCACCATCCGGCCCTGCTGACGAAATTTGCCTGGAACCGTGACCGGGAGTTGGTGCAGAGCTACCACCCGGAGGAGCTTTGGGACATAGATGTGGAAAAGCTCACCGAGTTTGAGCTGCGCTATGTGCGCGATACGCTGGTCTATCCCTTCAAGATCGTGGGCGGCAGACTCTGCCGCTGCCGGGTGTTTGAGACCGAGAAGGCGGGCTATGTCTTCTTCGACGTGCACCACTCTGTTTTTGACGGCACTTCCCTGAAGGTGTTCATGTCGGACATCGGCAAGACCTATCTTGGCCTCGAGGCCGATCCCGACTTCTATTACCTCATGCTCCAGCGCCGCGAGGACGCGGTAAACTCCGCCTTCTATGAAGAGAGCCGCCGCTACTTTGAAAAGCGCTATGACCGGGTCGACTGGTCCTGCTTCCCGCAGACCGACCACGAGTCGAGAGACAACGAGATGGGCGAGCTCTTTGCGCCCCTCGGCATCCTCCAGCCCCAGATGAACGCCATGGAGAAGGCCTATAAGATCAGCCGCAACGAGTTTTTCATCACGGTGGCGGCGCTTGCCATCTCCATCTACAACCGCACGCCGGATGTGAAGATCTCCTGGATCTACAACGGGCGCGAGGATATGGAGAACATGACCACGGTGGGCCTTCTCTTCCGCGATCTGCCCATCGGCATCCGCTTCAAGGACCGGGACACCCTGCGCAATGTCTTTGCCGATGTGCACGAGCAGGTGCAGAAGGGCATCGAGCACAGCTGCTACCCCTATGTGGACAGCCGAAACCAGGCGGGGGAGAGCGAATGCGCCTATCTTCTCTATCAGCAGGACATCCGCGACATGGGCGGCAAGGACGGCTTTGACGTGGAGATGGTAGATATCCGCCAGAACCAGGCGGCCTCCCAGACCATCCTGGACATGGAGATCCTCGACGGGGCCGACGGTCTGACCTTGATGATCGACTTTGCCGCCTCCCGCTACAAGGAGGAGAGCATGGAGCGTTTCAAGGACATCTATGTAAAGCTTGCCCAGGCGCTCGTGACCCATAACTCCCAGGCGGACGTGACCATCGGCGAGATCAAGGATAAGCTCGAAGATCATAAGAACTTCTTCAAGACCATCGCGGGCATCTTCAGCAGAAAGAAGTAAGCGGCCATGGATCAGGAAAAAGAGCTGTCCCAGGAGTTTACCTTCTGGTCACTGCTGAAATTTGTGGCCCCCAGCATCTTCACCTTCGTCTTTATCGGGGTGTACCAGATGGTGGACGGGCTGTTTATCGAGCGCTATGTGGGGGAGCTCGCCATCAGCGCCATCAACCTCTATTATCCCATCATCAGCCTTTTCATCGCCGTCGGCATCATGATCGGCACCGGCGGCAACGCCGTCATCGTCCGCAAGGTCGGCGAGGGCAAGCGCAAAGAGGCGGGCCAGACCTTCTCGCGCGTGATGACCTTTACGGTGATCTGCGGCATCGTCTTTACCGCGGTTTGCCTGCTTTTTGCCGATCCCATCATGCGCCTTTGCGGCGCAACAGAGGGAAATATCGAGTACCTGCGCCCCTACTATATGACCCTGAGCAGCTTTTCCCTCGCGATCCTTTTGCAGTCCGAGCTCGGCATCCTCATCATCGGCGAGGGGAAAACCGTGGTGGCGGCCATCGTCATCATGATCGGCGGTGTGCTCAATTGTGTGCTGGACTATGTTTTTATGGCGAAGCTCCACATGGGCATTCGCGGGGCGGCGCTTGCTACCGTGATCGGCTATTGCAGCACCATCGTCTACGCCGTGTGGTTTTACATCATCGCGCGCAAAAGCTCCTATCATTTGGAGCTTGCCAAGCCCGACATGAAGGAGATCGGCGGCATCTGCTTTAACGGCTCGTCCGACATGATCTCCAATCTGGCCGAGGGCATCACGGTGCTGTTCATGAATCATCTGGCCTACCGCTGCTACGGCGAGGTCGGCGTGAGCGCGCTCGCAGTGATCACCTATGTGCAGGTGCTGATCTCGATGGTCTTCATGGGCTACACCTCCGCCGTGGAGCCGGTATTCTCCTTCCACTACGGCAGCGGGAACGTGGAGATGCGAAAGCGAGTTTTCCGCCTGAGCATCCGGTGGAACCTGATCTTCGGCGTGGTCATGATGCTGCTGCTGTTCTTGCTGCGCGGCCCCATGGTCGGGATCTTCTTCAAGGAGGGGACGGAGTTTCACCGCATCGCCTCTCTCGGCTATCTGATCATCCTGCCCGCGTGCCTGTTTATCGGCTTCAATATCTTCGGCTCCGGGCTCTTCACCGCCTTCGGCAACGGCGTCGTGTCGGGACTTTTGTCCTTTATCCGCTCCTTTGTGATCCTGAGCGGCTGCCTCTACGGCCTGACGGCCCTCTTCGGCGGTCCGGGACTCTGGAGCGCCTGGCCGGCGGCGGAGCTTCTGAGCGCTTTTGTCACGGCGTATGCCTTGAATAAATATCGTTCCAAGTATCAGTATTTATAAATCAGTCATTTTCAGGAGGGAAACACCATGCTCAATATCACGAAGAAGCTCGGAAACGGCGTCCTCGACGTCGCGCTGGACGGGCGCCTGGACACCAATACCGCGCCGGAATTCCAGAGGGAAGTGGAGCCGATGCTCGACGGCATCTCCGAGCTGAAGCTGGACTGTGAAAAGCTCGACTACATTTCCTCGGCCGGTCTGCGCGTGCTGCTCACCTTCGAGCAGACGCTGGAGGATCAGGGCAAGAAGATGGAGCTTCGCAATGTCAATGACATCATTCACGATGTGTTCGACGTGACCGGTTTTCTTGAAATCATGAACATTGTCTGACTGGCCGCGTGCCCGCAAATATACGGAGGGTGCGGCGGATGAAAGAATTGACATTGCCCGCGAGACAGACAAATATCCCGGCGATCATCGAATTTGTCAACCGGGAGCTTGAACGCATGGGCTGCGCGCTCAAGACAAAGGCCCAGATCGACATTGCCATCGACGAGCTGTACAGCAACATTGCCAAATACGGCTTTGACGACGACGGCGGCGAGGTGACCGTGGCGATGGAGACGCAGCGTGAACCGCGTATTGTTTCCATCACTTTCACGGATGGGGGCAGGCCCTTCAATCCCCTCGAGAGAAGCGACCCGGATACCACGCTCTCCGCCAGAGACCGGAAGATCGGGGGCCTTGGCATCTACATGGTAAAAAAGAGCATGGACGATGTCCGCTATGAGTACAGGGAAGGGAAGAACATCCTGACCATCAGGAAGGTTCTGTAGCGCCATGGAAGAGACAAGGAAACAGAACAGGTCGGAAAAGCAGCCGCACCGCGTAAGCATGCAGGTAAAGCTGAGCGCGCTTGTGATCTGCAGCATGCTGCTTGTCGCGGCGGGCCTTACGGCGATCAGCTACTATATCTTCTGCCAGCGAGTCGACGATAAATACGACCGGACCGTCCGCCGTGCGGCGGAGGCCTGTGCCAACAACGTATCGGCCGATATGCTGATGTACTTCTGGGACAAGGTCAACACGGATGAGTTCCGGGAGGTACAAAAGCGCGCGAAGGACATAAACGACGAAACGCCGATCGGGGACTGGATGCGCAGCCAACAGAGCTTCTTTTTGCAGCCAGAAGCCGTCAGCACGGAAAATGATCCTGTTTTTGACGATGAGCATGACACGCAGAACGAAGCATGGACGCTGTTGGACGACTATGAGGACATCCTCTCCGGCCTTCTCGGGATCAAGGAGTACTTTGACGTTGATGCCGCGTATTACCAGTATGGCGAAGGCAGCGTCACCTATAACATCGCGGACCCTGACGAAAGCATGTTTTATATCGGCACGATCGAGCAGCCGGTCGCTGAGTTTGAGGAATACGAGGGCAATGTCGCCGTACCGCCGATCGTGTACCGCTCGGCCTTCGGATGGCTTCTCACCGCGATCGAACCGGTGATCGACTGGGATACGAAGAAGCCTGCCGCGGTCGCGGGTGTTGACATCAACATGACCGACATCATCGGCGAGCGCTATTCCTTCCTCAGGCAGAGCCTCGTCTTTATGGCGATCCTGCTGGCGGGCGCGATCGCCGTCAGTGTGGCGGTACTCCAGCGCACCGCCGTCAAGCCTCTGCGGAAGCTTGCTGAAGCGGCCACCCGCTTTGCCAAGGAAGACCGGGCCTTCACCAAGGAGGATGTCATCGACCTGGATATCCCGGGCAATGACGAGGTCACGGACCTCTATCATGAGATACGTTCCATGGAAAACCGCATCGTGGATTACACCGAGAACCTGACCCGGGCCACGGCCGAGAAGGAACGCGTCAGTACCGAGCTGCGCACCGCCTCCCAGATCCAGGAATCCATGCTGCCGAGTATTTTCCCGGCCTTTCCCGACCGGGACGAATTTGATCTCTATGCCAGCATGACGCCCGCCAAAGAGGTGGGTGGGGATTTCTATGATTTCTTCCTCATCGACGAGGGCCACCTTGCGGTACTGATCGCGGACGTGTCCGACAAGGGGGTCCCGGCGGCGCTGTTCATGATGTCCTCCAAGATCCTCATCAATTATCGCGCGCAGATGGGCGGCAGTCCCAGCGAGATCCTCGGCGCGGTGAACGCGGAGATCTGCAAGAACAACAAGAGCAAAATGTTCGTCACCGTCTGGCTCGGCATCCTCGATCTGAAAACCGGTGTGCTCACATGCGCAAACGCCGGGCACGAGTACCCGGTGGTCCGGGGGACCGACGGGGTGTTCCGTATCTTTAAGGACCGGCACGGCCTCGTGGTGGGGGCGCTGGCAAAATCCAAATACCGGGACTATGAGATCAACATGGCGCCGGGCGATGCCGTCTTCGTCTATACCGACGGCGTGCCCGAAGCCAATAATGCAGAGGGCGCCTTCTACGGCATGGAACGCATGGAGGCCGCACTTAACAAAAACGCAGAGAAAGACCCAAAGCACATCCTGGAGGGGGTCAAGGCGGACGTGGAGGCCTTTACCGGCGAGGCCACGCAGTTTGACGACCTGACCATGCTGTGTTTGGAATACAAGGGCAGGCCGGGAGCAAGTCGGCGACCGGCGGGAAGTACAGGACAGATTACTGAAAACAAGAAAGCGCAGGTAAACGAATGAACGAAAACGAAAAGACTGCGGCACCCGCCCGAAAGGAGCGGCTGACGCGCAAGGAAAAACGGGCGCGCTGGAAGGCGGCCAAGCGGGCCAAGAAGCAGGAGCAGCGGGAGTACTATCGCTATGCGCCCTGGCCCAAGAAGGTGTGGAACCTCTGGCTGAAAAAGGTTTTGAAGGTCGTGATGGTGCTGCTGCTCATCGTCGGCGTGCTGGCCGCGAATATGGAGACGATCTTCAACGAAATCGTTGTCCCCATTCTGCGGACAAGCATCATGGAGCAGCGCAACAAGCCCCTCAGCGAGGAACAGAAGAAGCAGATCTATGAGCTGTCTCCCATTGACGAGGAGGGGGCAGCGCGTATCGACGCCCTGCCGAAGTCCAAGGCGGACGAAACCTGGACGATCAGCGTCTATATCGTCGGCGCGGACCTGGAGGACGATACGGAAAACGATCTGTCCTATGTGACCACGGTCATGACGAGAGACGCGGCACAGGACGCCGCGAATGAAAGCCGGATGGCGACCATGGACCGCCTCAACCGCTACAACACCGAGCTTGCGGACAACGGTTTGGAGCTGCCGAAGTTTTTCTACTATCCCGATGTGCCGGTTGCCTCCTCCACGGTGGTAACGCAGGATGTCCATGTCTCCGAGCGTACCGGCATGGCCTCGGCTGACATTTCGGAAATGACCTCCGGCGTCTGGGGGGACAATATCCAGATCGTCATTCAGACCGGCGGCGCCACCCACTGGACGAATGACCTCATCAATCCGAACCGCACCCAGCGCTTCCTGTATAAGGGCGGCAAGTTCACCGAGGTGGCCGATCTGCCCCTGCAGCCGGCGTCCGAGCCGGACACCCTGGCGGGCTTCCTGCGCTTCTGCCGGGACGAGTACCCCGCCGACCACAATATGCTGGTCCTCTGGGACCACGGCGGCGGCCCCTTCGGCTACGGTCAGGACTCCATCTTCGACCAGATGTTATCCCTCAAGAATATCCGCGAGGCACTCTCGAGCGTTTACCGTCCCAACAGCGCAAAGCCTGCCTTTGACATCATCGGCTTTGACGCCTGCCTCATGGGCTGCCTTGAGGTGACGCACGCCCTTGAAGGCTTTGCAAGCTACTACTGCCTGAGTGAGGAGGTCATCCCCGGCGACGGCTGGGACTACGGCCCCTGGCTGCAGGCCCTGACGGACGATCCCACCATGAGTCCCGCCCTGGTCGGCCGGAAGATCGCCGATTCCTATACGGATTACTATGTGACCCAGAACATCAATGTGCCGATGCTTGAAAACAACACAACCTTCTCAGTCATCGACGCAAGCAAGGCAAGTGAGCTCTATGATGCCTACAGCGCGCTATGCCGGGCGCAGCTCGTCGACGCTGTGCAGGATCTCGGCGTGCTGGCGGATATCGGCCGCTGCGGTGTACGCGCCACGCGCTACGGTGTCAACCACGCGAATGTCTTCAATACCGCGGACCTCGGCAACTACGTCGACTACACCATCGACAGCTACCCCGAGCAGAGCAGCCGCATCAAGGACCTCATCAAAGAAGCGGTGCTGTACCATCGCGACAGCGGCACCCTCAGCGATTCCACCGGCATGGCCGTTTACATCCCCACTGATGTCAGCGACCTGAACGGTCTGGTGTACTACCTTGAGTATGTTTATGACATCTGCGACAGTGACAGCGTCAGATCTCTGTATTACTACAAGCAGGCGGGCTGCCTCAATGACGAGCTAAAGAAGTATGTCGCCACGCTTACCGACAAAGAGCCTGAGATTCTGGATATCACCGCCTTCCACGACTTCAGCAGGGCGGAACCCGCTATCGACTCCGAAGGCTTTGTGATCCCCGTGAATGCTGAGCTCCAGCGCCTCATGACCGGATATCAGCTTGAGATCGGCAAGTATGATGATGACGAGCAAACCATCACCTACTATGGCCGCGCGGATGCGCTGCGCCTTGACGGAGAGGGCGGCCTCGAAAGCACCTTTGACGGTACCTGGATCTGCCTCAACGGTGAACCGCTGTATGTGGAACCGGTTTCCTCCACCGCGGCGGGCATCGAGTACAAGGCGCATATCAATTATGACGGCAATGAGGCCTATCTGATGATCTCCTGTGACAGGGATACCGGCGAGTGCGCCATCAGCGGCATCCGCAAGGTGGATGAGGATAACGCGATCAACTCCCTGGCAAGCACCCGTTCCATCATTGAGCCGGAGGCCGGCAAGAAAATCGTGCCTCTCTATGTACAGACGAATTACAAGACCGGCGAGACAAAGTCTGTTGAGGGTAAGAGTATCCGGTTTTCCGCCCGTATCGAAGTCACCCGTGAGCAGCTGCCCAAGGGCTACTACCTCACCACGGCCGTGATCTCGGATTCCCGCGGCGACAACTATTACTCCCGGGTCATCGGCGCCACGGCATCCGGCAGAGCCATCACCGAATGGAAGGTCGACGAGGGCTTCTTCGGCCGGGATTACTGAGTTACACAGCGTAAAATGAAACAGCAGCCGCCCTCCGACTGGAGGGCGGCTGTTTGCCTTATGCGGGGATCAGCGCGGTGTCCTGGCCCGTTAGATCGTCGTGCCAGTGGAGCTGGCCGTTTTGAAAGTAGAAGCTGCCGGTGCCGCCGAAGGATTCCTCCGTGACCGCGTAGCTCGTGTCGTCGCTGTAGGTCTCGACCCAGTAATGGCCGTCGCTGTAGGTAAGAATGTCATCCCGGTACACGTTCGCGGTCATCTGCCAGCGGGCAAGCTGCCATGCGGAGCCGGACCACTGGATGTCCACATTCATGCTCCCTTCGGCCCGGTAGGTGATCGTGACCTGACAGCGGCCCGCGATCGGCTCCACCCAGCGGCCCTCAAAGCCCTGACGCGCCGGAGCGGCGGTCGGCCGACCGGGGATGTTCCTCACGGTGATGAGGGCGGAATTGGTATTGACGGCGCCCGCGTAGTTGCTGAAGCGGCAGTAGACCCGGCAGCCGTTGAGCTCCGCGGGGATGTTCTCAAGGGTCATGTCCTTGGTGTTGCCGCCGATGATGCGCAGCGCGGGGTACTGGTTCTGCACGTCCTTGTAGGTCACATCCAGCGCGCCGTTGGGGCTTAAAAAGTGCCACTCGGCAAGCTCGGCGTTTTCATAGCGCGTGACGAACTGGCACTTGCCGCCTGCCGTCACGGTCTCGTCCGTCGGGTCCTTGGTGATGCGGGGGAGATTGGACTGCACCGGCGGATTATACGGCGTGGGCGCGGGTGTAAAATACGGCGTGGGGAAGGGCGTCGGCGCAAGGGTAGGAACGGGCGTCGGCGCTATGGTGGGCATCAGCGTCGGCACCGGGGTCGGCGCAAAGGTCGGGGCCGGAATTTGAGTCGGTGCCGCGGTCTGGACCGGGGGAACTGTCGCCGCCGGTGTGAGCGTAACGACCTCGGGGGTCTTGCTGCTCCGTCTGCAGGCTGTCAGGAAAACCAGGGCCAGCGCGAGAATGAGGATCAGGATCTGTCTCGTCTTCATGTTGTTTACCTCTTGATAAAAGTCTTTTGTTATTATACATCAGAAAATGGAAGAATGCTACTGTTTGAACTCGATACATGCAAATAATCATATTCAGGATGGAAATATGAACCAGAATGTGCTATAGTATAGAACAGAGATAAAAAACGGCGGGGACTCCGTTTACGGGAAAGGCGAGCGAGATATGGATTATCAGAAATTCGTCGATCAGGTTGCCATGCCGTGCTGCGTGATCTCCGTGGACAAGGCCGGAGACGGCGGCTATGGTGATATCCGCATCATTGCGGCAAACGCTGTCTACAAAGCCGTCATGGGCCCCGGGTATTATGACGGCATGCTCTACAGCGAGCTTGTGCCGCAGGATAATAAATTTGAGGACTACTGCTTCCGCGCGGCGATTTTGAAGCAGCGCATGCATGCTTATGTGGAGACCCGGGCGCTGGACACCTGGACGGACCAGACCCTGATCCCGCTGGAATCTGACCGGGAGGACAGGGGCTGCTGCCAGTTTATCTTTGAGTTTACAAAGCACTCGGAGGCCGAACGCATGTCCGCCGTATCCGTCGGCACCGCAAACGCGGTCATCCGGGCAAGCCTGATGCTGCTCCATCCCGCGGATTTCCAGACAAACGTGCGCGAGGTGCTCCGGGTCATCCTGGAGGAGGCGGACGCGAAGGCCGCCCAGATCCTGCTCATTGACCGCGAGGACAAGAAGGCGGTCGACTTCTGCCGCGTGCTCTCCGGGGACGCAAAGCCGGTATTCGAAAACGGCGTTGAGACGATATCCTATGAGGTCCTGGATTCCTGGGAGCGGATGCTCGGCGTGAGCAATGCCGTCATTATACAGGGCGAACAGGACTTTGCCCAGATCGAACGGGAAAACCCCGCCTGGGCTCGATCCCTTCGCATGAACCGGGTGGAAAGCCTGGTGCTGATCCCGCTTCGGCGCGGGAAGGACGTGATCGGCTATCTATATACTCTCAACTTCGACACCGCCAAGGTCGTCGAGGTCAAGGAACTGATGGAACTCATGTCCCTGGTGTTGGGCGCGGAGATCTATAACCACCTGCTTTTGCAGAAACTGGAGACGCTCAGCCAGGTGGACACGCTGACGGGACTCGGCAACCGGCGCGCGATGAAAAAGCGCATGGAGCTGGTTTCCCGTCGGGAGAATACCCCCTTCGGCATCGTCAACATCGACCTCAACGGTCTCAAGACCGTCAACGACCGGGATGGCCATGAGGCAGGGGACAGACTGCTCATACAGGCGGGGGAGATCCTGCGGAAGGTATTCTATCAGGAGGATCTGTTTCGCACCGGCGGAGACGAATTCATCGTCATCACCGACTCGATCAGCCTGGACACCTTTTATAAAAAGCTGGACCGCCTGCGCGGCGATGTGATGAAAAACACCGACGTCAGCTTTGCCATCGGGGAGTACTGGTCGGACGGCACGACGGATATCAAAACGGCGTTTCGCATCGCGGATGAGCGGATGTACGCCGACAAGCAGGCCTTTTATGAAAGAAACCCGGCGCTCAAGAGAAAATGAGGCTGGGGCACATATCGGGTAATCCGGCCTCTCTGGCCTGATTATAAATATTTTTTAGGAGTTTGCTGTTTGAAAACGAACAACACTTTGGAGACTGTGCGCTGACCGGGAGGTTTGCCGCAGTCGGACAAGCCTCCCGCTGAAAAGCAATTGCTGTCAACAATTTTCAGGAGGTTAAACAATGAATAAAAATGACTATACGATCCGTTTGGAAAAGAAGGAAGACGAGGCAGAGGTCGAAAACCTGATCCGGGAAGCGTTCTGGAACGTGTACCGCCCGGGCTGCAGCGAGCACTACGTGATGCATGTGCTGCGCCATGACCCGGCCTTTATCACGGAGCTGGACTTCGTCATGGAAAAGGACGGCAGGCTGATCGGACAGAACATGTTCATGCACACCGTCATCGACGCGGACGACGGCCGCACTGTCCCGGTCCTGACCATGGGGCCGATCTGCATCATCCCGGAGCTCAAGCGAAAGGGCTATGGGAAAAAGCTGCTGGACTACTCCCTGGAAAGGGCCGCGGCCATGGGCTTTCGCGCGGTACTGTTCGAGGGCAACATCGCCTTCTACGGCAAAAGCGGCTTTGACTATGCCGGAAACTTCGGCATCCGCTATCACGATCTCCCGGAAGGGGCGGACGATTCGTTCTTCCTCTGCAGGGAGCTGATCCCCGGCGCTCTCCGCGGCATCACCGGTGTATACCGGACGCCGCAGGGCTACTATGTCGAGGATAAGGACGTCGAGGAATTTGACAAAGCTTTCCCCGAAAAGGAAAAGCTGAGACTGCCCGGCCAGATTTTCTGATCGCGTTGTAAACGCGGGAGCCGGTGCACCCCCCGGGGTGTGCCGGCTTTCGCGCAAGCAGGTGATGTTTACGACAGTTTCCACTTGACGCGGCAGCGTTTTCTCTTTATGATGGAGGCAATAGCAGGGAAACGGAGGAACCGAACAATGAGCATGAAAAAACTATTCAGCATTTTCCTCGTGTGCGCCCTCTTCTTCACACTGATCCCGTCTGTCACGGCTGAGGCGCCGAGCGCCGTATATGTCGCGCCCTATGACGTGGCCGATACCGAAGAGGGGAGCGGGGAACCCTCCTCCACGGTCCTGTACCTGTATGCCGACGGCAGCTATAAGCAGTATGTCATAGAAAATGACGAGCTGCAGATCAGCACCGGTGAGGATTTCGACGGCGACAGCGAGAGCGATACAGACCCCGCGGAGCTCGGCTTCGTGCAGGTTTATCCGGAGCCGGAGCCCGAAAGCAGCCCCGCGCCCGCCCCTGTCATGGAGCCTGTTTTTTCCGCGGACGGCACTACACTTTCGTACCTCAACGAAGGCACCGACACCGGCATCCGGATCACCGGCTATACGAAATACGAGGGCATGCCCGAAGGCTACTTCCTCTCTCCCGGGGACAAGATCGCGGTCATTTCTCCCTCCGCCCTGCCCGGCGAGGAGCAGACAGCGGCAACGGTCGCGGGCCTTCGAAGCTGGGGCTTTGAGCCTGTGGAGGGCAAGCATGTCTATGCCCAGGTACGCACGCTTGAGGAGTGCATGGAGGATCTGCGCTGGGCGATCGAGGACCCGGAGATCAAGGCTATCTTCTGCGTACGCGGCGGCTACGGCGCGACCGAGGTCATTGATGCCGCCGGGGATCTGATAGCCTCCGCGGGCAAGCCCATTATCGGCTACAGTGATATCACGGCCTATCACGCGGCCTGGACCACCGCCGGGCTTCCCTCGATCCACGCCTGCATGAGCGCTGCCTTTGATGGCCTCCCGGAGGCTTGCATTGAGGCAGAGCAGCATATCATGGCAGGCGAGATCCCCACCTATGAGTGCCAGACCAACTCCCTGTGCCGCGAGGGCACGGCGGAGGGCATCCTGATCGGCGGCAACCTCTCCACCTTCACCGCGACTCTGGACACCGCCTATGACAGCACGAAACTTGATAAGCCCTATATCCTGTTCCTTGAAGAGGTGGGCGAGAACATGCAGCACATCCACCGCTATCTCACGATCCTCAAGCACAGGGACATCCTGGATAACGCCGCCGGCATCGTCTTCGGACAGTGGACGGAGCTCCCCGCCGACGGCGAGGGCAACTACGGCGAGGCCAGGGGCGGCCTGTTCCAGTCTGTGGCGGAAATGATCACAAGACAGCTTCTGAAACATTTTAAGGTGCCGGTCGCCTTCGGTTTCCCCGCAGGACACGGAGATGTCAACTACCCGCTGCTGATGGGCGCGGAGACAAAGCTCGAGGTAAACTCGGACAGCTATACGCTGTCCTGGGTTTGCCAATCGCAGTCGTAAAAACATATACAAAAAGGGAGGTGCCGATATTCCGGCATCTCCCGATTTTTATACAGGTCGGGAAACTATCTCACTATTTCACTTGCAGGACGAGGGATGCTCGTGTATAATCAGAGTGATAAACAAAGACATCGGCTTCGGCACGGAACAAGAGCATTTCATACATCCTGTATGTTACGGTTATATAAAAAATGGAGGGGAACACCATGGAGCAGCATCGCATTACCGAACTGGACACCTACCTCTTCGGCAGAGGGACGCACTATACCATCTATGAAAAGCTCGGGGCGCACCCGGCTGAGGAAAACGGGCAGAGCGGCGTGTACTTCGCCGTCTGGGCGCCGAACGCGCGCTCGGTCAGCGTCGTCGGGGATTTTAACGGCTGGGCGCCCGGACAGAGCCGAATGGAGCCCATCGCGGAGTCCGGCATCTATGATCTCTTTATCCCGGGTCTCGGCGCGCACGCGCTGTATAAGTTCGCCGTCGAAACGAAGACCGGCGACATCCTATTCAAGGCGGATCCCTACGGCAACCAGTCCCAGCTGCGCCCGGACAACGCCTCCGTCGTAGCCGATCTCTCCTCTTACAGCTGGCAGGACGACGCCTGGATGGCCGCGCGCAAGATGCAGGACGTGAGAAAGCGCCCCATGTCCATCTATGAGGTTCATCTCGGCTCCTGGAAGAAGGACGAGAGCGGTGCAAACTACGGCTTCCGCCGCTACCGGGACCTCGCGCCGGAGCTTGCCGAGTACGTAAACTATATGGGCTACACCCATGTGGAGTTCATCGGCATCGCCGAGCACCCCTTTGACGGCTCCTGGGGCTATCAGGTCACCAACTACTACGCTCCGACCGCGCGCTACGGCAGCGCCGAGGACTTCATGTACCTCGTGGACTACCTGCACAGGGAGGGTATCGGCGTGATCCTGGACTGGGTCCCGGCCCACTTCCCGCGCGACGCCTACGGCCTTGCCCGCTTTGACGGCGTGGCGGAGTATGAGCACCCCGATCCCAGACTCGGCGAGCACCCCGACTGGGGCACCTATATCTTCAATTACCAGCGCCCGCAGGTCAAGAACTTCCTGATCGCAAACGCCCTGTTCTGGCTTGAGAAATTCCACGTCGACGGCCTGCGCGTGGACGCCGTGGCCTCCATGCTGTACCTCGACTACGGCAAGAAGGACGGCCAGTGGGTCCCGAACGCCGACGGCGGCAACATCAACTACGACGCCATCGAGTTTTTGAAGCACCTCAACTCCATCATCGGCCAGCGCGTGCCCGGCTCCATGATGATCGCAGAGGAATCCACCGCCTTCCCGCTGGTCTCGAGACCCCCGGAGGACGGCGGCCTCGGCTTCACCTTCAAGTGGAACATGGGCTGGATGCACGACGTGCTGGAGTATTTAAAGGCCGATCCTTTCATGCGCCAGTTTGTGCACAACAATGTCACGTTCAGCTTCACCTATGCCTTCAGCGAAAACTACGTGCTCCCGTTTTCCCATGACGAAGTCGTGCACATGAAAGGCTCCATGATCAACAAGATGCCCGGCAGCATGGACGACAAGTTCGGCAACCTCCGCCTGGCTTACGGCCTCATGATGGCCCACCCCGGCAAGAAGCTCCTCTTCATGGGCCAGGACTTTGCCCAGGAGCGCGAGTGGAGCGAGGAGCGCAGCCTTGACTGGTACCTGCTGGACCAGGAGCCGAAGCACCGGGCGCTCAACAACTACATGCGCGCGCTGCTGGCCATGTACCGCAATTACCCCGCCCTGTTTGAGAACGACTGCGAGCCCTGCGGCTTCGAATGGATCAACGGCGCCGACGCCACCCACAACATGCTCAGCTTCTGCCGCATGAGCACCGATAAAAAAGAGTGCCTGCTCTTCCACTTCAACTTCTCGCCCGTGGCCTATCCCAAGCACCGCATCGGCGCCCTGTGCAAGGGGACCTATCACCAGGTGCTCAACAGCGACGAGGCCGTCTTCGGCGGCACCGGGAATTTCCCCTCTCAGGTCGTCAAGGCCGATCCCATCCCCTGGGACGGCAAGGAGTACTCCATCGAGTTTGACGTGCCGCCCTTCTCGGTCTCCGCGTTCACCTTCAACTATGCGGATGCGCAGAAGAAGGCCGCCCCGAGAAAGAAGGCTGCCAAGGAAGCCACCCCCGCAAAGAAGTCCTCGAAGGCCGCAAAGCAGCTGACGGACGAGCAGAAAGCGATCCTGAAGGCCATCGAGGAAAGCGGCAAGAGCGTGGAAGAGGTCCTGAAGCTTCTGAAAAAGTAAAAATCGGTGTTTCTGTCGATCATCTCTGAGTTTCGTTAAACTACATGAAAAACCTGCGGATCTGCCGGCAACGGCAAATCCGCAGGTTTTTCATTCTTGTTGCTTATTCGATGGACATATTCGTGTTCATCACCCGGCGCACCTCGTCGGAGGCGTTGATGAAGGCCTGGGCGATCTTCGGGTCAAAGTGGGAGCCGGAGCCCTCCTGTATGATGGACATGGCCTTTTCAAACGGGAAGCCCTCCTTGTAGCTGCGCTTGGAGACAAGGGCGTCGAACACATCGGCCACCGCCATGATCCTGGCGGACAGGGGGATTTCCTCGCCCTTCAGACCGCAGGGATAGCCCGTGCCGTTCCACTTCTCGTGGTGGTAATGGGCAAGGTTCATCGCTTCCTTGAGGTAGCCGGAGTTTTCCTCGGAGACCGTGTTGATGGCGTGCTTGATGACCTCGGCACCGGCGGTCGTGTGGGTCTTCATGATCTCAAACTCATCATCCGTGAGCCTGCCGGGTTTGTTGAGGATCGTGTCGGAAACCTGGATCTTGCCGATATCGTGAAGCGGCGCGGAGTTGACCACGTCGTTCATAAAGGCGTCCGTCAACTGTTCGGTATAGACGCCCTCTTTTCTCAGCTCGCGCATGATGATATCCGTATAGGCCGCCGTCTTTCGCACGTGGTCGCCGGTACATTTGTCGCGGCTTTCCACCATATCGGCCAGCACCAGGATCAGGCCGTTTTGCAGCTTGTTGATGATCTCGCTCTGCCGCTCGACGTTTTCGATGGTGTTCACCATGTCCTCAGTGGTCCGGGTCACGGAGTGGTACAGGCTTTCGATCTCGTCGCCGGTGCGGATGTCCAGGTGATGGATGCGGCTGACGGTCTCTGTGCGTTCGCTTTCGTTGGTGTATACGGAGTTTTCGGTGGCGCTGTCCAGGGCATTGATCGGCAGGATGATGTTATATTCCGCAAACCAGATCGTAGCCGTCAGCAGCAGCAGGAAGAAGCTGAAGAACAGGGAGACCACGCGCGCCAGAAATTCGTAGCCGTTTTGCAGGATGTGGTTCATGCTGACATCCACGCCCACATAGCATTGGCAAACGCCCTGACTGTCGTATATCGGCTTATACACCGTCAGAAGCCAGCCAAACTGACCGGTGGCGATGATCGGGTCCACCTCTTTCCCTTCCTGAAGATCCGGCAGCACATCCTTGAAGTCCGTATCAAAATCGACCATATCGCCCGGCTTGCCGCCCGGGGTATCGGGGGTGTCAGCATCAAAGACCACCTGGCAGCCATCTTCCAGGATCTTGTAGGCGTAGACATACTGGATGCTGTCGGTGCTGTTTGCAAGATCGTTGAAGCGCTTGTTGACACGGGCGTAGCCCTCGGCCGCCTCACCGAGGCGTATGTAATCCTCCACACGGTCTGCGTCGATGGCGTCCGACGCGACATTCGCCACACCCTGGGCAAGCTCCATCTGCTCGGCCACGGCGGAGGTACGGAAATGGACGAAACTGATGATCGTGACGATCGTGCCGGTGATCACCATGCCCGCGGTCACCAGCACGACGATCTTCGAGCGCAGGGACATGGAGCGGGATTTTTTGTGGCTTGCGGCCATGAGCTTTTCCCGGGAGATGGGCCGCTGCTGCCAGCCTGCCATGTAGAAAGCTTTCTTGAGGGGATCGGGCATGATATGCAGGACGACCGCAACGATCCCAACGGTGATGCTCTTGTCCACAAGGTCGACCAGGATGTCCGCCGAGAACTGAGCCAGGAATTGATTCTGCACACCGCTGTCGAAAAAGCGCTGCGCAAGCGGTGACGAAAGCCCGGTGCCGAATTCAAAGCCACAAAGCGCCCAGGTCAGGACAGAGCCCAGCCCGCCGCCGATAAAAGCGAACACCGCAATGATCACGAGCAGCCGCCAGGGCTTGCGGAAGCTGTAGTAATCTTTTTCGGCAAACCAGGCCGAGGCAATAGCGATCAGCACGGTCAGGCAGCCGTAATAGGCGGTTGTATAGTCGCCGATGCCGTTGACGAGGTTTGTAAAGAAGCCGACGATGATGCCCGGCAGATAGCCCCCGAGAGCCGCCGCCAGCGCGCTGCCGATATTGTCCAGATACAGCGGCAGCTTCAGTTCCTTTGCAAGCTGAGCAAGCAGGACGTTGATCGCCAGGCCCGCTATGCAAAGAAGGACAACGTATTTTCGGCTCTGTTTCTGCTGCTCCCGGGTGGAGCTGATTTCCTGATTCATACCATTCCCTCCGTGTATGCCGTCGGCAGCTCTGTGCAAAGCTCCACGATGAACGGATCTACTGTCTTATTTACAGCATTATAACAGGAAAAAACCTCGATGGGAAGTGGGGGGAGCGAAATAATCTGAAAAAAGTGCAATCCGCGTCTGCGCCGAGAAAAAGCCATAACCGCCGGGTTAAGGACGGTTATGGCTTCGTGTTCTCCGGAAGGGCTCTTCAAAACAGGCGCCGCTGCGTTATTTCCACTTCCACTCGGTGACCTCCGGCAGATCGACGCCGTATTCGGCGATATACTGCCGGTGCTCCACCAGCTTGTCCTGCATCTGCTGGACAAGGTAAGCGCCGCGGTTGCCGAGCTGCGGCAGATTGTATACCGCCGACATGACCAGGTTGAAGCGGTCGATGCGGTTTAAGACACGCATGTCGAAGGGCGTGGTGATGGTGCCCTCCTCGATGTAGCCGCGCACATGGATGTTCTTGTTGAAGCGCTTGTAGGTCAGCTCGTGGATGAGGCTCGGATAGCCGTGGTAGGCGAAGATAATGGGCTTGTCCCTGGTGAAGAGCATATCGTACTCCTGCTGGCTCAGGCCGTGGGGGTGCTGGGTATCGGCCTGCAGGCGCATGAGGTCCACCACGTTGATGACGCGGATCTTGAGCTCCGGGAAGGCGTCGCGCAGGATGGTCACGGCGGCAAGGGTCTCGAGCGTCGGCGTGTCGCCGCAGCAGGCCATGACGATGTCCGGCTCCTGTCCCTCGTCGGTGGAGGCCCACTGCCAGATGCCGATGCCCTGGGTGCAATGCTTGACAGCCTGCTCCATGGTCAGCCACTGGGGCCGCGGGTGCTTGGAGGCCACAATGCAGTTGATATAGTTGCGCGAGCGTATGCAGTGGTCAAAGCAGCTTAAGAGGCAGTTTGCGTCCGGGGGCAGGTAGAGGCGCACCACATCCGCCTTCTTGTTGACCATGTGGTCCAGGAAGCCCGGATCCTGGTGGGTAAAGCCGTTGTGGTCCTGCTGCCAGACGTGGGAGGTCAGCACATAGTTGAGCGAGGCGATCTTCTGCCGCCAGGGCAGCTGATTGCAGACCTTGAGCCACTTGGCGTGCTGGGAGAACATGGAGTCGACGATGCGGATAAAGGCCTCGTAGGAGTTGAAGAAGCCGTGGCGGCCGGTGAGCAGATAGCCCTCGAGCATGCCCTGGCACACATGCTCGGAGAGCATGGAGTCCATGACGCGGCCGTACTCGTCGAGATGGTCGTCGGTGTCCCATGTTTCGCCGTGCCAAACGCGGTCCGCCGCCTCGAAGACGGCGTTGAGGCGGTTGGAGTTGTTTTCATCGGGGGAGAAGGAGCGGAAGTTGCGCTCTTTCTCATTGAGCTTGAAGATGTCGCGGACAAATTTGCCGAGTTCGGACATGTCCTGGGCCTCCACAGCGCCGGGAGAGGGGACATTCACTGCGTAGTCGCGGAAGTCCGGCATTTTCAGATCGCGCAGCAGCAGTCCGCCGTTTGCGTGGGGGTTTGCGCCCATGCGGCGTTTGCCCTTGGGCGGCAGCTCGCGCAGCTCCTCGATGGGCGCGCCGTTTGCGTCGAACAGCTCCTCGGGCTTATAGCTTTTGAGCCACTGCTCCAGCAGGCGGATATGCGCCTCGGAGTCGGGCGCGACCGGCACCTGATGGGCACGCCAATAGCCCTCCACCTTCGCACCGTCTACAAAGGCCGGGGCGGTCCAGCCCTTGGGCGTGCGCAGCACGATCATGGGCCAGCGGGGGCGCTCACAGTTCCCGCCTTCGCGGGCGGCCTTCTGGTATTGCAGGATCTTCTCCACGCAATCGTCCAGGGTATTGGCCATCAGGCGGTGCATCTGCATGGGGTCGCTGCCCTCGACAAAATGCGGCTCCCAGCCGCAGCCGATGAAGAAGCTCTCCAGCTCCTCATGGGAGATGCGGGACAGCACGGTGGGGTTTGCGATCTTGTAGCCGTTTAAGTGCAGGATGGGCAGGACCGCGCCGTCGGTTTTGGCGGAGAGGAATTTGTTGAGCTGCCAGGAGGTGGCAAGCGGGCCGGTCTCGGCCTCGCCGTCGCCCACCGCGACAGCGGCGATGAGCTCGGGGTTGTCCGTCACGGCGCCGAAGGCGTGGGCCAGGGAGTAGCCGAGCTCGCCGCCCTCGTTGATGGAGCCGGGGGTCTCGGGGGCCACGTGGCTCGGGATGCCGCCGGGGAAGGAGAAGCGCTTGAAGAGGCGGTGCATGCCCTCGCGGTCCTGGCTGATATCCGGGTAGACCTCCTGGTAGCTGCCGTCGAGCCAGTCCTGGGCGACCATGGCGTTGCCGCCGTGACCGGGGCCGGAGAGGTAGATCATATCCAGATCAAATTCCTTGATGACGCGGTTGAGGTGCGTGTAGATGAAGTTCTGGCCGGGGCAGGTCCCCCAGTGGCCGACGATCTTCTTCTTGACATGCTCGGCGGTGAGGGGCTTTTCAAGCAGGGGATTGTCCAGCAGGTAGAGCTGGCAGGCGGTGAGGTAATTGGCGGCGCGCCAGTATTTGTCCATCACCTGAAGCTCGGCCTCGGTCGCGGGGGTTTTTGTAAGCTTTGACAAGTTGAAACCTCCTATCCTGATCGGTTTTTCGTAAAGGATAACTGTTTTGATTATACCTTATATTCTGTTAATAATCCAGTGCAGTATTCATGCGTTCACTCGTTGTACGGATTTACGACGGGCGAGATGACGGGCTGGCCGTCCCTGCCGAGCAACGGGGTCATGCCGCCGGCATACCCGTTCTGGTGGAAAACATAGTTCACGCCCGTCACCTTGTCCACCCAGATTTCGGTGACGGTCATGGTGCCCTGGGAATAGATCTTTTCAAATCTGCTGTTCTTGGCCATGTTCATATACTCCTTGCTTTTTAATCGTGATACAAAAATATCGGCTTTATTTTTTCGCTTTGCGGAACATGAAGGCGCGGGCGGCCTGAATGGCAACGTTGTACGGGAAGGGCCGCAGGGCGCGGTCTGCCTCCCGGAGCTTGTCGCGGATGGGGATGGACTGGGGGCAGTGCTGCTCGCATTTGCCGCAGCGTATGCACTGGGAGGCAAAGGCCGGTTCCCGTGTCAGGCCCACCGTCTGGATGAACTGGGTGCGCCCGGCGAGCTTTGACTCGGCGTACATGGTGTTGTAGCTGCGGAAGGTGCCGGGGATATCCACCCCCTTGGGACACGGCATGCAGTAGCGGCAGCCCGTGCAGCCAACCTTTTCTTTCTCCCGTATGGCCCGTTTGACCTTCTCGAGGGTCTCCAGGTCCGCCTCTGTCAGGGACCCGGCCTGCGCCTGACTTGCCGTGCGGCAGTTGGCCTCCACCATTTCCAGCGAGTTCATGCCCGACAGGACCACCGTCACCTCCGGCTGGTTATACAGCCAGCGCAGGCCCCACTCGGCGGGGCTCCAGTCGCGGCCGCTTTCCTGCATGGCCTTCTTCGCGCCTTCCGGCAGCAGATTGACAAGTTTGCCGCCCCGCAGCGGCTCCATGATCATGACGGGCACGCCCTTCGCCGCGGCGGCGTGCAAACCGTCCCGGCCCGCCTGGGCCACCTCGTCGAGGTAATTATACTGGATCTGGCAGAAATCCCAGTCGTAGTCATTGAGGATTTTCAGAAAGTTTTCCGTGTTGCCGTGATAGGAAAAGCCGATGTTTCGGATAGCCCCGGACTCCTTCTTTTCCCGGATCCAGTCCAGGATTCCGACGGTCTTGAGCTTTTCCCACATGGCTACATCGGTCAGATGGTGCATCAGGTAGTAGTCCACGTAATCAGTGCGCAGACGGCTGAGCTCCTCATTGAAGAAGCGGTCGAGCGCGGCGCGGTTCCCGATCAGGTACTGCGGGAGCTTCGTGGCGATATGGACCTTGTCGCGGATGTGGTTGCGCTCGAAGATCTCGCCCACGGCAGCCTCGCTGCCGGGATAGATGTAGGCTGTGTCAAAATAGTTTACACCGGCGCGGTAGGCGGCCATGAGCTCCGTCTCGGTTTTGGCGATGTCGATGCCCGCGCCCTTCTTGGAAAAGCGCATGCAACCGTAGCCCAGGATGCTCAGGTCGTTGCCGCTTCGGTCCTTTCTGTACTGCATGAATAACCCCCCTTTTTTATGACAGCATGATGATAAGCTTAATAATATTCTACCAAATCGGCAGGCAATAATCAATACGAGGTCACGGCAGTGTCAGTCCAATTCCATAGCGTTCAGGGCTTCCTCCGCCTCTGCCATGATGGCATCAACATCGGCGCCGACGATATCGAGTCCGTCGGCTTCGATCTTCCGAACATCCGCAATCGCGTAATAGCTCTGCACCAGCGCCTTTACATAGCCGAAGCCGTAATCGTCCGGCACGTAATTGCCGCCCGCCGTGGTCACATAAAACAGTCTCTTCGCCCGGCACAGACTGACCGGCACCCCCTCCTCCGAATATTTGAAGGTGAGGCCCACGACGGTGATCTGCTCCAGATACTGCTTGAGCATGGCCGGGAAGGAGAGGTCCCAGTACGGAGCCGCGATCACGATGGTGTCCGCTTCGGAAAACTGCCGTGCAAGGTCAAACAGAGGATCCTGAAAATCCCCCTGCGCGATCAGCCGGTCACGCCTGTCATTAAAGGCTTCGTTAAAGACCGGAAAAGAGATCTCCTCCAGACGGACTTCTTCAATCGGCCTGCCCAGCCTTGCCAGCAGCTTTTCCGCCAGGAGCTTTGTCCGGGAGTTTTTTCGCACACAGGCATTCACATAGAGTATCGGTTTGTTCATCGCGTACCTCCGTCATTCTGATTGGCAGATAGTTTTCAGCCGTTGTTTTTCTTGCCGCTGCATCTTAAACAGCTCCTCCGCCGCAAGGCGCGTCTTTGCGACCACGTCGCCCGCTGTTTTGGGGAAGCAGTAGTAGAGCGCGTTCATGTCCCCGATGCTGATCATGTCGCCCAGCTCGTACCAGAAATAGTCCGCGTTCAGACTGTAGGAGAAGACAGGGGATTGGCGGTACTCCAGCTTCCCGCCGCAGCCGGTGAGATGAAAACCCTCAGACGTATGAATAAGCATTCCCTCACCCACGGTATAGAGACACTTGGTGTCCACCAGCATGCGGATCACCACCGGCAGCTCAAGCCGGTAACGGCCCTCCTCAAGCTCTTTGCGCACACAGTCGCGCTCCCATGCATACCAGTCCGGGATGTGGGAAAAAACCGGCTCTCCATCCTCTGCCCGAAGCCTCCCTCATGATCTGAGATGAGTATACCATACGAGGGTGGTCGAGGTAAAGAAGAACAAAAGCAAATACGCCACAAAGCGCGGGAGAAGGAAAGAAATATTTGACAGCGGGGGCGCGGCCGCATATACTGATAACAATAATTGTTTTACGGGGTATGAGAGCATGAACATCCAGATCTTCGGCAAGTCCAAATGCTTTGACACCAAAAAGGCCGAGCGCTGGTTCAAGGAGCGCCGGATCAAATACCAGTATATCGACATTCTGAAATACGGCATGAGCCGGGGTGAGCTCAGAAGCGTGAAAAACGCGGTCGGCCTGGACAGCATGGTCGACACCGCCGATCAGGACTACCCGCTGTTTCAGTACCTGGCCACCACGGAGGCAAAGCTGGACAAGCTCTATGAGGTGCCCGAGCTTATCAAGACGCCTGTGGTGCGTAACGGCAGGCAGGCCACCGTCGGCTACTGTCCGGAAATCTGGAAGGACTGGAAATAAGATAACAAAAAAGACGCCCGAACGGGCGTCTTTTCATTGCCTGAAGATCAGATCAGATTCAGGATCAGGGTCAGCAGAACGAAAGCAAGCGCGAACCACTTGGTGGCCTTCGCAAGCTTTGCGTCCAGGGTCTTGGCCTGCCCCTTGGAGAGGAAGGTCTCGGCGCCGCCGGAGATGGAGCCGGACAGACCGGCGCTCTTGCCGCTCTGCATAAGCACGATGACGGTGACAGCCAGACCGGACAGAACCTGAAGAATGGTGAATACGATCGTAAGTGAAGACATGTATTTCAATCCTTTCGAATTATGTTTACTAAACAGCTTTTGAAGTATATCACAAGCGCCAGAACATTTCAAGTGTTTTTTTCACTTTCCGCAATATTTTGCGTTACCCCGCCGAAAGCGGTCAAAGATATGGCGCAAGCTGCTCGCGCCAGGTCTGCGTGAGGCGCTCAAGGGACCAGGCGGCATTGGCCGGACTTGTGGAGGGCAGGCACAGTGCGGGCCTTCCGCTCACGGGTTCCGAAAAGCGGTGATACATCTCCCAGGATTTCTTCCCGTTGCAGAAGACCTGACGGATGGAGGCGGAGGCAAAGATCGGCGTGAGATCGTTCGGGACGACATCGTCGATGCTCGCGTCGGACGAGCCCTCGATGCTGCACCTGGCGATCGAGTCCCACAGCGCCACGCCGTGTGTGAGGAGCATCTCCTTCTTCTCCGGGATCGTCTGCGGCGTATCGCAGCCGAGCACGGCCGCCATGACCTTCCAGAAACGGTTTTGCGCATGGCCGTAGAAAAACTGCTGCTCCCGGGATTTGACCGAGGGAAAGGAGCCCAGGATCAGAATGCGGGAATCCCGATCGTAAAGGGCAGGGAAGGGATGGGTGATTTCGGTTCTCATCTTTACATTTTGTCGGGGTCGACGGGACGGCCCAGGCTGTCTACCTCCTGGTAGGTTACGGAGCAGTAGCCGGAGTGGATGATCTGGTTTGCGGTCATGTAATAGGTCTTGTCCGTCCCCGTAAAGTACATGGTGTCGACGACGGTTTCCCCATACAGCGCGGCGCGGCCCGCCATGTCGTACCATTTGGCATCGAGGAAGGGGAAGAGCTCCCGGACGCTTTTGCCCAGCATCTCCCTGACGGGCACCCCGGCGCGCTGCCCGAAGAGCTGGTTTGCGTAGAAGAGCACAGCGTCGGTGACCTTCTTGCGCCGGTTGACCTCCACCTTGTAGACGGCGAAGGAGATGGGGAGATTATCGTAAAGCCGGAAGAAGTCTGAGGTATGCGACTGCCTTCTCTCAAGCGGCGCATGGTCGTCGTGGTCGGCGAGCAGGCGCATTTCGGCGTTCTGGGTCATCTCGTCCAGATCCTCGCACTCGGAATAGAGGGAGTAGCCCGTGGACAGATAGAGCGTGACGGGCGTGCCGTCGATGTCCCGGATGCTCTCCGCGATCTGCCGCACCGACGCGCGCAGGGCACCGGGCTCCTTCTTGTCCCGGATCTGGTGAAGCACCACGAACTGGTAGCCGTTGATGCGTCCGACGGCGGAGCTTACGCCGAAGGTCTTCTTGAGCTCACGGCCGAGAGCCGCGATCACCTTGTCGCCGAAGTCGAAGCCGTACTGCCGGTTGATGGTGGCAATGTCATCAATGGCCACATGCAGGCGCATGAAGTCCGTACCGCGCAGATAGTATTCCTCCTGAAAAGCGTGCACATGCTCGAACAGGCCGCGGGAATTGAGAAGTCCCGTCATCTCGTCGCGGCTGGAGGTATCCTGCCCGCGCAGATCGTGCATGTACAAAAGCTCCCTGTCAACGAAGGAACCGAGCAGGCCAACGATCTCCCCGGCCTCGTTGAAAAGCGGGGTCTTGTTTGCGAGGATCTCCCGGTTTTCCCCGTTGGAGATGCACCTTCCCGGTATATTGTGGGTGGTAACACCCTCGTGAATGACGCGCAGCTCGTCGTCCATGTAGAGGTCCGGATGGATGTGCCAGCCCAGATCCTCGTCCGTTTTGCCGATCACTTCCCGGGCTGAACCGAAGCCGTAGTAATCGAGAAAGCCTCGGTTTACCCCGAGGAAGCGGCGCTCGCGGTCTTTCCAGAAAAGCCGCACCACGTCCGAGCGGAGAAGGTTATTCCAAAGCGTTTCGACAGACAATGCCTCCGCTTTTTCCTTGCGATGCGTGAAGGGGGTGAGCTCGTCCTGGGCGTTGTGGATGAGCTCCAGCACGATGCCCGGCTGATAGCGCAGGACGATGAACTGCTTCCAGTTGTATTGCCCGTCGCTGACGCGGCAGCGAAAGCAGCCGGAGATGGAGCTGCGGCCCGAGGCGTCCAGGCGCTGCTCGAGTGTCGAGAAATCCCACAGTTTCAGGTAGCTCTCCCGGTCCTCCGGGTAGATCCAGCGCTCGGCAAAATCGCGGGCAAGCTCGCGGATGCCGCCGCTGCCGTCGGTGAGAAAATCCGTCAGCCCCACGTACAGCGGCGTGATGCTGTCGTTGCTCATATCGACCAGTGTCACGCGGTCAAAGAGCGTATAGATCTGCCGCAGGCTCTCGTCAAGGCGCGTGGTGCTCGTGGCCTGGGACGCCTGGGACAGATTGTTGAGCTGGAGCAGCACGCTGTAAGCGTCCCGGCGCTTGGCGATACATTTGGTTTTCAGCTCGTAGTACTCCTCATGGGAGACAAAGAGCATGCGCCCGCTCCCCTCGGCTCTGGTGTTTTCCAGCAGGCTCAAGACCCGCGCCGGGATTACAGACAGCGGCAAGCTCTCGGCGGGCCGCCAGGAGCGCAGCGACTCGGGCAGAAAATCAATCCCGCCCACAATCTCCTCAAAGGCGCTGTTGCAGAAAAGCATGGAGAAGCTGTCACGCCTGATCTCTGCCAGTGCCAGGGGAATACTGTTGAGCTGGCGCCCGGTGACAAGCCGCTTTTTCTCCGACTGGCCAAGGAAGGGGACAGCGCTGAGAAAGTCGACGCGGCCGATATCGTCATAGTATTTGCGGTGGCGCGGCAGCTCCACCGTGATGCCCTTTTCCCGGAGCGCGTCGAGCGCAGCCTCGTATGGCATGGGCCTGCCGAAATAGAAGCCCTGCACCTTTTCACAGCCGATGTTGCGCAGATAGGAAAACTGCTCCTCGGTCTCCACGCCCTCGGCCAGGGTGTGCATGCCGATCTCCTTGGCCATCTGCACCACCGAGGTAAGGATGCGCCGGGAGCGCTGGCTGAAGGAGCTGAGAAAACGCATGTCCAGCTTGAGTTCGTCAAAGCTGTAGTCCTTGAGCATATTCAGGGAGGAATAGCCGCTGCCGAAATCGTCCATCCAGATCTGGTAGCCCGCCTTCCGGAAGCGCTCCACCACGTCGCGCATCTGTCCCTCCTGCTCGGCCAGGACGCTTTCGGTAATCTCTATGTACAGAAAATCATGGAGGATATGGAAGGCGCGGGCATTTTCGTCCACCACGGAGAAAATATCGCAGTGCGTAAAGTCCATGCGGGAGAGATTGATGGAGACGGGAATGGGGGTCTGGTTGTTCTCAACAGACTGACGAATGCGGCGGCAAACTGTCTCAATCACGAAGCTGTCCAGTCTGTGGATGCGCTTTGCCTGCTCGAGTACCGGGATAAAGGCATCGGGCGGCAGCATGCCGCGCACAGGGTCGATCCAGCGGGCGAGGGCTTCAAAGCTGCAAAGCTGCCCGGAGATCGTGCGAATCACCGGCTGGTAGTAGACCTGTATATGACCCGCGGAAAGGGCAGTATCAAAGTTTTCCAGTATAAATTGATCCAGGCTCTCTTCCATGGGGGACTCCTTTCCGAGACACAAGTGGTTAGCTTATGATTATAGTATAAACCATTATTATTTTACAGGAATCCGAGCTTCGTGTCAATCACATTTTATGAAAAGTGCCTAAAGCAGAATCGACAGCAAGAAAACACTCTTGACACTTTAAATCATTAGTGTTATGATGTACCTATAAACCGAGGAACGGGAGTAGTACTCAGCAGGGTGTTTTCTTTCAGAGAGCCGCCGGGTGGTGCAAGGCGGCAGAGAGCACGCGGGGGAATGGCCCCGTGAGGGCAAACAGAACAGGGGGAGACCTCCTCAGTATGGGCGACGGAGCTGGCGATCCGTTATCAAAGGGCCGGCGTGTGACAGCACGCAAGAGTGGGCGCGTGTGCGCCAAGCCGGGTGGTACCGCAGGAGCTTTGGCTCTTGTCCCTGCGTTTTTGCAGAGACAGGGGCTTTTTCTTTTGTCTCTGACACTTTGGAAAAGGAGCGATTCCCATGATCGAAAACAAAATCCCGTACAAAACCTATCTTGATGAAAATGAGATCCCCACGGCATGGTACAATCTCCGGGCCGATATGAAGGTCAAGCCCGCGCCGCTGCTCAATCCGGCCACGCACAAGCCCCTAAGCGCCGATGAACTGACCCCGATCTTCTGCGAAGAGCTGGTAAAGCAGGAGCTCGACAACGACACCGCCTTTTTCCCCATCCCGCAGGAGATCCTGGACTTCTACAAAATGTACCGCCCGTCCCCGCTGGTGCGCGCCTACTGCCTGGAGAAGGTGCTGGATACCCCGGCAAAGATCTATTACAAGTTTGAAGGCAACAACACCTCCGGCAGCCACAAATTGAACTCCGCCATCGCCCAGGCCTACTACGCCAAAAAGCAGGGCCTCAAGGGCGTGACGACCGAGACCGGCGCCGGTCAGTGGGGTACGGCATTGTCCATGGCCTGTGCCTATCTCGGCCTTGACTGCAAGGTGTTCATGGTCAAGGTCAGCTATGAGCAGAAGCCCTTCCGCCGGGAGGTCATGCGCACCTACGGCGCGAGCGTCACACCCTCGCCGTCCATGGAGACGGCAGTGGGCAGAAAAATCCTGGCCGAGCATCCCGGCACCACCGGCTCTCTCGGCTGCGCCATCTCCGAGGCTGTGGAGGTCGCCACCCAGAATCCGGGCTATCGCTATGTGCTTGGCAGTGTTCTGAACCAGGTCCTGCTGCACCAGAGCATCATCGGCCTGGAGACGAAAGCCGCCTTCGACAAGATCGGCGTCAAGCCCGACATCATCATCGGCTGCGCCGGCGGCGGCTCCAACCTCGGCGGCCTGATCGCGCCCTTCATGGGCGAAAAGCTGCGCGGCGAGGCGGATTACCGCATCATCGCCGTCGAGCCCGCCTCATGCCCGAGCTTTACCCGCGGCAAGTTTGCCTATGACTTCTGCGACACCGGCATGATCTGCCCGCTTGCCAAGATGTACACCCTCGGCAGCGGCTTCATCCCGTCCCCGAACCACGCGGGCGGCCTGCGCTTCCACGGCATGTCCACCACGCTCAGCCAGCTCTATCATGACGGGTACATGGAAGCCCGCTCGGTGGAGCAGACCTCCGTCTTCGAGGCAGCGGAGCTCTTTGCCCGGTCCGAGGGCATCCTGCCCGCGCCCGAGAGCAGCCACGCCATCCGCGCCGCCATGGACGAGGCCCTGCGCTGCCGCGAGACGGGGGAGGAGAAGAACATCCTCTTCGGCCTCACCGGCACCGGCTACTTCGATCTGGTGGCCTACCAGAAGTTCAATGACGGCCAGATGACCGACTACATCCCCACGGATGCGGATCTCGCCGTCGGCTTCGCGGGTCTGCCGAAGGTCGAGGACTGAGGCTTGAAAACCGCCTCCGAATATGGTAAAGTAACACCACGAAACCATGTTTTGGAGGGTAACCATGAGTGAAAGCAAAGGCCGGAAAACGGCTGTGACGGATGAAAAGCTCGCCGGAGCGGCGGGCGGCGCGATCCGCCCCAAATACGTCAGCAGCTTCTTCTGCGAAAAGTGCGGCAAGACCATCCATCTCAACGGCGTCTACACGCTGGAACGGGCAGTTCGGGAGCATGAGCAGCAGGAGCACAGCCCCAACGCAAGGAAAAGATAGCATACATGCAGAAAGCACCGCCGACTGTGGGCGGTGCTTTCTGCATGAACATATTAAAACAATCCGCTGCTGTGCTTGCCATTGGGCTTCTGCTTACCCTGGGCCGCGCCTTGCACGCCGGGGAGCTTGTCGCCCCCGTTTGCGGGGATGCTGCGCTCGACGGGCTTTGTCGTCTGCGGCACAGGCCGCCTTTTGAAAAGCTTTGATAAGAATGACATGTTCCTTCCTCCTCAGCTGCGCATGGCTGCGCGGCAGTAGTAATTGAACTCCCGCTCCCGCTCGAGCGTGCTGGAATCCATGTGGCCGGGGTAGACCTCATAATCCCCGGGCAGCTCACAGATGCGGCGCAGGGACTTGAGCTCCGTCTCCATATCGCCGCCGGGGAGATCGGCCCTGCCGCAGCTGCCCTTGAAGAGCGTGTCCCCGGTGAAAAGGGCATCCTCGCATTTGAGCGTCACGCCCCCCGGGGTGTGACCCGGCGTGCCGATCACGTCAAAGCGAAGGCCCGCCGCCTCGACCACATCGCCGTCGTCGTAGCTTTTGCCGTTTTCCTTGAGGGTATAGGGAAAATGGCCGTCAAGATGATGGCTCGCGTCGTCCCGCTCGTTCATGTAGACCTTCGCGCCGGTCTCCTCCGCGATAGTGTCTACCGCTCCCACATGGTCATAGTGCCCGTGGGTCAGCATCACGGCGCGGCATTGGAGGCGGTTTGACTCCATATAGTCCAGAATGGTGTTGGACTCGTCGCCGGGGTCGATGACCACGCACTCGAGGGTGTTTTCGTTTGTCACCACGTAGCAGTTGGTTTCCAGCTGCCCAACAGGTATGGTTTTGATGAGCATGGCTTAAAGCTCCTTCGTATCTAAAAGAATGGTCACAGGCCCGTCGTTTTCAGAGGCAACGAGCATATCGGCGGCAAAGACGCCGGTCTCCACGTGGAAGCCGCGGTCGCGGCACTCGCGGATCACAAGCTCGTAAAGCGGGATCGCGGTCTCGGGCCGGGCAGCCTTGGAAAAGCCCGGGCGGCGGGACTTGCAGTCGGCAAAGAGGGTGAACTGGCTGATGATCAGCATTTCCGCCCCGGCGTCCTTGGGGTTTACGTTCATCTTTCCGTTTTCGTCCTCAAACACGCGCAGGCCGCAGAGCTTGTCCGCGATTTTGAGGGCTTCCTTTTCCGTGTCCTCCTCATGTACGCCGAGCAGGACCAGAAAGCCGGCGCCGATCTGTCCGGCGGTTTCCCCGCCGATCGTGACGGAGGCGGAGCGTACACGGGTAACTACAGCGCGCATGGTCTGCCTCCTTTACGTTCCGTTGCGGCTCACGTTCATGACCCCGGGGATCTGGGAAAGCCGGTTGGTGATATATTTGAGTTCGGTCGCGTCCTTGACCTCGAGCGTTACCGTCACGACGCCGAAGTTGAGGCCGGTGGTGCGGGCGTTGAGAGAGTGGACCTTGGCGTTGACGGAATTCAATACGGTCGCCACGTCCATGACCATGCCGTTGCGGTCCTTGGCGGAGATCATGATGGTGGTCAGATAGCTCTCGGTGATCTTGCCTGCCCAGGAGACCTCGACCCAGCGGCCCGCGTTTTCGGGCTGGGTCAAAAGCTGCTGGCAGTTGATACAGTCGCGCCGGTGGATGGACACGCCCTGGCCGCGGGTGATGAAGCCCATGATGTCGTCGCCGGGCACGGGGGTGCAGCAGCGGGAGAACTTGACCAGGCAGTTGGAAAGCCCCTCCACCAGAATGCCGTGGACGGCCTTGCCCTCCTTCTTGGGGGCGTGGGTCTCGCGGCGCTCGGCAGCCTCGGACACCTTGTCCAGAGCGGTCTTGCCCTTGGGCTCCTGGCTCTTGAGCGCGTCGCGCAGGCGATTTGCCGCCCTTGTGGCCGTCAGTCCCCCGTAGCCGACGGCGGCGTACATGTCGTCCATGCAGGTAAAGGAGAAGCGCTTGAGGATGGGGCCCGCTATGGCATCGTCGCTCACATCGTCGAGTGTCAGCCCGTTGTGCCTCAGCTCATCCTCCAGCATGGCGCGGCCGCGGATGATGTTCTCCTCGCGCCGCTCCTTCTTGAACCACTGCTTGATCTTGGTGCGGGCGGAGTTGCTCTTGGCGGTGCTGAGCCAGTCGCGGCTGGGGCCGGGCGCACTTTTGGAGGTGCGAATCTCCACAATGTCGCCGTTTTGCAGCACATAGTCGTAGGTGACGATACGGCCGTTGACCTTCGCGCCTACCATGTGGTTGCCGATGTCGGAGTGGATGAAGTAGGCAAAGTCGATGGGCGTCGCCCCGGCGGGGAGGTTGATAACGTCGCCCCTGGGGGAGAAGACGAAGACCTCGTCGGCGAACATGTCCACCTTGAGGTTGTGGAAAAAGTCGGAGGCATCGGATTCCTGCTGGCTCTCCAAAAGCCTTCTGATCCAGGCGAAGGTGTTCTCGTCGCCCGCGCGCAGGGCCGTATTGGCGCTCGCGCCCATCTTGTATTTCCAGTGTGCCGCGACGCCGTACTCGGCGGTGTAGTGCATTTCCCAGGTGCGGATCTGCACCTCGAAGGGGATGCCCTCGGAGCCGATGACCGTGGTGTGCACGCTCTGGTACATGTTGGGCTTGGGGGTGGAGATATAGTCCTTGAAGCGGCCGGGCACGGGTTTGAACATGTCGTGGATGATGCCCAGCACATTGTAGCAGTCGGGGATGGAATCGACAATGACGCGGAAGGCGCAGATGTCGTAAATGCCGTCCATATCCAGTTTCTGCGCGTACATCTTGCGGTAAATGGAGTAGACATGCTTGATGCGGCAGTAGATGGTGGACTGTACGCCCTCGGCCTCGAGGCGCGTCTGGATTCGCGTCTGCATGCTGTCCATGAAGCGTTCGAGCTCGGGCATGCGCTCGGTCAGATACTCGGTGATCTGCCTGTAGCCCTCGGGGTCGAGGTACTGCAGCGACAGGTCCTCCAGCTCCCACTTGGCCCGCTGCATGCCGAGGCGGTGGGCGATGGGGGCGTAGATTTCCATGGTCTCGAGGGACTTGGATTTCTGCTTCTCCGGGCTCTGCCAGGCCATGGTGCGCATGTTGTGGAGGCGGTCGGCGATCTTGATGAGGATGACGCGGATATCCTTGGCCATAGCCAGGAGCATCTTGCGCAGGTTCTCCGCCTGCTCATCCTCTTTGCTGGTATACTGCACGCGCGTCAGCTTCGTGACGCCCTCCACGATGTCCGCCACGACCGAACCAAACTGACGGGCGATATCCTCATGGGTGAGGGAGGTGTCCTCGATCACGTCATGCAGCAGCGCCGCAATGATGGAGTCCTCGTCCAGGCCGATGTCCACGCTGATGTCGGCGGCGGCGATGCAGTGCGTCACATAGGGCGAGCCGTCCCGGCGCTTCTGCCCGGAGTGGGCCATGCGCGCCATGTCATAGGCGGCGCGGATGCGGCCGAGGTCCATGTTGTGGGTATTCTCATTGATTTTTTTGACAAGCGCCTCAAACAGTACGTCGGGGTCCTGTATATTGTTTTTGTGTTCCTGGGTATCCATGGCGTTCTCCTCACTGATAACTGCGAAGACTGCGGATCAGCTGTGTGGCCTCCAGATCCGCCTTGCCGGTGATCTGCCGCTGGGCAGCGGCGTAGATCGTACCGCCCGGTCCTTCGAGAAGGCCGACCTCACGAAAGGCCATCAGGCACAGGCAAAAGCGCTCCGGCTCCATGTCCTGCGGGCATTGCCTGAGCACGGCGGCCGTCGACTCTCCCACGCGGTAGTCCCGACTCATGCCGCGCCAGATTTTCACAAAGTCCGGCCGCTCGGGACAAAAACCTGCCGCGGCCCATTCAAAGCCGGGCTCACCGCGCAGGATCAGATCGCACAGCGCGCCGGGATCGTGGGGCCGCACCGCGGAGGCGACCAGCTGAACGGAGACATTGCCGCGGTATTCGTTGATCTGCGGCGTGAAGGCCAGGTCGATCAGATCCCCCTCGCGCACACCGGTGTCGGCGGCGCTGTGGGAGAAGAAGATGCACTCGAAAGGCACCGAACCCATGCGGATGCGAAGGCGCGTATGCTTGCCCCCGCCGACCTCGCTCATGGCCTCAAGCCGCACGGCGCTGATGCACATCACAGGCTTCGGGTTTGCGTTGCCGTAGGGCTCCAGAAGATCGAGGGAGCGCACATTGTCAAGCGACAGGAGCGCGGGATCCGTGATGAGCAGATCGCACTGTACCTCCGGCTTCGGTTCGGGCTTGTTTTCTATGTAGTATGCGCGCAGGGCCTTTCGAAAATCGTCCAGCTTTTCCCGCCGCACGTTGAGGCCGGCTGCAAGCGCGTGCCCGCCGAAGCCGATCAGCTCGTCGGCGCAGGCGGAGAGAGCCTCGAAGAGATTGAAGCCGCCGTAGCTGCGGCAGGAGCCCTTGCCCACGTCGCCGTTTAAGCAGACGATGATGGCGGGCAGGGAATACTGCTCGGCAAGGCGGGAAGCCGCAATGCCGATCACGCCCTGGTTCCAGCTCTCGCTGGCAAGGACGATGGGCCCGTCCGGCGTGATGCCCTGGAGCTGGGCGTTGGCCTCCTTCCAGATCTCGTTTTCGATGCTCTGACGCTTGCGGTTGAGTTCGCATAGCTCCCGCGCGAGGGAAACAGCGGTAGCTTCATCCCGCGAGAGGATGAGCTTTGCCGCGATCGACGCCCTGCCGAGACGTCCCGCCGCATTGAGGCGCGGGGCCAGGCTGAAGCCGATGGTGGAGGCGGTCAGCCGCGCGGGGTCGATGGAGGATTCGCGCAGCATGGCGGCGATGCCGGGCCGGGGGCAGCGCACGATCTGCTCAAGCCCGAGCCGCACCAGATAGCGGTTTTCATCCGTCAGCGGCATGACATCCGCGATGGTGCCGATGGCGACAAGGTCGGCATAGCGGGCAAGGGCCAAGTCACTGCCGCCCTCGCAGGCGCACACAAGCTTGAGCGCCACACCCACCCCCGCAAGGTTTTTGTTCGGGTAGGTATCCCCGTCACGCTTGCAGTCGATGAGCGCCGCGGCGTCGGGGAGGGCATCGCTGCGGCACTCGTGGTGGTCAGTGATGACCATGTCCACGCCGATTTCACGCGCGTAGGCAGCCTCCTCCACGGCGGTGATGCCGCAGTCGACCGTGATGACGAGTGTCACGCCCCTGGCCTTGAGCGTATCGAGCGCACCGCGGTTGAGACCGTAGCCCTCCTCGTTGCGGTCGGGGATATAGTAATAGCAGGTCAGTCCCTTGCCGCGCAGCCAGTCGGTCAGCATGCAGGTGGAGGTGATGCCGTCCACGTCGTAGTCCCCGAAGACGGCAACCGTCTCACGCTTCTCGATTGCGCGCAGCACCCGCGAGCGTGCCCCCTCCATCCCGAGCATCAGCATGGGATCGTGCAGGGTCTCCCTGCCGCCGTACAGCAGCTTTTTTGCCTGGGCGGCGTTTTCGACTCCGCGCAGGGCGAGCACCTGGCTCAAAAGCGGTGTGAAGCCTGCCTCAGTCAGCGCACGCGCCGCGGCAGGCCTGGTAAAGTTTATGCTCCAGTCCTTGTTTTTCATAACCATATCAGCTTTTCATTTTTTATTAATAACTAATATTAACAAAAAATCAGCGTTATTTCAATAGCGGGATCACAAAAAACCGTACATTCACAGGAAAAGCCATCCGGAAAGCGGTCACCGGCTGTATTGGGAGAGGGGAGAGGCGGCGCTCTCCGTGGCCGCAGGCGCTGTCATATGCCCGAGCGCCTCCGCCGGGGTGCGGCACAGGGCGTAGAGCTCCAGCACGCTGTCGGACATAAAGCCCCATTCCGCCGTCTGCCGGAGCAAAGCGTCAAAGGCGTCGAAATAGCCCAGCGTATTGAGCAGTGCTATGGGCTTGCGGTGCCGCCCGAGCTGCTTTAAGGTCAGCACCTCGAAAAACTCCTCATAGGTGCCGATCCCGCCGGGCAGGGCGATGAAAGCGTCGGCCTCCGCCTCCATGCACGCCTTGCGCTCGGACATCGTTTCGGTAAAAAAGAAGTCGCATTCCTCCGTCATGAGGATGCCGGGCTCGTCGAAAAAGCGCGGCGCAATGCCGATGGGCCGGCCGCCCGCGCTGAGGACGCCGCGGGCGCAGGCGCCCATCAGCCCCCCGGCCCCGCCGCCGAAGACGAGCCGGTGTCCTTCGCGCGCAAGCAGCGCTCCGAGCTCATAAGCCGCGTCAAAATACGCAGGCTCGATCCTGTCGGACGAAGCGCCGAACACACAGATTTTCATACACACTACCTCCGCTTTTTTGCCGATTATATCACAAAGAATAATGCTTGACAAACCGCCCGATAAACAGTTAAGATAACAGCTACTATATTATTTAGAAGACAGGAGAAAAAACCTTTTGCTTGATATGATTCTCGACTGCGCGCTCGATGCCCTGAAGGACGGCGCTCTCAGCATTCCGATCCTGTTTGCGGCCTATTATCTGATGGAGCTGCTCGAGCGCAGCAAGCGTCTGGATGAAGGCATCCTGCACGCTTATTCCCGCAAGGCCGGGCCTTTGATCGGGGGCCTGCTCGGCGTTGTTCCCCAGTGCGGCATCTCCGGCGCCGCGGCAACGCTGTTTTCGACCGGCGCCATCACCGTGGGCACCATGCTCGCGGTGTTCTTCGCGACCTCTGACGAAATGCTGCCCATCATGCTCTCCTCCGCAGGCCAGATCGGCATAGGGAGCATCCTGCGTATCGTGGCTGCAAAGGCGGGTCTCGGCATCGTCCTCGGCTACCTGTCGGATTTTCTGTTCAAGGGCCTCTTTTCCCGCAAGGATATCCACTCCTTCTGTGAGCGCGAGCACTGCGAATGCGAGGAGGAAGAGGGGAGTGCCCTGCACGCGGCGCTGGTACATACGGCCAAGATTGCGGGCATGCTGATCGCCGTGACCTTCGTGCTGAACCTGATTCTCGCAAACGTGGAGCCCGACCGCCTGCGCGGCACGGTGTTCGCAAGGCCTGTCGTCGGCGCGCTGCTGCTTGCGCTGGTTGGGCTCATCCCGAACTGCTCCGTCTCGGTCATCCTGACGAAGGCCTATATCTCCGGCATCACCGGCCTCGGCGGCCTGTTTGCGGGGCTGCTTGCCAACGCCGGCATCGGCATGCTGGTCCTGTTTCGCACCAACCGCAATATGCGTGAAAACCTCACCGTCGTTGCCATCAGCTACGTTCTCTCCGCACTCAGCGGCATCGTGATCGGGCTTCTGTGCTGACGGGCGATCCGCACGTATGATAAGGAGGATACTTTGTTGAAAAGAATTGTAGCCGTGCTGCTTGCGCTCCTTTTGTGTTTGAGTCTCTGCGCCTCAGCCTTTGCCGAGGACAGCTGGACGATCCTGGTGTACATCTGCGGTTCCGATCTCGAAAGCGAGAGCGCCCTTGCAACCCAGAACATGCAGGAGATGATCAGCGCCTATACCTCTCCCAACATCCGATTCCTTGTGGAGACGGGCGGCGCGTCGGCCTGGAATAACGGCGCTTCTCCGCTTGAGCTGGACCGCTTCCTCATTACGGAGGGCCGCAGTATGATCGTGGACAGGCAGCCTCTCGCCTCCATGGCCGAGAGCAACACCCTGCGCGATTTCCTGCGCTGGGGCATTGCGGCCTATCCCTCGGACCACTTTGCCCTGGTCCTCTGGGACCACGGCAGCGGCAGCATCAACGGCGTCTGCTTTGATGAGCTTTACGACTCCGACAGTCTCTCCCTTCGGGATATCGGCAATGCGCTCGGCGGCGTCTCCGACCTGCTGCCGAACGGCCTTGCGTTCATCGGTTTTGACGCCTGCCTCATGTCCACCGTGGAGACCGCCACGATCCTCGCGCCCTATGCGCGCTACATGGTCGCCTCCCAGGAGATTGAGCCCGGCAGCGGCTGGGATTACGCCGCGATCGGGCACTTCCTTTCCGCCAAGCCCGGGGCCGATCCCGCAGATGTCTGCGCCGCGATCTGCGACGGCTATTACGACAACTGCATCGTAAACGAGTGTGAAGAAGGGGCCACGCTCTCGGTCACAGACCTCGGCAGGATCCCGGCTCTGCGCGAGGCCTTTGACACCTATGCCAAGAACCTGTACGAATCAACGGATTCCGCGGCGGATTACGCGCCCGTCGCCCGCTCCATCGCGGCGTCGGACAACTACGGCGGCAACAACCACAGCGAGGGCTATACCAACATGATCGATCTCGGCGGCCTGATCGATGCCGGCGCGTCGGTGTCCGAGCACGCA
Organism: Oscillospiraceae bacterium; assembly: GCA_902795045.1. Lineage (GTDB taxonomy): Bacteria > Bacillota > Clostridia > Oscillospirales > Oscillospiraceae > Limivicinus. The sequence continues at coordinate 119,303 of CADBJU010000002.1, read as the reverse complement.
AAGGAGGCCCGCGACGCCCTGAACGCCGCGATCGTCTACGCCGTCAACGGCACGAACCACAGGCAGGCAAGCGGCCTTTCGACCTATTACCCGCTGTCCGTGCAGGGCTCGGAGGAGCTCAAGATTTTCCGCGATGTCTGCATCAGCACCCATTACCTCGCACTGGTGGACAAGGTCGCCTTCGGCTATGCAAACGGCGGCAGCTGGAACAATTACCAGAGCGGAACCGAATGGAACGCGGACAACGTCCCCCAGGGGCAGAGCAGCGCGATCAGCTTTTACGACCCGCCCGCGCTGGACGCTAACGGCGTATACGGCTTTATCCTCTCTGAGGAGGGGCTCAACAATACCGCCTCCGTGCAGGCCGTGGTATACCTTGAAGAGCCGCAGGAGGACGACAGCATCTGCCTCGGCTACACCAGCGACGTTCAGGTGGATTGGCAGACGGGCCTTGTGGAGGATAATTTTGACGGCTACTGGTTCTCGCTGCCTGACGGACAGTTCCTTTGCGTCTATCTGATCGACCAGTGCGACGGCTATGATCTCTTTACCAGCCCCGTTGAAATCAATGGTGTCAGGAAGAATCTCCGCTTCTCCTGGGATTACGCGACAGGCCGGGTGGAAATCATGGGCGTCTGGGACGGCGTTGATGAAAACGGCGTTGCGGGCCGTCCCGGCGAATCCTTAAAGCACGGCGACAGGATCGTTCCGCTCTACGACGCGTTCTCCAACAGAACGAATGAGCAGTATCTCTATCGCGGCGAAGCTTACGTCTGGGGAAGCGGTGACGTACTCAGCTTTCAGATGCTCCCCGACGGTGAGTATTATTACGGCTTCTGCATCAACGACATTTACGGCGGTTATTATATGACCGATTTTGTCAACTTTACCGTGGACAACGGGAGCATCTTCTATAACGCCGCCTGACAAAACAGAGGGGAGCAAATGCAATGAAATTTTTCAAGAGTCTCCCAGCACGGCTGTTGCTGGCGATCGTGATCGGCATCCTGGCGGGGCTTGTCCTGCCGCGCGGTGTCATGGTCGTCGTTGTTACAGCCAAGTACATTATGGGTCAGATCATTATGTTCTGCGTACCGCTGATCATCATCGGCTTCATCGCGTCCTCGATCACAAAGCTCGGCGGCAGCGCCACGCGTATGCTGAGCGTGGCTGTCATTCTGGCTTATGCCTCCAGCATTCTGGCAGCTTTCATGTCCATGGGCGCGGGCTATGGCATCATTCCACATCTGAATATCATCACCGATCCCGAGGGCCTGCGTGAGCTGCCCGCTGTGGCCTTCCAGCTCGATATCCCACAAATCATGCCCGTCATGTCCGCGCTGGTCTTCTCCATGCTGACAGGTCTGGCCGTCGTATGGACACACTCGCGCGTGATTTTCAACATCCTGCAGGAGTTCCAGGATATCGTGCTGGAGATCGTCAAGAAGATCCTCATCCCCATTCTCCCGTTCTTTATTGCGACGACCTTCTGCGGCCTTGCCTGGGAGGGCAGCATCACCCGTCAGCTGCCGATCTTCCTGGCCGTGATCCTGATCGTCATGGTGGGCCACTATATCTGGCTTGCCGTCCTCTACGGCAGCGCAACCGTCTACTCCGGCCGCTCCGGCCTTGAGGTGCTCAGCCACTACGGCCCTGCGTATCTGACCGCTGTCGGCACCATGTCTTCTGCCGCCACGCTGGGCGTTGCGCTCGAATGCGCGAGAAAGAGCAAAAACCTGCGCCGTGACCTTGTGGACTTCGGCATCCCGCTCTTTGCCAATATTCATCTGTGCGGCTCGGTGCTGACCGAGGTTTTCTTTGTCATGACCATCTCCAAGGTGCTGTACGGCAAGCTGCCCTCCCTGAGCAGCATGATCCTCTTCTGCCTGCTCCTGGGCATCTTTGCCATTGGTGCCCCCGGTGTGCCGGGCGGTACGGTCATGGCCTCCCTGGGCCTCATTACCGGCGTGCTCGGCTTTGACAGCGACGGGACTGCGCTGATGCTGGCGATCTTCGCCCTGCAGGACAGCTTCGGCACCGCCTGCAACGTCACCGGCGACGGCGCTCTGACACTGATCCTCACGGGATATGCCGAGAAGCACGGAATCAGGGAAGAACAGGCGGCAGGCGATAATTAACAGCACAAAACGCCTTCAGCCGCAGGATCCGGAGCATAAAAAAAGAAACGCCGAAATGACGCATGGGTTCGAACGGTATTTCTGATCAGCAAATAACAGCCGCTTGATACAATGCACCACTTTTTCTAAGGTGGTGCATTGTCGCCTTTAATCCGGAAAATGATCATAGCTGAGCGTCAGACCATCAAAAAAAACAGTCACCCTTGCGGATGACTGTTCAGGCGGTGGATTCGAAAGAAATCAAACTCTCGTAGCTCACGGATGCAAACCGTACGCTTTCCCGTCAGAAGTATTTTGAAAAAAGCAGAAGCGTGATCCGCAGGGGTTCGCACTTGAGCCACAGGCTGAAATTTAACCGATCGCACCGGGCCAGGCAGCCTCAGCGTCACCGGCCGGATAAACCCGGATAAAACCTAATTCACCAAGGATATACTCATGTGTGGAGTCGTAATCGGCCAATCCGATCTCATCCCGGTATTTCTGCGTCCTGTGAAGCGTCAGTAAATATTTAGACGTGGACGCATCTTTGGCAACGGAATACTCTCCGGAACTGAACAGCACGTCCTTCTGCCCGTCGATAACGGCATACTGCTGGAATGTCCCGTTATCATAATAGAACCAGAGCGTCGGAAGGTACTGCTCGCTTCCATCCGCTTTTACCAGCTTTTGCTTGTCCACCTGCATAAAAGCGGCAACAAGGTTCAAGTCTGACCGGACGTCGTTCGGATACAGGCAATAGTCCATCACACGATCCAAATTGATATCAAAGGTAAAATCGACGGGCTTCAGCTGATGATCCTCTGCATGAATATTCTGAGCATGCACCGTCAAAACATGCGGCGTCAGGTCCTGCCAGCCCGGATTCTCCCAATCGAAATTCAGTTCAAAATTTCCTGTAGAGTACAGCTCATACCGATTTTCATGATTCACATATTGGACATAAGTGTAATCCTTAAAAAGCAAGATTATTGTGTCCGACAGTTTTTTAGACTGGTCAGCTTCGGTTATGATCTGCGTATTCGGGCAGGAATAGACGGCCAGAATTTCCGGTGATGTATTCTCCGCGTATGCAGCAAAACACATCATGCAAAACAGAACGGAGACAATAACAGCAGCGATAAATCTTTTAATAGGAATACAACTCCTTTCCAATTTTCAAACACTCTTCTTATTTCTCGTTATCCCGTTTGTGTGAATTTTAACAGATGAAATTTGTTTTGTCAATGCAGCCGACACTGAAACGCGGTGAATGCGGCGGGCTCGAAGGGGAGCCGCGTGCATCGGCATTGGCAATACAGGAATTCATCTAGGTGTGTATCAATGCCATTATGATAGTGAATGTCATCCTGAGCGTAAACGAAGGATCTTTTTCTGAAAGCTTGCAAAAACATCAAAAGAAAGATCCTTCTTCACTTCGTTCCTCAGGATGAGAAAACGGTAAGCATTTTGCCGCGTGTCAGATCATGATTCGATCTCCTTCGAGCAAAACAAAAAAGCCACCGAATGGTGACTTTTGTTTTGGTGGACTCGAAGGGGATCGAACCCTCGAACCTCACGGATGCGAACCGTGCGCTCTCCCAGCTGAGCTACGAGCCCATATTGAATTCCTGTCATCGCTGACAGCTTTTGTATTATAACACACATTTTCAAAAAGTAAAGAAAAATTTTATTGAAATTTCCAGGGACTTGTAGTATAGTATCGTCGTGGCTTTTGACAAGGCTGCACTAGTCGGGGAGCCAGCGGTGCCCTGTAACCTGCAATCCGCTACAGCAGGGATGAATTCCCGATCGAGGATATGTTCTGTGTCGTCTGACCCCGGTAAGCAGCGTTGACGATCCGGTCTCGCGCAACGGGAACCCGTGAACCATGTCAGGCGGGGAACCGAGCAGCATTAAGCGGTGCTTTTCGTGTGCCGTGAGGCAGCCGGGTCCGAGCCGGCTGCCGGCGTAACGGATATAGAGCATTATTCAGAGTCGGGTGTGCAGTCTTGTCAAGGGCCACAGCTTTAAATTGCGAGGGGAGGGAAGAGGATGTATCAGGCGCTTTACCGCAAGTGGCGTCCTCAGACCTTTGACGAGGTCGTGGGGCAGAAGCACATTACGCAGACACTCAAGAACCAGGTAAAGACCGGCCGCCTCTCCCATGCCTATATTTTCATCGGCACCCGCGGAACGGGAAAGACCACCTGCGCCCGCATCCTGGCCAAGGCGGTCAACTGCGAAAACCCGGTCGACGGCAACCCCTGCGGGGTGTGCCCGGCCTGCCGCGGCATCAGCGAGGGCTCGGTACTCGACGTGGTAGAGCTCGACGCCGCCTCCAACAACAGTGTGGACAATGTCCGCGCTCTGCGAGAGGAAGCGGTTTTCAGCCCGGCGACAGTGAAAAAACGCGTCTATATCGTGGACGAGGTGCACATGCTGTCCACTGCGGCCTTCAACGCGCTGCTCAAGATCCTGGAGGAGCCGCCCGAACACCTGATGTTCATTCTCGCAACCACAGAGCTGCAAAAGGTTCCCGCAACGATCCTGTCCCGCTGCCAGCGGCACAGCTTCAAGCGCATTGACGCGCCTGCCATTGCGGAGTATCTGGAATACATCTCCGAAAAAGAGGGCTTTACGCTCAAGCCCGACGCGGCGGAGCTGATCGCGCGCCTTGCCGACGGCGGCGTGCGCGACGCGCTGAGTCTGCTGGACCAGTGCTCGGCCAGCGAGACCATCGATCTCGATGCGGTGTATTATGCCATGGGCCTTGCGGGCAACCGGCGTACCGCCGCGCTCATGGACTGCATCCTGAACCGTCAGACGGAAAAGGCGATCCGGGAGTTTAACGCTCTCTGGATGGACGGGAAGGACCCCGCCGTCCTGCTGTCGGAGCTGACGGGCCTGTTGCGCGATGCGCTGATGATGAAGATCGCTCCAAAAGGCGGGACGAGCCTGATCTCCGGCGGCTACGACGGCGCGACGCTGGAAGCGCTCGGCGCGCGTATGACCAGGGAAGAGCTGATCTCCGCCATGGACACACTGCAGGGGGCTCAGACGCAGATTCGATCCGGGGCAAGCCCCAAAACCACCGCGGAGCTCTGCCTGGTGTGCCTGTGTGACAGCAGCCTGAGTGACAGTACCTCGGCATTGAAGGCACGCATTTCGCGGCTGGAAGAGCAGCTCAAGAACGGCGTGACGGTCAGAGCAGTTCCGTCACAGCCCGACGACGCGGAGGAGGAGCTTCCCCCGCCGCCGGAGGAGGAATATCCGGAGCCTGCGGGCTATACCCCGGTTTGTGCTGAGACCGAAGAGCCGGAAAAACCGACAGCGCCGGAAGCGGTGGAGCCTGAGGCACCATCTGACACCGATTCGCTTCCCGTCGAAGCTGTGGAGCACAGCGTGAGCTGGAAGGAGATCGCGGCGGAGGCAGCCCCTACGCTGCCGCGGGATATCAGCATGCAGCTCAGCGACCCGAAAACGGTGCGCGGACGGCTGGAAGGTCAGATCCTTAAAATTGAGGTGATGCCGGGTTTCCTGTTCGGACGATTCAACAAGCCGGAGGTACTGGCGAAATTTTCCGAGACGGCGAGCAGGCTTGCGGGCCGGGAGATCCGCGCCGCGCTCTCCGAGCTTACGGACGATCCGGAGGCGCCGCGGCGCAGTCTCGATGATTTGAAAGCGTTTAAAGAAGTCAGATTTGTTTGATCTTATATAATACTTGAATTGGAGGATATGAAAATGGCAAAGGGTGGATTTCGCGGGGGCTTCCCCGGCAATCAGGCCAATATGATGAAGCAGGCTCAGAAGATGCAGCAGGACTTTCTGAAGATGCAGCAGGAGCTGGAGAGCAAGGAGTTTGAGTTCACGGCCGGCGGCGGCGCTGTCAAGGCGACCATGGTCGGCACGCGTCAGCTTCAGAGCATCGTGATCGACCCCGAGGTCCTGGACCCCGATGATGTGGAAATGCTCCAGGACATGATCCTGGCGGCAGTCAACGGCGCGATCAAGCTTGCCGATGACGAGACCAACAACGCCATGGCAAAGCTGCAGGGCGGTCTCGGCGGCTTGGGCGGTCTCGGCGGTTTATTCTGAACCATCTGCAATCACGGCGGAGCTGTCTCCGCCGTGAAGCTGTCTTAGGGTGAAATGTTAAAAAAAGCCTATCTGGAAATCACGAATATCTGCAATCTCTCCTGCGCCTTCTGCCCGGGGACAAAGCGTGAAAAGCGCATGCTGACCCGGGAGGAGTTTCTGTTGCTTGCGGGAAAGCTGCGGCCTTATGTAGAGTACCTCTATTTTCACCTGATGGGGGAGCCGCTTCTGCATCCGCAGCTCGGCGAGCTTCTTCAAATCGCGGGCGATCTAGGCTTCAAGGTCATGATCACCACCAACGGAACGCTCCTGGAGGAGAGAGGGGATATTCTATGCCGCAGTCCGGCCCTGCTCAAAGTCAACATCTCGCTGCAGTCCTTTGAGGCAAACGCGGGCTGTGACCTTGCGGCATATCTCGACACATGCATTGCCTTTGCGGAAAAGGCCAACGCCGTCGGCAAGCGCTGTGAATTCCGGCTTTGGAATCGCAACGGGCTGGAAAGCCTGAACCCGGTGATCGAGGCCCGGCTTGCGGAGGCGTTTCCCAAGCCCTGGAGGAAAAGCCGTGAGGGCCGGAAATTAAGGGAAAACCTGTGGCTTGAGCCGGGAGATCATTTCGACTGGCCGGATCTGGGCGCCGACGACAGGGGAGAGCGCTGCTTCTGCTACGGTCTGCGCGATCAGATCGGCGTGCTGTGCGACGGGACAGTCGTGCCCTGCTGCCTCGACCACGAGGGCGACATCGCGCTGGGAAATCTGTTTGACCGGGAGCTTGACGAGATCCTGGTCTCTTCGCGCGCCTGCGCGATCCTTGACGGCTTTTCACAGCGCCGGGCCACGGAACCCCTGTGCCGCAGCTGCGGCTATGCACGGCGGTTTTAGTTGACATAATTTTTTGAAAACGGGAACAAATCCTGTTTCGGAACGTCTTTATCCCTGTCCGAAAGGAGAGATTGCATGAAACGTTTTTTCGGTATGATCCTTTGTCTTGCACTCATGCTGTCGCTGTCCGCCCCCGCGTTTGCGATCAACCAGAGCAGGACGGTCATCGGCGCGGACCTCGACCCGAATCAGGTTGCCATGGTCTACGCGAATTTCGGCCTGCGGCGGGGCGATGTGATTGAGCTGACCATGACCAACGCCGAGGAGCGGCGCTATCTGGAGGGTTTTGTGGATGAGCACGTGATCGGGACACGGTCCATCTCCTGCGTGTATGTGGAGCTTCTGCCCGAGGGCAGCGGCATGTCCGTCACCACCAGCAACATCACCTGGTGCACGGGGGACATGTACGTCAGCGCTCTCGCTACGGCGGGGATCACGGACGCGCGTATTCTGGTGGCGGCGCCCTTCGCTGTCAGCGGCACGGCAGCCCTGTCGGGCGTGTACAAGGCCTATGAGGACATGACCGGCACAAGCCTCGACGATATGGCAAAGCTCGTCAGCACGCAGGAGCTCACCGTCACCGGCGATCTTGCGCAGCAGATCGGCAGCATGGACTCCACCTCAATTGTAAGCGAACTCAAGCTCATGCTCAATGAGACCAGGAATATGAGCGACGAGGAGATCCGCAGCATCATCATCGACATCGCAGGCCGCTACAACGTGAGCCTCACCGACACCCAGATCAATCAGCTCATCTCCCTCTGCCGCTCTCTGGAGGGGCTGAACCCCGACCAGCTCAAGCAGCGCGTGGAGGAGGTCCAGGGAACGCTTCAAAAGATGTCCGAGGCGAAGACGAAGGTCCAGGACTTTGCACAGAATGTCAAACAATTCATGGAATCCGCCAGCGGCTTCATTGACAAGCTTTCGGAGTTTCTCAGCCGCTTTACCAACAAATGAAAAAAGGGGCTGTGAAAAAAGTCAATTGACAGTGTAGGGGCCGACGCCCCCGGCGGCCCGAGCGGTACAGTCCAAAAATAAAGCAGAAAGCCCCGGCG
>CADBJU010000002.1:0-111140 GCA_902795045.1 Oscillospiraceae bacterium | reverse complement strand
CGGGGGGAAGGTGAATTGCCCCAAAGGGGCAAGAGAGGCCGGCCTGGGCCGCGTCGGCCCCTACGGTGTTGATATTACTGTGTTCTTGATGAAGGGGACCTTTTTCACAGCCCCTACCTTTTAGTAGACTTCCGTTTCGGTAACGCAGTGCTGCTTGAGCTCGCCGACCAGCGCCTGGAGCGCGTCGACCACATGGGGGCGGATATCGCCGCCCACCAAAACCAGCATAATGTCGTCCCCAAGCTTGAGCTCGCCTTCGTTGAGCCAGACGCGGACATAGCCGATGCCGGGCATGGAGAGCGCCGCCCGCTTTGCCGCCTCTACCTTTTCGGCGTCATAGGAAAAGCGCATTCCCTTGACCGGAAGCGCATCAGTCACACCTTCGCGTACCTGCGCCCTGGCCGTCTCACGCACGACGCCGTTGTGGAACAGGTACATGCCGCAGCCTCTGGCAGAGGGGTCGCGCTTTGCCTCCTTGAGCCAGGCATCCGGAGAGGGGACAGGCTTCTTTCCGTCCGCTGCCGTCTGCGCACAGTCGGCTGAGCCTGAGGACGCCAGCATATCCAGCCCATGCGCCACGGCGGACAGAACGGCGTTCAGGTTTTCCTTTGCCGCCTTCTCGCTGCCCGGGAGATTGATAATCAGTGTTCTGCCGCGTATCCCGGCTACGCTTCGGGAGAGGCAGCCACGGGGTGTGATCTTCATGCTCTCGGCGCGCATAGCCTCGGGGATGCCGGGGGTCGCGCGCTCCACGATCTCCATGGTCGCCTCCGGTGTGATGTCGCGGGGAGAAAAGCCGGTGCCGCCGGTGGTGAGCACCAGAGATACCTTCAGCTCATCGGCGCATTTGATAAGCTCTGCCTTGATCATATCGGCTTCGTCCGGTACGATGGCGGTATAGCAAACCTCAAGCCCCTGCGCTTTCAGCATGGCGCAGAGGGCGGGGCCGCTCGTGTCCGTGCGCTCGCCGCGATAGCCCTTGTCACTGACGGTGATGACAGCTGCTGTATAGCTCATTGCTCAGACTTCCTTTCATAATCTCCGTGCACGCCGCCTGTCTTGTTAAGCAGGCGGATATCGGATATGACCATGTCCTTCTGCACGGCCTTGCACATATCGTATACGGTGAGCGCCGCGGTGCTCACGGCGGTCAGCGCCTCCATCTCCACACCGGTACGTCCGGCACAGGAGACCGTGGCCTCGATCTCGACGGAGCAGCGCGCCTCGTCCAGGTAAAGCTCCAGGTTGATGCCGTCGATCAGGATCGGATGACACATGGGGATGAGATCCGGGGTACGCTTGGCCCCCATGACCCCGGCGATCTGCGCTACGGTCAGCACATCGCCTTTTTTCATGCCGCCGCTTCGGATGAGGGCAAAGGTCTCGCGGTTTACAAGTACCCGCCCGGCAGCGACAGCGGTGCGAACGGAGACGGGCTTTTCTCCCACATCCACCATCTTTGCCCTGCCTTGTTCGTTAAAATGGGTAAAATCCGGCATGTTCAGCCTCCGATCTGGTTCATGTTGCGTCCGGCACGGCTCCGGTTTTCCGCATTCAGGACACCGTGCCAGGATGGTTTACATACGATAGCGCGCCGCAATTCGGCGACCATCCCGTCGTAGTCAAGTCCCTTGAGGGAGTACTCGTCGCCGGAGTGCAGGCAGGGCTTGAGTCTGCCGTCGGCAGTCAGGCGGATGCGGTTGCAGGCGGCGCAGAAATGGGCGCTCACGGGGCTGATAAGACCGATGCTGCCCAACGCGCCGGGCAGGCGATAGAGCTTTGCGACACCGCCGTCGGGGTCAACGGGGACAAGCTCGGGGAGTTTATCGAGTACAACAGTATACGGGATGAAGGCCTCCGGTCCGAAGTCGCCGCTGTCGTACATGGGCATGAGCTCGATAAAGCGCACGTCCAGCGGATAGCGCCGGGTGAGCTCCGCAAGAGCGGGGATTTCCTCGTCGTTAAAGCCGCCGATGAGCACGGTATTGAGCTTGATCTTATCAAAGCCCGCCTCGAGCGCCGCGCGTATGCCGTCGACAGCTTGAGTCAGTTCACCGCAGCGGCTGATGTAGCGAAACTTGTCCGCATCCAGCGTGTCGAGACTGATGTTCACACGGCTGACACCCGCCTCCCGCAGGGGATGGGCCAGAGAGGGGAGGAGGGTGCCGTTGGTGGTGATGCAGATTTCCCGGATGCCGGGCACCCGGGCGGCGCGCTCACAGATCGAGAGGATGTTCTTTTTGACCAGCGGCTCCCCGCCGGTAATGCGCAGCTTTGTGATGCCGAGGGAGGCTGCCGCTCTGATGGCGGTGATCGTCTCATCCTCGGTGAGCATTTCCTCATGGCGCTTTTTACATACACCGTCAGCCGGCATACAGTAGCGGCAGCGTAAGTTGCACAGCTCTGTCACCGAAACACGCATATAGGTGATGTCGCGTCCAAAACTGTCAAGCACGGCTTATCCCTCCGTCAGCGGAATGGTTCATCTGCATTATACAGAGTTTTTACTGACAATACAAGTATGAAAAACGCGATGTCGATTTGACATCGCGCTCATCATTAAAATTGTACCGCGTTAAGCAGCTTGCGGGTATACTCCTCCCGCGGGTGGTCGTAGACCTCTTCGATCGGGCCCTGCTCGATGATGCGCCCCTTGTCCATCACCATGACCCGGTCGCAGATGGAGTAGACCACATTGAGGTCGTGGCTGATGAACAGGTAGCTCAGGTTCAATTCACGGTGCAGATCCCACAGCAGATCGAGGATCTGCGCCTGGATGGTCACGTCAAGGGCGGAGACCGGCTCGTCGGCGATAATGAAGCGCGGGCGGCGAATCAGGGCGGCCGCGATGGAGACACGCTGACGCTGTCCGCCGGAGAGCTCGCCGGGCCTGCTTTTGGCGTAGCTGCGCTCCAGGCCCACACGCTCGAGCATATCGAGCACGCAGCGCTTGCGCTCAGGGGCGTCGTATTTGCCGTAGACACGCAGCGGCTCTTCCAATATCCAGCCCACGGTCTTGCTGGGGTTGAGGCTCCCGAAGGGGTCCTGAAAGACCATCTGGGGGCGGGGGGTGAAGTGGCGGATCTCGCCGCTGACCTCCGCCGTGTCCAGCATGCCGAGGATGGCCTTGGAGAGCGTGGATTTGCCGCAGCCGGATTCACCCACGAGGCCCAGGATCTCGCCGCGCCGGACCTCAAAACTCACGTCCGTGAGGGCCTGAAAGCTCGTCCTTTTGCCAAAGAGGCTCCTGTCCTGATAGACGACGGAGAGCTTTTCGACCTCGAGCACATTTTTAATCTGATCCATGGCGTTTCCTCGTGGGGATGGCGGCAATGAGCCGCTTTGTGTATTCGTCCTGCGGGTTGCGGAAAATTTCCTCCGTGAGGCCGCGTTCAACGATTTTTCCTTTATACATGACGGCTACGTCCTCACACAGCCTGCGCACCACATTCATGTCGTGGCTGATGAGCAGGATACCCACGCCGTATTCCACGCTCAGACTGCGCAGAAGCGTCAAAATCTGCTGCTGTACCGTCACATCGAGGGCGGTGGTAGGCTCGTCGCAGACCAGAAGTCTTGGGCGGATGATCATGGCCGAGGCGATGATCGTGCGCTGCCGCTGGCCGCCGGAGAGCTGGTGCGGGTATTTTCGCCAGGTGGCCTCCGGGTCCGGCAGACCGACCTGCTCCATGACCTCCAGCGCCATTGCGCGGCGCTCTGCCGGGGTCTTGTCCGTGTGGATCTTCAGCGGCTCCTCGATCTGCTCGCCGATGCGCATGAGGGGGTTGAGGCTTCGCATAGGCTCCTGGAACACGACGCCGATGTCGCGCCCGTGGATGGAGCGCAGCTCCTTTCTCGAGCAGCGCACCAGGTCGCAGCCTTCAAATAGCACCTGCCCGCTCATGTCCACATTGCTGCGCTCGATAAGCCCCGTGAGAGCCATGGCGGTCACGGTTTTTCCGGAGCCGGATTCGCCCACAAGGCCCAGGCGCTCGCCCGGCGCGATGGAGAGGTCGATGCCGCGCACGGCCTCCTTGCCGGTGGACTTGAAGGTCACATGCAGGTCTTTGATCTCAAGCACGGTCTTCACCTCCCAGCCCCTCGCTCAAAAGGCCGAAGCCCAACACCAGCAGGATAATGGCAAGGCCCACCGAGAGAGCATACCAGGGTGCGCGGGAGAGATAGGCCTGCGCCTCGTTGAGCATGCGGCCGAGACTCGGGTCGGGCGGCTGCACACCGAGACCGAGATAGCTCATGGAGGCCTCCGCCAGCACGGCGTTATTGAAGCCGATGGCTACGGTACTGAGCAGCACCGGCAGGATGTTCGGCATGATATGGACAAACAGGATGCGCATGCTTTTCACGCCCATGAGCTTTGCGTTGGCAACGTAATCCAGGGACTTCTGCCGCGCCACCTCCATGCGCACGATGCGCGCGAAGGTGGGGATAAAGATGATACCGAGGGCTAAAATAATATTGTATTTGCCTGTGTGGAAAACGGCGATCAGCACCAGGGCGAGAAGCAAACTCGGAAAGGCGGTGATGCTGTCGTTGAGGCGCATAAGGATCTCGTCGATCCAGCCGCCGTAATACCCGGTCAGCCCCCCGACCAGAAGCCCGACCAGAAGCCCGATTGCGACCGAGCACAGGGCAATCAGAAAGGTTGCGCCCGCCCCCTGCACCACGCGGGAGAAAATGTCCCTGCCGAAGTTGTCGGTCCCGAGCGGATGGCGAAGTCCGGGCGCAGCCATTTTTTCGGATGCGTTCATGGCGTTGGGGTCGTAAGGTGTCCAGATCAGGCCGATCAGGATGATCAAGAGCATGACGAGGGTACTGCCCGCGCCGATGCGGAAGTTTCTGTCTTTTGTGTTGATCATGGCAGTCCCTCAGCTCAGGCGCACGCGCGGGTCGATCGTCTGCGTCAGGATATCGGCCAGGTAATTCATCACCACGACCACTGACGCGATCATGACCACGATGCACAGCGCAACCGGATAGTCGCGGTTGGAGATGCTGGCCACCAGCAGCCGCCCGAGTCCCGGCACGACAAAGACCTGCTCGACAATGATGGAGCTTGCCACAATGTCCGCAAGGGACATGGCAAGATAGGTCACGACCGGCAGCAGGGCATTGCGGAAGACGTGGTGCTTGATCACCATCCAGCGGGAATTGCCGTGGCTGTAGGCCGTGAGCACATAGTCCCGCTTCATCTCGCTGAGAATGGCGTTGCGCAGGAGCTTTACGGTTTTGGCGGCCTTCGGGATCGAGATGGCAAGGGCAGGGAAGAAGAGGTAGCCGAGGCAGCGGGGGACACTCTCTTCAAAGGGGATGAACTTTCCGGGGGTAAACGCCTTGAGCAGCAGGCCAAACAGGTAGGTCAGCAGGATGCCGAGGAAAAAGGGGGGCACCGCCATCAGGATCTGATTGACGGAGACGCCGATCTTCCCGAAGGGCTTGTTCTGATAGCGCACCAGCGCAACGCCGAGCGGCAGACTCAGCGCCGTGACAAGGACCCAGCTCATCACGGACAGCACCGCCGTTACCCCCAGCTTGCCGCGCAGCACCTCGTGTACAGGCATGGCATAGCTGTAGCTCGTCCCCATATCGCCGCGCAGAAAAGCCGCAAGCCAGCTTAAGTAGCGCGCGAACACATTGCGGTTGAGCCCCATGGATTCGCGCAGGGCCTCGGCTCGCTCGGGGGTATAGTCGCTCCCGAGCAGCATGGTGGTGGGGTCGCCGGGGATGATCTCAAAAGCTAGAAAGGCAAACAGGGATACCAACAGCAAGGTCGCGATCAGCACCCCTGTTTTCTTGACTACATACTGCATCGGCTTATTTTACCCGGTACATGGTGGAAAGATCCATGATATACAGGGCGGGGTAGAACTGATAGCCGCCCACGTCCTTCTGCATGGCAACAAAGGAGGCGGCGTCCTGGATATAGACGTTCGCGGCCTGCTCGGTCAGAATGGTCTCGCACTGCTTGAAAAGCGCGGTCTGCTCCGCCTCGTCGACGGTAGCCAAGGCTTTTAAGTAGGTTTCGTCATAGTCGGCGTTTGAAAAGTTGATAAAGTTCTTGCTGTTTTCGCTCTGGAAGCGGGCAAGGCAGCCGGAGGCCGCGAGGCTGTGGGTATCCATGCCGACGACGGTGGCCTCAAACTTGCGGCCCTTGTAGGTCTCGTCGTACCAGGTGGCCCATTCGACAAGGTTGATGGAGGCGTCGATGCCGGCGGCGCGGAGCTGCTCGACAATGACCTGGGCCGCGTCCACATGCGCGGGCATGCTGGAGGGCACCGTGATGGAGAAGCTGAGCTTTTCATAGCCTGCTTCCTTGAGCAGCGCCTTCGCCTTTTCCACATCCGGCTTGTAGTAATCCACAAGCTCCGGCACCACGTATTTGCCCATGGAGGAGATCATGCTGCTGCCCACGGGGATACCGTGGCCGTCGGCGGCGAGGTCGATGACGGCATGCTTGTCGATGGCGTAGCACAGTGCCTGGCGCACGCGGATATCCCGGAAGGGTTCAAAATCATTGTTCAGGTACAGGGCCTGGATGATATTGCTGCTGCCCTCGAGAATGGTCAGCTCGTTGAGATCCGCGATCTGGCTGCTGGACAGGCGCTCTGCCATGTCGATGGCACCGGAGCGCAGGCTCATGACCATGGTCTGCCCGTCGGGGATGACCTTGAGCGTCACCTTATCGAGGATCGCGCCCTCGCCCCAGTAATCGGCAAACTTTTCCAGCACAACATTGTCCTGCGGTGTGCGGGAGACGAAGCGGAAGGGGCCGGTGCCGACCGCTTCCGCGGCGGGGTCAGAGCCCTCCGGGATGATGGAGGCGTACATGTAGGCGTTGAACTCCGCATCGGGGGCTTTGAGCTTGACAACGACTGTTTTGTCGTCGGGGGCTTCAACGGAAGCGATGCCTTTCAATTCGGCAACAAGGGGCTCGCCGGTTTCCAGTCCCGCAGCTCTCGTGAGAGAATAGACAACATCCCCGACCGTCACCGTTTTCCCGTTGTGGAAGCGGACGCCATCACGCAGCTTGTAGGTGTAGGTATCCGCTGTCTCGTTCACGGTATAGTCTTCGGCAATGGCGGGGATGAGATTTCCGTCCGTGTCGGGCTTTAAAAGCCCTTCATAGATATTGAATAGGACCTCTCTGGTTCCTGCCGACGACGAAGATACGTGTGGGTCAAGACTCGTGTCCAGATCTGCGGCGATACCCACGGTGATTTCCCCACCGAGGGCCTTTTCGCCGGCGGAGCCGTTCGGGGTGTCTGTAGGCTGGGCTGCCGGGGACTTGCCGCCTCCGCATGCGCAGAGTGCCGCAGTCATGAGCACAGCCAGGACGAGCGCGAGAAATCTTTTCTTCATAGCGTGTTTTCTCCTTTTGGCTCCAATATTTAGTTGGCTGCCGGTAACAAGACCGGCAGGACAAAGAATATCATAAAGCGGCGTTAAAATCAATCATTGTTTGGAATTATTAAGCAATTCCCGTTGTGCTTTTTTGCTCTGTGTGCTAAGATAAGCCAGAAAAGAAAAGGGGAGGCACAGCCATGCTCAGCGGAAAAACGATCCTTCTGGGGGTCAGCGGCGGGATCGCCTGCTATAAGGCGGCGGCGCTGGCGTCGGGCCTAAAAAAGCTGCACGCCGATGTGCAGGTCATCATGACAAGGAACGCATCGCAGTTCATTGCGCCGATGACCTTTGAGGCGCTCACCGGGAACCGCGTCCTGATCGACACTTTCGATCCGCACAACGACTCGGCCATCGCGCACATCACCGCGGCGGAAAAGGCCGATCTGCTGCTTATCGCACCGGCAACGGCAAATGTCCTGGCGAAGCTTGCAAACGGTCTTGCCGACGATATGCTGACCACCACGGCCCTGGCCTGCACCTGCCCGAAGGCGGCGGCCCCGGCGATGAACACCCATATGCTGGAAAACCCCGTCACGCAGGGCAATCTGGAAAAGCTGCGCCGGTACGGCTGGTTCCTCGCGGAGCCGGGCGAGGGGCGGCTTGCCTGCGGCACGACAGGGAAGGGGAGAATGCCCGAGCCGGAGGAGCTTATAGAGCTGTGCGTCCACCTGATTTCTCACGAAAAGGACTTGCGGGGCCGCCGCGTGCTCGTCACCGCCGGGCCGACCCAGGAAGCGCTGGACCCGGTGCGCTATCTGACAAATCATTCCAGCGGCAAGATGGGCTACGCCATAGCCAGAGCAGCGGCGAGCAGGGGAGCGGAGGTGACGCTGATCTCCGGCCCGACAACGCTGAAAGCCCCGCAGTTTGTAAGCACCGTGCAGATCCGTACCGCGCAGGAGATGTATGACGCGGTCATGCGCCATGCGCCGGAGTCGGACATCATCATCAAAGCGGCCGCGGTCGCGGATTACCGCCCGGCCAGCGTTGCCGATAACAAACTCAAAAAAGGGGAGGGAGAACTCTCCATCCCGCTTGCGCGCACTACGGACATCCTCGCGGCCCTGGGAGCTTCAAAGAAGCCCGGCCAGTTCCTGTGCGGCTTTTCCATGGAGACGGAGAACATGCTGGAAAACAGCGCCAAGAAGCTCAAAAAGAAAAATCTCGACCTCATTGCGGCAAACAATCTCAAGGTCGCGGGGGCGGGCTTTCAGGTGGACACCAACGTGCTCACGCTCATTTCGGCGGATTCTGTAAAGGAACTGCCGCTTCTGAGCAAGGATGAAGCTGCCGACGCGCTTCTGGATGAGATTATCGGGAGAATGTGAGGAACGATATTCCGTTTGGTGAAAGAAGATTGTGTCATTTATTTAACAAAGCGTATGAAGACAAATGGCTGCATTGTCGTTACTGAGGGCACTTTTGATATGGAGACGCTGGAGCGCTTGTCACGGGAACCGGACACGCGGCAGACGGGAAATCATCAGAACATAGGATTACAAAGCCACGCCGTGTTTATCGACTTGTACTCAGGATAAATCAATCGGGTGAGGCGAAAAGCCTTTTTTCGCGGTTATTACAATTGGATATAATAGAGAGTGTCTTGGACAATGTTTCACTCCATATCAATCAGTAATAAAATTGTGTAAATTATTTGATAATCCATTTCTCCAAAAAATGCTGGGAATTTCAATTTCATCATGGCATTACAATCAAGGATCATTACGGGATAAGGATAGTGGGGAATACGAAAAAGAGGCTTGACAACCGTAGGCCGTCGTCCTATAATAAGCATATCGAATCACGTATAATATAAATTTTACGTGATTCGATATGCTGTGAAAGGAGATTGTCATGTGGAAAACAATTGCAGAGTTTCCGCTCTACGAGGTTAACGAATATGGTGTCGTTCGTAATGCTAAGACTCATTATGTTACTACACAGCGTATGAATCGCTACGGGTATCTTTATGTTCAATTAACTGACGGTGAGAATAATAACACACGCTACGTCCACCGTCTTGTCGCTGAGGCTTTTATCCCGAATCCGGAAAATCTCCCGGTAGTCAACCACATTGATGAATGCTGCGTTCATAATTCAGCTGATAATTTGGAATGGGTCTCTTACAAAGATAACTCCAATCATGGAACCAGAAATGAGCGCATTGTACGTGAACGAAAGATCCCGGTTATTGCGTTTGATTCATACGGAGATACATGTCTGCGCTATCCGTCCAGATACGATGCCAGCCGTGATCTGGGCGTCTCTGAACATGCTGTGCGCGCCGCTATGAAGAACCACAACAAATGCAAAAAGCTATATTGGCGTGCGGCACTCGAAGATGAATCATCAGAAGATGAGCACGATAATAATCTTGAATGGCTTGAGCTAACCGAAAAGCAAAAAGAAGAACTTAAGAATGTTCCAAAAGCCAGAATTAAAAGTGTATCTGCGATAGATGAAAACGGTAATATGCTATTTACCTTTGAAACTGTTACAGAAGCAGCAAAGAAAATGGGCGTCTCGGGGCCGGCTGTGTCCAGTGCTATTAAAAAAGGCACAAAATGTAAAGGATTTAACTGGATTGCAG
Source organism: Oscillospiraceae bacterium (assembly GCA_902795045.1). Lineage (GTDB taxonomy): Bacteria > Bacillota > Clostridia > Oscillospirales > Oscillospiraceae > Limivicinus. Next base: position 101,128 of record CADBJU010000002.1, on the reverse strand, counting down.
AATATTATCAGGAGTAGCTATTTATGAATTTAGATGCAATTAATGATGTACCGGATATTGTAATGGAATTCCTTGAGTATCATTCCACTGTTCGCGGGCATTCTGATCTTACAGTGAACGGATACTACCATGATCTAAAAATCCTGTTCCGATACTTAAAACGCCGCCGTCATTGCGTGCCAAATGACATTCCCTTTAACGAAATAGACATCACGGATGTAGATTTGGACTTTATCAGGCAGATCAAAATTGAAGAATTATACAGGTATCAGTCTTTTTCGCCGGGAGGTTCAGCTTCTTTATCTGCGGCAAGCCGCTGCAGGCGCACATCTACGGTGAAATCGTTCTTCAATTATCTCACCTTAAAGAGACATCTTCTGGATTTTAATATATGTCAGGAACTTGATATGCCAAAAAGGCAGGCTTCTCTTCCGAGATACTTGGAAGAATCGGAATGTGAGCGCCTCCTTGCCGCCTGTGACGGTCCATTTGCTTATCGCGACTACGCGATTCTAATGCTGCTTTTGTCTTGCGGCCTGCGTGTTTCCGAACTGGTTTCTCTCAATGTTACGGATGTATATGAAGATCATGTTCGTGTTCTCGGCAAAGGGAATAAGGAGCGTATTGTCTTCTTCGCGGAAGGCTGTCGTGAAGCTCTCGATGACTATTTGGATGTGAGGAACGTAGAGCACGTAAAGGAATCTGACAAGAATGCTCTTTTTATCAGCAGAAAAAACTGTCGAATCACTGTTCGCGGAATACAGAATATGCTTGACAGCAAGCTCCTCGCCGCGGGGCTGGACGCGAGCCGTTATTCGCCGCATAAGCTGCGGCACACGGCGGCGACGCTGATGCTCAAAAACGGCGTGGACACGCGCGCACTCCAGGAGGTGCTGGGCCACAGCAATCTGAACACCACCCAGATCTACACGCACCTGGATAACGCCGCCCTGCACGAGGCGGCGATGGCCAACCCCATCGGCCGCAAGACCAAAGACGAAATCGAAGGTTAACATAAAACTGGCGCCGGGGTTTCCCCGGCGTCAGTTTTCAAATAACGGGATCGCGGAGCCGATATCAAATAAAGGCTCATGGCTCAGATACACGGGCTCCACGCCGCGCTCGGCCAGAAAACACCGGATCGCGTCCCGGTCCGGGTGCAAATCCAAACTCCCGGTAAATGCGAGCTTATCGGACGCAAGCTTGAACGCCGCGCCGCCGATAAAGCCGTAAGCGTAACCGTCAAGCCGGATGTGTCCCTCTTGGATCAGCAGCACCCGTAAGCCTTCGGCCCGGGCCGCTGCCGCAATTCCCCTGTCGGAAGTGATAACGGATCCCCCGTCAACGACACAGACCGCGCAGCGGCTGTACCCCTGGCGTACCGGGAGCAAGCTTTTGTTATCTGCTATTGTTAAATAATCAACAATATCGCGTGCCCCTGTCTTCGGATTGCAGATCACGTGTTTCCCGACAACGCAGCAGTTTAACTGCGCATCCCCGGGATAAACGTGCTCTTGTTGTGCAGCCGGAAAGTCAAGCGCCGCGCCCTGGCTTTGCAGCTGTGACGCAAAAGCGCTCCCCTTCAGATATGGTGCGAGAAAGAGCCTCTCCCCTCCCGCGTGCAAAACCGAGAGGTCCGCATGACCGGAAAGACGCCGGTCAATGTCCGGGTTATCGGGCAGCAAAACGCTCTCAATGTGCAGAGAATCCAGGGATTTTTCAAGGATTCCTGCATATTTTTCGCCGTAAATCAGGGTGGAACACGAGTCCGGCAGATTGGGCTCGGAGACAAAGCGGCTCATTGTCTTGCCAACACCGCCGCGATGGCCTCACTGATATTTCGCACCGGGATCAGCGTCAATCCCGTGAAGCTGCCCATTTCCTCCCGTCCGTGGGCCGGGACGACGCAGCGCTTGAAGCCAAGGCGCGAGATCTCGGACAGGCGCTGGTTGAGCGCGCTCACACTGCGCAGCTCACCGGATAAGCCGATCTCCCCGATCGCCGCGAGATCCGCACCGAGGGGCCGGTCCAGAAAGCTTGACGCTACGGCGAGCGCGGTGGCAAGGTCGGCAGCCGGCTCCTCGAGCGTAAGCCCGCCGATGACGTTGATGTACGAATCACAGCCCGCGACCGAGAGCCCGCCGCGCTTTTCCAGCACGGCCAGCAGCATGGCCGCACGGTTGTAGTCCACGCCGTTGCTGCGCCGGGCGGCATTGTAGGCGGCGGGCGTCACCAGCGCCTGCACCTCGGCGAGGATGGGCCTGGTGCCTTCAATGACACAGGCCACGCAGGTGCCGGGGCAGTTTTCCGGCCGTCCGCTCAGCAGCATTTCAGAGGGGTTCTCCACGCACACAAGGCCGTTATCGACCATCTCGAACACGCCGATCTCGTTGGTTGAGCCGAAGCGGTTCTTGGCCGCGCGCAGGATGCGAAAGCTCGTGCTGCGCTCGCCCTCGAAATACAGGACACAGTCCACCATGTGCTCGAGGATCTTCGGCCCTGCGATGCTGCCCTCCTTATTGATATGTCCCACGACAAAGACCGTCAGGTTTTTCTCCTTGCAAAGGCGCATGATGCGCATAGTGCACTCGCGCACCTGCGTGATGCTGCCGGGTGCGGAGCTGATGTCCGCGTCGCTGACCGTCTGGATGGAGTCGATGATCACGATGTCGGGCTTGAGGGAATCGGCAGAGGCGAGAATGGTACTGAGATCCGTCTCGGCCAGGACGTATATCTCCCCGCCCTGAACGCCCAGACGGTTGGCCCGCAGCTTGAGCTGTCGCTCACTTTCCTCACCGCTGACATAGAGGATGCGCTTCGATCTGCCGGCAATCGCGCACATCTGCAGCAGCAGCGTCGATTTGCCGATACCGGGCGCGCCGCCCACCAGGATCAGCGACCCCACGACGGCCCCGCCGCCGAGCACGCGGTCAAACTCCGAGATGCCGGTGGAGAAACGGATCTCCTCGGAATCGTCCAGCTCCTCCAGCCGCCGCGGCCTGGCAGTACGTACAGTGCCGCCGCTTCGAGCGGAGCCGCCCTTTTCGATGCGCAGCTCCTCCAGCGTGTTCCACGCGCCGCAGGCCGGGCACTTCCCTGCCCAGTTCGGCGTCTCGCTGCCGCAATCGGAGCAGATATAGACGGTTTTCTGTCTGTTTGCCATAGCTTTTCTCCTGAATATTACAATCTGTATAGTCTATATACGCTTTGTATTTTGCTCATATTGGAGGTAGGACCCCATCATGATCGCCGCGAGTGCGGTCTGGTAGGCGGGCTTTTTCAGGTTCTCCAGGTCGATCATGTTGGACACAAAACCGCACTCCACCAGCACCGCCGGGCACGTCAGACGGGAGAGGATATAGAGCCGCTTTGTGGCGGGCTCCGCCACGCGCCTGCACTTGGGGTAAAGGATGTTCAGCAGGTTTTCGTGCATAATGGAGCCGAGCCTCTGGCTCCCCTCTCCCGCCGCGTAGATTACCTGGGAGCCGTTCGGCTGGGCGGTGGGGTAATCGTTCTGGTGGATGCTGATGTACACGGGATTGAGCGCGGCGCATGTCAGCTCCGTTCTGTGCTCCAGATCCCGATGCTCGCTGTAGTCCTCGCTGTCACAGAGCGTGCTGTCGTCCTGACGCAGGAGGGTATTTTCCAGGCCGTAGAGCTCCGCCATGGCGCGCAGCTTCAGCGCGATGGCGAGATTTAAATCACTCTCGCGCGTCCCGTCTATGCCCACCGCGCCGCTGTCGATGCCGCCGTGACCCGGGTCAATGACGAGCGTGGACCCGGTCCCTCCCACGGTCGACGCGCTCTGCTTCCCGCCATAGACATGCGCAAGTGCCAGAGAAAGAACCAGCAGTGCCAGCAGCGGGACCAGTTTTCGAAGGACAGCTTCCTTATTAGATACCATAGCCGCCTCCGCTTCCGTACAGGCGTTTTCGATTATAACGCCCGTTCAGGCTCAAGTCAATTCTCTGCCGTGTACTCTCCATTAAAGCAGAATGCATATAAGCCCGCCGCTCCCTTCATTGATGAGCCGCTCCAGCGTATCGCGCAGCTTCTCCTTGACATTCTCCGGCAGCGCCTCGAGCTTTGCCGTGAGCCCCTCCTCCGCGATATCGTTGAGCGATTTTCCGAAGATGTTGGACTGCCAAATGCGGTTAACGTCCCCGTCAAAGCCCTGCAGGAGAAAGTTGATGATGTCCTCGGAGGCGCCCTCCCCGCCGATGGCGGGGGTGACCTCGGTCTCCACGTCGGTCATGATCATGTGGATGGCCGGGGCGTTGGCCTTGAGCTTCACGCTGTACTTGCCTCCCTGACGCACGATCTGCGGCTCCTCCAGCGTCATCTGGGCAGAATCCGGCATGACCACGCCGTAGCCCTTTTCCCGCACATCCCGCAGCGCGCCGCGCAGCCGGTCATAGTCGGACTTGACCGCGCTCATCTCGGTCAGCAGCGCGATCAGGTCCCGGTCGTTTTCGATGGCAAGGCCGGTCTGCTCACTGATGCTTTGGTAGTAGAGTCCGCGCGGGAGCCGGATCTCGACCTCGCTGACCCCGCTGCCGAGGTCGTTTTTCAAAAGCTCGGTGGACTCGATCTGCTCATGCTCCCGCAGAGCGCGCAGGAAGGACGCGCAGTCGCATATCTTTTCCATGCCGTCGGACGCATCATTGAGCGCCTCATAGAGCGCACTGCGCAGTTCGCTGTTTTCCGGCAGCGCCTCCAGCCAGTCCGGGAGAAAGACGCTGACCGCCTTGATGGGGTACTCCTCCAGCACCGAACCGAGGATCATGCCGATATCCTCCTCGTTCATGTGCAGGCAGTCGACCGGCAGGCAGCGGACGCCGTATTTCTGCGCGATTTCCCGCGCGAGCGCCGTACAGGCTTCGCTTTTCGGCGACGTACTGTTGAGCAGGACGACAAAGGGCTTGCCGATCTTCTGCAGCTCCGTGATGGTCCGGGCCTCCGCCGGGACGTAGTTCTCGCGCGGGATCTCGCCGATGCTGCCGTCGGTCGTGACCACGATGCCGATACTGGAGTGCTCGTTGATCACCTTCCAGGTCCCCTTCTCCGCGGCCTCCGTGATCGTGACCTCGTGGTCAAACCAGGGCGTTGTGACCATGCGCTCATGCCCGTCCTCAAGCTGCCCGGCGGCCCCCTCGACCATGTAGCCCACGCAGTCGACCAGGCGGACGGAGAGCTCGGTGTTGTCTCCGACGCGGATGGTGACGGCATTCTCCGGGACGAATTTCGGCTCCGCCGTCATGATGGTTTTGCCCGAGGCGCTCTGGGGCAGCTCATCTTTGGCACGCTCCCGCAGGAAATTGTTCTCGATGCGCGGGATGACCAGCGCCTCCATGAAACGCTTGATAAAGGTGGACTTCCCGGTCCGCACCGGACCGACGACGCCCAGCATGATCGCGCCGTCCGTCCGGAGTGCAAGCTCGCTGTACAGATTGTTTTCACACATAGAAAAAGCCTCCGCTCTCATGTTCTCACTTGTTCGAGTGTATGAGAGCCGGAGGTCCGATATGCCGGGCATGTCACGCAAAGCGGATGCATGCCTCATGTCGTTTACTGATAAGAAAAGAGACGTTCGGAAACTGCGCGGACAATAGGCGCGAAAGTTCGGAGATCACCGGGTTTTCCGTGTAGAAATGATCCGCGTCGATGAGACTCACCCCAAGCTCCGCCGCGCGCTGGAACTGGTGGTACTTGACATCGGCGGTCACATAGGTGTCGCAGCCTGCCGCGGCGGCCTGCTCCAGGCTCCCTGCGCCGGCACCGCCCATGACCGCAAGCTTTGAAACGGGCTTCCCGCCGTCGACAAAGCGCAGGGTCGGCACCTGCAGGCGCTGTTTGCACAGCTCGAGAAACGCCGCAAGCGTCATCGCCTGCGGGAGCATCCCGATCCTGCCGCAGCCCTCGTCCAGGGCAGTCTCAGGCTCCGCGCCGAGCAGACGGATCAGCACGTCGTTAACGCCGCCCTCGACGATATCGAGATTCGTGTGCATGGAGATGAGGCCGATCCCCTTTTCGGCAAGATGAAGCACGCGTCTTTGTGTTGGCTCCAAATCGGTCAGCGAGCGCAGCGGTGAAAACAACAGCGGATGATGGGTCACGATGAGCTCCGCGCCCAGTGCCTCCGCCTCGTCCACAACCGCGTCGGTCGCGTCCAGAGCCAGCAGTACGCGCTGTACTTCCCTGTCCGCGTGCCCGACCTGAAAGCCCGCGTTGTCAAAGTCCATCTGCAGCTCCAGCGGTGCGATGCGGCACAGGGCGTCAAAGATATCCCGGATCGTCGTCATTATTGTTCCCTCATCTCTGTCAATTGATTATAGATCTCCCGATAGAGAAGCAGGCGCGGCTCCCCTTCCCTGCCCTGCATGCCGCGGATTGCCTTCTCAAAGCGGCGCGTGAGCTGTGTAAGCTCACGGTCGAAAAGCTCTCCGTTTCCGCAAAGGCTTCGCTTTCCAACGAAAAGCTCGGCGTCCGAAAGCTTTGTACACCCGCCGAAGCGCGCGGAGACGATCTGGTAGAGCGTGCCGCCGTCCTCGACAACGGTCTCCGACTCGATGGCAAATTCATTGTACACGAGCCAGTAGCGCAGGACCTCCGCCTTGGTCATGGGCTGGAGGATCAGATGGTAGCGCCGGTCCATGCACCACTCCGCCTCGTCGAGGATCTTGACGATCATATCCCCGCCCATGCCGGCGATGACAATGGTGTCGATTTCCTCCGGCGGGCAGAGCCGGAGCCCGTCACAGAGCAGAAAGCTTATGCGGCCTGATACTCCCGCCTCCGCCGCCGTGCGCCGTGCCGAGAGCAGAGGCCCTTCGTTGATATCCGAGGCATAGAGCCTGCCGCCGTAGCCGGACGCGGCAAGATGGGCCGGGAGATAGCCGTGGTCCGTGCCGACGTCGATCATCCCCCTGCCGTCTTGTACCAATGCAGCAATAGCGGAAAGGCGTTTGTTCATCGTGTACCCTCCAGGAAAAGATAAAAGCCGGACCCGGGTCCGGCTTTTATCATGGATCAGGCGGTCTCGAGAAAGGCCTTGAGATAGGTCAGAAACTCGTCCGGATCGACGCCGTGGGCGCAGCAGGCCTGCTCGATGTTCTCACCGCTGGCCATGGCGCAGCCCATGCAGTGCATGCCGATCGCCTGGAAGGCGGGCATCGCCTGGGGAGCATTTTCAACGACTTCAGAAATCAGGGTTTCGCGGGTGATTTCCATAATATTACCTCCGTTTGAAATTTAGGAAAGGGGGACACGTTTGTGTCCCCCTTTAGCTGTAGAACAGGAACTCAGGCCTGCTCTCTCATCTTGGCAAAGCACTCGCTGCAGTAAACAGGGCGGTCAGATTTGGGCTCGAAAGGAACACGGGCCTCGCCGCCGCAGGCAGCGCAGGTAGCGGTGAAGAACTCACGGGGACCACGGGCAGCGTTCTTGCGTGCGTCGCGGCATGCCTTGCAGCGCTGGGGCTCGTTCTGGAAGCCGCGCTCTGCGTAGAATTCCTGCTCACCGGCGGTAAAAACAAATTCTTTTCCGCACTCTTTGCAAACTAAGGTCTTGTCTTCGTACATCTTGAATCCTCTCTTTTGATTGTGCCTGTCGGCTGTATTTGCGATCAGCTCAAGCTGATATCGCCAAGAATGTTTTCCCGTGCAAGTTTGCGCCGGATTCTCTGCACGGCATTGTCTATCGACTTTGCGTCCCTGCAAAGTCTGTCCGCTATTTCTCTATACGACAGGCCCTCCAGATAAAGATCAAGCACCTTGATCTCAAATCGGGAAAGGCACCGGGAAAAAGCCGCGTTCAACTCTTCCCTGCTCTCTTCAGCCAGAATCAGTTCTTCCGGATTATGGCGGATCAGCTCAGGGAGAGCCGAGATGTCGGCACCGGGATCTTCGGAGAGTTCTTCAAGTGAAATACCGTCGTTAAGGGGAACATGCTTGAGGCGGGAAGCGGATTTGATTGCTGACAGAAGGCGCATGCGGATGCAGTGCTCGGCATAGGTCTTGAACATTGTACCGTCCGCGGGGTCATAGCTGCGGATGGCGGAGAGCAGCCCAAAGGTCCCCTCCTGGATCAAATCCTCACTGTCTCCTCCGGCGAGGAACAGCGGTCGGGAACAGATCCTGACAAGCCGAAGATAGCGGGCCGCCAAAGCATCCTCGGCATCCCGATCACCGTCGGAAGCGAGTTTCAGCAGCACCGTATCATCCATTCCTGCGTAATCTATCATATTATTTCAAATACTCTAACTATATACATCATGTATTATACAACACAAAACGCCAAAGTCAATACCCTTTTTTGTATAAAGTGATGCAGGGAGGGCAAAAAGCTTACATTTCAAGGGTTTGCTGGCCCAGATATTCAAGGCCCAGATGCTGATAAGCCTTCTGGGTCACGCAGCGGCCGCGCGGCGTTCGCGTGAGAAAGCCGCACTGGAGCAGATACGGCTCGTACACATCCTCGAGTGTCACGGCGTCCTCGTTGATCGTCGCGGCGAGGGTTTCCAGACCCACCGGCCCGCCGCCGTAGAAGTCGATGATGCTCCTGAGCATGCGGCGGTCCAGCGCGTCAAGCCCCAGCTTGTCAACCTCGAGACTGGTCAGCGCCATATCCGCCACCTCCCGCGTAATGACCCCGTCGGCCCGGACCTGCGCAAAGTCCCGGACGCGGCGCAGCATCCGGTTTGCGATACGGGGCGTGCCGCGGGAGCGCGAGGCGATCTCATACGCGCCCTCGGGGACGATCTTTACGTTCAATATTCCGGCGGAGCGGACCACGATCCGCTGCAGCTCCTCGGGCGTATACAGCTCCAGGCGCAGTGTGACACCGAAGCGGTCACGAAGCGGCGCCGTCAGCTGGCCCGAACGCGTGGTGGCGCCGATGAGCGTAAAGTGCGGCAGATCCAGGTGCAGCGAGTTTGCCGAGGGGCCCTTTCCGAGGATGATGTCGATGGCGTAGTCCTCCATCGCCGGGTACAGGATCTCTTCATAGGCCCGGTTGAGACGGTGGATCTCGTCGACGAAGAGGATGTCCCCCTCGTTCAGGTTGGTGAGCATGGCGACAAGGTCGCCGGGCTTTTCGATTGCAGGGCCAGAGGTGATGCGCATGTTCACGCCCATCTCATTGGCAATGACGGCGGCCAGCGTTGTCTTGCCCAGTCCCGGGGGGCCGTGCAGCAGGACATGATCCAGCGACTCCCCGCGCATTTTGGCGGCGTTTATGAAGATGCTGAGATTGTCCTTGGCCTTCTCCTGCCCGATATATTCCTCGATGGTCTTCGGGCGCAGCGAGCCTTCGCTGTTGTCCTCGGGGAGGCTTGCAGCCGTGGTGATGATCTCATCATTGACGTCTTCGGAAAAATTAATACTCATAGGCTCTTACTTTACCATCTGCTTCAAAACGGCCTTGATGATCTGCTCGGCCGTCATTCCCTGCGTGTCCAGCTTCTTGAGTACCGGCGCGATCTCCGCCCCGGAATAGCCCAAAACCGTGAGGCCCGCCAGGGCGTCGTTCACGGCGGAATCCGCGGTCGGCATGTTCACCGGCGTGAAAGCGGTCATATCCGCCGCGCCGCTGTTCATCTCCTTGCTGACCTTATCCTTGAGCTCGAGGATCACGCGCTGGGCGATCTTCTTGCCGATGCCGGGCGCGACCGTCAGGGCTTTTTCGTTGCCGCTGATGATCGCAAGGGCCAGACCCTCCGGTGTGTTGTGGGACAGGATGGACATGGCGGCCTTCGGACCGATGCCGGACACGGCGATCAGCAGTTCAAAGAAACGCCGCTCACTTTTGTCCTGGAAACCGAAGAGATCAAAGTGATCTTCCCCGATCGACTCCGACACATAGAGCTTTGCCTTTTCTCCGAGCTTGAGCCCGCCCGCCGTGTTCGCCGTGATGCTCAGGGCATAGCCCACCCCGCTGCAGTCGATGACCGCAAGCGCCGGTTCCAGCTCGGCGACACGTCCTTCTATATGGTAGAACATTCTTCCTGATCTCCTCTGAACAGTAATGAGGTGGTACTTCTGGCGTGGCAGATGGCAAGGGCCACCGCGTCCGCCGCGTCATCCGGCTTCGGGGGCGCGGGAAGAGCGCAGATGCGCTTGACCATATCCATGACCTGGCGCTTTTCCGCGCGTCCGTAGCCCACGACCGCCTGCTTGACCTGCAAAGGCGTATACTCGTAGACCTTTACCCCGTACTTGCGGCAGGCGAGCAAAATGACCCCCCTGCCGTGGGCGACCGCGATACCGGTGGTGATATTGGTGTTGAAAAAGAGTTCCTCGATCGAAACGGCATCAGGCTTAAACAGATCGAGCAGACTGAGCATATCGTCATAAATCAGCTCCAGGCGGCTCGAGAGGCTGGTGTGCGCGGGCGTCGTGATGACGCCGCAGTTTATCAGCTTATGGCTGTTTTTTTCGGATTCGAGAGCGCCGAAGCCGATGGTGGCGATGCCCGGGTCGATCCCCAAGATTCGCATAAGATCACACTCCGGTAAGATTTTACCATACTCTCCCCGCTTTCGCAACCATAAATAAAGACAGCCCGCCGTCCAGTGAGGAACGACGGGCTGAAGTCTTATGCTCTGGGATGGGCCTTGTTGTAGACATCCTTGAGCTGTTTCTTCACGAGCTGGGAATACATGTGCGTGGAGGAGATGTCCCGGTGCCCCAGCATCTCCTGGATGGCGTGGATGTCGGCGCCGTTTTCCAGCAGATGGGCGGCGAAGGAGTGGCGCAGGGTGTGGGGCGTGATGTCCTTTTCGATCCCGGCCTTCTTCTGATAGTGCTTGACGATCTTCCAGAAGCCCTGGCGGGACATGCGCTCGCCGCTGACATTGACGAAAAGGGACTGCTCATCCGGCATCAGGATCATCTGCGGGCGCACCAGCGTGATATAATCGCTCAGGGCCTTGACCGCGGCGGGATACATGGGGATGAAGCGCTCCCGGTTGCGGCTTGCGCAGCGGATGACACCGGCGGCGAGGTTCACGTCCTGGATGTTCAGGTCGATAAGCTCTGTCACGCGGATGCCGGTTGCGTACAGCAGCTCCAGCATGGCCTTGTCGCGGTAGCCCTTGGGGTCGATGCATTTCGGCTGCTCCAGCAGAAGCTCGACCTCCTTGCTTGTCAGGATCTCCGGCAGCTTCTGGGTGCTCTTGTCCGGGACCAGACCCTGGGCGGGATTAACGGTGATGAGCTGCTTGATGAACAGATGCGCGTACAGGCACTTGATGGACGCGATGGACCGGGATACCGTGGCGACGGATTTCCCGTTTGCCCGCAGCATTTCGATATAGGCGGAAAGCTCCTCGGCGCTTGCGTCCACGATGCCGTTTTCGCCGTGCGCATCCAGAAAATCACCCAGCTGCCTGATATCTCGCAGATAGGAGCTGAGGGTGTTCGCGGATGCCTTTTTGTCTTCAACGAGATATTTTTCAAACATCTCTATACATTCGGAATTTTGCACGCAAACGCCCTTCTTTCTATGGAATCCTGCCGATCTGCGTAAAATCCATTCAACTCAGAGAGGGAAAATGTCTGTAACCGGATCAGCAAATGTGAAATAATTTTGTAATTAACATAATTGATCTGGAAACAATATATTACAAACTCGGAAAATAATCAAGTCTTTTTTTCGTTTTTTCAAAAATATTTTTTCGCTTATGTCAACTCTTGTTACCCTATTATTTCCGCCATGTCTGTAATACCATGGAACATAAAGCGATTGAAAGCGGATTACTCCTCCTGTTATGTCAATTTTGCGGCGTGGTATCTTTTTCCGGCCTTTTTCCGCGGCGGCAGAATGGTGCCCGAAAAGACGCCCGCATAGGTGAAGCTGACAATACTCAAGATGGCAGAGCTGTTCATCTCCTCCCCCTTTATCAAAAAGCCCACCGTAAGGAGAAAAATGACCAGTGCCGTTGCGGTCGTGAGCGAAACGATGAGCCTCTGTCCCGTATAGCCGCGTGCCGCTGCGATGCCCGCCGCGAACGCTGAGAGGAAGCTGACGGCGGAGCTTACGATCCCGAGCCCCTGCTCCCCGAGACCGAGGGAATTGGCGGCCAACGTGCCCGCAAGCAGCAATACCGCCGCGCTGACTGTCCACGCAAGCCCTGCCCTGAGCAGATACCTGCCGTCAGGCAATGTCCTGTTTTCACCGATAAGCAAAAAAAACACCCCCAGGCAAATAAGATTACTTCATCTTATTTACCAGGGAGTGCTTCGATTCAGGGACAGGCTTATTTTTTTCTGCCTCTGGTCTTGGCGGCGCGGGCTTCGGCTTCTGCCGCTTCCATCTTGGCGGTGGTGGACACGCCCCACTTCTTGATCTGGATGCGGACGCGGTCCTCGCCGGTCTCAAAGGTGACGGTGTCTTCCGTGACCTGGACGATCTTGCCGGTCATGGCGCCGATGGTGGTGATCTCATCGCCGACGCTCAGGGCGCTGCGCATTTCTTCGACAGTCTTTTTCTTCTTGTTCTCGGGACGGATGAAGAAGAAATAGAAGACCGCGAACATCAGCACGAGCATGATGAGCATGGAAGCAGAGCCGCCGGCGGCAGCGCCGGCTTCGGCAGTAAGAATTAAATTCATTCCTGGAAACCTCCGAATCAAAAGTGTTTATATTATATATGGATTATCGGGAAATTTCAAGATGCTTATATACGTTTGTCGAGAATTTCCGAATATTTGCCCCGGAAGTCCATAAACGTACCGGCGTCCAACCGGTCGCGGATCGCCTGGGCAAGGCTGTTGTAGAAATACAGATTGTGCATGACGGCAAAGCGCATGGCGAGCATTTCCTCCGCCTTGAACAGGTGGCGCACATAGGCGCGGGAGTAGCGGCGGCAGACCGGGCAATTGCACTTGGGGTCGATGGGGCTTTCGTCGCGCAGGTATTTTTCGTTTTTAATATTGATGATGCCGCCCCAGGTGAAGAGATGGCCGTGCCGTCCGTTTCGGGCGGGCATGACGCAGTCGAAGAAATCGACGCCGCGGGCCACGCTCTCAATGATGTTGCCCGGCGTGCCGACGCCCATCAGGTAGCGGGGCCTGTCCTTGGGCATGTGCTCCTCCACGATTTCAATGGTGTCGTACATCTCCTGATGTGTTTCCCCGACCGCAAGGCCGCCGATGGCATAGCCGGGCAGGTCGAGCTCCGCGATCTGCTTCATATGCTCCACGCGCAGATCGGCAAAGACCGCCCCCTGGTTGATGCCGAAGAGCATCTGCCCGGGATTGACCGCGTCGTCCTCGGCGTTATAGGCAGTCAGCGCCTCCTTGCAGCGCTGGAGCCAGCGGTAGGTCCGGTCGCAGGAGCGGCGGACATATTCGTGCGGCGAAGGGATCTTGATGCACTCATCGAAGGCCATCGCGATATCTGAGCCGAGATTGGCCTGGATGCGCATGCTCTCCTCCGGTCCCATGAAGATATGGCGGCCGTCCACATGGGAGTTGAACTTGACGCCCTCCTCCGTGATCTTGCGCAGCTTTGCCAGGGAGAAGATCTGAAAGCCGCCGCTGTCGGTCAGGATGGGCCCGTCCCAGGTCATGAATCTGTGCAGCCCGCCGAGGGATTTGATCAGCTCGTCGCCGGGGCGTACATGGAGATGGTAGGTATTGGAAAGCTCGATCTGGCAGCCGATCGTTTTGAGGTCCGCCGCCGAGAGCGCCCCCTTGATCGCGCCCTGGGTGCCGACATTCATGAAAACCGGCGTCTGCACGGTCCCGTGGGGTGTGGTAAATTCGCCGCGGCGTGCGCGGCCTTCCTGCTTGAGAAGCTTATACACGTCGTCCCTCCTGTTACAGAATCAGCATCGCATCGCCGAAGGAGAAAAAGCGGTAGCGCTCCTTCACCGCCGTCTCATAGGCGCGCAGGATATTCTCTCTCCCCGCAAGGGCCGAGACCAGCATGATCAGCGTGCTCTCCGGCAGATGGAAATTGGTGATGAGCGCGTCGATACATTTAAAACGATAGCCGGGATAGATGAAGATATTCGTCCAGCGGGAGCCGGGCCGGAGTATGCCGTCCTCGTCCGTAAAGCTCTCCAGCGTTCGGCAGGAGGTCGTGCCCACGGCGATCACGCGCCCGCCGCTCTTTTTGACCGCATTGACGGTGTCCGCCGTCTCGGTGGACACGATGCAGAACTCCGAGTGCATCTCGTGGTCCTCGATCTCGTCCTCCTTGACCGGGCGGAAGGTGCCGAGGCCCACATGCAGCGTGACATAGCAGATCTTCACGCCCTTTTTGGCGATCTCCTCCAACAGCTCCGGCGTGAAGTGGAGCCCGGCTGTGGGCGCGGCGGCGCTGCCGAGCTCACGGGAGTAGACCGTCTGGTATCGTTCGGCGTCCTGGAGCTCCTCCTTGATATAGGGCGGCAGGGGCATCTTGCCGAGCCGCTCCAGTACCTCCAGGAAGATCCCGTCATAGTGAAACCGGACGATGCGGTTGCCGCCTTCGGCCACCGCCTCCACGGTCGCCGTGAGCTCCCCGTCACCGAACGAAAGCTCCGTTCCGGGCTTCGTCTTCCGGCCGGGACGGCTCAGGCATTCCCAGCGCCCCTCGCCCAGGTCGCGCAGCAATACAAGCTCCACACCGCCGCCGCTGCTGCGGCAGCCGAGAAGCCGCGCCGGCAGCACGCGCGTGTCGTTGAGCACAAGGCAGTCCCCTTTGCGCAGGTATTCCGGCAGCTCGTAGAAATGGCGGTGCTCGATCTCCCCCGTCTGTCTGTCCAGGTGCAGCATGCGCGAGGAATCGCGTTTTTCCAGCGGTGTCTGGGCGATCAGCTCCTCGGGCAGATCAAAATAAAAATCTGATTTTTTCAAAGTATGTTCCGATCCTTTTTGAGAATTGGATGCTATTATACCAGATGTTTTTCCGGTTTTCAATGTAACGGCTCATAATCTCTCAAAACAAATCATAAAGTGTTTGCTGTAATCTTCTATTTGGAGGCTGGATGATTGAAAACACCTGTATTCAAGGGCTCCTGCACGGCGATCGTCACGCCGTTTGAAAAAGGCGGGATCGATTATGAGAGACTCAAAAAGAACCTGGACTTCCAATACGAAAACGGCACGGCCGCAGTCGTGGTCTGCGGCACTACGGGAGAAAATGCCACCCTCAGCGAGGATGAGCATCAGGAGCTGGTGCACGCGGCGATCTGCGAAAACGCGGGCAGAATGAAGATTATCGTCGGTGTCGGCAGCAACAATACCCTCACAGCGCTCCGTCGGGCCGAGAGCGCCAGGGCCGCGGGCGCCGACGCGATCCTCATGGTGACGCCCTATTACAACAAGAGCACGCAGCAGGGTCTTTATGAGCACTTCACCTTTGTCGCCGACCGGGTGGAGATCCCCATGATCCTCTACAATGTGCCGAGCAGAACCGGCATCGGCCTGAGTGCCGAGACCTGCAAACGGCTGTCCGCCCACCAGAACATCAACGGCATCAAGGAGGCGTCCGGTGATATTGCGCTCGGGGCGAAGATCCGAAGCCTATGCGGCGATGAGCTCCACATCTGGAGCGGAAACGACGATTGCACCGTGCCGCTCATGTCGCTCGGCGCACTGGGGGTCATCTCGGTTGCGAGCAATATCGTCCCGGCCACCGTCGCAAAGCTCTGCAGCCTGTGCCTGGAGGGTGACTATGAGGCGGCGGCAGCCCTCTACGGAAAATACGCGGCTTTGATCTCCGCTCTCTTCATCGAGACGAATCCCATCCCGGTCAAGGCCGCCATGCAGATGATGGACATGGACAGCGGCATGCTCCGCCTTCCTCTTGTGCCGATCTCTCCGGAGCACAAGGCGGCGCTGACATCTGCCTTGCGCGATGTGGGGATCAATGTATAGCAAAAAGCCGCCCGGTTCGGGCGGCTTTTCCTGTCAGCGGCTTGTGTCTGTCGGAGCGGGCATACTCGTTGTCATGCCGTTTGTCCCGCTGCCGGGCACGGTGTTTTCAAATGTGCCGGTATCGTTGTTCATGCCGGTGTCATTGTCGGTCATGTCGTTTCCCATGCCTGCATCCGGGACAGGCGTAATGCTGAAATCGGCGGTGGGCGTCGGCATGGCGGGCGCCGTCACCTCGGGCCAGGGGGAAGCGGTGACATTGCCGCGGCCGGTCGTATCTCCGCAGGCAGACAACAGCAGGCTGAGCAGCAGAGCAAGTACAAGATATGCAAAAGATCTTTTCATTTCCATCCTCCTATCGGTATTTGCACAGCTATTATCTCCGGCCCAAAGCTGATTTATACATACAGTACGCTTTTTGATTGCTATTGTTGTAAAGTTGTGATATTCTGCTTAACATGGAAACATTAAGAAAAAATCAAATCATCCGCGTCACCATCGACGCCTACGCCTCTGATGCCTCCGGCATCTGCCGCGTGGAGGGATGCACGGTTTTCGTCCCCGGCACCATCGTCGGCGAGGAGTGGGAGATCCGCATCCTGAAGGTTTTGAAGAACCACGCCTACGCGAGGGGCGAAAGGCTGCTGCTCCCCTCCCCCGCCCGTGTTGACCCCGGCTGCGTCTGTTACGGCAAGTGCGGCGGCTGCGACTGTCGGCACATGTCCTACGCCGAAGAGCTGCGCTTTAAAATCACGAAGGTGAACGACGCGCTCCAAAGGATCGGCAGGCAGGAAGTTCGGGCTCGGGAAATCGTCGGCAGCGAGCAGATCGAGGGCTACCGCAACAAGGGGATCCTGGCGGTCGGCAGCGTGGACGGAAAAGCAGCAGCCGGATTCTACCGGGAGCGCAGCCACCAGATCATTCCGGTGGAGCGCTGCGCCATTCAGGATGAGCTCACCCACCGCGCGGCAGACGCCCTTGTCGCTTTCATGAACGAAAACGTCATAGCCCCCTATGACGAGCAGAGCGGCAGCGGTGTCGTGCGGCATCTCTATTGCCGCCGCGCCGTACACGGGGCGGACAGGCTTTTGTGCGTTGTCGCACGCAAGGGCTTCGGGGCAAAAACGCAGGCGCTTGTCTCCGCGCTGCGCGCTGCCTGTCCCGAGCTTACCGGGATTGTGCTGAATGTCAACAAGAGCGAAGGCAATACAGTCCTTGCCGGGAATTTTTATACCCTTTGGGGCAAGGATCATATCCGGGACACGCTGCGCGGTATCGCCTTTGATATTGCGCCGCAGGCTTTTTTCCAGGTCAATCCCCCGCAGGCGGAAAGGCTGTACGGAAAGGCCCTGGAATATGCTGCGCTTAAAAAAGACGATCTGGCCTTTGATCTATACTGCGGTGCCGGTACGATCAGTCTGTGCCTGGCACAGCAGGCGGGCAGGGTCATCGGGGCCGAAATCGTCCCGGAAGCCATCGACAACGCCAGATCTAACGCTGCCTTAAACGGCATCGACAATGCCGAGTTTTTATGCGCCGACGCAGGCCAGGCCGCGCAAATGCTCTCCGAACGGGGACTCAGACCGGCGGTCGTTGTGGTCGATCCGCCGCGAAAAGGCATGTCGGAGGAGGCGATCCGGGCGGTGGCCTCCATGGAGCCGAAGCGCATCGTCTATGTCTCCTGCGACCCCTCCACGCTCGCGCGGGATATTCTGCGCTTCAACGGCTACGGCTATTTGCTGCGAGAGGTGACAGTCTGCGATCTCTTCCCGCGCACAAAGCACGTGGAGACTGTAATCTGGTTGTCCCAACAAAAACCTGATGATAGAATCTATGTGGAATCGGATTGTTCGGAGATCGAAATCACTCGAACTGAGATGGAAACGAGCAATTCTAAGATATAATCGTACGTTTTGGAGATCTTTGGCGGATCATAATACTTGACCATTGTCTCAAACATATCCCAGTGGAGCAGCGGGTCGCGCGGATCGATCTCCTTCATCCTGAAATAGCCTATGCCCTGATTCCAGGCCAGAAGCTCAAAGACATCATCGAGTGCCGCGCTGTCCAGGCCGTGGATATACGCCTTCACAAGCTCGCGGGTCGCCTGACGCATACGTCCGGCGCCGACTGCGTTGGCAAGGGAGAGAAGCAAACGCATCTCATAGGGCAGATGGCGGTGCTCGTCGTTCTTACTCCAAAATCTTACCGTCGCAGGAAATCGTAACGACCTGCCACGGGATAAACTTGCCGCTGCTGCGCAAAGCCGTTTCTGCCGCCCGCTGGAGTCCGCCGCAGCAGGGTACCTCCATCCGAACGATCGTGACGCTCTTGATGTCGTTGTCCCGGATGATCGCGGTCAGCTTTTCGCTGTAGTCGACCGCGTCCAGCTTGGGGCAACCGATGATCGTGATTTTGCCGCGCATGAATTCCTCATGCAGATTGGCATAGGCATAGGCGGTACAATCGGCGGCAATCAGGAGCTTCGCGCCGTCAAAGAAGGGCGCTTTTGTCGGCACCAGCTTGATCTGGCACGGCCACTGAGCCAATCGGGAAACCGGCTTGCCGGTAGCTGTAGGCGCATTCTCTGTCTCGCTGCGCGTAAACTGCGCCATGCGTGAACCGGGGCAGCCGCCCTCATGCGGCGCATGAGCCATTGCTCTCAGCTTCTTTCCTAGCTGCGCCTTCTTAACCGCCGCCTCATCGTATGCAGGGGCTTCTCGTTCCTCAAACGTAATGGCTCCGGTCGGGCAGTTGGGCAGACAGTCGCCAAACCCGTCGCAGAAATTCTCCCGCATGAGTTTTGCCTTGCCGTCTACGATGTCAATTGCGCCCTCATGGCATGCCTTGGCACACAGCCCGCAGCCATTGCACTTTTCCTCGTCTATATGAATGATTTTACGGATCATGGTGGAAACCTCCTTCTCTGTTCTGTCCTGATTATAATGGCAGCCGTCCTGAAAATCTGTATCTGGAGATACACCGGAAAAGTTTTTGGGTGTATAATAGCTTCAGACCACCGGAAGGGAGAAAGGCAATGGATTACACGGCACTTGAACAAAGCGCGCTGTTTTCAGGCATTCCGACAAAAGAGCTGTGCGATGATCTGGACGCGGTGCCACACCATATTCAGCACTATGACAAAGGGGAAACCGTATTTCATCTGATGGAGGACGCAAACCGGATCGGGTTTATTCTGGAAGGAATTGTTCAGGTACAAAAGCTATTCCCAAACGGGAGTCAGATCAATGTTTCTGTCCGAAGAGCTGGTGAATTGATCGGCCCTGCCGCTGTTTTTTCCAGGAGCCGGAAGTATCCCTGTGATGTTGTGGCGTTGGAATCGGCCACGATTATGTTTTTCCAAAGAGAAGATATCCTTCTTCTTTTACAGAAGGATTTGCGGATCATGAAAAATTTCATGACAGAGCTTGCTACCGCAAGCTTCATGCTGCAGCAGCGGCTGGAGCTTATGTCCTACAGCGGGATTGCACAGAAGGCCGCGTTTTATCTTCTGATCCAGGCACGACAATCCGGCAAAAACGTGATCAAGATACCCGGTTCGGTCTCCAATTGGGCGATGGTCATGAATGTTTCCAGGTCCTCTCTTCATCGGGAGCTCAAAAAGCTCGAGGCTGACGGGCTCATCTCATATGCTCCGCCGGTCGTTGAGATCCATGATTTTGACGCGCTGCAAAATGTATTGAGTAAATAAGAAACGCCTCCGGTTCCTGTTTTCACCGGAGGCATTGATCTTTCCATCCCACTATAAAGATGGCGTTTTTTTCAACCGTGTAAAGCTTGCCGGCCTTTGAGACCAGGCCGCTGACGGTGATGCGCTCCCCTTTATCTAAAACGTCCCCGTGCCGCATGCTCTTTTTCCCGGGGCTGTATTCCAGGCACGAGTCAACATCCCTGACAGCGAGACGCCTCGTGTTTTCCCTTTCTCTCCGACCGCCGTCCGGGGGAATAGATCATGCTCCTGCCGGGCATGAATAAGACTGCATACCGGACAGGCGCGGGCTCCTGCCTGTTCTTTTGAGCAGATCATACCACATTTCGCGTCCAAAAACAACGCGTTCCTGTTTTTCCGGGCACAGTGGACACGGCGCGATCAACATGGTATAATGACCGCAAAACGCTTATAAGATTGAATTTACAGGAACAGGAATACGATCCCATGAACGAGTCAGATTCTATCGCACGTATACAGTCCGTCATCCGCGAGGTCGGCAGCGTCATCGTCGGCAAGGACGAGGTCCTTATCAAGGTCCTGCTGGCTTTTCTGGCCGGCGGGCATATTCTCATGGAGGACATCCCCGGCGTGGGCAAAACCACGCTGGCGGTCTCACTGTCCAGGGCGCTGGGACTGGACTACAACCGCGTGCAGTTTACGCCGGATGTGCTGCCGTCGGATATCACCGGCTATTCCATCTTTGACAAAAACACTTCCGAGATGCGTTATCAGAAGGGAGCGGTGCTCTGTAATCTTTTCATTGCCGACGAGCTCAACCGCGCCACCTCGCGCACGCAGTCTGCCCTTTTGCAGGCCATGGAGGAGGGGCAGGTCACGGTGGACAACCAAACCTACTCCGTCCCCCAGCCCTTCATCGTGATCGCCACCCAGAACCCCAGCGGGGCCAGGGGCACTCAGATGCTGCCGGATTCCCAGATGGACCGCTTCATGCTGCGCCTGAGCATGGGGTATCCGGCGCACGACGATGAGATCGAGATGCTGCGCCGCAAACAGCGGGGTATTTCCACCTCCACGGTCCATCAGGTAATGAGCCGGGAAGAGCTGATGCGCATCCGCAAGGAGGCCGATGGTGTTTTTGTCAAGGACGAGGTGCTCGATTATATCGTCCGCCTGTGCGAGGCCACCCGCCGAGACAGCCGCATCACGCAGGGCGCAAGCCCCCGGGCTTCCCTTGCCCTTACCTCTCTCAGCAAGGCCGCAGCCTGGCTGCAGGGCCGGGACTATGTGCTGCCCAGGGATGTGAAATTCATCTTCCGGGACTGCATTGAGCATCGCCTGCTGTGGTCCCAGGATCTGCCCGATCCGTACAGCCGCGCATCTGCTCTGCAGGAAATCTTCTCCGGGGTGAAGGCCCCCTCTATACGCTGATATGCCGATGCTTCGTATTGTTCTCTGGGCATTGATCGTCAGTGCGGTTTGGCTCTTTCAGGTCTGGTATAACGCCTGGCCCGGTCCGTGGCTTTTCGCCTGTGTCGCCGCACTGCCCCCTGTGCTGTTCCTGCTGAGTCTGCCGTCCATGCTGGCCTTAAAGATCCGGCTTGAGGGACCGGGCCGCGTGGTACGCGGTACGAAGACGGAATACACACTCCGCTTCACCAACGAACGGCTCCTTCCGGTACACGCGGTCAAGCTTCAGCTTACGCTTTGCAACCGCTACACCGAAAACGTCACGCACGAGAGTTACCGTCTTCGCAGTCTCTCGTCCGCCCGGCTCGCGCTGCCGCTCCCCACGGAGGAATGCGGCGTCATAAGCTGCCGCATCACGCGCTGTGAGCTGCAGGATTTGCTGGGGCTGTTTGTGATCAGGCGCAGCTTTGATGCGGAACTGAGCTGCGCGGTGCTGCCTGAGGCGAAGGAGGCCCGGGTGGATCTCGACGCCGCCCTGGATGCCGTTCGGGTCCTCAAGCCGAAATACGGCGGCGGTTTTGCCGAAGAACACGATCTCCGGGACTACCGTCCGGGGGACGCGCCGAACAGCATTCACTGGAAGCTTTCCTCCAAAACCGACAGCCTGATCGTGCGGGAAGCCCTTACCCCTGAAAACTGCGACGTGTTTCTGGTGCTGGACGAGCCGGGCGCGGGCGACGAGGGGCTTGCCGTGCTGCGTTGGCTCTCCTCAGAGCTTCTCCGGCGGGAAGAGCCCCATTTCATCGTCGCCGACAGTCTGTACCCGGTGGGAAATGAAAGCGAGTCGGACGCCGCCCTGATCTCGCTGCTTTCCTCTCCGATGCGTCAGCCCTGTGCCTTCGATATGCGCACTGCGCGCTGTGTGTTCCGGGTGCGCGGCAGTGAGGTGCATGCGGAATGAACAAATGGCTCAATCGCACGGCGAACCTGTTTCTGATGCTGCTGTGCTCAGAGTGCCTGCTGCGGCTGATACAGGAAAGCTTTCACCTGACTGTCGCGCCCAAAGCCTATGAGTGGCTTGCGCTGCTTTGTGTACTGCTGTGGGCGGCGGTCTCTATCCGACGCTGTTTTTTCCCCGGCGTATCCGCGGCCGTGGGCGTACTGTGGTATCTGATCCGCTGCAGTGAAGAAAATCTGTCCCGGGAGCTGCTGGATATCCTGCTGGCCGTCCGCTCTTACTGGCCCGGCGGCTTCTGGAGTGAGAGCAGCGGGACCGCTTTTCAGCCCTCGGCAGGAAACCACACGCTCGCGCTGCTTCTGATCCTGTTTATCGCGGTCGTCTACCTCGCCATGGTCCTTTCCGGCGAGAGCGTCCGTATCAGCCTGAGTCTGCTGCTTACCCTGCCCATTGTTGCCCTGTGCCTTGCCGTGAACAGGAACCCCCCGGCGTTTCTGCTTCTGGGAATGTGCCTGTTCTGGGCGGAGCTTATCATCAGCGGCGACGGCTATCGCGTGAACAACGCGGCAGGCCGCGCGGTCCTGCTGACGCTTCTCCCCTGCCTTGCGGTGCTCGGTGTCTCCCTGTACTTCAACAGTCCGTCGAACTATGTGCCGGATAACAAGGCACTCCAGCTGTCGCAGCGTTTGGAGCAGTTGAGCGGCGCTGTTTCGTCTGTTTGGGACAATCTGCCGAAAATGCCGCAGATGTTTCAAGTACCCGGACGTCAAAGCGACGCGCTCAGCGGATGGGATGGAGGTCAGGACACGCTGGATCTGTCCCGGCCATACGATTTTTCCGCCAGAGGGCATGCGGTTTTCACATTCCGCGGCAGCGCGGACGGCAGCCTGTATCTTCGGGGCCGAAGTCTCGGCTCCTACACGGGGACCGGCTGGAGCAAAGCGGAGGCGCTCACAGGTTCCCAGGCGCTGAACTACGCCGCTTACGCCGTATCGGCGGCCGGGGTTTCCGGCTTCGGCACCGTGCGGAGCTGTGACTTTGCGATCGAAGCGGATCGGCTGTATGATACGCTGTATCTCCCCTATTTCACCGTCACCGCGTCTTCCGGCGACACCGCTGTTCCCGCCGAAGGCAGAAGCGCCTACGCCGGTCAGTGCCTGCTGCTCACCGGCGGGAGCTTCGGGCCGCTGCCGGAAAGCCTGCAGTGGGAGGAGCTGCAGTACCGTTCCTTCGCCCGCGAGTACTACACGAGGCTGCCTGAAAGCACACGCTCCGCTTTGACCGCGCTGGCCCTGCAAAACGGGCTCAACGCGGCCGACGACAATATCATCGCGGAGGTTGCGGCGTATGTCAGCCGAGGAAGCATCTATGATCTGGGCGTCGACCCCTACCCGGACGACGACTATGCGCTGTACTTTCTGCAGAGCGCAAGGCGCGGCTACTGCATCCATTACGCCACGGCCGCCTGCTGCCTCTACAGAGCGCTCGGCATCCCGGCCAGACTTTGCGAGGGCTTTCTGATCACGGCCCATGCAGGTTCCGAGACCATCGTGCGCGCCGCAGACGCCCACGCCTGGGTCGAGGTCTGGCGGGACGGCGTCGGCTGGGTCCCGGTGGAGGTCACCTACGGCGCTGGCTCTTCGGAGGGCGGCGGTGCCGACCCCACTCTCCCCGAAAGTGAAAGTGCACAGACCGATGACGGTGCGGACCACACTTCCCTTCCGGACGATCAGAAGTCCGGCAGCACCGACACGGATTCGGAATCAGGACTTGACAGCGGCGGGACCGGTTCTGCCGAAACGGCTCAGGCGAAAGGCTCCGACGGCGGTGAAAGCACCTCAGATCCCGAAAGCCGCGGTATGGAGAACGGGGAGTTTGGATCCGGCGCGTCCAACGGCGAAACGCCAAAGCCGGAGGACGCCCGGGAAGGCGGGCATGACAGTATGCCTAAAGAAAAACGCAGCTTTTTCCGCACGCACAGAATCCTGCTGACAGTGCTGGGTGTTCTGGCCGTGGCCGCGCTTGCCGTGGTCGGGCGGTATCTGTTTGTGCGAAACAGGCTCCGCCGCCGGCTTAACGAAGCGGACGGAAGGCTCCGCGCGGTCTATCTATACCGCGAGGCACAGCGGGTGCTCCGCTTCGGCGGTGAGATGCCCGAAGCGGTCCTGACCGCTGCGGAGAAAGCCAGCTTCAGCCCCCACAGCATCAGTGACGAGGAGCTGAGCCGTTCTTTGGAGGCCCTCAATGCACTGACCGAACGGGTCCAGGCTGATCTCAGCCCTCTGCGGCGGCTGATGTTCCGCTATCATCTGGGACTGTAAATCAGACTATTAGCCCGGCACAGCCTGCATCTCCGCATAAAATACGCCCGTCGGCTGTCTGACAAGCAGACAGTCGGCGGGCGTATTGTTTGAACGGTTTTCGTTTTCTTTGGACTCTCAGGGGGCATCTATCAGCGCATTCTTTACTTGATCCCGACGAGCAGCGCCGAGCCGGAGAGCGTCATCCATGTCGCCTCAAAGGGAGACATGAACATGCCCTTCGTGGTGTCGATCAGCTCGACCTTTTCATAGCCCTGGCCGCAGAGCCTATCGACGAAGGCTTCCATGTCGCCGTATTTCATTTTGGAGAAAATGTCATGCACCATGCCCTTCGGCATCCAGTTTTTGTAATCCGCTTTCATGTTCGCTGTCCTTTCTTTCATTTTCTGCACCTGAATATTCCTTCCGCCTGTACCGTGTGGACGCTGACCTCGGTGTAGAGTTCTCTGAGCCTTGACTCCAGGCTCGCTTTTGTCTCAAAGGGCGGCGTGAAGAAGCCCTTCGGCACATACAGGTGCTTCACGAACCAGTCTGTGCGCCGGAATTCTTCTTTGATGTAGAAGCAGCCGCAGAAGATGCCGCCCTTTTTCAGCACCCTTGCCGTCTCGCGAAAGGCCGCCTCCTTGTCCGGGAAGGCGTGAAAACCGTTGAGGGACAGGACGATATCAAAGCTCTCGTCCCTGAAGGGCAGCGCGCCCACATCCCCCTGCACAAAGGCCGCGTTGGAAACGCCGAGCGCGTCCGCGCGCTTTTTTGCGTTTTCCATCATATCGGCGGAGTAATCCAGGCAGGTGATTTCCGCGTTTGGCAGCTTCCGATAGACCGGCATCGTCAGCACGCCGGTCCCCACCGGGACCTCCAGCAGGCTTCCGGCGAAATCCGTCGGGATCGGAGCAAGTGCGTCGTCGAGCCATTTGGCCGCAAGGGACGCGTCCAGGCCCCAGATCAGACTGTCCATCAGCTTGCCCAGAGGCGTCGAGCGCGTGACGATCCCGTCGTAGACCCCGCCGATACTACCGAGCGTTTTGTAGGATTCCCGTATCTCCTCATGTCTTGTCATACTTATCCCTCCTTGCCGCCGTACCGCAATACAGCGCCGGAAAACGGGATAATGCACCCCTTCTGTGCGCTGTCGATCTTTGCATGATCTTTCATTGAATTTTCCCTTCCGTGTTTTCAAGTATCCTTCTCTATGCGAATTATAGTTAGCTTCTGCTAATTTGTCAATCGTAAAAAACACCCGCCCGCAAAACGGCGGATGTATGCGCTGCCATAGCCTCTTCCTTTGTCTGGGGCACGCTGCAAAACGCCTGTCATCCTGAGCGCAAGCGAAGGATCATTCTCCGAATGTTTTCGAAAACCATCAAGAGAAAGATCCTTCGTCACTTCGCTCCTCAGGAGGACAACATGGTACGCATTTTGCAATGCACCCTTTCTTTGCCGTCTGCTCTCCGCCATGCCGCTTTCGATACCCTGCCGCAGGCAGATCGTGCGGTACGGCCTCAGCCTCCGTAAAACTCCGTCTTTGTCGGATTGGCCTGGATCAGCACAGAGCTCTGGCGAAACACCTCGATAAGCTCATCCGCGGCGGCTTGGACGGCCTCCTTCGTGGTGTCGCTCAGATAGATCACCAGTGTGTACTCCTGATATAACGTCCCCTCGTCGATCCAGCCGCCGTCCGCCTCCTGGATCGTGAAGCCGCCGAAATGACGGATCAGGATCTCCTTCGCTTTCTCTTTGGCTTCAGCCTGGGTGAACACCGGCTTGTTGGTATCCTTATCGTTCGTGCCGAGATACATAACGTACTGGATATCGGGATCTCCCGGCTCGGCTTCGGTGGGCTCCTGTTTTTCCGCATGCTTGTCTATCCAGAGCTCATAGATGTTCTGGATCCCGTTCTCATTCACGTATACAAGTGCATTATAAGGTGCAGCGCCGGGATAGACGGCGGTGGCTTTGCAGAGGATGCAGTAAGTGCCGCTCTCCTCCCCGAGCACCGCGACAGGCGTATAGCCAACACCGACCAGATCCGTCATCGCCCTGTCGAACAGTTCCCGGATCTCTGCCGTGAGCTCTGTGGGCACGGACATGTCCCACTCTTCGGCGTACGCGGTCATAGGGAAAGCCGCGAAGATGACGAGCAAAACACACGCAATCAGTTTTTTCATAAGGTATCCATTCCTTTCATCGTACATATTCCTTGACCGACATTTTCGGCAAAAGCCCATGCCCCGAGCATGTCAGATCATGAATGTAATTCATTTTCACTCTCCATTCTTTTTTACAATTTTAACATAGAAGCGTCCGGGGTGCAATAGTGCAGATATCCCTATGGCAATCAATCGGGAATCGTGTTATACTTGATGCGGCACCTATTCCGCACACGTTTTGAAAAGCCGCGGATGCACAGTGTACAGAAGGGAGATATAAAATGTCCACGATTCTTGATGGGAAAGCTCTCGCAGCATCGGTCCGGCAGGATATCCGGGAAGAGGCTGCGAAATTGCCGCGCAGGCCGGGCATTGCCGTTATCCTTGTCGGAGAGGATCCGGCCTCACAGCTTTATGTGAGCAACAAAGCCAGAGACTGTGCTGAATGCGGTTTTCTTTCGCGGCGCGTCGATCTTCCCGCCTCATGCTCGGAAGAAGAGCTGCTCGAAATCATCGGCAGGCTCAACGCTGACGCTGCCATCGACGGCATTATGGTCCAGCTTCCGCTGCCGGAATCGATCGATGAGCGCCGCATCCTGGAGGCCATTGATCCCGAAAAGGACGCAGATGCCCTGCACCCGCTCAACGT
Source organism: Oscillospiraceae bacterium (assembly GCA_902795045.1). Lineage (GTDB taxonomy): Bacteria > Bacillota > Clostridia > Oscillospirales > Oscillospiraceae > Limivicinus. The sequence goes on along the minus strand of CADBJU010000002.1, from coordinate 74,087 downwards.
GGGGCAAATGGTTCACGGGGACCCCGTGATCTGGCCGTGCACCCCCGCCGGGATCGCCGAAATGCTGGATTTCTACCACATTCCCGTGGACGGCAAAACCTGTGTCGTGGTCGGGCGAAGCGATATTGTCGGGAAGCCCATGGCTCTGCTCCTGCTTCAGCGACACGGCACCGTGATCCTCTGTCACCGCCACACGAAGGATCTCGCCGCCATGACGCGCCAGGCGGACATTCTGGTCGTTGAGGCGGGACACCGGGGACTCATCACCGCAGACATGGTGAAGCGCGGGGCTGTCGTTATTGATGTCGGCATGAACCGCGATCCTGCCACCGGGACGTTTACGGGTGATGTGTGCTTCGACGAGGTTAAGGATATCAGCTCCCACATTACGCCGGTGCCCGGAGGCGTCGGCCCGATGACGCGGGCTATGCTCATGCAAAACGTTCTCACGCTGGCAAAGCTCCACATGGGGCTGCTGCCCCGGCATTAACACGGCATAACAGAAAAAAGCGCAAAACCGGGCACTTGAAGATGCCCGGTTTTGCGCTTTTTTCTGTTTTTTCGATCTCCCTAAGGCAGGATAGTCTTGCGGGTAAAGTATTCTGCGGGGACTGAAAACGAAGGAGCTGGCCGTGCCCATCGGTCATGTTGCCCGCCCCTCCCTTTTGTCTGCGGAAAAGATATTCAACAAATCTTCGCTCTATTATTTTGTGATTTTAAACTATTTACTTTCGTAATCTTATGTGCTATGGTTTGCGTAAACCAAAGACAATACCTACTGTAAAGGAAGTCATGTATATGGCACGCCGCAAAATAGAAACACCGACTGTGCCGGGAAGCATCGCAGTCGATCTGAACAGCGGGAAGACGCCGGAAAAGCCCCTGCCTGCCGTGATTTGCAGCCGCATCAAATTTTTCCGTGAAAAGCCGGGGATGGAGCAGAAAGCTCTCGCCGCGCAGATCGGCGTGACCTTCAACGCCGTCAGCAGCTGGGAAGACGGCCGGTCCCGCCCCGATCTGAAGCTGATCCCGGCCATCTGCGCGGCTCTGCATATCTCGCTCTACGATCTCTGCGGGCGTGTGGTGGGCATCGTTTCGCGGAAGGATATCCCGTCAAAGGAAGATATCGAAGCCTATCTGACGCTGCGCAGCTTTGCGCGGGTGTGATGCAGAGAAGGAGGCGGGAATGGATCGCTCCTGTATCTGCATTGATCTCAAGTCCTACTATGCCTCAGTCGAATGTGTGGCGCGCGGCCTCGATCCGCTCAGGGCACGTCTTCTGGTAGCCGATGAGACACGCTCCGATCAAACGATCTGTCTTGCGGTCTCCCCCGCCCTCAAGGCGATCGGCGTGCCGTCCCGCCCCCGGCTCTTTGAGGCAAAGCAGGCCATCCGCCTGTATGATGCCAAACACCGCACCAGGACTCAGTTTTACATTGCCCCGCCGCGCATGGCGGAGTACGAGCGGATCTCCGCGCTCATTTTTTCCATTTATCTGCACTATGTTGCGCCGGAGGATATCCATGTCTACAGCATCGACGAGGCCTTCATCGACTGCACCCGTTATCTCTACCGTTTTGAGAAAGAGGCCGAAAGGCAGCATGTAAGCCCCGCCCACGTCATGGCGCGCACCATGATCCGGGAGGTGCTGGAGCGAACCGGCATCACGGCCACCGTCGGCATCGGCACAAATCTGTACCTCGCCAAGGTCGCCATGGACATCGTGGCGAAAAAATCCCCGGCAGATAAGGACGGGGTACGCATTGCAGAGCTCAATGAGCAGTCCTATTGTGAGCAGCTCTGGAAGCATACTCCGCTGACAGATTTCTGGGGTCTCGGGCCCGGAAAGGCGAAGCGGCTGATGGACGCGCATCTTACCTGCATGGGCGACATTGCCGTCCGTTCCATGAAGGACGAGGAATTTTTCTACCGTGCCTTCGGCATTGACGGTGAAATCCTCATCGACCACGCCTGGGGCATCGAGCCTGTCACGATGGAGGATATCAAGTCCTACAAAACCAACGCCAACAGTCTTTCCAACGGTCAGGTACTCCCCCGCCCTTATCGCTATGAAGAAGCCCGCGTCGTATTCCAGGAGATGCTGGAGCTTTTGTGCGCGGATCTCTTTTCTAAAAACCTGACGACGCCTGCACTGAGCTGGTGGGTCTCCTACGACTACAAAAGTTTAGAGGCGCATCCCCTGTACAGCGGGCCAGTCAAGCCGGACTTTTACGGTCGGCTGCACCCCTGTCACAGCAATGGCACCGTCAGGCTGCGCACACGAACAAATGCGCTGAGTGTAATTGCCCAGGCTGTATTAGGTTCCTTTGATAGGAAGACAGATCACGCGCTGCTCTTCCGGCGGCTCGGGATCTGCGCCGAGGATGTACAGCCCGACAACAGCGCCTGTCAGCTTGACCTGTTTTCGGATTATGATGCCCTTCAAAGAGAAAGGAAACTGGAAGGCGCCATGCTCGAAGTCCGAAAGAAATATGGCGCAAACTCTCTGTTGAAGGGCTTAAACTATCGCGAAGGCGCTACCGCCATCGAACGCAACACCCAGATCGGCGGGCACCGCGCGTAAATGAATTGCTTATGGATACACAATAGCAAGAGATTCAGCACGGTCTGAAAAACACGCTGTGGGGAATATCGTCCCTTAAACAGGTTCTTCCACCATGCGCGGTTCATCCAATGATGCAGAAGGAACAGTACCAGCATCAGCGTTCCCGCCGCTTCATGGAAGGCCTCCCCGATCAGAGAGCAGGCCATCAGCAGCGGCAGCAGGAGTAGCATGGCGGCGTCAACGATTCTGCGCTTTGTTTTCATCTCAGAACCCCAGGCCGCCGAGCCAGTTTGCGACATCGCTCTGCACCTTATCCGGGTTGTTCTGTGCATCGGTCCCGGCAACCGCAAGTCCCTTTGCAATGCTGCAATCGGGATAGGCCGCGGCAAGGCTGCGGTCGAAGCCCGACAGCCCGCTTCCCGCGCGTCAGAATGTTCGCAATGACAGACCGGAAACTGGTTCTTGCTGACTAAAGCCGATACCCATATATCTTTTTTTAACCGTCTTTTCAATCGCATGTTCCAAAGTGTCAAATATCTTTAATATAGTCTAAACACGATCCGCATAAATTGTATTTCTCTGTTGAGAGAACGGAAAAGACGTGGTATAATCCACAGACAAAAAGCAATATCATCACGGCTGCGGGGTTTGCAGCCAGTCAGGAGCAGCAAACATATGATCGGACTCGGAACCATTATCAACAGCGTCGGCATCGTGTTCGGCGGCATCACGGGGCTGCTGTTCGGGCGCTTTCTGAAAGAACGCTTCCAGGATACGCTCAACATGGCCTGCGGCATCAGCGTGCTGTTTATCGGTATCGCCGGTGCCATGGAGGGCATGCTTCGCATCGAGGACGGCGCGCTGAGCAGCGGACAGGCCCTGATGGTCGTGATCTGCCTTGCCGTGGGTGCGCTCATCGGAGAGGCTATCGACATCGAATCCCGCTTTGAAACCTTCGGCGAATGGCTCAAGCGCAAGACAGGCAACGCGAAGGACAAGAACTTCGTGGACGGCTTCGTGACCGCGTCGCTGACGGTCTCGATCGGCGCCATGGCGATCGTCGGGGCCATCCAGGACGGCATCAGCCACGACTGGTCCATCCTCGCCACCAAGGGCATCCTCGACTTTGTGATCATCCTGGTGATGACCTGCTCGCTCGGAAAGGGCTGCATGTTTTCCGCGATCCCGGTCTTTGTCTTTGAGGGCGCGATGACGCTGCTGGCCGCCCTGATCCGCCCGCTTATGACCGAGGCGGCGCTTGCCAATCTCTCCCTCATCGGTTCGATCCTCATCTTCTGCGTCGGCCTCAACCTCGTCTGGGGAAAGAAGGTTCGCGTCGCCAATCTTCTGCCGTCTATCCTTCTCGCGGTGATCTGGGCTTTGGTATAATTTCATTTTCCCTTTGACAGCACAGCGGAAAGCCGTTACAATAGAATCATCAGAAACAAAAATGGAGGGATTTCGATTGTCTGAGGCATTGAAAATCATTCAGGATCCGACCCTGACCTATAAGCAGGAGCTGCTTGCGCTGGCGAGACTCGGCGAGAGCACCGACGATTCCCTGCGCTACTCCGACGCATACTATGAGGCCAAGAAAAAGGGCGCCCTGTGCGACTTAAACGAGGGCGTCATGCCCTACCGTCCCCGCTACATCTGCCCCGATTACGAGCTGCTGTTCCAAAAGGGCTGCAAGTTCCTCGAGCTGGAGCCGCCGAAGGATCTGCTGGAAGCGCTGAACGTGCTGGAGATTTTCTACTGCCACGTGCCGTCCATCACCTCCTTCCCGGTATACCTCGGCGACCTTGACAAGCTGCTGGAGCTGTTTGTCATCAAGGAGGACCGCGCCTTTGCAAAGAAGGTGCTTGGCCTGTTCCTGCGCAATATTGACAGGGTGCAGACCGACTCCTTCGTCCACGCGGACATCGGCCCCGAGGACAGCGTCACCGGCCGCCTGCTGCTGGAGCTTACCGAGGAGATGCAGCTTGCGGTGCCGAACCTGACGCTCAAATATGACCCCGAGAAGACCAGCGACGACTTTGCCCTGGCCTGCATCCGCTGCATGCTCAAGACCGCAAAGCCCTCGTTTGCAAACCACCGCATGTTTGTCAGCGAGTGGGGCGAGCGCTATGCCATCGCCTCCTGCTATAACGGTCTCTCGATCGCGGGCGGCGGGTTCACCCTTCCGCGCCTGCGCCTGTATGAGTGCGCCCTCGACGCAAAGAGTGTGGAGGATTTTCTGGAGCGGGAGCTGCCGCGCCACATCGACCTGCAGCTTGAGTACATGGACAAACGCGTGAAGTTCATCGTGGAGCAGTCCAGCTTCTTCAAGACCAACTTCCTCGTCACCGAGAGTTTTGTCAAACAGGAAAACTTCACCGGCATGTTCGGTGTTGTGGGTCTTGCTGAGTGCTGCAATCATCTCTTGGGCATCACCGACAAGAAGCACGGCTTCGGCATGAACAGGGAGGCCACCGAGCTCGGCATCCGCATCATGGATGCGATCGACGCGCGGGTCAAAGCCCACGAGGCCCCTTACTGCGACGCCTACGGCCACCGCTACCGCCTGCACGCCCAGGTCGGCATCGACACCGACGGCATGGACGACTCCCCCGGCACCCGCATCCCCATCGGCGTGGAGCCGACGATGCTCGAACAGCTGGAGGTCAACGAGAAGTTCCACCCCTACTTCCCCACCGGCACGGGCGACATTTTCAAATTCGAGGAGACCTGGCTCAAGACGCCGGACGCGATCCTCGCCATCATCAAGGGCTCATTGGAGCGCGGCCTGCGCTACTTCTCCGGGTATCTTGAGAATAACGACGTGGTGCGCGTCACCGGCTACCTTGTCAAAAAGAGTGAGATCGAAAAGCTCCGGGCGAAGAAGCAGTCTCTCAATAATGTGACGGTCTTCGGCATGGGCGCACAGGATGGCGGCCACGCGCTGGACCGCCGGGTACAGACCGATGCTGACCGCGCCCGTTAACAAAATCATACCCTTCTCGAATGTGGACGGTCCGGGCAACCGGACCTCCATATTCTTTCAGGGCTGTCCCTTCAACTGTCTGTTCTGCCACAATCCCGAGACGATCCACCTGTGCCAAAACTGCGGCGCGTGCGTCGCTTCCTGTCCCGCCCATGCCCTGAGCCGGGACGATACCGGCGCAGTTCACTGGGACTCATCCGCATGCGTTCAATGCGATACCTGCATCAAGACCTGTCCGCATGACGCCTCGCCCAAGGTGCGGCAGATGACGGTGGAGGAGGTCCTGCGGGAGATCAAGCGCTCGGCGCCCTATATTCGGGGCATCACTACCTCCGGCGGTGAATGTACCCTGCAAAACGAGTTTCTGATCGAGCTGTTTACCCGGGTCCAAGCGATGGGCAAAACCTGTCTCATCGACTCCAACGGCTCCTTCGATTTTGAGGCGGACCCGAGAGTGCTCTCGGTGTCCGAGGGTGTGATGCTGGATGTGAAGGCTGTGGAGCCCGGCTGGAGCGACACCTTGATCTCCTATCCGCGCGAGACGGTACTGAAAAACCTTGATTACCTGCTCCGTGTCGGCAAGCTCTACGAGGTGCGCACGATCCTTTTTCCGGGCCGTGACCGGGAAAACGAGGATACCGTGCGCTATGTCGCCGCCCATATTCAGGACGGCTGCTTTTACAAGCTCATCCGCTACCGCCCCTTCGGCGTGCGGGAGCGCTATCAGAAGCTTCTGGGCGAGGACGAGACCGATGTTGAATATGCCGAGAGCTTTGCACGCCTTGCCCGTGAGCTCGGCGCGAAAAACGCCTATATCGTTTGATTCATTCCGTTTGGAGGCATCCTTGTGATCGAATCTTTGAAAACGTATTTTCAACGTGTCGGAAAAAAGCGTGTGCTCGCAAGCCTGCTCGGCAACCTGCTGGTGGCTGTCGGCATTGCGCTCTTCAAGCAGTCCGTGCTGGGAAACGATCCCTATACGGGCATGAACATGGCGCTGGCCGAGCTGTTCGGCATCCGCTTTCCCCTTCTGCAGCTCGGTGTGAATCTGATCTTTTTCACGATCCAGCTGATCTGGGGCCGTCACCTGATAGGCTTCGGCACGATCATTAACGCGCTGCTTATCGGCTCGCTGGTGGATTTCTTTTACAGGCTCTCGGTATCCTGGTTCGGCCTGCCGACGGTATTCGTTGTGAAGCTTCTGATCATGGCGATCGGCATGGTGATATGCAGCTTCGGCCTGTCCCTGTATCAGACTGCCGATCTGGGCGTGTCGCCCTACGACGCGGCCTCGCTCATACTCGACAGGAAGCTCCCGCGTATCCCCTATTTCTGGTGCCGTATCTTTACTGATGCGCTGTGCGCGCTGGTCTGCTGGCTTGCCGGTGGGATCGTCGGCATCGGCACGCTGGTCACGGCTTTCGGCTTCGGCCCGGTGATCGACCTGTTCAACCGCCTGATCGCCCCGCTGTATGCCGAAGACCCGCACCTGTAAAAATATAGGGATGTAGCAAAACGACCTACTTTCACAATAACCCAGACATTCATCCGTAGGGGAGGGGCTTGCCCCTCCCGGCAGTACAAAACAATCAATAAATAGCAATGTACGGCAAAATCGTAACAATCTACGAAATTACCGTACATTTTTGCATATTCAAATGTTCCTATGCACGGGAGGGGCAAGCTCCTCCCCTACACTGTTTAATCAAGTTTTCCTTTTGGATTTCTGTTTTTCCGCAGCTCCTGTTTTTTATTCCGCCCAGGTGCCGTTTCGGAAGATGGGTACGGCGATGCCGTCGGCGCGGATGCCGTCGATGGACAGATCGTCGCTGCCGACCATGAAATCCACATGGATGATGGAATCATTGATTCCGCGCTTCTGTGCCTCTTGGGTGGTCAAACTGTCGCCGTCGGGCAGGACCTCCTTGAAGCCCGCGCCGAGGGCTACGTGGCAGCAGGCGTTCTCGTCAAAGAGCGTTTCATAGAACAGGAAGCCGCACTGGTTGACCGGGCTCTCCTTCGGCACCAGCGCCACCTCGCCCAGCATGTCGGCGCATTCATCCATTCTGATCATCTGCTCCAAGAGCGCCTGGCCCTTCTCCGCCCTGCAGGAGACGGCGCGGCCCTTTTCAAAGCGGATGGAGAAGTTTTCAATGAGCTGGCTGTTCCAGGAAAGCGGCTTGGTGGAGACCAGCGTTCCGTCACAGCTGCCGGCCAGCGGCGAGGTAAAGATCTCCTCCGTCGGCATGTTGGGGATGTAACGCACACCGTTGCGGCTGTTGGTCGTGGCGGCGCCTTCCCAGTGCGCACCGGGGATCAGCTCGACGGTGAAGTCGGTGCCGTTTGCGCTCTTGTAGCGCAGATGGCGAAAATCCTGGGCGTTGAGCCAGGCTGCCTTCCGGGAGATGAAATCCGTGTGTGCCTGCCATTTTTCTACAGGGTCGCTCACGCCGTCAATGCGCACGGTGGCGAGCACGGCGTCCCACAGCTTCTCCACGGCGCGCTCCGGCGTCTCGTCGGGGAAGCACTTTTTGGCCCATTTTTCGGAGGGGATAGCCGCGATGGTCCACTGGTGGATACCGTCGATCATGTCCCGGTAGGGCTTGAGCACCCGGGCCCTGCCCTGCCCCACGGCGGAGATCTTTTCCGGAGAAATGCCCGCCAGAGCATCGGGGTCCTCCGACTCGATGTAAATGCGGCAGGGCAGGTCGACTGTCATCTGCTTTGCCTTCTCTTCCTCCCAGGGGAGCACCGTGGAGAGGACCTCCTGATCGGCGTATTGGAAATGCAGGCGCGAGATACCGTCGCTCTGCCACTCCACGTTCACCTTCTTCGCCCCCGCGAGATAGCATTCCTCGGCGATCATCTCCGCAAAGGCCGCCTGGTCCACCGCAACAAAGAGCAGCACCGTCTGCCCCGGCTGTACGTTTGCGCCGGAGCGCACGATCAGCCGTGCATACTGCTTCAGGATATCCTGTGTGATCCTCATGTAATAATCTCCTTCTATTCTCACATTATTTCAAAAACTTCTTCAGGGCCTTTTCCGGCACTCGCGGAAAGAGCTTCGTCAGATGCTCCATCAGCCGCTCATAGGATTCCTCCGGGCTTCTGACATATACTCTGTCCGTAAAGTCCGCGCCCATAAAGCGCTCCGGCGTATCGTACTGTGCCACGCCCCAGCCGCGTTTGTTGCCGTGGCGGTCGACGGTATAGACGAAATCGCTGATGATGACATAGCACTGCTCCTGCAGCCGTGTGACGGATGTGTCAAAGCCCTTTGTCCCCTCCGTCTTCTGCCAGCGCCCGCTGTAGGCATAGCCGCCCGTCTGCCGCAGCTGTTTGGACAGAACCGGCGCGTTCTTCTCGATCAGGTCAAAAAGCTGCTTGTCCTGGAATTTGGCAAGCCCGTCGTCGTAACGCGCGTCAAAATCGTATCCGTCGCGCCGATAGTTTGCAAGATCGGGAAAGAACTCACGGCTCACATAGGCAGCCTTCTTTTCAAAGAATTTCCCGTACGCGCAGCCGGTCTCCTGAATGACCGGCCCCTTCCAGGCCCAGGAATCCTCTCCATCGTCCGACCACAGCGCCGACGGGTGGCAGTGCTCGGCCAGGGAAAAGCCGGGGATCGACGCGGAAAAATACGGCACGATCCCAAAGGTCTGCACCGCGTCGATCAGATCCTGTTTTGTGCGCACATAAAAATCAAATTCCATGGTATGACCCCATTCCCGTACCGCTTTCATTACAAAAGCCCCGAAGTCAAAAACTTCGAGGCTTTTGGAGCTGGTAATGTGACTCGAACACACGACCTGCTGATTACGAATCAGCTGCTCTACCGACTGAGCTATACCAGCAAATTCTTCACAGCTTTATAAATATACCATATTTTGCAGGCAAAGTCAAGCTCATTTTCTTCTGCCTGCCGTTCCTTCCGTTTGTAGATAACTACTTGTATATTTTTGTCATTTTTTGTTGCTTTGTAAGAGAAAGGGTTGGTTTGAATATGTGCGGTATTCTTCGTTTTACGCAGATTTTTGCCTTAATAAATCCCATATTTTGTCTTCCGTTTTTGGAAACAAAAGTTAACATAAATATTACCGAGCAAAATATAGCAAATAGTTATCAACACTTTCAACAGGTTTTTCAACAATCCAAAATGCACGAAAGCACGGGGCAAATGTCGAAAATTGGAGGATATTTCCGGTTTCCCAAAACAATTCATGTTACAAAACGGATACTAAGAAAAGTCAACATAACGATTATTTCCTCACGGACGCCAGAGGGCGGATCAATACTTGCACAGATGCAGCATGCCGGTGTCGGCAACGGAAATATAGTCCTCATCGGCGATGATGATATGATCCTCCAGCCGGATGCCTACGGTCTCCAGCGCATTGTAGAGAGCCCGCGTAAACACATCGTCCTCTCTGGACGGGAGCGCGATGCCGTCCGGGTGGTTGTGGGCGATGATGGCCGAACAGGCGCGCACCTTGAGCGCTTTTTCCACGATGCGGCGGATGCTGGCGTCAACGCTGTTCACAACGCCGCGCCCCATCTCCGTGCAGCAGATCACCGCCCGTTTGGAATCCAGGCACAGGAGGTAGACCACCTCGTCCTTTTCGTTCATGAAGTAAGGCAGCAGATAGGCTCCCGCGTCCTCGGAGCTGCGGATCTGTCTGATTTCCCGGGATTTTGACAGTCGGCTTTTCTTCATGATGTCCGGGATCAGGGTGATGAGAGCCGCGGCGCTCTCTCCGATTCCGTCCACCTCCCGCAGCTCCTCCACCGGGGCAGAGAATACAGCGTCCAGACTGCCGAAGCGCTCGAGCAGATGATGGGCGATCTCGTTGGTGTCACGGCGCGGAATGGCGTAGAACAGCAGCAGCTCCAGAGCGTTGATGTCATTCATGCTCATGAGCCCGTGTTCCAGATAGCTTTTACGAAGCCTGTCCCTGTGTCCGTCGTGTACGCCCATGTGACCTCTCCTGTCAAATCAATTGATTACATTATTTTTAAATCGTTTTGAGAGAGTTTTGCTTTCTCAAAAACACCATGAGCCGACCTGTGGGAGGCCTCGCACCGACCAAACGCGGCGTGTTACAGTCCGCCGCGTGCGATAAGCGCGAGACCCTCAATTGCGAATTTCCATTCGCAATTGACTAAATTTCCATCGTTGCGTAGGCATTGAGGTCGCTGCCCGCGCGCGCGCCCGCGAGGTATTCATAATAGCCCTGTGCGCCCACCATGGCACCGTTGTCGCCGCAGAGCTTGAGCGGCGGGATGTAGAGCTTCTTGCCAGCCTTCTCGGCCTCGCGCTGGAAATCGGCGCGGATGCGGCTGTTGGCGGCGACGCCGCCGGCTACGACGATCTTGTCATAGCCAAGCTCCTGAGCGGCCTGCATGGTGCGGGGCACCAGGCTGTCGCTGACCGCTTTGGTGAAGGATGCGGCGAGGGACGGGCGGTCGATCTCCTCGCCCTTCTGCTCGGCGTTGTGGACAAGGTTGATGACTGCGGTCTTGAGGCCGGAAAAGCTCATGTCGTAGGGGCTGCCATCCACATGGGCGGTTGGGAAAATGTATTTGCTGTCGTCCCCGCCCTTACTCAATTCCTCGATGGGTCGCCCACCGGGATAGGGCAGGCCGAGGACGCGGGCGGTTTTATCAAAGCACTCCCCTGCCGCGTCGTCGCGGGTGCAGCCGATGATCTTCATATCCGTATAGTCCCGCACATCCACGAGCAGCGAGTTGCCGCCGGAGATGGCAAGGCAGAGAAACGGCGGCTCCAGCTCCGGGTAGGCCAGATAGTTTGCCGCGATATGTCCGCGGATGTGGTGCACCGGGATGAGCGGCACCTTCAGGGCCGAGGCGCAGGCCTTGGCAAAATTCACGCCCACCAGTACCGCCCCGATGAGGCCGGGCGCGTAGGAGACAGCGACCGCGTCGATGTCCTTTTTCTCGATCCCTGCCGCCTCGATGGCCCGCTGGGACAGGATGGAGATGGCTTCCACATGGCAGCGGGAGGCGATCTCCGGCACGACACCGCCATACACCGCGTGCAGCGACGCCTGGGACAGGATCTGATCGGTGAGGATCTTTCTGCCGTCCTCGACAACGGCGACGGCGGTTTCATCACAGGTGGATTCAAATGCAAGTATTTTCAAAGTGTTTGCCTCGATTCATTTATTTTCAACTGCGAACAAGGTTCGCAGTTGAGGACTCTCGTTTATCGCACGCGGCGGTGTGTGACACGCCGCGTTTGGTCGACGCGAGGCCTCCCATGGGTCGGCTTAGGGTGTTTTTGAGAAAGCAAAGCTCCCTCAAAAACGATTTGTATTTCCTCTGGGGTTCAGTAATTGCGTTTATCACATGCAGTTAAAAGAATTTCGTCATAAGGAGCGCATCTTCCTTCGGGCGCTCGTAGTAGTTTTTGCGCAGACCCACACGGTGAAAGCCGTGCTTTTCGTAAAGCGCGATGGCGGGCACGTTCCCGGAGCGGACCTCCAGGGTCATGAAGCTGAGTTGCAGTGTCTCACAGATCGCGCACAGACGGTCGATCAACGCATCCGCGATCCCCTGCCGCCGAAGCTCCGGCGAGACGGCGACATTGGAGATATAGCCCTCGTCCAGAACGTACATCATCCCCACGTAGCCGAGGACGCATCCTTCCGGGCTGACGGCGGCGATAAACTCATGCTGTGCGTCTTTGAGCTGGCGGCTGAGCTGCTCCGCTGTCCATGGCATGGAAAAGCACTGTTGCTCAAGCGCTTCGATCTGCGGGATGTGGGCGGCGGTGACGTCGCAGATGCTGTATTCCATCAGTGCGCCTCTGCCCAGCTGTGGCCGATATGGGCCTCGGCGATGAGGGGCACGGAGTAGTGCACGGCATTCTCCATCTCCTGCTCCAGAAGCGCCTGCACGTGCTCGGCCTCCGACTCGGGGCACTCGACGATGAGCTCGTCGTGCACCTGGAGGATGAGCCTGGCTTCCAGCTTTTCCTCCTGCAAGCGGCGGTGGACGTTCACCATGGCAAGCTTGATGACATCGGCGGCCGTACCCTGCACGGGCATGTTCAGGGCAACGCGCTCGCCAAAGGAGCGGACATTGAAGTTGGAGCTTTTGAGCTCCGGCAGATACCGGCGGCGGTGGAAGAGGGTTTCCACATAGCCGTCGGCCTTTGCCTGGGCCTTGATCTTTTCCATGTAGTCGCGCACACCGTGGTATTTGTCGAGGTAGGCGTCCATATAGGCTTTGGCCTCGTTTGGGAACACGCCGATGTCCTGGGCCAGGGAGAAGGCCGAAATGCCGTAGACGATACCGAAGTTGACGGCCTTGGCCCGGCTGCGGAGAACGGGCGTGACATTCTCGATGGGGACATTAAAAACCTTGGAGGCAGTGACGGTGTGGAAATCCTCGCCGCTCAAAAAAGCGTCACGCATGGCCTCGTCGCCGGAGATGTGGGCCAGCAGCCGCAGCTCGATCTGGCTGTAGTCGGCGTCCACCAGCACCATACCGGGTCCCGCGACGAACATCTTGCGGATCTCGGCGCCGAGCTTTTTGCGCACGGGGATATTCTGCAGGTTCGGCTCCGTGGAAGAAAGGCGGCCTGTGGCGGTGACGGTCATCTGGAAGCTCGAGCGGATGCGCCCGTCCTCGCCGATGACTTTTAATAAGCCCTCAGCATAGGTGGATTTGAGCTTGGTGAGCGTGCGGTATTCCAGCACCTCGTCCACGATGGGGTGCTTGCCGCGCAGCTTCTCCATCACATCCACGTTGGTGCTCCAGCCGGTCTTGGTCTTCTTGCCGGAGGGGAGCATCAGCTCCTCGAAGAGCACCTCGCCCAGCTGCTTGGGGGAATTGATGTTGAATTCATGGCCCGCATGCTGCCAGATGCTCTCCTGCAGGCGGGCAATATCGCCGTTCAGACTCTCGCCGAAATCGTAGAGGGCCTTGCGGTCAACGTAGAAGCCCGCCTGCTCCATGTCGGACAGGACCATGCACAGGGGAAGCTCAATATCATAATAGAGCTTCTCCATGTCCAGCTCTTTGAGCTTTTCATGCAGAACAGGATAGAGATTGAAGATGGCCTGGGTGCCGCTCTGCTCCTCGCCCAGGTAACGGGCGGTGACGCGGCCCAGGGGGTACTCGCTCTCGTTTGCGTCCAGGAGGTAGGCTGCCAGCGCCGTGTCAAAGATAAATCCCTCGCGGCTCAGGTTTTCACGGGCGAGGATATTCATCAGCTCCTTGACATGGTGGCCGAGTTTTGGCTTTTCAGGGCTGAATACCGCTTTCAGAAGCTCATTGTACCCGTCGCCGCATGCATTCCATGTCGCGGTGTATACCGTCTTCCCGTCACAGAGCGCAAGCCGGTCGAGGTTTTCATCGAAGTCCACCGCAAGCACAGGCGCGGCTTTCACGGCTTCAAACAGCGCCGGAAGCTCCGCTTCACTCACGTCAATATGGGGAAACGCCGCACCCTGAATCGCATCAGTTTGGGTCTCCCCTTCCTGCACGCCCCATTTCTCGATAAACTTCTGGAAACCCAGGCGCTTGAACAGCGGGTACAGGGCGTCGGTATAGTCATGGTCCCAGCGGTTTTCCGCGGGGTCAAAGTCCATGGGGACTTCCTTCAAAATCGTTGCCAGCCAGTAGGACATGCGGGCGCTCTCTTCCCCGGCGGCAAGCTTTTTGCGCACGCCCTCCTTGATATCCAGAGCGCTCAGATCGGCGTAGATGTTTTCCACCGTGCCGTATTTACGCACAAGCTCCAGCGCGGTCTTCTCGCCCACGCCGGGCACGCCGGGGATGTTGTCGGAGCTGTCGCCCATGAGGGCCTTGAGGTCCACCATCTGCGGCGGGTCAAAGCCGTATTCCGCGCGGAATACCTCCGGCGTATAGTTGATCGTTTCCGTCTGCCCCATGCGGGTCTTGACGTTGCAGACCGTTGTGGTGTCGGTGATGAGCTGGAGGCTGTCCTTGTCGCCGGTGACGACCACACAGTCCCAGCCCTTTTCCGCGCATTTTACAGAAACGGTGCCAAGGATATCGTCCGCCTCGTAGCCCTTGAGCTCATAGCGGCGGATGCCCATGGCATCCAGGGTCTCCTTCAAAACCGGCATCTGGGCCGCGAGCTCCTCGGGCATGCCCTTGCGCTGGGCTTTATAGCCGTCGTAGGCCTGGTGGCGGAAGGTGGGCTCGCGCCGGTCAAAGCTTACGCAGACAGCGTCCGGCTTCTGCTCATCCAGCATGCGCTGGAGGATGTTCAAAAAGCCGAAGATAGCGTTGGTGGGCGTGCCGTCCGGCGCGTTGAGGGGCCGTACGCCGAAGAAGGCGCGGTTGACGATGCTGTTGCCGTCCAGGATCATTAATTTCATAGCGTACCTCCGTTAAGGCGTGCCGCGCAGGCGAATGATTTCGTCGCGCAGCTGGGCCGCGATCTCGTATTCGAGCATCTTGGCCGCCTTCTTCATCTGGGCCTCGAGAACAGCGATGGCCTCTTTCCGCTCGCGTTCGGTCATCTTCACGCCGTTCGCCTTGAGCTTGGGAGCCGCATCGCTGGAAATCTCCAGCAGCTCACGCACGCTCTTGACGATGGTCTTGGGAACAATCCCGTGCGCCTCGTTATAGGCCATCTGCTTGGCGCGCCTTCTCTCGGTTTCGGTGATGCAGGCGCGCATGGAGGGGGTGATGGTATCGGCGTACATGATGACAAAGCTCTCGGCGTTGCGGGCCGCGCGGCCGACGGTCTGGATCAGGCTCGTCTCGCTGCGCAGAAAGCCCTCCTTGTCCGCGTCCAGTATGGCAACAAGCCCCACTTCCGGGATATCCAGCCCTTCGCGGAGGAGGTTTATCCCCACCAGTACGTCAAATTCGCCCAGGCGCAGGTCCCGGATGATCTCCATGCGCTCGATGGTGCTGATGTCGTGGTGCATGTAGCGGCAGCGGATGCCCGCGCCGGTGAGGTAGGCGGAGAGGTCCTCCGCCATCTTCTTGGTAAGCGTCGTGACCAGGGTGCGCTGGCCCTTGGCGATCTTGTTGTTGATCTCACCGATGAGATCGTCGATCTGCCCCTCCACGGGACGCACAAAGATTTCCGGGTCCAGAAGACCGGTCGGGCGGATGATCTGCTCCGCGATCTGCCCGGCGCGCTCCTTCTCGTAGTCGCCGGGGGTAGCCGAGACATAGACACGCTGATGGATGCGTTGGGTAAACTCGTCAAACTTGAGGGGACGGTTATCGAAGGCCGAGGGCAGGCGGAAGCCGAAGTCCACCAGAGACTCCTTCCGCGCCCGGTCGCCCCGGTACATGGCGCGCACCTGGGGAAGGGTGACGTGGCTTTCATCCACGAAAAGCAGGAAGTCCTTCGGGAAATAGTCCAGCAGCGTCATGGGAGGGCTGCCGGGAGCGCGGTTCGAGATGACGCGGGAATAGTTTTCGATGCCGGTGCAGTAGCCCAGCTCCTGCATCATCTCGATGTCGTAGTCGGTGCGCTGACGGATGCGCTGGGCCTCCAGAAGTTTGCCGTTATCGGTAAAGTATTTGACCCTCTCGTCGCATTCCTCCCGGATGCGCTCGATGGCGCTTGCCATCTTTTCTTTGGTGGTGACATAGTGGCTCGCGGGATAGATGGCGACATGGTTCACATACCGTGTCGCCGTCCCGGTGACCACGTTGATCTCACTGATGCGGTCGATCTCGTCACCGAAAAACTCCACGCGGATGGCCTTGTCGTTGGAGTAGGCCGGGAAGATCTCCAGGGTGTCGCCGCGGACGCGGAACTTGTTGCGCTCGAAGGCGATGTCATTGCGCTCGTAGCGGATCTCCACGAGCTTTTTGAGCAGCTCGTCAAAGTCCCGTGTCTGACCCGGGCGCAGGGAGATGACCATGTTGGCGTAGTCGATCGGGTCGCCCAGACCATAGATGCAGGACACCGAGGACACCACGATCACGTCCCGCCGCTCGAAAAGGCTGGAGGTAGCGCTGTGGCGCAGGCGCTCGATCTCATCGTTGATGGAGCAGTCCTTTTCGATGAAGGTGTCGGTGTGGGGGATGTAAGCCTCCGGCTGGTAATAGTCGTAGTAGGAGACAAAGTACTCCACGGCGTTTTCCGGGAAGAACTCCTTGAATTCTGAGCAAAGCTGGGCCGCCAGGGTCTTGTTGTGGGCCAGCACCAGCGTTGGGCGGTTTAAGCGCGCGATGACGTTTGCCATTGTGAAGGTCTTGCCCGAGCCGGTGACACCCAGCAGCACCTGTTCGTCGATGCCGTTTTCTATGCCGCTGACCAGCGCGTCGATCGCTTCGGGCTGGTCGCCCGTAGGCTGATAATCCGAAACTAACTTGAAGTGATCCATAGTCGCTCCTGTGAAAAGAAATACGTATTATAAGATTATAGCATAGTTTCCCCAGTTTCACAAGACGCGAAAAGCGCAAAAACAGCCGGGTATTGCCCGGCTGCGGTTATTTCTCTATTCTGATGATCGCGGTGGCCTCCTGTGAGACATTGCCTTCGGCATCTTTGGCGCGATAGCCGAAGTAGTCCCGCCCCTTTTTATCGCGGCGCGGGGTGTAGACAATGACGCCGTCATCCTTCAATACGATGTCGCCCTTGACGGGATCGGTGGTGATCTCAAAGCTCACGATGTCGCCGTCCGGGTCCCGGGCGGTGAGCCTCGCTTCGACCGGGACATTGCGCCGGGTGGTGAGCTCCAGGTTATCGGCTGTCGGCGCGCTGCCCGCCTCGGCACGGGACGAGAGGCTGAAGCCGAACAGAAACAGCAGGCTCAGCGCGGCGACAGAAAATGCGGTTCGTTTCATACCTTGTTCCTCCAAACATTGATCTTTTCTATCATCTGCATTTTTTCGCCCGCTATACAAAATACGCTGGTATTTTGCCGAAAGCTGTGATAAACTGTTTATATCAAATTTGCGAGGTAACTGCCATGGAAATTTCCGCTCCCGCACAATGGATCAATCAGACCTTTGCAGGCTTTGATGTATCCGTCACCGCCGCCGTTCATAAGCTCTATGAAATCGGCGGCGCATTCTTTACACCGTTTTTTGAGGGCATCTCCTTCATCGGCAAGGGCGGCATCTGTCTGATCATCATGTCGCTGCTTCTGATGCTCTATCGCCCCACGCGCCGCTTCGGCACCGCCATGTGCCTGGGACTTGCCATCGGCGCTGTTTTTACCAACCTGATCATCAAGCCCTGGGTCGCCCGTCCCCGCCCGTATGTAGATCAGTCAAGCATCTTCTACCAGTACTGGCTTCAAGTCGGGCAGAATGTGGAAAGCGACAAGAGCTTCCCATCCGGTCATACCACCGCCGCCTTCGACTGCATGTCGCCGGTATTTATCCTCGGCAACAAGCGGCTAAAGTTCCTGGCGCTGACCTTTGCGATCCTGATGGGCCTTGCCCGCATCTATCTCTGCGTCCACTTCCCGAGCGATGTGCTGGGCGGCATGATCATCGGCATCCTCGCCGGTATCCTTGCGGTGCTGATCGCCAAAAAGCTCCCGCAGACCTGGTACGAGTGGGAATTTGGCAAAAAGGAAGCTCAGACAGGCAAGCACGAAATCCACTGAACATAATTCGTCCCGCTGTAAAATCAGCGGGACGAATTATTATTTCACACGAAGCCTGTTTACAAGCTCCTCGTCACTTTCGACCATGATCGTTTTGTAGTCGGTGTAGATCACCTTGCCGGGCAGGGAGCCGGATGGCTTGCGCACGAAGCGGAGCATGGTATAGTCCACCGGGATCTTGCCGCCCCCGCGCCCCTGGGAATACCAGGCCGCGATGATCGCCGCCTCCCGGATGCAGGTTTCGGAAGGCTCCTCCCCCTCGCAGCGAATGAGGACATGACTGCCATGGATCTTCTGGGTATGGAGCCAATAATCCGTGCGGCGGCCCAGCCTGGTGGTCAGCTCGTCGTTCTGGAGGTTGCTGCGCCCGACAAGGATCTCCCTGCCATCAGAGGACAGGAAGCGAAGCGGCGCCTGGGCCTTGACCTTCTCTCGCTTTTTTCCGGCGGCTGCCCTGATATAGCCGGTATCGACCAGCTCCCGGCGCAGATCGGCCAGGTCCTTTTCGCTCTCGGCAGCGCCGATCAGCTCCAGAACGCTGTTGAGATAGTCAAGCTTTGCCTCGCCCTCGGCGATGAGCTTTGTCAGATGCTCGGAGGCTGCCTTGCGCTTGTTGTAATCCTTGAACATCGCTGCCGCGTTCTGCTGCGGGGTCTTGAGCGGGTCGAGGCTGATCTCGATTTCCGGGCAGTCCGGCTCGTAATAATCCTGACAGTGCAGCACGCTGTCCCCTTTTTTGAGCTTGTAGAGATTTGCGGTGATAAGCTCCGCCGTCTTACGGACGCTCTCCCGGTCCTCGCTCTTCTTGAGTTCCTCGTACTGAGCATTCAGCTTTCGCTGCTGGCGGTCGCGCACCGTGCGCACTGTCTTCAACAGCTCATGCCCGCGCCGACGCTGCTGCTCCAGCTTGTCGCGGCCCGTATAGAAGCGGTCAAGCAGCTCCGAGAAGCTCTCCGCCTCTTCGCATCGCAGGGAGTCCCCGTACTGCGTCAGGCGCATGAAGCTGAATTCCGCGGGCTTCTTATCGTCATAGTAGAGGAAGGGCCGCAGCTCTCCGGCGTTGACGCTCTCGATAAACGCGTCCAGCATCACGGGCAGCAGCATCCAGTCCCCGCCGCAGCGGAAGGCCATTTCACGGCACACCAGCGGCGACAGGCCCGCAAAGTTCTCCAGCAGCCACTTGTCGATGGGGCGCGTCCTGTCGGCGGCGTCGATCATGGCGCGAAGGCGCTCGGAGTCCGTATCCAGCAGGGCGGGCTTGGTCTGGGGCGGCGGGTCACGGTAGAACATGCCGGGCAGCATGCGGCGCTCAACATCCCCGCCGAAATCCACGCGGCGCATGCAGTCAAGGATGCGCCCCTCACCGTCCACCAGGATGAGGTTTGCGCTGCGGCCGATGAGCTCGGCAACAAGGGTCTTGTGGCCCTCCACGCCCAGCTCGTCCCGGGTCTCAAGCTCCAGCTTCAGTACGCGCTCGTTCTTCGGCTGCTTGACCGAGAGGATGCGCGCGCCAGAGAGATATTTCCTGAGCAGCATGCAGAACATGGGCGGCTCGGCAGGGTTTTCAAAGCCTGATTTGGTCAGGTGCACTCGGGCGTTGCCCGTGCCGGCTGCGATGAGCAGGCGCAGGTTCTCGCCCCTGCCGCGCATGGACAGGAGGACCATGTCGCGCTCCGGCTGGTTTACTTTGTCGATCTTCGCGCCGGAGAGCTTTTCGGATAGTTCACTTGTCAGAGCCGACAGGCAGATGGCGTCAAGCGGCATGGTTCATCCCTCCGTGATGGCGGTGAAGAGTTCTTCGATCCGCCCGGTCTTCCCCGTCAGGTACAGCCAGCCGAACAGAGCCTCGAGCCCCGTGGCAGCGTGGTACTGGGCGATATCCGCGTGATGCGGCGCGGAGTTTACCTTGGTGTTGCGCCCGCGCTTATAGACCGCAAGCTCTTCGTCCGAAAGTATCGGCAGGAGCTTCTGCACCGCCTCGGCCTGGGCCTCGGCACGCACGCGCTCGACCGTAAGCCTGTGCAGCTGCATGACGGGGGCATTCTTCTCGCGGCAGAGCATGGAGCGCACCAAAAGTTCATACACCGCGTCCCCGACGTGGGCCAGGGCCAGCATGTTGATCTGGTTTGCTTCTTTTTCGCTTAACTGTGGAAACAGGGTTTCCATAGGCCTTCCTCCAAAAGAAAGGGGCGTAAAACGCCCCTTTCAGGAAATGTTGATTCTATGATCTGTCATTGCGAGGAACCAGTGAGCACACTGGTGACGTGGCAATCCGCCCGCCGGAGGCACCTCTGCCTTTTTGAGATCGTACCTGGCCACTGGGAGAAACGGATTGCCACACCAGTGACATCGGTCACTGGTTCGCAATGACGGCGTCGAAAGTTCTATTTCAATTCTCAAAATCTCCGCCGTTCTCGTTCATCTCGGCGGCGAGGGCCATGTCGTCCCCGCCCAGACCGTACTGGGCGGCGATCTCATTCCAGCCGTCGCGGTCGACGATGACGGAGCGCGGCTTTGCCCCCTCGTAGGGGCCGACGACGCCCAGCTCCTCCATCTGGTCGACGATGCGCGCGGCGCGGGAGTAGCCGAGCTTAATGCGGCGCTGGAGCATGGACACGGAGCAGGACTTGGTTTCCAGCACCACCTCCACCGCCTGGGGCAGCATTTCGTCATAGCCGGAGCCGCCGCCCTTGTCCTCCTTGGCGGAGGAGCCGGAATCGCCGGAGCCGCCCTTATCCTCGGCGGCCTTGTTCATGAAGTCCTCGATCTCGGAGTTGCGCTGGCTCTCACCCGTGTTCTCCTTGATGAACTGGATGACCTCCTCGCGCTCCTCGTCGGAGACATAGGCGCCCTGAATGCGGATGGGCTTGCCGATGCCGACGGGAGAGAAAAGCATGTCGCCCATGCCGATGAGCTTTTCGGCGCCGCCCTGGTCAAGGATGATGCGGCTTTCAAGCGTGGACGAGACGGCAAACGCGATACGGGACGGGATGTTCGCCTTCATGAGGCCGGTGATGACATCGGCGGACGGACGCTGGGTCGCGATGACGAGGTGCATGCCGGCGGCGCGTCCCATCTGGGCAACGCGGCAGATGCTCTCCTCCACGTCCTTGGAGGCGATCATCATCAAATCCGCCAGCTCGTCGATCACGATCACGACCTGCGGCAGCGTGGGTTCCCCCTGCGTGCGGCAGTGCTTGTTGTAGTTTTCCAGGTCTCGCACACCGATCTCGGAGAAGAGACGGTAGCGCTTGAGCATCTCGACGACCGACCACTGGAGCGCGCCGGCAGCCTTCTTCGGGTCGGTGACGACAGGGACATAGAGGTGCGGAATGCCGTTATAGACGCCGAGCTCGACCATCTTCGGGTCGATCATGATAAGTTTGACCTCGTCGGGCCGCGCCTTATAGAGAAGCGAAAGGATCAGCGAGTTCATGCACACCGATTTGCCGGAGCCGGTGGTGCCGGCAATGAGCATGTGCGGCAGCTTTGCAATATTGCCGACAATACCCTCGCCGCTGATGTCCTTGCCGATGGCAAAGCTCAGCTTGGACTTGGCGTTCACAAATTTGGGGGTGTCGATGATGTCGCGCAGGCAGACGGTGCTGACGATCTTGTTCGGCACCTCGATGCCCACGGTGGAAATCTTGTCGGGGATGGGTGCGATACGCACGTTCACCACGCCGAGGGCCAGGGCCAGGTCGCCCGCGAGATTGGTGACTCTGGAGAGCTTGACGCCCTGCTCAAGCTCGATATCATAGCGGGTCACGGTGGGTCCGCGCGTTACGCCGACAATATTGGACGCGATGCCGAAGCTGTGCAGCGCGCCTTCGAGGCGCTCCTTGTTGACCAGGATCTCCTCCCGGCTGTCGCCCGAGGCGGCGGTGCCGCTTCGTAAAAGCTCGACCGGCGGGAAGACGTAATCGGGCGCGTCCTCGGTGGCGTTGATGGCGTTGGCCATCGCCTGGGTCTCGGCGTTCAGTTCATCGCGGCTGAGCTTCTGGATCTTCGGCGGATCGGAGATCTCGGCGGAGACGGTGGTGACGCGGGGCGTCGGCTTGACGCTCACGGGCTTTTCGGCCTTTTTCGGTTTGGGGGCGGGCTTGGGCTCGTCGAAGGCGTCGATGTCAACGCCCGCGATGACGGCGGCTTCCTCGGCGGTCAGCGGCGCGACATCGGCAGTGGCCTTCTCACTCACGACAGTGATCTTCGGCTTGGGACGGCGGGGCTTTACCTCCTCCTTCACGGGTGCGGCACTTTCGAGCAGACTCATGGCGTCGTCCTCCCCGAGGGGGATATCGGCGCTGTAGGCGCCGCGGTCAACGCGCTCGATCTTCCGCTTGTTCACCGGCAGGCTCCCGGTGACGGCGGTGATGGGCGTGAGGGAGTTTTCGTACATGCTGGGATCATACTGGGCCGACATCTGGATCTTCACCCGGTCGGCTACCTTGTCGGCGGTCTTCTTCATACTGCCGCTGAAGGCGTAGACCCCGCACACGATGGTCAGCACGATGAGGACCGGCACGGCCCCGTAGATGCTCAGCGCGCTTTCCAGCGCGTAGGCCAGCAGGCCGCCGAAGACGCCCGCGCTTTCGAGCTTCTTGCCGTAGTCAAAGAGCAGATCGGCAATGGACATGAAGTCGGCGCGGCTGAAATCGAAGGGGTTTTCAAACAGGCTCACCAGAGCGGCCACAAAGACGGGGATCAGCAGCGCGCAGAAGCAGCGCAGAGCAACCGGTCTCCCCTTGTGGAAAAAGAGGATGTAGGCGACCACGAGGAAGATCGGCGCGGAGATCCAGTAGCCCCAGCCCACAAAGCCCTTGACCAGATCGGAGAAGAACTGGACGAAGGCGCCCTCGTTCTTAAAGTAGCTGATGACGATGACCAGGGTCAGGAACAGAAAGAACACGCCGCCGATCTCGCGCCGTATGGGTACGACAGGCTCCGGCGGGGTCATGGGCTCGGCGCGGGCGGTCCGCTTTTTGGCGGGCGAAGCTGCCTTGGTCTTGCTTGTTGTTTTCTTGCTTGTGCTTTTACTTTGTGCCATGGATTGCTATCCTTTCCGGATCAAAAGATAAGATAGAGGATGATGGACAGCACGCCGATCACCCAGCAGTAATAGGCGAAGCCGCCGAATCTGCGCTTTTTCCCGATGTAGCGCATCAGATGGATGGATAAAACGCCCGCGACCAGGGCCACGGCCGTACCCACCAGATAGGCCGGGACACAGGACCAGTCGATCCCGTCGCGCAGCGCGTCTATAAAGGCGAGGATCGCCGCGCCGAAGACCGCGGGGATACTCAGCAGGAACGAAAAGTTCACGGCGAAATCCCGCCGCAGGCCCACCGCCATGCCCGCCGTGATTGTCACGGCCGAACGCGAAAGGCCCGGGATGGTCGCCACGCTCTGGCACAGACCGATGATGAGCGCGTCAAAGATCGTCATGCTGCTGAGGTTTTTCCTGCCGGGGAGCATCCTGTCCGAAATATAGAGGATGCAGCCGGTCATGATGAGCATGATGCCGATGAAGATGTTGCGCCCGTTCAAGACGCCCATGCGGCTGTTGATGGGCAGGGCCAGAAACAGCGGCAGCGTGCCGAGCACCAGCATCAAAAAGCAGCGCGCCGCGGGATAGCGCTCCTTCTCCTGCCCGGCGAGCGGGCCGAAGCCCGCCAGGGAGATAAGCTCCCAGTACATGGCGCAGATCTCCGGCCAGTAGACGATCATGACCGCCGCCATGGACGCAAGATACAGCAGGGCCTGGAACAGCATGTGTCCCTGCGACAGGTCGGAGAGCTTGAAGAGGTTATTGACAATCGAAAAATGTCCCGAGCTGGAGACCGGCAGAAATTCCGCGATCCCGTGTATCAGTCCCAGCAGGACCGCGTTCCATATCGTCATTGCCGCACCTCTTTTCTGTATACGGAATTATCGTAAACCATATCATAACACAAAGCTTCGGCAAAAACAAGATGACTTTCACTATATAAAGAGAAAAGTCGTTTTTCCTCTTGCAAGCGAACGCTTTCCCTCGTATAATAATAGCGCAAAAATACAAAGGAAAAGGAGCTTACCTTATGTACTGCACAAGAAAAGTTACCGATGATCTGATCTGGGTCGGCGCGGACGACCGGCGGCTGCCCTTCTTTGAGGGTGTCTACGGCGTGCCCGACGGCGTTTCCTATAACTCCTATCTGCTGCTCGATGAGAAGACGGTGTTGTTTGACACCGTGGACAAAGCCGTGTACGGCGTGTTCCTTGAAAACCTCGCCCATGCGCTGGGCGGGCGGAGCCTTGACTACCTCGTCGTCCACCACATGGAGCCGGACCACGCCGCGACGCTTGAGCTGGTTTTGCAGCGCTACCCGGAGGTCACCGTGATCTGCAACGCCAAGATCAAGGCCATGATCGCCCAGTTCTTCCCCGCTCCCCTGACCGAGCGCTTCCAAATCGTCAAGGAGGGCGACAGCTTCTCCTCCGGCCGTCACAGCTTCAGCTTCATCATGGCCCCCATGGTCCATTGGCCCGAGGTCATGATGAGCTATGACGAGACCGCGAAGACCCTCTTCACCGCCGACGCCTTCGGCACCTTCGGCGCACTCAACGGCCGTCTCTTTGCCGACGAGGTCGATTTCTTCGCCGAGCACCTGAACGAGGCGCGGCGCTACTACACGAACATCGTGGGCAAATACGGCCCGCAGGTACAGGCGGTTCTGAAGAAGGCCGCCAAGCTCGACATCGCGCTTGTCTGCCCGCTGCACGGCTTTGTGTGGCGCAGGGACTTTGACAAGTATGTGGAAAAATACCTGCTCTGGTCCGGCTATGTCCCCGAGGAAAAGAGCGTGCTGCTGGCCTACGCCTCTGTCTACGGCCACACCGAGAACGCCGCCAACATCCTGGCAGCGAAGCTGTGCGAAAAGGGCGTAAAGGTGCGCATGTACGATACCTCCGTCACCCCGGCAAGCTACATTGTCTCCGACGCCTTCCGCTGCAGCCACCTGGTCTTTGCCGCCACCACCTACAACGCGGGCGTGTTCGTGACGATGGAGACCCTGCTGCACGACATTGCCGCCCACAATCTGCAAAACCGCAAGGTGGCGCTGATCGAGAACGGCTCCTGGGCCGCAACCAGCGGCAAGGCCATGACCGAGATCCTGTCCGGGCTCAAGGGCATCGAGTTCTATGAGCAGAAGGTGTCTCTCAAGTCCGCCCTTACCGACGCACAGATGGACGATCTGGAAGCCCTGGCCCGGGCTATTGCCGACGATATCAAAGCAGAATAATCATTCTTTACAAACGGTATGGTTCAACACCATACCGTTTTGTATTTCCTGCGGAAAAATATTGCAGAGTCAAGATGGCCTGTGTTATAATAGCAACATAATAAATATAAGATTCAC
Organism: Oscillospiraceae bacterium; assembly: GCA_902795045.1. Lineage (GTDB taxonomy): Bacteria > Bacillota > Clostridia > Oscillospirales > Oscillospiraceae > Limivicinus. The sequence continues at coordinate 48,557 of CADBJU010000002.1, read as the reverse complement.
AGGAGGATTCATCTATGGAACAACAGGTAAGACGCCTTGTCACCAGGAGCGATTTTGACGGCCTGGCTTGCGCGATGATGCTCAAGGAGCTGGGGCTGATAGATGAGATCAAATTTGTCCACCCCAAGGACGTACAGGACGGAAAGATCGAGCTTTCCAAGAACGACATCACCACCAACCTCCCCTATGATCCGCGGGTGTCCATCGCCTTTGACCACCACGAATCCGAGGTCGACCGTCTCAAGGCCATCGAGACCGACGGCAAGCTCATCATCGACCCCAACGCCCGCAGCGCGGCCCGCGTGGTGTATGACTACTACGGCGGCAAGGAGGCCTTTCCCCGCATCTCCGATGATTTGATGGAGGCCGTCGACAAGGGCGACAGCGCGGATTTCACCATGGACGAGATCCTCAATCCCTCCGGCTGGGTGCTGCTGCACTATCTGATGGACGCGCGCACCGGTCTCGGCCGCTTCCATGATTTCCGCATCTCCAACTATGATCTGATGATGGAGCTCATTGACTACTGCCTTGAGCATAACATCGACGAGATCCTGGAGCTGCCCGACGTCAAGGAGCGTGTGGATCTCTACTTTGACCAGGCCGAGCAGTTCAAGGCCCAGCTTCAGCGCATTGCGAAGGTGTACGACAAGGTGGTCGTGCTCGACCTGAGAAACGAGGAGGTCATCCACGCGGGCAACCGCTTCATGATCTACGCCCTCTACCCCGAGACGCAGATTTCCGTCCATGTGGCCTGGGGCTTCCGCAAGCAGAACACCGCCGTCATGATCGGCAAGTCCATCGTCAACAGGGGCTCCAAGGTCGATATCGGCGAGCTCTGCCTCAAGTACGGCGGCGGCGGGCACCACAACGCCGGCACCTGCCAGCTGGATAATGATGTGGTGGACGAAAAGCTGCCCGAGATCATCCGCGCCCTCAACGCGTAAAGCGCGGAATGGTTTTTGTGGATTTCCGAAGCTGTGTTTTTTTACGAATCTATATTATGAAAGCGCTGAATTGATCGAAGTATACGGATTGGCGAGTGGATTTTTCGCCAGACGAAGGCGAAAAACCGCAGGAATACTTTGTGTATTTCAAGGTTTTGAGACGAAGTATGACGGAAAATACACCGTCAAGACGTGTGCGGCGATTGATTCAGCGTTTTCGCAAAAAGAAGGGAGCGAACAACATGGTCATTCCGACGATCCATTTCCACAGCGAGTACAGCCGCATTCCCCTGCGCATTGCCAAGGGGCACTTTGCCACAAACCACAGCCACATCAACTACTACATCGACATGACCTATACCAAGCACCGCCTGGCCGAAGCCCGGCAGGCGGCGCAGGAGCTGGTCATCAAGCTCAACCATTCGCTCATCATCGACACGGTGCTGTGCCTGGACGGAACCGAGGTACTGGGCGCGTGCCTGGCCGAGGAGATGACCGCCGCCGGCATCCGCACCACCAACGAGCATAACACCATGTATGTCGTAACGCCGGAGTACACCTCCGCCGGTCAGATGATCTTCCGCGAGAATACCGCCCACCTGATCCGCAACCGCCGCGTCCTGGTTCTGGCGGCGTCTGTGACCACCGGCGGGACCGTGCAGTCCGCCATTGAGACCATTCACTACTACGGCGGCGCGTGCATGGGCGCGTGCAGCATTTTCTCGTGCCTGGACGAGTGCGCGGGCCAGCCCGTGATCTCCATCTTCCGCTCCGCCCAGCTTGAGGGCTACCAGTGCCTGCCGTCCAACCAGTGCCCCCTGTGCCGGGAGGGCAAAAAGATCGACGCGCTGGTCAACAGCTACGGCATTTCCAGCTTCTGATACTGTTTCTTGATTAAATACTTTAATCAAGAAAGCCGCAGTTCCTGCGGCGTTTTCAGCGCGAAACGCTGAAAACACGTCCCATATAGAACCTCTGCGCGCCTTATGGCGCTATGAAAACCATTCATGGAATAATGGTTTTCATGAGGTTCTAATATGAAGAATCCTTAACTCTTTCCCCGGTCTCTGGACATGCGGTGCGCCGGATGCTATAATGAGGCCACCGACAAAACAAGGAGGAAACGATTATGAGCGATATCAGAAAGATCAACGACGAAGAACTGCTGAAGATAGCAGGCGGCCGTCAGAGCGATATCCAGGTCGCATATGACGTCATCGACGGGCGCTACGGCAACGGCCAGGACCGCATCAACCGCCTGCGCGCGGCCGGTTATGACCCCTACTCCATCCAGCAGCTCGTCAACTATATACTCAAGCAGCAGAACCAGAACCCGTATTGGCCCGGTCGCGATCCTTATCTCGGATAAGCAGCGTATCAAAAAAGGCACAGGCTTTTCGCCTGTGCCTTTTTTCTATGTGTGGGTCATACGCTTTCGTTATTCGTCTTCACCTTCGCACCGACGCCGCCGCGCAGGAACAGCTCTTCAAACTGCTGCACGGGCATGGGCTTTGCAAAATAGTAGCCCTGGAACAGCTTGCAGCCCATGCCGGAGAGCATGCGGTACTGCTTTTCGGTCTCCACACCTTCGGTCAGCGGCAGGATGCCCAAATCGTTCGACATGTTCAGAATATTGTGCAGAATGGTCTGCGACTTCACGATGTCCTTTGTCTCGTTGAGGAAGACCATGTCGATCTTGAGCACGTCCACCGGCATGTCCTTGAGCATGTTCAGAGAGGAATAGCCGCTGCCGAAATCGTCCATCTCCACCAGGAAGCCCGCGCCGCGAAGCTTCTGGAGGATACCGATGCGCTTTTCACTGTCGGTCATCATGGTGGATTCGGTGATCTCAATGCGCAGACGGCCCGGGTCTACGCCGTACTCCTCGACGATGCCCTTGAGCTCGGCAAAGACATCCATGAAATAGAAATCCTTCGGGGAGATGTTGATGGAGATGAACAGGTCGTCGTTCCCCATGCTCTTCCAGCGGGCCAGCGTCTCACAGGCGCTGCGCCACATGAAGCGGTCCACATCCGCGATCATGCCGTTTTTCTCAAAGGTGGGCACAAAGCGGTTTGGGGGCAGGAAGCCGTCCACCGGGTGGATCCAGCGCACCAGCGCCTCACACCCGATGACCCTGCCCGTGGTATCGACCATGGCCTGAAGGTAGGGACAGATCTGCTTGAGCGCAAGCGCTTCGGGAAGCTGGGCCGAGATGTGCTGCTCCCAGAGCATCTGCTCACGCATGGAATCATCGTACATCGCCAGATGCTTCATGTACTCGTTCTTGATGGTGAGCTGGGCGATATGCGCCCGGTCGAACATCGCGGAAACATCGAGGTCCTGCCCTGTGACCTTGTATACGCCCTGGTGAATAACAAGATGATGTTCGATCGTACCGCTCTTGACCTTGAAGCGGGACATGAGCCGTGAGGCTTTGATGGGATCGAAGCTCTCCTGCGTGAAAAACAGGCCGAAGCAGTCCCCCGCGAGGCGCCCGTATAGGCTGTCGGGCGGCAGGTTTTCCCGCAGCGAGTCGGCAAGGCTCCTGAGCACAAAGTCGCCAAACTCGCGGCCGAACACATCATTGACCATTTTGAAGTTGTCGATGTCCATATAGGACACGTAAAAGATCTTGCCGGGATTGTCCTTTATGCACTCATACACGCGGTAGTACAGGTACTCCTTGGTATACAGCCCCGTCAGGCTGTCGTGGGTGGCGTTGTAGCGCTCCCGCTGGAGGGTGCGCTGCTGGACCGTTTCGTCTCTTACGCTGAGATAGGAGTCGACGATGCGGTCCTGCTCCTCGGTGACCTCGTGCTTTTCGATGTGAAAATACTGCGCCTGCTCCCCTTCTCCGATGATCCGGTCGCATACCCAGCCGCTTGTGTGCATATCCAGGGATGGGAAAATCGCACGGAGCTTTTTGACACAATCGTCATAGCTGTCTTCGCTGATCCCGGCAAAGCTCTCAGCCTTTTCATTGGCCCACACGCAGCGGCCGCCGTCGTCAAAGAAGAACAAGGCTTCATTCATGCCGGAAGCGATCTTTGCCAGCATGTGGTCCAGAAGGCGCATGGGTCGATAGTACAGGGAAAAGTAGAACACCAGCAGGCCGAAGACGCCGTAGCCGATCATGGAGCGGTCGATCGGCGTGCGGGAAAAGATATAGAAGGTTTCCCAAAGCCCCGTAAAGATCATGGAGGCCAGGATGATGGAATAGCGCTCGGTATAAATGCGGGGAGAATAGATCGTTTTGTGCAGGAAAATTCCGAGGACCGCAAAGAAGATGCCGTAGTCCACCACACGGTGGATCATCTGTCCCGCAAGGGGCACAAGGCGGAAATAGGGCGCGCCGTAGGCCACGATCTCCTCGAGCGCGAAGGCGTGGCCGAAGATGGGATTGCACAGCAGCTGCACCCCGTCCAGAACAAGCACAAGGTACACCAGCCGCATACCCCACGGCCAGCTCGGCTTGATGCGGCAGTATTTCAGGGTAAAGGCGAGCAGGGCGTACATCACATAGTCCATGCCCAGAAAATAGACATAGCTGCCGATGGTCGCAAGAAGTCTGCCATGCGCGATAATGATCAGCAGATTCCCGAGTACCGGCGGGATCAGCGCTGTGAGCAGCAGAGCCAGATTGTACGAGATCTCCCGTTTGGATCGGTGCGCGATGTTGGTGCAGACGCTCAGGGCAACAGCTATAACGGTGATGACGAGTGCGATTGCGGATCTCATATATATTATCCTTTAATGTGGTTTTTACGTATGACTAGTAATATATGGTTAAATGTACAATAAGCATACTTCAATTCTTGTAATATTTTAGCATGATTTCACAAAAATGTCTATGGTTATTTCAGCATTTTTTGCCTGATTACAAAATAATCCGACAGTCGTATATGCTGCTTTTATTCGCTCAATGCAGCAGCGCAAGCGACACCGCCGACAGCAGCAGAAGGAACGCCAGGTTGAACGCGGTAAAGACAGCCAGGAAGCGCCCGGTGTGGGCGTGCTCGGAATGGGAATAGAGCTTGAGGCTGATGAGGCTTGCGAGACTTGCGATCGGCGTGCCGAGGCCGCCGACGTTCACGCCCAGCAGCAGCGCGTGTGCCCGATCGGTAAAGCCCGACAGCAGCAGCGCCGCCGGGACATTGCTGATGACCTGGCTTGCAAGCAGGGCCGAAAGAAACTCCCGCCCGGTCATAAGGCCGCGGATCGCGTCGGCCACCTTCTGCATGCGCGACAGATTTCCGGAGAAGACGAAGAAAGCAACAAAGGTAAGCAGCAGCATGAAGTCCGCCTTCAAGAGGATCTTTCGGTCATAGAAAAGCAGGACCAGGACCACGATGCCGAGCATCCAGTACCACGGCAGCACCCGCACCACCACGAGCAGACACACCGCGAGCAGCGCCGCATACACCGGCAGCGCCCGGCGGTCCATGCCCGGCGCTTCGCCCAGAAAGAGCTCCAGCCGCTCGGGTTTTAATAACAGGCAGGACAGAAGCAGCAGGATCAATGACAGCAGCCAGATCGGCCCGGTCACGGCAAAGAACTCGCCGAAACCCATATCGTAGCGGGAATACAGGTACAGGTTCTGCGGGTTGCCCACGGGCGTGAGCATGCTGCCGAGATTTGCCGCCACGGTCTGGAGCACCACGACCAGTATGAGCTCCCTTTGGTGGTGCGCCATGCCCATGACCACCACCGCGAAGGGCACGAAGGTCAGCAGAGCCACGTCGTTTGTGATGAGCATGGCGCTGAAAAAGCAGAGCATCACGAGCAGCAGCGCGATCAGGCGGAGGTTTGCCGCCTTCTCGCACAGGACATGGGACAGGTGGGCAAAGAGTCCCGCCTTGCGAAAGCCGTTGACCACGGTCATGAGGCAGTAGAGAAGCGCGAGCGTGCGCAGGTCCAGGTAGCCGAGGTAGCCCGCGTCGGGCGGGACAAAGAAGCAGGTCACAAGGGCGGCAAAGGCGGCGATCTGCAGCACCGGTTCCCGCCGCACGAAGGAGCGTATGGCAGACATGTTATGTTCTCACCTCTCAAGTTCGCCCTTGTAGGCCAGGATGCCGCCGATGCTCTTTGCGTCGGTATAACCCATTTTTCTGAGCGCCCCGACGGCCGATTTGCTCCTTGAGCCGCGCAGGCAGTAGACATAGAGGGGCCGGTCCTTCGGGATGTCGATGCTGCTGATCGCTGACAGCGGCACGTTCACCGCCCCCGGGATATGCCCGGCGCGAAATTCGTCGGCCTCGCGCACGTCCAGCAAAACCGCGCCCTCGGTGCCGCGGCACTCCGCGACCAGGTCGTTGATATTCTCTCTGTTGAAGAAAAACATGGTGATTCCTCCGGTTGGAACAGCTTGTCCCCGGCACATACGAACGAGTACGCGCCGGGGGCTTTGTGTGTTTGCGGGGTTTGGATTGATGCTCCGTAATACCCTGCAACGCTTAAAGCTTGTCATTCTAAGCGAAGCGAAGAATCTTTTGTCCCCTCATAATACAGGGGTAGATCCTTCGCTGACGCTCAGGATGACACGTAAAGATTTACGTGCTGCAAGGTACTGCGAATGCTGTTTTCTTTGTGTGAAAGATCCCTCGATTATTGCGCTGCGAAGGTGAAGCCGTGCAGGCTGGCATATTCGCTGGCATCGCTGTCGGGAGCGCCGAAGATCGTCAGGTCCTCAACCCCGTCAAAGGCGTTCTCGTCGATGCTCGCAACGCTTGCCGGGATGTAGATATAAGCAAGCTTCGGGCAATCCGCGAAGGCCCGCCGCCCGATGGACGCCGCCCCGTCCGGGAGCACCACGTAGGTAAATGCGCCGCCGCTGAACGCTTCGTCTTCGATGGCGGTAAGGGAATCTCCTTTGCCCAAATTCTGGTCGTTTCCATTATAACAAGCGCGAAACTGAATTACAAGCAAAAGGTAACAGAGAACCGCATTTACTCCAAATTGGTTTACGCAAGCTTAGTTGCGGCGACGATTCGGCCCCCTTGCCTAAAGGGGGCTGTCAGCGGCATTAATGACGCTGACTGGGGGATATTGTCCATGCACCCAGCCCCGATGAACCGAATCCCCCAGTCACCAGTGTGCGCACTGGTGCCAGCCCCCTTTAGGCAAGGGGGCCAAGGATGCGAGGGAAAGCTGCGGCGGCTATTGCGGGACTGCACGTCGACCTGCAATGCCCTCTCCGTCACTTCGTGACACCTCCCCCATTCCGCCGCAAGCGGCTGGGGGAGGCAAGATGATTGAAGGTGCGGCTGAGGGTGGCAAGGGAGGCGAGTCTTTGCAGTACACAAGGACGTGCAAAAGGAGCCCGCTTTCGCAGGCTCCTTTGTGGGTGATATTTGCTTTTGGGGTTATTCGCTTCTTGGTTTTCGCTTTCCGTCTCAAATGACGATGGCGTTTTTCGGGCAGACGTCGGCGCAGGTGCCGCAGGCGACACACTTGTCCTCGTCCAGCTTCCAGATCTTCTCCTTGCGGTCCACCGTCAGGGCCTCGCCCGGGCACTTGCGGGCACAGATGGTGCAGTAGATGCACTTGCTCGGGTCCTGGGTCGGCTTGCCGTCGCCTCTCGGCTCTATGGCCGGAGCCGCGGGTGCCGCCTCTGCCGCGGGTGCGTCCGCTTTCGGTGCTACTGCAGGCGTGTCCGCTTTCTTCTCCGCTGCGGCGGGAGCCGCTGCCGGTGCGGCGGGCTTGGGCGCGGGCTTCTTCACGGCCTTCTTGACGAAGGTGCCGGAGACGATCAGGTCGCCCTCCTCAATGCCGATCATGTGGTAATCCTGCGTAAGCTCGATGGAGTGACGGGTGCAGAAATCGGCGCAGGTGCTGCAGAAGGTGCAGGAACCGAGGTCGAAGCTGCGGGTGATGACATCGTCCCCGTCCTCGTTCTTGACACTCGTGTGGGTGATGGCCCCGCCCGCGCAGACGCGCTCACACATGTTGCAGTTGATGCAGGTCTCCGGGTGGAAGACGATGCGGCCGCGGTAGTTTGGGGCCGCCTCGCTGGGCTGGAAGGGGTACATGGCGCAGCTCGGCTTACTGAAAAGCTTGGTGACGGCTTCTCTCACAAACGGGAAATCCATTACTTCTGCCCCCTCTTCTGTTTGAGTATTTCGGTGGCCTTGACAAGCCCGTCCATGATGGCCTCGGGCTTGGGCGCGCAGCCGGCGATGTCCACGTCCACATGGACGTACTTGCTCAGGGGCGCGCAGACGGAGTAGCTGCCCTTGAAGACGTTGCCGGACTGGGGGCAGGAGCCCATGGTGACGATGCACCGGGGTTCGGGCACCTGGGAAATGGCGCTGAGCACGCGGTCAAGGCTCTGTCTCGTGACAGGGCCGGTGACGACCACGATGTCGGCCTGGCGGGGGCTGCCCGCGAGCTTGAAGCCCAGGCGCTCCACGTCGTAGCGCGGTGTGAGCACGGCGACGAGCTCGATATCACAGCCGTTGCAGGAGCCGCTGTTGATGTGGAACAGCCAGGGGGATTTTGCGGTGCTCTCCGCGATCAGTTTCTTAAACATTTGGCTCCCTCCTTACATACCGTACCATGCGAGCACAAGGCTGACAAGCGCAAGGCCGGACACGACGGTCCAGTAGTATTTGAATACCTGCTCGATCTTGAGACGCGCGGTGACCGCGTGGACAAAGGAGATGAACAGGGCCGTTGCGACGACGCACAGGGCGAAGACGATCACGCCGTCAAAGGCGATGATGCCGGTGCCGATGCCGCCGAAGAACAGCGCGACAAAAAGGCTCGTGAGCGTGAGCACCTTGACCGCGTGGCTGAGCTTGAAGACCGCGAGCGGCGCGCCGCTGTATTCGGCGTGCATGCCTTCGCAGATCTCGGTCTCGGCCTCGGCGGTGTCAAAGGGATGGCTGCCGGTCTCGCCGGGGATGACCATGGCGAAGGCGATCGCGGCGGGGATCATGCTGAGCTTGGTGATAAGGCTGCCGTTCTGGAGCTGGTACTCGGCGATCTCGCTCATGGAGAAGCACAGGCCGGTGCCGAGGGCGTTGCCGACCGTCTTGGCGACTGCCAGCAGCACGAGGACCAAGGGCAGCTCGCAGGCGATGATCGTGACCATCTCACGGCTCAGGCCGATGCCGGCGTAGGGAGAGCCGGAGGCGGCGGCGCCGAGGATCGCGGCGAGGGCCGGGATCAGCAGCAGGTAGAGGATAACGATGATGTCCGCCATGCCGGAGAAAGCCGTGAAGCCGTGGATCGGGATAAAGAGCTGGATCACGACCAGGGCGGCAAGGCCCACGATGGGCGCCACCAGGAAGGTGGTGCGCTCGGCCGCGGCGGGGACGATGGTCTCCTTGCCGCAGAGTTTAAAGAAATCATAAAAGGGCTGGAGGATCGGGGGGCCGACTCTCTTCTGCATTCTGGCAACGAGCTTGCGGTCAATGCCGACGAGCAGCATGCCGCACAGGAAGCAGAACAGGAAGCCCGGGAAAATGAGGATATAGCCCAGATACTGCAGGCCGTTGAGGAAAATGTTTGCTGTCATATTCCCACCTCCTTAAAGCACGATCATCATGTACACGATCGCAAGGGCCAGCGCGACCACCGCCCAGAGGGCGTAGTCGTTCACGATGCCGCTGTGCAGATTGTGCATGAAGTCAAAATAGTGTCTCCAGTTGTGCTTGAAGCCCCAGAACAGGTCTCCGCCGCCCACCTGGGAGTACACGTTCTTTTCGCCGCCGTAGAAGAGCTGGTACTTGGTATCCACGGTATCGTCCTCGGTGCGCTCGCTGACGCGGTCATACTTGCCGGCGACAGCAACGATGGTCAGGGCGAGAAGCGCGATGCAGAGGATCAGCAGCCAGTTGATGGGCTCCCAGACGCCGACCTGGGCAAAGGTCACGTTCGGCGCGGGGAGATTGGACTTAAAGCCCATGGCAGTGATGTACTCGCCGACGTTGGCGACTGCCCTGGCGGCAGGCTCGGTCAAAACGCCGGTCACGGTCTTCGGGAACAGACCGGTCACGATGCACAGGCACGCAAGGATCCCCATGGCAAGACGCATGCCGAAGGGAACTTCCTTGACGTTTTCGTACTCCTTGGGCATCTGACCGAAGAAGACGGACTGGCTGACCTTGACAAAGGAGGCAAGCGTCAGCGTGGAGGTGACAAGGGCGATGACGGTCACAAGCAGGAAGCCGATGTTATTGGACTCGACCGCCTTCTGATAGGTCGCCTGATAGATCATCCACTTGGAGGCAAAGCCGTTGAAGGGCGGCACGCCGCTGATGGAGAAGGCGCCGATCAGGAAGAGGACGGTGGTGTGCGGCATCTTTTTGCTGAGGCCGCCGAGCTTCCCGAGGTCGGTGGTGCCGGTCTCATGCAGGACAGCGCCCGCGGCAAGGAACAGCAGGCCCTTGAAGAGCGTGTGGTTCATCGCGTGGTAGAGGCCCGCGGAGATACCGAGGGAGGTGGAAAGGCCCACCGCCGCCAGCACGTAGCCGATCTGGGAGATGGAGTGGTAAGCAAGCAGACGCTTGAAGTCATGCTGGGCAAGGGCCATCGTCACGCAGACGAACATGGAGATGCTGCCGATGAAGACCAGCATGAACTGCATGGAGCCGAGGTTCATCGTCTGGAACAGGAAGTAGGTAAGACGAATGATGCCGTAGATGCCGGACTTCGTGAGCACGCCGGAGATCAGCACCGAGATGGACGCGGGGGCCGCGCCGTGGGCGTCGGCCGCCAGCGGGTGGAAGGGCACGATGAAGGCCTTGGTGCTGAAACCGATGTAGAGGAACGCGAAGGCCAGCTTGGTTGCGTTGTTCATGGTGCCGGGGATCAGGTTTGCAAGCTGCGCCAGGTTCAGGGTGTGGTACTGGGCGTAGAGCATGATGACGCCGGTGAGGATCGCCGTGGAGCCCATGCAGCCCACGACCAGGTACTTGAACGCCGCTTCCAGCGCACCGTAGACCTTGGTGCGGAAGGAGGTCAGGGCCACAGCCGCGAAGGTGAGGATCTCCACCATGATGAACATGTTGAAGATGTCGCCCGAGAGGACCAGGCCCAGAACGCCGCCCGCCAGCATGCAGTAGAGCACATAGTACTGGGGCACGCACTCATCATGCACCATGTAGCGGATGGAGTAGATGGCGGAGACGAACACCGCCGTGGCAATCAGCAGCGCGAAGAAGAGGCTCAGGGCGTCGACTTCCATCGCGATGCCGATGGCGTAGCCGCCCGCAATGGCGCGCGAGCCCATCCAGTAGGAGATGATCTCCCCTTCCAGCATGACGGGCTTGACGAGCGAGCCGAGGAAGAACAGGCTCAGGGCCGTTGCGCACAGCGCGATCCAGGCGCGGAAGCCCGCGGGGTTTTTGGGGTCCTTCGAGGGCTTGGAGCCGCAGGCGGCAATGATGAAGGCGCCGAGGAACAGGACCATCACCGAATAGATCGGAAAGTGATGGTAATCCGTCATATTTGCAAGATTCATCCTCTCAGCCTCCTTATCTCTCTTGTATCGAGCGTGCCGTAGGATTCATGCAGGCGCATGACGAGGGACATGGACATGGCCGTGACGCAGGCGCCGATGACGATGCTCGTCAGGGTCAGGGCCTGGGGAATGGGGTCGACGAAGTAGCTGGCCTGCGTAAGCTCACCCTTGGTGAAGATCGGGGCGGTGCCGCCGGGGGTGTAGCCGATGGAGATGATGAGCAGATTCACGCCGTAGTCCATGATGGACATGCCGATGACGGTCTTGACGAGATTGTACTTGGTGACGATGGTATAGAAGCCGAGTACGATGAGGAAGAAGGCACAGACATAATTAAACTGTATCATCTCAGATCACCTCTTTCTCATTTGCCACGCCCAGCATCAGCAGGGCGATGGAGCCGACGCCGGTGATGACCTTGATGCCGACGGTCACGTTCATCCAGAAGATGGTGCCGGAGCTGTAGAGGTCGCCGATGGCGCCGTGGGTGTACAGGACGTTCTGGGCAAACTGCGCGCCCATGGCCACACCCAGAAGACCCAGCGCCACATAGAAGATGGAGGCAAGGCCCTCGGTGGTGTGCAGGATGTGATAGCTCAGGGAGCTGACGGTCTCCTCGTAGCCGTGACCCATGTAGAGCAGCGCCACCAGCGCGACCATCAGAACGCCGCCCTGGAAGCCGCCGCCGGGAGACAGGTGGCCGTGGAGGATGATGTAGAACATGTACACGATCCCGATGGGCAGGATCTTATCCGCGCCGCAGCGGGGGATCACGTTCTTGATGACGGGTTTTTCATTCATCTTTATCGTCCTCCTTCTCTGCTTTTTTCTTGAAGAGGATGACGGCGCTGCCCGTCACGGCAGTGACAAGGATGAATGCCTCGCCCATGGTATCGTAGCCACGGAAGTCGAAGACGATGGAGGTCACGTCGTTGACGGCGCGCGTATTCGCGAGGTTTTGCTGGACAATGGCGTCAGCCGCGCCGGAGGGGAAGCTGTCGTCGTAGCTCTCGGGATCCTGCTGGAGCTCATAAGCCGAGACGGCAGCGTGGCTGCCCTCATAGCTGCGCTCCATGTCGCCCATGGTGAAGGCAGCAAAGACGCAGGAGAAGAGGATCACGCCGAGGGAGACATAGGTGAGCCATTTTTTCATCTGTCCTTCCCTCCTCTCATTTTCTTGAGCGCGACCAGCAGCACCAGCGGGGTCAGGGCCGCGCCGACGGCGGCCTCGGAAATGGCCACGTCCGGCGCGTGCATCACGAGGAAGGCTCCCGCGCAGAAGATGCCGGTCACGGCCAGGGAGATGACCGCGCTCAGAAGGTTTTCAAAGTGGCAGGCAAGGATCGCGGAGACCACGACGCCGAGCACGACCAGCACGTCGAGAAGCACAACAAGATTACTCATTGATATCCCTCCCGTAATCGTCGATTTCCATCTCTTTGTCGGGACGGATGCCGCTGCGGTAGGCGCCCTTGGCGATGGCGTGGGCGCCGATGGGGTTGATGGTGATGATGAGCAGGCCGATGAGCAGGATCTTCACGCCCGTGGCGACACTGCCCATCACGAAGAAGGCGTAGAGCGCGCCGCCCGCGATGACGCCGAGCACGCCGAGCGTGGAGATGCAGGTGCTCGCCTGCATGCGGCAGAAGGCGTCGGGCATCTGCAGAAGGCCCTTTGCTCCGGCGAGGGCGAAGATGAAGCCCACAGCAAGCAGAATGTCAATTACGATTCTCATTTGTGCAGCCCCTTTCCACCGCCGAGATAGCGGCCGACCAGCATGGTATCCACAATGCCGAACAGCGCGCAGATGATGGCGATATCGAGATAGATACCCCTGCCGGAATAGAGCGAATACAGGATCATTGCGCAGCAGACCAGCACGTCCATGCTGTCGCCGGCGACCATGCGGTCGGCGGGCGTCGGGCCCTTTGCCAGCCTGTACAGGCAGATCACAGCGAGGAAGGCAAAGGCCGCGGCAAAAACAAGCAGTTCCATCATTGCCATATCCTCCCGATTCCTTTCTCAAGGCTGCCCTTGATGAGCTCTCCGGCTTTATCACGGTCAGTCTCGGCTACGTCGATCCAATGGATGTAATAGTATGTCTTGCCCTCCTGCTCGGCAATGTCCATTGTAATGGTGCCGGGGGTGAGGGTGATGGAGTTTGCAAGCATCGCCTGGGCATAGTCGCCCTTGAGATTCACGGGAACCTTCACGATGCCGGGGTTTACGTCTTTGCAGCCGCCGAATACGCGCTTGGCAACGTCGACGTTGGCCTTCACAAGCTCGCGCAGGAAGGTAAATATATACACGATCAGCGCGCCCAACTTTGCGGGCTTAAAGAGCCAGAAGGCATCTTCGTGGATGAAGAATTTCGATGCGAAAAGAGCCGCCGCGAGGCTCACCACCGCGCCCGCGATCATTTCCTGTGCCGAAAAATTCCACGTGAGGAGCAGCCAGAAAACAAAACACAGGCAGAAGGTGGATATCACTGCGGGAAATTTCGTCTTGGGCAAGTGAATCCTCTCCTTTCATTCTTTCAAATGCAAACACTGTTTGCATTTGAGTTTACTCTTGCTTATCGCACGCGGCGGTGCGTGACACGCCGCGTTTGGTCGGCAAGAGGGCTCGCATAGCTCGCCTCAGGGTGTATTTGAGGCGGCAAAGCTGCCTCAAATACGGATTTGAATTACTTTGAGGAGCAAGCGAATGCAAAGTGCGGAATATGACTTCTATTCGACCTTGAGGCTGTCGACGAAGAACTCGCGGCCGGCGGTCATCTTAAGGGCTGTGCCGCCGCAGTCCGGGCAGCAGGCTTTCTTCCGGTCCACCGGGCCTTCATAGCCGCAGCCGCGGCACTGAAAGCGTCCGGGCACGTGCTCGAAAAAGAGCTGCGCGCCTTCGGCCACAGTCCCCTTTGCGGCGTACGGGAAGAGGTCAAGGATGTATTCCGGGACCACATCCGAATACTCGCCGAGCTTCATGCGGATCTCAAGCGTCCGGGTAAAGCCGGATTTTTCCGCTTCCTTCGCGACAAGGTCGATGATGTTTTTGGTTAACCCTAACTCGTGCATCAGCGGTCAAGGCAGCTGAAACAGGGGTCGATGCTGGCGATGATGAGGCCGGCGTCGGCCACGCTGTTGCCGCGCAGCATGTAGGGCACCGTCGGGGTATTCTTGTAGCTGGGGACGTGTACGCTCAGGCGGTAATTATTGAAGCCGCCGTTGCCCACGACCATCTGAGTCAGCTGGCCTCTGGGCGCCTCATGGCGGCAGACGGCGCTCCCCTTCTGGATCTTCGGGAGCTTGTTGCCGAGATTGATGGGCCCGTCGGGCAGGTTGATGAGCGCCTGCTCAATGATCTTGATGCTCTCGTAGCACTCGAGGGCACGCACCACCACGCGGGCAAATACGTCGCCGCTCTGCACCACTGGGATATCGAACTTGAAATCACCATAGGAGCAGTAGGGCGAATCGCGGCGCACATCCACATCCACGCCCGAGGCGCGGGCATGCGGGCCGATCGCGCCGAGGCGGATGGCAACATCCCGCTCCAGAACGCCGACGCCCTTGGTACGAAGGGCGATGGTCTTGTCGTTGAGGGCGATCTCGACGATGCGGTCCATGGGGCCCTTGAGCTTATCGAGGGACTTCAATAATTTTGCCTTCAGCTCATCGTTGATATCGCGCCTCGCGCCGCCGATGGTGACCATGGCATAGTTGACGCGGTTGCCGCTGAGCTCCTCCAGAAGGTCCATCACGAGCTCACGCTCGTCCCAGATATGCATGAACATGCTGTCGTGGCCGATGACGTGGCAGGCCACGCCCAGCCACAGCAGGTGGGAGTGCAGGCGCTCAAGCTCGGCGGTAATAACGCGGATATACTCGCCGCGTTTGGGCACCTCAACACCGTTGATCTGCTCGACGCACATGGCGTAGGTCAGGGCGTGGGAGTGGGAACAGATGCCGCACACGCGCTCGACCAGGACCAGGGTCTGGATGGCGTTGCGCTCGGTGGCGAGCTTTTCGATGCCGCGGTGGTTATAGCCCACAAAGACCTCCGCGTCCTTGATGAGTTCACCCTCGGTGTAGAGCTTTGCGTGGATGGGCTCCTCCAATGCGGGATGGTAGGGGCCGATAGGAACGATATAACTCATCTTATCCCTCCTTTATATTCTTGGCGCGCAGCTCATCAAGCGGCGTGACCATGATCTGGCCCTTGCCCTGGGTCTCCAGCATTTCCTCGGGCAGGAAAAGCCGCTTGGAGGTGTCGAGTCCTTCAAACTCCACACCGTAGAGCTCATTGAGCTCGCGCTCCGGCCAGGCCGCCGCGCAGTCGTAGATCTCGCCGATGGAGGGAAGCGTCGTCTCGCCTACCACATGGTAGGACTCGATGACCGGTTCGACCTGGTATTCCCACGAAATATCCAGCTTCCCCTCTTCATTGAGGAAGCCGTGGATCATTGTGAGGATCACCCCGGCCTTTCGCATCTTCTCCGCAATCGGTATGACCTGGTCTTTGGTAATGTCGATTCTTTTGTATGCCTGCATACCTTTCACCTCTCTATTGTAAAAATATTCTTATAGCAATTTTATGAAACGGCTTGAAAACAATAAATTCAAAACCGTTTTTGGGGCAGCTCTGCCGCCTCAAAAACACCATAAGGCGAGCAACGCGAGCCCTCGCGCCGACCAACCGAGGCGTCCCCCGCAAGCCGAGGGCGATAAGCGCGAGTCCTCAATTGCGAACGTTGTTCGCAATTGATTTCAGCATATGCGCGGAAGCTGGGCTCCCGTGAGTTTTTGCAGGATCCGTTTCCCGCCGAAGGCCGTCTGCATGACGAGCCTGCCGGGATAGTCGGCGCTGACAGAACCGATGAGGGCGGCATCCCGTCCTTCTTCGGTTTCTCGCATGGCCTCAAGCACCGTGCCCGCATCGGCCGGGTCGACCACCGCGATGAGCTTGCCCTCGTTTGCGCAGTACAGCGGCTCCAGCCCCAGCATGCCGCAGGCGGCCTGCACCTGGGGTCGGACCGGGATTTTCTCCTCGTCGATCACGATGTCGAGATCGCTTCCCTCCACAAACTCATTGAGCGTGGTGGCAACACCGCCCCGCGTGGGATCGCGCAGGACGCGCACATGAGCGCCGGTCTCGAGGATCGCTTTGCAAAGGCCGTTCAGGGCCGCGCAGTCGGAAGACAGTTCTCCCTGCATCATGCCGCTTCTGGCAAGCATCACGGCGGTCCCGTGGTCACCCACCGTGCCGGACACGATCACCGCATCCCCCGCCTTGATATTCTTCGGGCTCAGTCCGGGGTATTTCACAAAGCCGATGCCGGCGGTGTTGATATAGAGCTTGTCGCCCCTCCCCTTTTCGACGACCTTGGTATCGCCGGTGACAATCTGCACCCCCGCCTTTTCGGCGGCCACGCGGATGGACTCCACCACACGCCTGAGATCGTCCATGGGAAGACCCTCTTCCAAAATCAGGGCACAGCTTAAATATTTCGGCTCCGCGCCGCACATGGCAAGGTCGTTGACCGTGCCGCAGACGGCGAGCTTGCCGATGTCCCCGCCGGGGAAAAAGATGGGGTCCACCACGAAGCTGTCGGTGGAAAAAGCCAGCTGTCCGTCGCCCTTGACGACCGCTCCGTCGTCCAGGGAATCCAGGGCGGGGTTTGAAAAGGCCGGGACCAGCAGCTCCTCGATCAGGCGGGCGGTTTTCTTGCCGCCGCTGCCGTAATCCAGTGTTATGATTTCTTGCATTTCAACAACTTCTCCTTATAGGCTCCCTCTCTGAGGGAGCTGTCACGGCGCGTCTCCCGCAAGCGCCATGACTGAGGGAGTTCTGTGTGCTCGTACAGACTCCTTCCACCGCTGAAGCGGTCCCCCTCCCTCTTTTCGCCGCAAGCGGCTGAGGGAGGCAAGCGTTTCTTATAAAACTCCCGCGTACTTCCACGCGGCGGCACACGCGCCCTCCGAGGACACCATGCAGGGGCCGACCGGATCCTCCGGTGTGCAGGCTTTGCCGAACATGGGACAGCGCTCCGGGCTGAGTCTGCCTGTAATGACCTCGCCGCAGCGGCAAGCCGTGGGCGGCTCGGAGGACGCGTACTTTATCTGAAAGCGCCGCTCGGCGTCAAAAACCTTCAGTTCATCCCGCAGGCCGAGACCGCTTGCCTCGATGCCGCCGAGGCCGCGCCAGACATCGAAGCGCGCCTCAAAGCATTGCGCCAGTATCTTCTGCGCCAGAAGGTTCCCGCTCTGGGAAACCGCGCGGGTGTATTCGTTTTCAAGCCGCGGCTGTTTATCATGAAGCTGCTTTACGAGCCTGTACACCGCAAGCAGGATATCCTCCGGCTCAAAGCCCGCGATCACGGCGGGCAGGCCGTAGTCCCGCGGCAGGAAGGCAAAGCCGTCGGCGCCGATGATGGTCGCCACATGGCCGGGGCAGAGAAAGCCGTCCACATTGAAGCCGTCCATGGCGATCAATGCTCTTAACGCGGGCTCCACCAGCTTGAGCATCGACCAGAGTGAGAAGTTTTTCGCACCCTTCTCCCGCGCGTTCAGTACCGCGGCGGCGGTGCCGGGGGCCGTGGTCTCAAAGCCGACGCCGAGGAAAACCACCTGTTTATCGGGGTTGCGCAAGGCAAGCTCCACGGCGTCCACCGGGGAGTAGACCGTCTCGACCCTTGCGCCCATAGCCTTTCTTCTGAGGAGACTGTCCCCCGCTTTACTGCCGGGGACGCGCAGCATGTCGCCGTAGCTTGTGACGATCACGTCCTTTTCCATGCTCAGCTCCAGCACCGCGTCGATCACCTGGGGCGGCGTGACGCAGACCGGGCAGCCGGGGCCGGAGAGGAGCTTTACCTCCTTCGGCAGCATGGACTTGATTCCCGCCTCGGCAATGGACATGGTGTGCGTGCCGCATACCTCCATCAGGCGGATCTCCCCGGGGACAAGCTCCCGGATCTCTCTGAGCAGCGATGCCGTTTTCTCCTTATCCCAGGGCATTGCGCACATCCTCCCAGGCTTCGAGATCGTCCAGCGCCTGCTGCTCGGGCAGGCGTTCGATGGCAAAGCCCGCGTGCACGATCACATAGTCGCCGATTTTGGGCTCTTCAATAAAGTCCACGCGGATCTCGCGACGCATGCCCATCACCTCACCCACGGCGGTCTTGCCGTTTATCTCAACCAATTGTAAGGGAATTGCCAGACACATATCTAATCATTTCTCCTTATAGGCTCCCTCTCTGAGGGAGCTGGCGCGGCGCGTCTCACGCAAGCGCCGTGACTGAGGGAGCTGCTCCCTCCACCGCCGAAGCGGTCCCCCTCCCTCTTTTCGCCGCTTATGCGGCTGAGGGAGGCACTATGGCTGCTCCTCTATCGCCGCTTCCGCGATCATCAGCTGGCCGAGGGACAGGCCCTCGTCATTGCAGGAGACGCGCCGGTGCCGAAGCACGCGGAAGCCCTCCCCTTCCAGCCGCGCGGGAAGCCGCGCCATGATATACATATTCTGAAAGCTGCCGCCGGAGAGGGCCACGGTCGAAACGCCGCTTGCCTCACGGGCAGCAATGCACTGCTGTACCGCCATTTCAATGAGCGTGTTCATAAAGCGCGCCGCGAGTATTCCGGGGTCTGCTCCCCGGTTTCGCTGCGTGACCATCTCGCGGATCATCTCCCGCCAGTCAAAGCGCAGAGGGCTCCCCTCCAGCACCACGGGAAAGACGCCGTCGTCCTCCGTTGCCGCAGCCTCCAGCAAAACAGCGCCCTGGCCCTCGTAGCTGCAGCGCGTTTTGATGCCGAGCAGCGCGGCCGCGCCGTCAAAGAGCCTTCCCATGCCGCTTGAGAGAGGACAATTGAGCCCGGCTGACAGCATTTTCTCATAGAGCGCGGCGTTTTCGATCCCGGCAGGATCAATCCCCGCGTCATGGAGCAGCGCAAAGGCCACGCGGTCCGGCTCCTTTGTGACCAGATCGCCGCCGATGAGCGGGATGGTTCGGATAGAACCGAAGCGTTCAAAGCCTTGATAATCTCCGATCAGGCATTCCGCCCCCCAGCTTGTCCCGTCGGTGCCGAGCCCGGTGCCGTCCCATACAAGGCCGATGGTTGTATCTTGCACATCGTTATCCGCCATGCAGGCGGCGAGGTGCGCGTGATGGTGCTGGACCCGGACGAGCGGAATGTTCTCAAGTTCCGCCCGATCTGCCGCATACTCCGTGGACAGATAATCCGGGTGCAGGTCACAGGCGATCGCCCTGGGGTGAATATCGAACAGGCGCTCAAAACGCGCGATCTGTCCGGCATAGGCATCGAAGGTCTCCATGTTTTTGAGGTCTCCGATGTGTTGACTTGAAAACGCATAGCTGCCGCGCGAGAGGCAGAAGCTGGCCTTCTGCTCGGCCCCGCAGGCGAGGATGGGCGACAGTTCGCGGTCCACTCGCACAGGAAACGGAACATAGCCCCTTGAGCGTCGGGCAAAGTATTCCTGCCCGTCCAGCACCCAGCAGAGGGAATCGTCACAGCGGGTCTGAATGTCGCGGTCATGGAGCAGGAAGCCGTCCGCAATGCCATGCAGAGCTTTCACCGCCTCACGATTGTCCGTCAGCATCGGGGTGTCGGAGAGATTGGCGCTGGTCATGACCAGCATGTCGATATCCTCCCCGAAGAGCAGCACATGCAGCGGCGTGTAGGGCAGCATCACGCCCACACGGGCGTTCTCGCTCAGGTGCCAAAGTCCCGGCTCCTTCTTTTTCAGCAGCACGATCGGGCGGCGAAAGCTCTCCAGTATGCGCCGTTCGTCTTCCGAAAGATCACAGATTTTGCGGGCGCAGTCGGCGTCCCGGCACATGACGGCAAAGGGCTTTTCGTCGCGCTGTTTTCTTCGTCGAAGCCTCCGCGCGATCTCTGGATCGTCACAGCGGCAGGCAAGATGGATACCGCCGAGGCCCTTGACCGCGACGATCTGCCCCGCTTTCAGAGCATCTCGCGCAAGCTCGATGGCATCCTCGTCCACACGCTTCCCGTCTTTGTCGAGATAAAAAACCTCCGGCCCGCATGTGGGGCAGCAATCGGGCTGCGCGTGGTAGCGGCGGTTTTCGATGTCGTGGTACTCCCGGTCGCAGTCCGGGCACATGGGAAAGGCCGCCATCGAGGTTTTGGCCCGGTCGTAAGGCACATCCCGGATGATGGTAAAGCGCGGGCCGCAGTTGGTGCAGTTGATAAAGGGATAGCGGTAACGCCGGTCGGCGGGGTCTCTGAGCTCGCGCAGACAGTCGTCGCAGATGCAGATATCGGGAGAGATAAGTGTGTCGCGCAAAAGTTCGGTTTTGCTGTCGAGGATGCGAAAATCGGCATAGCCTCTGAGCTCGTCGGCGTATTCGACCGTGAGTTCCTCGATAACCGCGAGCTTCGGCGCGCGCCGGGGCAGCTCCTCCGCGAAGCTCTCCAGCGCCCCGCGCTCTCCCTCAAGCTCCAGCTCCACGCCGGAGGAGGTGTTTTTGATGGTGCCGCATAAGCCCCGCTCCCGCACCAGCTTATGGACGAAGGGCCGAAAGCCCACGCCTTGCACAATTCCGCGTATATGTATCCACGCGTGCTCCAAGCTCCAGCATTCTCCCCTGCTTCGTATTTCCATATCTATCCAGCACGTAAAAAGCGCATACACAGACATGGTGATTATACCACAGTCTGTGTATTTAGCAAGATAAGACTTTCAATTTCAGTCGATTTTCGCGAAAACAACACAAGATATTGTTTTAACGAAGTCCCGTCAGCCACAGGATAAGCCCGTATACCGCGCCGGTGCTCACACCGTACACGATCACCGGGCCGGAGATCACGAACATTTTGGCTGCGGTTCCGGTGATTTTGCCCTCGGTCTTGTATTCCAGCGCCGGGGACACCACGGCATTTGCAAAGCCTGTGATCGGCACCAGGGTCCCGGCGCCGCCGAATTTTGCGATTTTGTCATAAACGCCGAAAGCGGTGAGCAGCGCCCCCAACAGCACCAGCGTCACCGACACTGCGCCCGCCGCCGCGTCGCTCTCCATCCCGCCCCTCTCATAGAGGCTGTGCAGGATCTGCCCCAGCGTACAGATGAGCCCGCCGCTTACAAACGCCCGCAGCATATTGCGCGCCGCCTTGGAGCGCGGCATACGCCGGGACACATACCTCGAATACTCCTTCTTGTTCATATCCACATCCTGATCCTCCCCTGTCTTCTGTTACGCTGTATGGATAGTATGCGCCGCGCGGGAAGCGGCATTCAATTAAAAACTGGAAAAAAGAAAAAATAATGCTTGACTTTATCAGTTCGCCGCCGTATAATGACAAAGCTGACAAGTTAACAGATACTTTTCGAGCAATACGGAGTTGTCGCGTAGTTGGTCGAGCGCGCACGATTGGAAATCGTGTAGGGGTCAAAAGCTCCTCGAGAGTTCGAATCTCTCCAACTCCGCCAAAAATTTAAGCCACCCTTTCGGGTGGCTTAAATTTTTGCCTTTGGAGAGATTCGAATCAAAATCGAACACGCCGGTGGCGTGTTCATCGTCCAGTGCGCACACTGGACGATACCTCTATTTTGTTTTCCGATCTCACGCGAGGAAAACAAAATGCAAGCGAATCTCTCCAACTCCGCGTCAGAAGAACTCAACTCCATTCCGTTTCCGCGGACCGCGAAAGTATATAGCGTTGCGCGAACATCGTACTCCGTTCAAGGCTTGCCGCGAAAACTGCATATCCGTTGAGTCCTTCTTCCTTCTCCAAATCGGACCCGCTTCGCTGGGCTCCGATTTGGGTATGGTATCGTAAATGCACCGGGCGTTTCTGTTTACCTTTTCAGATACGCAGACGAGACGGGGAAATTGAAATACGTGTCCGGGTAGGGCTCGTTATTCAGCGTGAAGTGCCACCACTCGCAGTCGATGGGCTGAAAGCCGTTTCGGACCATGGCCTTTTGCAGGAACATGCGGTTTTCAAACTGCTCGTCCGTGATGCCGCGGTAGTCGGGGTGGGACAGCTCGCCGAAGTAATCGAAGGGACCGCCCATGTCCACTTCCTTTCCGGTCTTCATGTCCAGAAGCGTCAGATCCACGGTGCTGCCCCGGCTGTGGCTGGACTGCCTGGCGATATAGCCTTTGGCAAAGAGCTCCTGCTTTTCCAGCTCCGGGTAGAAATACGGCTTCATGCGGATGTCCTGATCCTCGATGCCCCAGAGTGTGAAGTGCTTGACCGCGCAGGCCGGGCGGTAGGCGTCGAAGACCTTGAGGCGGTAACCCTGGACATTGAGCTCATTGCTGACGGTTTTGAGCGCCCGCGCCGCCTCGACCGTGAGCAGGGCGCAGGGCTCCTCGTAGCCGTCGATGCGCTCCCCGATAAAGTTATAGGTGGCGTAATACCGGATCTCCTGCACGATATGCGGCACAAAATCCGCAAGCACGACAAAGCCCGAGGAATCCATCGTTATATCGTTTCTTGGTACGGTTTTCATCATTCTATCCCTATCGTTTAACGCCGAAGACCCCCGACATCTCTGCCGGGGATCTTCGTTTTCCGATCATGCGAGGTACTGTGCGTTGGTCCAGCCGCTCATGCCGGCTCTGGGATTGTAGACCCAGACATAGGTCCTGCCGTCGGAGCCGATAGTGTAGCCGCCGGTGATCTGCAGGACCTGGCCGTTGTAGCTCTCGGCGCCGCGGATCTCGTTGGCGTAGTCATAGGTCGGATTGGTGCGCAGGGCGAGATAGCCTGTCCGGAGGCCGCTGACCGTCACCCAGGTTCCCGCCGCGAAACCGCCCGCAACGCCCTCAAGCTCCTGATCGTTCATCTTGTTCAATTCTGCCATTTCTATTTCCTCCTGTTTGTTTTTCAGCTTTGCCGGGATCAGTATAACACAGGATGTGTCACACAAATATCACACAAGTAGTATGCTTATGCCGAGCCCGCCTTACGGTTTTCCCGAGGGCGGGCTTCATTTCGATCATTTGATCACTTCGCTTGCCAGCACCTCACCGGTAAGCGCGTCGATCTCATAGTTGAATCTGCGCGAGGCGGTCTTAAACACCACAACGTAGACAGCGGGACCCGCATCCTCGCGGAGCTCAACGTCTGTACGGATGACCGCCCCCGCCTTCACGGCGGCATGCTTGTAGGCGATCGCCTTTGCTTCGTCCTCGCTGATGCGCTCCGCGGCGGCGGGCACAGGCTCGGCGGTCTCTATGATCACCGCGGGTTCCTCCACGAACGCTGTCTCGGTTTTGTCGTTGCCGGTAAAGTCCGCGGCATAGGTCGCCGTGTCGGAGAAAGTAAAGCCGGACACCTTCCAGCCCGCGATCTCGCCGTCAAGCGCGCCGATCACATACTCATAGCCCAAGTCACCGGACTTGAAGCTGACCTCGTACACAGGCTCGCCTTCGTCGTTTTTCGTGCGGTAGACGCCGCCGATCTCCGCGTCCGTCTCCGCGATCCCGGCATGGTTCAGCGCGATCTCAAGCGCGGCGCCGACGCCGATGAATTTCTTCTCCGGCTCGTCGCTGCTTTTGACAGCGGGAGCGTCCGACATCGCCGCAACAGGGGCAAGCGTCTCTACGGGCGCAGGCGTCTCGGTGGGAGCGGGTGCCTCGGCGGGCTCCGGCGTAAGCTCGGGCTCGGCTGCGGCAGCGGGCTCAGGCTCCACAGTCGGCTCCGGCGCTGCAATGGGCTCGGGCTCTGCCGTCGGTTCGGGTGTCACAATGGGTTCCGGCTCGGCGGTCGGCTCGGGCTCAGCGGTGGGCTCCGGGGTCACAGCGATGTCGTCAGGCGTGCGCGGCGTCGTAGAGCCGGGGATATAGGATTCCAGGATGGGGTAAACGCGGGCCCGGAATTCCGTCGGCAGCGGCAGGGTGTTGATTTTCAGACCTAGCATGATGCCCCCGGCGAAAGCCGCCAGGATCAGCAGGAACCACAGCCACCACAGGGAACGCTTTTTCTTGCGCGGCTTCTCGCCGCTGACAACCGTGTTTTCTTCGTTCATGATTTACTCCTCTCTGCATCAAAGCCGATGCTTCACTGCATTATATCCGATGGTTCGCTCGAGTATTGCCGAAAATAGTCTCTGGCCGCGTCGGCATCCCGATGGATCTGGCGGGACAGCTCCTCGTAATCGTCAAATTTCTTTTCGTCCCGGAGGAATTTATAAAACTCCACGCGCGCCTGGCGCCCGTAGAGATTGCCGGAAAAGGCCAGCAGATGGCTCTCCACATTCACACGCGTCCCGTCGCTCACCGTGGGTCGGACGCCGATGTTTGCCACCGCGATGTGGGAGCTGCCGTCCTCGAGGAACACCCGCGCGGCATATACCCCG
Source organism: Oscillospiraceae bacterium (assembly GCA_902795045.1). Taxonomy (GTDB): domain Bacteria; phylum Bacillota; class Clostridia; order Oscillospirales; family Oscillospiraceae; genus Limivicinus. Next base: position 23,804 of record CADBJU010000002.1, on the reverse strand, counting down.
TGGCGCGGGACGATGACGCCTTCGGGAAAATCCATGTTGATGGTCGGCGCACCGAGCTTTGTACCGAGGTGATAGCCAGAGTGCACCGTGTCCTGGAGCGTGTGCGGATGGCCGAGATAGCGGGCCGCCTGCTCCATGTCCCCGTCGGCGATGAGCGTGCGGATATAGGTGGAGCTCACGATCCGCCCGTCGAGAGTGACAGCCTGGATGATGTCGCAGCCGATCCCCTTTTGCTCACAGTAGGCCTTGAGCTTTTCCGCCGTGCCCTCGCCCCGGTAGCCGAAGCAGAAATCATGTCCCACCACGATCCAGGCAAGGCCCAGCTCGTCAATGATGGTATCGGCAAATTCCTGCCAGGGCATGTGCATCATGCGCTGATTGAAGTGAATGAAAATCACATCATCGATGCCGTAGCAGCGCCGGATGATCTCCTCCCTGCCGAGGGCGCTGTTGATGAGCGGGACATCCTTTCCGAAGACCAGCTTGTCGGGGTGCACGTCAAAGGACAGGACCGAGGGCGTGATGCCGAGCTCCGCTGCCCGCTCCGTCGTCTTTCTCAGCAGCGCGCCGTGCCCGATATGAACGCCGTCAAAAAAGCCCAGCGCGATGGCGCGCCTGATGTCTGCCATAGCCGTCTATACCTCAAAAAAGTTTTTAATCGTCTTCATGGCGCCGTCCTCTGCTCTGCCGAGCATGAGGAACGCGCCGGACTCGCCGTAGACGCGGTAAAGCCCGTCCGGCAGCGCCGTCCGGTACTCCGTGCCGCAGCGGATGCGCTTTTCCTCCTGCGCTGAGGCGGTGCAGGCCATTTCCCGGGAAAAGAGCGTGTCGACCGGGAGCAGGCGCTCTTCGATCTCCCCCGCGTCCCGCAGGCGCTGGGCCTCGCCGATCGTAATGGCGTCTTCCACCCGGAAGGCGCCTGCCTCCGTGCGGCGCAGGGCGCTCATGCACCCGCCGCAGCCGAGGGCCTGGCCGATATCGTGGCAGAGGGTGCGGATGTACGTCCCCTTGGAGCAGTGCACGTCGAGGAGCCAGTCCTCCCCTTCCCGGCCCACGATGTTCAGCTCGTGGATCGTGACCGGGCGCGCCGCGCGCTCCACTGTGCCGCCCTTGCGGGCAATGTCGTAAAGTCTCCTGCCGCCGATCTGAATGGCGGAGTACATGGGCGGGATCTGTTCGATCTCGCCGCGAAAGCGCTCGAGTACTGTTTCCAGCTCGGCCTGCGTGACTGCGGCGTCTTCCTGTTTCAGGACGGTTCCGGTGATGTCCTGGGTGTCGGTGGTGACGCCGAGCCTGAGGGCCGCGCGGTAGCGCTTGCTGTCGCTCTCGGCAAACTGTACGGCGCGGGTGGCCCTGCCGACGAAGACCGTCAGCAGCCCCGTCGCCATCGGATCGAGAGTGCCGGAATGACCGATGCGGCGCTCGTGCAGGATGCCCTTGAGCTTGACCACCACATCATTGCTCGTCCAGTCCGGTTCTTTATCAATGAGCAGGATGCCGTTCATTTCCAGAATTCTTCCGTGACGCCGACCAGCAGATCGCGCACATGCTCGGGGCTTCCCGGTACGGTGCAGCCCGCCGCCATGGCGTGGCCGCCGCCGCCGAAGACCGCGCAGATTTCGCTGCTGTTGACCTCCTGGAAGGAGCGCACGGAGACGCGGCAGGTGCCGTCCTCCTTCTCGCGCACGGTGATGTCGACGCGGCTGGTCTCGCACCTTCCGGCAAGCCCCGCCAGATCGTCCAGGTCGTCCTCGACCGCGCCGGCCTCCCGGAGCATCTTGAGCGTCACGACGGCGACAGTGATGGTGCCGCCCCGGTAAAAGCGGATGCTGTCGTAGATCATGCTCTCGAGGCGGATGCGTGCAGCCGAGACCTTGCGAAAGAAAACGGTGTTGACGGTCGTGTTGTCGGCCCCGGCCCGCAGCAGCTCCGCCGCCGCGCTGAATGCCGCGGTGTCGGTGTTGGTGTACTGGAAGCAGCCCGTATCGGTGGAAAGGCCGATGTAGAGGACGGTCGCCTCCTCCGGTGTCAGGTCCGCGTTCATCATCAGGATCAGCTCCATGACGATCTCGGCGCAGGAGGCGCGCTCCCCCTGAACAAAGCTCTCCTTCGCAAAATGGGTATTGGAGGGGTGGTGGTCGATGCAGAGATCGACCTTTCCCTCGAAGCCCTGGCAGAAGAGCTTCGCGTCCGCCACGTCAACGGACACGATGTATTTGGCCTTGAACCCCTCCGGCGCGAAATACTTTTCGCAGTAAGGGCGCAGCTTTCGGCTCAGCTGGGGATTGGGAAACATATAAGCTCTGCGTCCGGCACGTCTCAGACCGCTGCACAGCGCGGCGGCGCAGGAGGCGGTGTCCCCGTCCGGGTTCTTGTGCGTGACGATGAGGATATCCTCATGGGTCAGCAGGCGCTTTGCGCAGTCTTTATAGTCCATCGTCCCCATCCTCATCCTGTTTGATGTCCAGGGAGTTGATGACCTCGTTGATATGCGCGCCGTACTCGATGCTGTGATCCAGCTCAAACACCAGCTCCGGCGTATAACGCAGATCCAGCACGCTCCCGAGCTCCCGGCGGAGCCAGCCGGAGGCCGACTTGATGCCGCGGCGAAATTCCTTCTCGTTCTGCAGTCCCATCACGGAGAGCCAGATCTTGCTGTAGCGCAGGTCGCCGGTGGTCTCCACGCGCGTGACGCTGATCATGCCCTGCTGCACGCGGGGGTCCTTGATGTCCCGGAGCTTCGCCGAGACGACGCGCTGGATATCGTCATTGATTCTTGCGATTTTATTGGATGACATGTTGTATTCTCCAAACCATGGGCGCAGTATCCCACGCCCGGTGTATTGTAAAGATCAGGATATCGGTTCACAGGCAGAGTTTATTATAGCATGTAATGTTTCGTCCCGCAAGTGGGAAAAGTCGGACAAAACGCGTACCCTATTGTTAAATGGGGACACCCCGCGGAGGCTTCCGCGGGGTGTTCGGCATATTGACTTTGCTCAGGTCGCCGCCTGAGAAGCAAGCTCCATTTGCTGCTGCTTGAGCTGCTTTTTCCGCTCGTACATGCGGCGGTCCGCCTGCTCGAAAACGCGCAGCAAGGAGCTATGCTCGCCGGGGTCGTATTCCGCCATGCCCGCGGCAATGGCGTCGCCGTCCCTAGAGAGGTTTGCCTGCGCCTGCTCATTGACCAGCGAGAGCAGCGCCCTGCGGTTTTCGAAGTCCTCGCCCCGCAGGATGACGACGAATTCATCCCCGCCGTAGCGGAACACGGGGAATGGGAAAAGATCTTGCAGATCGCGGCACAGGCGCGGCGTATGCACTCGTCGCCCGCGATGTGCCCCTGCATATCGTTGATCGTTTTCAGATTGTTGATATCGCAGACCACGATGGCAAATGGCGCGCACTCGCCGCTGTTGATCTGTTCGTCGATGCGCTCCTCCCACTGGGAGAAGGCGCGCTTGTTCTTGATGCCGGTCAGAGCGTCGGTCAGGCCCGTCTCATGGGCGGTGCCGAATTTTTCCTGCCATTCCTTTGCCTTGGAGTTTGCCGCGTTGTAGTTATTGCCGAGAATGACGACGGCGACGATGAACATGACAAAGGAGGTCATGGTGGTGCGGATGTTCGCGCTTTCGATGCGGTCCTCCTGCTCGGAGACGAAGGCCTCCGCCTCGTCCTCCTGCACGCTCCCCTGCTCCACGCGCTCGGTGTAATAATCCTGGATGGACTGGATGGAATCCTCGGTTATGAGCTGGGTGTCGCGGCTTGTCCACATCATACTGGTCAGCAGCAGGAGTACCACCCACACGACCACCGAATGGCCGTAGCGGGCCTGTTTATCCCGTACGAGGACTGCCCGGAAGGCGATGAGCCCCAGGAGCGACCAGAGTGCAAACAGCAGATAGGACTCCGGCTCCATGGCCTCGTAGGCGATGAGCTTCGGCGCCAGCAGCAGAACAATGACACCGATCATCAGTGCCGTGCCCGCAGCGCCGGTCCATTTGGCGGTCCTGTCACCGTGTCCGGAGGCGTGCAGCCAAACGGAGTCCGAGAGCAGCCCGTAAATGATCGCAGCGCCGAGGGTCGTCACATCCACGATCCAGCCGATGGCGGTGCGCCCGAGAAACGGGATCACGCAGGAAACCAGGACCGTCACAAGGATAGCATAGCCCGGGATGCCGTATTTGTTCAGCTTTCCGAGCCTGCCGACCCATTCATGCTCCCTGCCGAAGGAAAAGAGCAGACGGCTGATGGCGGTGAGGTTGCCGATGATGCTCGTGAGGATCACCGCGAGCAGAGACAGGATCATCACCGTGATCCCGGCGGGACCCATATAATGCTCAGCCGCGTAAAACGCCGGGATGGCCTTGATGCCCTCAAGATTGTCCATGTCGCGGATATAGGCAAACCAGCTGTCGTACTCGGCCGGGTAGGCGCTGACGGAGAGGATCGACATGAGCACATACACAAGCGTGGTCATGACCACCGAGGCCAGCATCACACCGCGGATCTTTTTGAGGGGGAAGGCGTATTCCTCGGAAAAATGGGCCACGTTTTCAAAGCCGATAAACGCCCACGGGGAGATGACCGCGATACGCACGATTTGACCGAGAGCCGAACGGTCCGGCAGATAACCCGGCTCATAGCTGAACCCGCTTGCGCCGTGGCGGATGCAGGCGGCAGCGGTCGTCACGATCAGGCCGCCGACGAAGAAGAAGGCCAGCACGATCATGATAAGCTGCGGGATGCGCTTGCTTCTGGCGCACAGCAGCCCCACCAGGCTCACAGCCGCCATGGAAAGCAGCGCCTCGCCCAAGTAGACCCGGTAGCCGAAAACAACATAGCTGAAGCCGAACTGGAACATCCTGCCGAAAAAGCGCTGGGCAAAAAGCGGCAGGGACGTGATGTTGGCCCACAGCACCGCAAGATAGGTCAGCAGCAGGAACCACGCGATCAGAAAGCCGATATCGTGGCCGCGCACCTGGCCGCCCCAGGCGTAGATGCCGCCCGCGCCCGGCGCGCGCTCCAGCATATAGCAGAGATTGTGGTTGATGATCAGGATGACAGCCATGCCGACCGCAAGGCCAAAGACGGTGCCGAGAATGCCCGCCTGGAACAGATAGGTATTGCACGTCACGACGAAGGAGCCCCAGCCGATGCTGGTCCCGATCGAAAACGCCCATACGCCCGCGCGGCTGAAATACGGGCTCAGTCTGTTATCCTTTATGTTTTGATTGCTGTCCATTGGCTTGAACGACCTTTCTTACGGGAAATGCTCCTGTTTATTCGGGTCTCACGCCGATGACGATATGGTGGTCATCGCTGTTGCGGGTGCGGATGGACTGGAGAAGGTAGTTTTTCAGGCTGCCGCCCCGCTTCATGCGGAAGGCCAGAGAAATGCTCTCGTCCTCCCCCGCGCATCTTTGCAGCCTTTCGCGGCTGAGCTCGGCTTCGACAGCGGGCAGATCCTCCGCACAGATATCGCCGAAGAACTTATCCCGGATATCGCCGCAGAAATCCGTACCGCCGGGGCGGATCTCAAGCTCGCCGCCCGTGCCGTTATAAAAATCCAGATAGTAGTCGCTCTTCACATCCACATAAAAGATGCTCTCGAAATCGCTGGTCAGTGCCTTGGAAATGCTCATACCGCTCTTTTTGCCGACGGATTTCGGAGCGGAGATCTTTCCGCGCTCGAGAAGAAAGCGGTCAAAGCCTTCGGGCGGGACGGGCTTGGAGAAATAATAGCCCTGCACCAGGTCGCAGCCCATGGCCTTGAGCACCAGGTACTGTTCCTCGGTCTCCACGCCCTCGGCCACGACCGGGACGCGCAGATAATCGGCGATGTCGATGATGAGCTCGATCATGCGCATGTCGCGCTTTTCGCCGAAGGCGCTGCGGATAAAGCTCATGTCCAGCTTCAAAGCGTCGATGGGCAGCTGGGACAGCATGCCGAGGGACGAGTAGCCGGTGCCGAAGTCGTCCATCTCGATGCGAAAACCCATCCCCATGCCGCGCAGCTCCCGTGCCGTGGAGATGACCTGTTCGGAATCGCCGGTGTAGGCGGACTCGGTGATCTCCAGCATCAGATCCTCCGCCTTGAGATCGTGGGACGCGAGGATCTCCATGAAGATGCTCTTGAGATTGGGGGTGAGCATGTCGATGCGCGACACGTTCACCGATACGGGCACCGAGAAACCGAAGCGGTCCTTCCACTGACGGATCTGGGCCGCGGTCTCGCGCCAGACATATTCGTCCAGCTCCAGGATCATGCCGTTATCCTCCAGCAGGGGGATAAAGATGCCGGGGCTGATAAGGCCCAGCTCGGGGTGATCCCAGCGCACCAGCGCCTCGGCGCTGGAGAGGACGGGCACATCGGGCCGGATATCGTACTTGGGCTGGAAGTAGACCTTGAAGCGGCGGTTTTTGAGGGAGGGCCGGAAGTCCTCCAGCAGTCTCGCCTTGTAAAGCTCCGCCTTGTGCATCTCGGTGTCATAGATGCCGACCGCCTTGAGGTAGCTTGCCCTGACGGTGTTGGCGGCGATCTTGGCGTAGTCGAAGCGGCGCTCGATCTCGAGAGATTTGTCCACATTGGCATACACGCCGAGGCGCAGGCGAACGCGGTTGGAAGCGTTCTCGTCCTCTGCAAGCCCCTCGGAGGCCCGGTCGAGCAGTGCGCCGTAATCTTCCTGGTGCGGGCAGTAGATGAGGAAGGTGTCCGCCCCGCGGCGACAGCCGAATCCGCCCACATCCCGGGCGATCACGCGGATATTCTCGCCGATCTTCGCGAGGACGCTGTCGCCGTACTGCTTGCCGTAGCGCTCGTTGATCATGTGGAAGCGGTTGATGTCGATGACGATGGCGTCCATGGGCATGTCGGTATAGTGCCGGTCGAACATGCGCACATAGCGCAGGAAGTAATCGAGGTTGAAGAGCTTGGTGAGGCTGTCGCGCTCGGTGGACTGGATGATGTTGCGCTTTTCGGAAAGCTCGATGCACCGGTTGGCGCGGGCCAGGATGATCTCGGGCTTCGGGTAGGGCTTGGGGATGAAGTCCATGGCCCCGACCTTGAGGCACTCCACCTCGCTGCTCTGATCGGCGGTCAGCACAATGACCGGGATCTCCCGGAAGTCCGCCTCCTCGCGCATGATTTTCAGTACCTCCATGCCGCTCATGCGGGGCATCTGGAGGTCGAGCATCACAAGGGCGATCTCGTCCTTGTGGGCCTTGAGCTGTCCGAGAGCCTCCACGCCGTCGGAGGCGTACAGGACTTCATAGCGGGTCTGGAGGATATTGCCGAGCATGATGAGGTTGACGGACTCATCCTCCACGATGAGGACATGACGCTTGAGGCGCAGAAGCTCCTCGTCCGAGCCGGGGAGCCGGGAATTCGCCGCGTCCTCGGCATCGTCGCGCGTCACCGCGCCGAGACCCTTGAGCAGCTTCTTTTCCTCATACATGAGCTCGTCGGCACGCTGGAAGACGCTGTGATAGTTCTCGTCCTCGCCGGAAACATATTCCGAAAGGCCGCCCGAGACCACCACGCCGCCGGTGCCGATATGCTCAACCGAGCGGTCATGCAGCGCAAGGAGCAGCTCGTTTCGGATGACGTAGTCCCGCCCGGTCAGGATAACGACAAACTCGTCGCCGCCCACGCGGTAAACCGGGCTGTGCTGGAAGATGTCGCAGATCATGCCGAAGGCTTTGCGGATGTACTCATCCCCCGCCTTGTGGCCGAGGGTGTCGTTGATTTTTTTCAAGCCGTTGACATCGCAGACGACCACGGCAAAATTGGGGCTTGTGCCGTTATCAATTGCGGTGTTGATGGCCTTCTCATGTGTCAGATAGGCGTGCTTGCTCTTGGCGCCGGTCATGGGATCGGTAAAGGCAGTCTGGCGGGCGGCGTCGCGCTCCTTGACGGCCTTGGTCTCCCAGCGCTTCATGGAGACGTGGTTTACAAGCATCGCGCCGAGGGCCATGACAAACAGGCCGCTCACCAGCAGGGTATTGAGCCTGTCGGTGCGCTGGATCTGTTCAAGCTGCTCCTGGATGAAAGCGGCGTCCCCCTCGGTGTCGGTCCTCGTGGTATCGCTGAAATAATCCCGGATGGCGAAGATGGCGGTTTCTGTGGACTTCTGTTCGGCGCGATAAGACCAGATCATCGCCATAAACACCACCAGAGCCAGCAGCACGATCCACACGATGATCGCCTTGCCGAAGCGCCGCGCGTGATCCTTCTTGATGATGGAGCGGAAGAACAGAAGGCCGATCACGGTCCACACCATGAAGAGGATATAGGTCTCGGTAGCGAGCATATCATCCCCGAACAGGGCCGGGAAGAGCAGGCATGCGCCGAACACGATCATCGTCGCAAAACCGATGAAGCCCGTCACCGTCTCGTGTCTGCGCTTTTCCTTCTGTGCGGTCTTCAGCGCCGCCGCCGACACGAAGCCGTAGATGAGTGTTGCGCCGAGAGTGGTCACGTCGACGATCCAGCCGATGGCGGTCCTGCCGACAAAGAGGATGGGGATACTCAACAAGCCTACCAGGCGCATGGCGTTGGCGGGGATGTGGCTTTCATTGAGTTCGGCGAACCTGGCCGGGAGGATATCATCGCACGCCGCGGCATAGAACAGGCGGCTGAGAGAGCGAAGGTTGCCGATCAGGCTTGTCAGAATGAGCATCAGAAGGGAGGCCATCAGCACCGCCACGCCGAAGTCGCCCAGGTAATGGTGGGCGGCGTAGAAGGCGGGAAGGCCCTCCAGACCGGAATAGCTGTCGAGATTGCGGATATAGGCAAGCCAGCTCTCGTTGCCGGCGGGATAGGCCGTCACACTCAGCAGGATGACGAAGATGTACAGTGCCGTCGCCGTGAGCACGGAGGAAACAAGAATCCCGTAGAGCTTGTCTTTCTTGAACTTGAATTCCTCCGCCGAGTGGGTGATGCTCTCAAAGCCGATGAAGGCCCAGGGAGAGATGAAGGCGATGCGCAGGGTCTGCATCATTGCTCTCCTCTCGGGAACAAAGGCCGGGGCGAGACTCACTTTGCGGCCCAGAAGCGCCGCGGCGGCACACAGTGTGATGCCGATGCAGAAGATCAGCACCATCACGACCATGGCGTGGGCGGCGATCCTCTTGCTGTGAATGCACAGGGCGATCACGCCGACGATGGCAAACATGGTCAGCAGCGTCTCTCCCAGGTAGACCTCATAGCCGAACACGGAAAAGAGGTAGCCAAACTTGAAAGCGTCGCCGATAAAGTATCGGGCAAACAGGGGCAGGCTGGTGGCGTTTGCCCAGAACATGGAGATGTAGGTCAGACTGAGAAACCAGAAGACCAGAAAAGCGCGGTCATAGCCAAAGACCTCCCGCGTATAGGCGTAAATGCCCCCGGCAAGAGGATAGCGGCTTGCCATGTAGAAGAAGTTGCGGCTGATAATGAGCATCAGCGCCATGCCGACAAGCAGGCCGAGGATGCTGCCGGCGGGTCCCGCCTGCGCGAGGTAGGTGTTGGCCGTGACGACCAGGGACCCCCAGCCCACGCTGGTGCCCACCGCCAGCGCCCAGGCTGCAGCGGGAGAAAGATAGGGCTGAAGTCCTGCCTGCGTTTTTTGGTCTTTCATTTTGGATCACTCCGTAAAACATTCTGCACAGCGGCTGTGTTTAAACGCGCGGGGGCATTATGCGGGCGAGCGTGTCGTAAAGGCGCTCGGGCTCGACGGGCTTGCCCAGATGGGCGTTCATGCCCGCTTTCCGGGTGCTCTCCACATCATCGTCGAAGACATTGGCGGTCATAGCGATAATCGGGATCGTAGCCGCGTCCGGACGCTCGAGCGCGCGGATGGCCCTGGTTGCGGTGATGCCGTCCATGACCGGCATGCGCATGTCCATGAGGATCGCGTCATAATACCCGGCGGGATGCTTGCCGAACATCTCGAGGGCGACCGCGCCGTTTTCGGCGTGCTCGGTAAGTACATCCTCGATCTCGAGCAGATCCTGCAAAATCTCTGCGTTCTGCTCCACGTCCTCCACGATGAGGATGCGGCGTCCGGCAAGACTGCTCTCCTGCGCGGGTTCTTCTTCCGCCTCGGCAGGCTCGATGCCGGAGCGGTGCAGCAGCACATTGTGGATCTGCTGCAGGAGACTGTCGGCATACAGGGGCTTTGCGATGATGCCGTCCACCCCGTCCCTCCGGGCGTCCTCGTCGATGATGTCCCAGTTGTAGCCCGTGAGCACGATAACGGCGGTCTTGCCCTCATCAAAGGAGCGAAGCTCCCGCGTCAGCTCCAGGCCGTTCATGCCGGGCATCTTGTAGTCGGTCAGCAGCAGATCATAGCCGCGGCCCCTGTCATGGGCGCCGCGCAGAGCGGCAAGTCCCTCGCGGCCGCTTGCGGCGGTGTCGGCCTCGATGCCGATGGACTGAAGTACGATCCTCCCATGCTCGCAGGCGATCTCATCGTCGTCCACCACCAGAGCCCGCAGGTTTTCCGGCAGGTCGATCCCCTGAGCCGCCTGCGCCTGTCGGTCGGAAGCCCCAAGGGTGACGGTCACGGTGAACACGGAGCCGACGCCCTTTTCGCTGTCGACATGAATGTCGCCGTTCATCATCTCGACGAAATTCTTGGTGATGGCCATGCCGAGGCCGCTGCCGCCGTAGCGGTTGGTGGAGGTGGCGTCCTCCTGAGAGAATGCCTCGAAGAGCTTGGGGATGAAGGCTTTGTCCATGCCGATGCCGGTGTCGCGCATGACAAAGCGCATGGTGCAGGCATCTGCCTCGCGGGCAAGCTGTTCCACAGTCAGGGTCACGTCGCCGGGGGCGTCGGTAAACTTGACGGAGTTTCCGAGGATGTTGATGAGCACCTGCTTGAGCTTCATATCGTCGCCGAAGTAGTAGTCCCCTACCCGGCCCACGATCTGGCACTCATAGTGCAGGCCCTTGTCCTGGCACTGGCCGTTGATGATGATGTTGATCTGATCCAGAAATTCGCGGAAGGAAAATTCCTCGTTTTTGAGCACCATGCGGCCCGACTCGATGCGGCTCATGTCGAGGATGTCGTTGATGAGTCCCAGCAGATGCTTGGCGCTGGCCCCGATCTTCTCGAGCTGCTCTCTGGTCTGGGGCTGGAGGTTGGGGTTTCGCAGCGCGATATTGTCCAGGCCGATGATGGCGTTCATGGGGGTGCGGATCTCATGGCTCATGTTGGAAAGAAAGCTGGTCTTGGCGCGGCTTGCCTCCTCGGCCAGGACCTTTTCCACTTCGATCTGCTTTTCCCGCTTCTGGATCTGGTAATAGATGTCAAACAGGATGATCAGCGCAAAGATGATGAGCACCATATGTACCGTGTCGCTCACAGCATGGGCGGCCTTGGCCTGCTCGAGCACATCACGCATATACTCCGCGCCCGGATCATCCGCGGCGGACATGCCGGCCTCCGTGAACTTTTCGGTGTAGTAGTTCTGGATGGGCGCGACAGACTGGTCAATGGCGGCATCGGTGGCCTCGGTGGTCCAGACGCTGGAGGCGTAGATGATGAGCGCCAGCAGCACCACCCACACGATGACCGAGCGTCCGAAGCGCCGCTCCTTGTCCCGGCGGAAAACCCAGCGGAAGAAAACGAGTCCCAGGATGCCCCAGGCGGCCAGGATGAAGTAGGACTCCACCGAGAGGGTCTTCACATCCGTGAGGTTCGGGATCAAAAACTCCGCCGCGAACAGGAGCGAAACGATAAAGCCCGCAATCCCCGTTGCGGTGAAAAGCCGATTCTTTTCCTCACGCGCGTTTTTCCAGGCGGCGGCCGAGGCGTAGGCATAGGCGATGGTCGCGCCGACGGTGGTCACGTCCACGATCCAGCTGATGGCGGTCCTGCCGAAAAAGGGCAGCACCACGGACACCGCAAGGATCGAGAGGATCGCACGGCGCGGCACGCAGTTTTCATCGCACTCGCCGACCCAGCCGGGCAGCATCCCGTCATCCGAGATGGATTTGAGCAGCCTGCTCAGCGCGATGTAATTACCGATGAGCCCCGTAAAGATGCCGCAAAGCGCGGCTGTGCCGAGGATCAGCGTGCCGCCGTTTCCAAGTGCCCGATGGGCGGCATAGAAGGTAGGCTGGGAGGCAAGACCCGAGCGCTCCCCCAGGGTGTTGACATAGTCAAGCCAGCTTGCGCAGCCCTCGGGCAGGGCCGTCACCGCCAGCAGCGACAGCAGGATATACGCAAGCCCCGCCGTCACGACCGCGGCGCTCAGGATCACGAAGGAGCGCTTGAGCGGGAATTTGACCTCCTCAGAGGAGTGGGAGATGGATTCAAAGCCCACGAAGGCCCAGGGTGTCAGGGCAAAGATCGTGAACACGCCGCCGAATTTGCTGTGTGACGGCGCAAAAGCAGGCTCAAACGCTGCGCCCTGAACACTGGCGCGCGCCGCGGCAAAGCACACGACAACGCCGCCGAAGAGCAGGATCGCCATGATGATCTGCGTTTTTTCACTGAGCTTTTTTTGCAGGCACAAAAGGGCCGCGATCAGCAGCGCCCCCGCCGCCAGCAGGATCTCCCCCATGTACACATGGTAGCCCGCGATCACATAGTGAAAGCCGAACTGGAAGGCCGATCCCATCAGGGTGCGGACGATCAGCGGCAGGGCGGTTGCGTTGGCCCAGATGATGGCCACATAGGTGATGATCAGAAACCAGGCGCTCACAAAGCCGTGATCGTAGCCGAAGCTGCGCTTGGTGAAGGTATAGGCGCCGCCGCAGCCGGGGAAACGGTTCATGAGATAGTGGTAGTTTGCCGCCAGCAGCAGCATGACCGCCGCGCCGAGGCCAAGACCGAGCGCGGTGCCTACCGGGCCCGCGATCGGCAGAAAGGTGTTGCCGGGCATGACAAAAGCGCCCCAGCCCACGGCACACCCGAAGGCCAGCGCCCACGCGCCGAGCGGCGTCAGGTACGTGCATACCCGGCGGTCCTCATGGTTTCTTTCTTCAGTGCTCATTGATTCAATGGCTCCTTCTGCGTGTATCAGCCCTCTTCGTACTGTCGGATGCCCTCTTTGATCCTGTTATACATATCCTCGATATTATGAAGCTTTTCGCCGATCTCCGCGTCGGACAGCTTACGGGCGTTGCCGGGGCGGAATTCCTCGGTGATCTCCGCCGCCGCGTCCGACAGCGCGGTCAGGCCGAGATTGGCGCACACGCCCTTGACCGCGTGGGCCGTCTCGAAAAGGCCGGTGGGGTCCATGGTCTTCCCGGCGTCAAGCAGCGTATCCACCACGCCGTTTTTCGGGAATTTGCGGATATGCTTGTCGATCAGCTTTTCAATGTGCAGCACGCGCAGCGCCTGGTCATAGTCGCCGCCGATGGTCTGATAGAGTTCGGGCAGTGTCATTTGATTCAGTTCCTTTCTATGGCGATCTCTTTTTCGATCAGCTTTTCAAAATCCTCACTCGGCAGCGGACGGGAGAAGTAGTAGCCCTGCACCAGGTCGCATTTTCCGTTGCGCAGGATCTCCAGCTGCTTCTCGGTCTCCACACCCTCGGCCACCACCGAAACCTTGAGGTAGCGGGCGATGTCCAGGATCAGGGAAACAAGGCGGCGGTCGGTCTCACTCTCCTCGATGTTGCGGATGAACTTCATGTCCATCTTCAAAACGTCGATGGGCATGTCCGACAGCATGTTCAGGGACGAGTAGCCGGAGCCGAAGTCGTCCATCTCGATCTCAAAGCCCTTGTTTCTGAGGCTCTTGATCACGTCCAGCACCTGCTTTGCATTGTCGGTATAGGCGGATTCCGTGACCTCCAGCTTGAGGTCCTTATAGCTCAGGCCGTTGTCCAGGATCAGGCGGTCGAGCCTGTCCGGCAGCGTGGGGTCGAACACGTCGGAGCGGGAGAGGTTTACGGACACCGGCAGTGTAAAGCTGTATTTCTCCTTCCAGCGGGCGATCTGCTTTGCCGCCTCCTGCCAGACGAAGTTGTCCACCACGCCGATGAGGCCGTTGCCCTCAAAGAGCGGGACAAAGCTGCCGGGAGAGATCATTCCGAGATCGGGGTGCTTCCAGCGGATCAACGCCTCAGCGCTCGAAAGGCGGGGCGGATCGACCTGGATATTGTATTTGGGCTGGTAGTAGACCTGGAACTGCCGCTCCTCCACCGCGGGACGCAGGTCATTGAGCAGGCGGCTGTTGAGCAGTTCCCGCATGCGCATGTCTTCATCGTAGATCATCAGCGGGTTCTGATAGTCGCCGCGGACCATATTGCAGGCGGTGCGCGCCCGGTCAAACAGCAGGATGGGCTCCACGCCTTCGCGCCAGGGCTTTACGCCCATGCGAAGATGGATGCTGGTGCTGCGCGACAGGCTGCTGACCTTCTCCTGGAAGCGGTTGAGCAGCGCCCGGTAATCCGGCTGATGCAGGCAGTAGATATCAAAGCGGTCCGCCTCGATACGGCTGGCGATGCCCTGTGTCTCGCCGAGGAAGGCGCGGATCTCGTTGCCGATGAGCCGCAGGACATCGTCGCCGAAGTCGCGGCCGTTGAGGGCGTTTATGGTATGGAACTGCTCAATGTTCATGACGATGGCGTCCAGGTGCAGCTCCGGGTGGTAATGATAGAGGCGGTTTGCGTATTCAAAGAAGAAGTTGCGGCTGTAGAGCATGGTGAGCCTGTCATGCTCGGCGGCGGAGATGAGCTGGCGGCCTTCGCTCAGCTCGATGATCCTGCCCACGCGGGCGAGGATGACCTCGGACATGTCAAAGGGCTTGGTGATGAAATCCGCCGCGCCCATCTGCAGGGCCCGGAGCTCGGCGCTCTTCTCGGCGGTGAGCACGATGATGGGGATGTGCTTTAACTGCTCGTCCTCCCGGACGATCTCCATCACTTCAAAGCCGTTCATCACCGGCATCATCAGATCCAGCAGCACCAGCGACAGCTCGTTTGCGTGCCCGCGCATCTGTTCGACAGCCTCTTTGCCGTTTTCGGCGTATAGAATCTCATAGTCATCCTCCAGGATGATCCCCAGAGAGTCACGGTTGATTTCCTGATCGTCAACCACCAATACAAGCTTTGGCCGCTGCATCTGTGTCGATTTAATCATTGCAGGGCCCTCCTTTCTGATTCTGCGCAATTGAAATCCAGTGTTTCAGGGTATCGTACAGAAGCTCCGCATCCACAGGCTTGGAAAGGTGCGCGTTCATGCCCGCGTCCCTGGTGGCCTCCATGTCGCTCGGAAGGGCGTTTGCCGTCAGGGCCAGGATGGGGATTTGCTTTGCGTCCTCGCGCTGCAGCGCCCTGATCTGCCGGGCAGACTCGAGCCCGTCCATGATCGGCATGCGCAAATCCATGAGAATCGCGTCATAATACCACGGCGCGGAAGCCTTGATCTTGTCGACGGCTTCCCGGCCGTTTTCGGCGCGGTCGCTCTCCGCGTCCTCCAGCTCCAGAAGATCCGCTACGATCTCGGCATTGAGATCCATATCCTCCACGATCAGGATGCGTTTGCCCGCAAGGCTGACCTGGGATGTCTCCTGCTGCTCGGCGGGCAGCGTTTCCCTCACGTGCGGGCAGCCCGCGCAATTGGCGCACATCTCGCTCTGGTCGGGCACACATCCGTCGCAGCTGGCACTCACATCGCCTCCAACGGATAAAAGCGGCAGTCTGACCGTAAAGGTGGAGCCCTCCCCCTTCCGGCTTTCGACTGTGATCGTGCCGCCCATACGCCTGACGATGCTGTTTGCCGCACTCAGCCCCATGCCGCTGCCGCCGAAACGGTTGGTAAAGCTCTGGTCTTCCTGAGTCAGGGGCTGGAAGATTTTCGACAGGAACTCCTCGTCGATGCCGATGCCTGTGTCGGAGATGACAAAGCGCAGGCGGGTGTAGGCGTCCTGTTCCTGCTCGAACATGACGCAGAAGTGCACGGTGCCCGGCGCGTCCGTAAACTTCACGGCGTTATCCAGGATACACATGAGTGCGCGTTCGATCGCGCTTTTGTCTCCGGCGTAATCGCGGTTTGCGCATTTGGAAAAGGAGAACTGGAAGTTCAGGCCCTTCTGTGCGCACAAAAAGGAGATCTGGGCGCATATCTGGTCCAGGACCTCCTTGAGTGAGAAGCGCTCCTCCCTTGTGACAGCATCGTCGTTTTTTTCCTGCTGAAAGGTCAGGATATTCTCGAGCAATTCGGCGAGATGTCTTGCGCTGACCCCGATCTTTACCAGCTGGTCCCGCGTCTCGGCGGGCAGATCGGGATTTTTGAGAGCCAGGGTGTCCAGACCCAGGATCATGTTCATGGGGGTCAGCATCTCATGGCTCATGCTGGCAAGAAAGGCTGCCTTGCTTCGGCTTGTCTCCTCGGCCGCCATGAGCTTTGCTTCCATCTGCTCATTTTCCAGAATGCGGTTGGTGATGCTGTTGATGAGCCGGTACATGACGTACACGAACACGCTGCCGAAAAACAGGATGCCCGCGACGATCAGATCCGGCTTTCCGAAAAAGCCGACGAACAGATAGCCCAGAAGGAAGAAGATCAGCAGGACGATGGGGATGTACAGGATGCGCCTCTTGTTTCCCCAGTTTTTCATGCTCTGCATGCGGCGGGCAAAGCTGACAAAGCCGTATATGTTGTAAACCATCAAAGCGCTTCCCAGATATACCAGGCTGTAGATTATCCACTTGATCACGGCGGACCTCCTTTCAAAAAAAGCAGCCTTGTAGCTGCTCGGTTTGTCGGGGACAGGATGGGTATCAGGATTTACATATTTTGTAAATCTTGTTTTCTGGAATGCCATTTATGCTCTTGTTATCATATCACAGAATATTCACATTTTCAATAGCTTCCTCTTTTTCCTTACTGTCGGGGCTGTAAAAAAAGTCCCTTCATCAAGAACACAGTAATATCACCACCGTAGGGGCCGACGCCCCCGGCGGCCCGGCAGAAAGAATCATAAAAATATGCATTGCCCCCGGCGAATCCGTAACACTGTACGTTTTCGCCGGTGGCTGTTTGCTTTATTATTGGGCTATACCGCACGGGCCGCCGTGGGCGTCGGCCCCTACACTGGCAATTGACTTTTTTCGCAACCCCGAAGGGGCGTTCAGGATGACGTATCTTATCCCGCAGCGCCGCACAGCTCGCCGATTGCGGCGCAGCAGGCTTTCACATCCTCGTGTTTGACGAAGGGCGAAAAGCTCATGCGCAGCGTGCCGGTATCGAGCGTTGCAGCGCTGCGGTGGGCAAGCGGCGCGCAGTGGAGCCCGCTTCTCAGACAGATCCCGCGCTCGGACAGAAGCTGGGCCGCCTCGTCGCAGTCGCGGCCCCGGATGCGAAGGGAGAGAACACCGCTCTGTCTGCCTTCCGCTCCGGTAAACAGCTCGACTCCCTCCACTCCCCGAAGCCGGGAAACGGTGTCGTGAAGAAGCAGCTGCTCCGTGCGCATGATGTGGGGCAAGCCCATCTTTGAGACATAGTCCATACCCGCCATCAGCCCCGCGATGCCGGGTACATTGTGGGTTCCCGCCTCCAGGCGGTCGGGCAGGTAGTCCGGCATCTGCTGCAAGAGGCTATCCGAGCCGGACCCGCCGGAGAGAAGCGGCTCTCCCCTCTCCCCGCAAAGAAGCAGACCGGTCCCCTGCGGTCCGAGCAGGCCCTTGTGCCCGGGCATGGCGACAAACGCCGCGCCGAGCTTTTGAAAATCCACGGGGAGCACGCCCGCCGCCTGGGAGGCGTCCACGATCAGCGGCACGCCCCGCCTTTCGCACAGGGCCGCGATTTCATATACGGGCAGGATGAAGCCGAAGACGTTGGAGACCATGGTGCACACCGCAAGCTCCGCGCCTCGGATGTGTTCCTCAAAGCCCCGCAGGCAGGCCGCCTGATCGAAAAGAGGCGACTCGGCGACGATGATCTCCGCCCCCAGGGCGTTGAGCGGACGGGTGACTGCGTTGTGCTCATAGCCCGAAATCAGCACCTTTATCCCGGGCTTTGCCAGCGACCGGATGGCGATATTCAGGCCGTGGGTTGCGTTCATGGTGAAGACGACGTTCGCGGGGTCGGGGACGTTAAAGAGCGCCGCCGCCTTTTCCCGGCAGCGGTATACAAGCCCGGATGCCCGCATGGCGGCCTTGTGCCCGCCGCGGCCCGGGCTTGCGCAGGTCTGCATGGCCCGCACCATGGCATGGGCAACAGTCGGGGGCTTTATGAGCGTTGTGGCCGCGTTATCGAGATAGATCATTTTCATGAGCCTCCCGGTAGCTGCCGTCGGCCTCACGCAGATAGACCTTTCCCGTCAGCAGCCCCGCGCTTTTGAGCAGGCTTACCGCCTCCCCCAGGCGGCGGTAGAGGCTCACAGCGTAGCCGCAGCCGTTTGCGCGCAGATGCTGGGGAGCTTTGACGACGGTGGCGCCGATGCCGTGCCGCTCCAGCACCAGGGCCGCGCGCTGGGCATTCGTCAGGGATTTGCACAGGATGAGATATTTCATTGAAAAACCTCCATAAAGCAAAAGGCGATCCGCCCCATTCACCCATGGAGCGGATCGCCTTTGCCGGATACTCACACAGGAACAAAACATCCTATGCGTTCCGTTTTGTTATTGTTCTTCCAGCAGCGCGACGCTGTGGGCCGCGATGCCGAGGCCCTCCCCGGTAAAGCCCAGGTGCTCTTCGGTCGTGGCCTTCACGCTGACGCGGGACACGTCAACACCCATTGCCGCTGCCAGCTTTTCGCGCATGGCGAGGATGTGGGGCGCGAGCTTCGGGCGCTGAGCGATGACGGTGCAGTCGACGTTTCCGACGCGATAGCCCGCCTCCGTGATGACGGCGCAGACCTTTTTCAAAAGCTCAACGCTGTCGGCCCCCGCGTAATCGGGGTCGTTGTCGGGAAAGAGCTTGCCGATATCCCCCAGTGCCGCCGCGCCAAGGAGCGCGTCCATCAGCGCGTGGGTCAGGACATCCGCGTCCGAGTGGCCCAGCAGACCCTTTTCATAGGGGATCTCGATGCCGCCGAGGATGAGCTTGCGTCCCTCGACAAGCTTATGCACATCATACCCATGTCCGATTCGCATTCCAGTCCCCCCTGTCCTCGACGATCGCCTTCGCCGTGACCATGTCCTCCGGCGTGGTGATCTTGATATTGGTAAGCTCTCCCTCCACGGTGATGGTCTTAACGCCCATCATATCCATGGCGGAGCAGTCGTCCGTCAGCGCCAGGTTCTTCTCGACCGCCTTGGTGAGCGCGCCCTTGATAAGATCCGCTTCGAAGACCTGCGGGGTCTGCACGCGTCTCGTCACGGAGCGGTCCAGCGTGCCGGTAATGAAGCCTCTTTCGTCTACGATTTTGAGCGTATCGGTGCTCGCGACCGCCGGGACCGCCGCGCGGTAAGCTCTCGCCGCCTCGATGGTGCGGGTGATCAGCTCCTGGCTCACAAGCGGACGCGCCCCGTCGTGGATCGCGATCAGCTCCGCCCCGTGGCGGCAGGCCGAGACCCCGGCCAGGGCCGATTCCATGCGCGTCGCGCCGCCGCTGACCACCTGCTTGACCTTGTGCAGGCCGTTTTTAAAGCACATGTCGGCGATCTCTTCCAGCTTCTCGGTTTTGGTTACAATGATGATCTCGTCCACATACTCGTTGTTTTCAAAGGCCAGCACCGTTCTGGCCAGCACCGGCATGGCCCCGAGCTTCATCATGATCTTGTCGCTTCCCATGCGCTGCGAGCTTCCGGCCGCCACAATGACCGCCGAGCAGCTGGGTTTTTCCTTCTTATTTTTAAACGGACAGGACTTCATCTTACTCCCCTCCAATCAGGTTTTATCCCTTCAACTGGCGCTTTCTGTAGAAATTCATCATGCCGTCCTGGAGCATGTCCAGGTGCATGAGCATTTTGCCCGCCCCGTAGGCGGCGCAGGAGACCGCGTCGTCCACGACCAGGGTGCGGATGCCGGTGGAGCGCTCGATGAGGCGGTCGATGCCATAAATGAGGCTGCCGCCGCCGGACATGATGATGCCGTTTTTGTCAAGGTCGCCCACGAGCTGGGGCGGCGTGCTCTCAAGGACGATGTGGATGGTCTCGAGGATGCGGTTCATGGGCTCGACAAAGGCCTCGATGAGCTCCGTGGAGCTTACCTTCACGGTCTTGGGCAGGCCGTTTGAGAGGTCGCGGCCCTTGACCTCCTCGACGCTGATGTCGGGGCGCTGGATGACGCAGCCGATGCTGCGCTTGAGTTCTTCGGCGGTGCTCAGGCCGATGAGCAGGTCGTACTTGCGGCGGATGAATTTGACGATGGATTCATCGAAGCTGGTGCCGGCAACCTTGATGGACTGGCATTCCACCACGCCGCCGCCCGAGACGACCGCGACCTCCGTCGTGCCGCCGCCGATGTCGATGACCATGTGACCGTCGGCCTTGGAGATGTCGACGCCCGCGCCCATGGCGGTGGCGACGGCGGTCTCCAGAAGGTAGACCTTCCGCGCGCCCGCCTCAATGGCGGCGTCGATGACGGCGCGCTCCTCCACGCCGGTGATGGAGCTCGGCACGCAGGCCAGCACACAGGGCTTGAAGAGGCTGAAGGAGGTGATGCGGCTGACAAGCTCGCGCAGCATCTGGGCCGTGATCTCATAGTCGGAGATGACGCCTGCGTTGACCGGGTGGATGGCCACGATGTTTGCGGGCGTCCTGCCCAGCATCTTCTGCGCGTCCTGGCCGATTTTCAGGATCTTGCCGCTGAATTTGTCCACCGCCACAACGGTGGGCTCTCTGGCCACGACGCCCTTGCCCTGCACAAACAGCAGGGTCGACGAGGTTCCCAGATCGACGGCTATATCTCTCTCAAACAGATTCATGCTTCCACTCCTTAATGCCTCGAGGCCGCTGCCGCCGCAAAGACTTCGGCGCACCCGGCCTTTCTGAGCTCCGACGCGCACTCGGAAAGTGTCGCGCCGGTGGTGACAATATCGTCAATGACCAGCACCCGCCTGTCCTTCGTCCTTTCGGGCGCGCAGCAGACATAGACGCCTTTCGCGTTCTTCCGCCGCGCCTCGGCGTCCCTGATGCCGGACTGGGGTCTGGTGTCGATTTTCTTTTTCAGCAGGCTTTCACAGGGGATGCCCAGTCTCTTTGCCGTCTCCTCCGCGAGAATGCGGGCCTGGTCGTAGCCGCGCTTTCTGAGACGGCGGCGGCTCAAAGGCACCCATGTAATAATATCGCAGGAAATGTCCGATTCGTCAATACATTTTGCGAGAAATTCCGCATAAGCGGCGCCGTAAGCTGTCACACCGCGGAATTTGTAGCGCAGCAGCGACTCGCGCACCTGATCGTCATAGCGCAGCGGCGCCACGCACAGAAGCTGATCCCTGAGCTCCCGCCGGGTGCCGGAGCCCGCGTAGCGCCTGCGGCAGAAGCGGCAGGCGCCGCGCTCGGCGTCGTTTAAGAGCCTGCGGCAGAAGGCGCAGCGCGGCGGATAGAGCAGGTCCAGCAGCCGGTTTACAAACGCGTTCATAGGCCGCAGAGCGCGCGCAGGCGCACGCGCAGGGCCGTATAGCGCCGGGCCTGGCGGAAATTGTCGATCATGCGCGCAGCAACAGCGTCATCCCCCACGAGGATCAGCAGCTCCTTTGCCCGCGTAACGGCGGTATAGAGTACGCTTCTTGTCATCAGCTGCTGGCTTGCCCCGGTCAGGGCCAGGATCACCGCGCGGTACTCGCTGCCCTGGGCCTTATGTACCGTCACCGCCCAGGCGTGCTCAAGCTCCATCAGCGCGTCAAAACCGTAAGTCGCAAGATGCCCGTCAAAGTCGACGGTAAGGGTCTCGCTCTCCGGGTCGATTTTGCGCAGCACGCCCATGTCGCCGTTATAGATACCGGTGCCCGCCTCGGTATTGTTCGCGTTTTTCCAGAGAATATCATAGTTGTTGCGGATCTGCATGACCCGGTCGCCCTCGCGGAAGATCACATCACCGAAGGGCTTTTCCTTTTTCTCCGGCGCGGCGGGGTTCAGGACCTCCTGGAGTTTCTTGTTGAGGTTCACGGTGCCGGTCTCCCCTTTTCTGGTCGGGGACAGAACCTGGATCTCCTCCGGCGGGATGTGCATTTTATTCGGCAGGCGCACGGCGCACAGCTCCGTGATCGTCTCCACGGCGCTCCCGCCCTGCAGACGCTTGAGGCGGAAGAAGTCCCGCGCGTTTTCCCCGAAATTCGGGTACTGCCCGTCTTTGATCATGTGGGCGTTTCGGATGATGTGGCTGCCCTCCCCCTGGCGGTGGATGAGCGACAGGGTGCCCGTCGCCACGACCTGGCTTCGGATGAGAGCGGAAAAAACATTGCCGGGGCCGACGGAGGGGAGCTGGTTTGCGTCCCCCACCAGGATGAGCCGCGCGTCCGGCGGCAGCGCCCGCAGCAGGGCGTCCATCAGCTGAATATCCACCATGGAGCACTCGTCGAGGATGACGGCGTCGCAGTCCAGGCGGTCGTTTTCTTTCTTGGTGAAGACCACGCGGTCCCCTTCCTCGTCAAACTTCGCGCCGAGCAGGCGGTGCACCGTCGCGGCCTGAAGCCCCGTGACCTCGGTCATGCGCTTGGCGGCTCTGCCCGTGGGGGCGCAGAGCAGGGTCTTGAGGCCCAGCTCGTCGAACATGGCGAGGATCGCGCGGATGCAGGTGGTCTTGCCGGTGCCGGGACCGCCGGTGAGCACCATCAATTGGTTATCCAGGGCCATGCCGATCGCCTGCCGCTGGTCCGGGGCATAGGCAATACGCTGCTGCACCTCAAGCCTGCTGAGGAACTTTTCGGTGTCGAGCCTTTCCTTGAAATGCCGTTTTGCCATGCGGGCAAAGGTCTCGGCGGCGTGGGTCTCGGCCTCAAAGAGCTCCGGCAGGTAGCAGGCCCTGACCCCGGCGATCTCCTCATAGCGGAGATGGTGCTCCTCAATGAGCTCGCCGATGCATTCGTCTGCCTCCTCAGCCTCCACGCCGATGAGCTCCGCCGTCACGGCGGCAAGCTTTTCACGCGGGATGAAGCAGTGGCCGTTGCCGGTATTGTGTATGAGCTCGAACAGGAGCGCCGCGGCAATGCGGTTTTTGCTGTTGCCGCCCATGCCGAGTCCGAGGGCCATGGTGTCAGCCTCCCGGAAGGTGGCGCCGATGAGCGTGGAGCACAGAAGGTACGGGTTTTCCCGCAGCTGCTCGAGGGCCTTGTCGCCGTAGTATTTATAAGCGCGAAGGGCCAGGATCGGGCGAAGAGAGAAGGAGCAGACAAACTCCATCAGCATTCTCAGCCCCGCCTGCTGGCGGAAGCTCTTGGAAATCTGCTGGGCCTTGGCGGAGCTGATGCCGCGGACCTCACTGAGCTCCTGTGGCCGGTTCAGGATCACGTCCAGGGTCTTGTCGCCGAAGCGGTCCACGATCAAAGAAGCGGTCGCGGGGCCGACGCCCTTGACCGATCCGCCCGCGAGAAACTGATAAATGGCGGGGCCGGAGGAGGGCAGAAAGCGCTGGGCGTACTCGGCCTTGAACTGTCTGCCGTGGACGTTGTGATTCATCCACTCCCCGCTTGCGATCATGGATTCGCCGGGCGCGGCATAGGGGAAGCAGCCCACGACCGTCACGGTCTCGCCGCTGTCGGCGCGCAGGCGCAGGACCGTATAGCCGTTTTCTTCATTTTTAAAAATGACCGTTTCGACCGTGCCGGTCAGCTCCTGGTATTCCAGCTCCTGATCCATGGGACACCTCTCGGTAAAATGTTATATGGGTATCGGCTTAACTCAGCAAGAACCAGTTCCCGGTCTGTCATTGCGAACCAGTGACCGATGTCACTGGTGTGGCAATCCGTACTCCCAGCGGC
>CADBJU010000001.1 GCA_902795045.1 Oscillospiraceae bacterium | reverse complement strand
CGAGAAACGCGTGACGCGATCCACGCTTGTCGTGACATCGGTCACACGAGGTAAGGAATGTCGCACGCTTCCCGCGCGTCAGAATGTTCGCAATGACAGACCGGAAGTTGGTTCTTGCCGAGTTAAGCCGATACCCATATTTTTTAATAGATATCGTTGTACTCCACAAGTGCCACGTCGACGTCGAAGGTCTCGCCGTCGCGCCAGATGGTGAACTTGATGGTGTCGCCGATATCGAGGCCGTTGCGGACCTTGAGGATATCCTCGCTGGACTTGGCGGGCTCGCCGTTGACGGCGGTGATGATGTCGCCCTCCTTGATGCCCTTCCTGTAGGCGTCGGAGTCCTCGGACACGGCGGAGACGTACAGACCCTCGGGCAGTTCGTAGTGGTCGGCGGCCATGTCGGAGATGGCGCCCACGGTGATGCCCACCGCCGGACGGCCGCGCACCTCGCCGTCGCGGATGAGGGCGTTGACCACATTGCGCACGGTGGTGCTCGGGATGGCGAAGCCGATGCCCTCGATGCTGGAGTAGTTGGACATCATCTTCATATTGGTCACGCCCACGACCTGGCCGTACATGTTCAAAAGCGCGCCGCCGGAGTTGCCTTCGTTGATGGCGGTGTTGGTCTGGATGAGGTTCATGCTGTGCCCGTCATAGCTGACGCCGCGGTCGATGGCGGAGATGATGCCGTTTGTGAGGGTTGCGCGGAACTCCTCGCCGAGGGGGTTGCCGATGGCGGCCACATCCTCGCCCACGGTGAGCGCGTCGCTCTCGCCGAAGACGGCGGGCTTCAGGCCCTCGGCCTCGATTTTGAGCACCGCGATGTCGCTGGTGCGGTCGGTGCCGACGAGGGACACCTCAAACTCCCGGTCGTCGGAGAGCACCACCACCGCGCTGTCGCAGCCCTCAATGACATGGGCGTTGGTGAGGACGAGGCCGTCCTCGCTCAGGATGATGCCGGTGCCCCAGTAGAAGCCCATCTCGCCGTCGATGTAGGCGCGGAGGCTGACGACGGAGTCGACGCAGCCGCGGTAGATCTCCTGCAGGCTCTGCGTCTGCTTCCCGGCGGGCGCGAGCGCAAGCTCCCACACGGGGCGCTTATCCACCACGGGGATGCGGGTCTCGACCTCCTCCTTGTCCTCGGTGACAAAGTAGGAGTTGAAGAAGTCCTTCCAGTCCTCGGGCAGCTCCTCGTCCTCATCGCCGCCGTCGGGGAGGAGATTGCCGAAGCCTCCGGGCAGGTCGCCGCCGGGGATGATGACGTTGAAGCCGCTGCCCGGGCGCTGGGTGCTTTCGGGCAGCACCGGGGCGGGCTGGCGCTTTGCAAAGTACAGCGAGGTGCCCACAATGAGGCCCAGGGCCAGCATCGTCCCGAGCAGGATCTGCCAGAACACGGGCATGCCCCGTCTGCGCGCAGGCTCCTGCATCTCCCGGGGAGCGGGCGCCGGTGCGGGGGCCATGGGCGCGTACCAGCCGGAGCTGTTTTGATTCGTTTCGTTGTTCATACTCAGTCCTCTTTATTTCGCAAGTTTCAGGGAAAAGACAAATTCCGTCACGCCGTCCTCGCTCTTGACGGCGATATCCTCGTCGTGGCCGTTGATGATGGCCTTGACCAGGTACAGTCCGAGGCCCATGCCCTCCTTGTCGAGACTGCGGGAGCGGTCGGACTTATGGAAGCGGTCGAAGATGAAGGGCAGGTCGTCCGGCGGGATGGTCTCGCCCTCGTCCCGGACGGCGACGTATGCCTTCTCCTCGTCCCTGTAAAGGCGCAGGGTCAGGCAGGAGCCGGGCCTGGCAAATTTCACGGCGTTATCCAGGAGATTGTAAATGACGCGCGTGATGGCGTCCTTGTCCGCCACGACCATGATGCTGTTGTCGGGAAGCTGCGGGTCCACGTCGAGATTTTTCTTCGTGGCCCGGTCCTCGAAGCTTAAAAGCGTCTGCAGCAGCAGCTCGTTTAAGTCAAACACCGTGCGGCGCGAGGGGTCGGTGGCGTGGCTGCGGGCGGCGGAGGCGTCCAGCATATCCCGCACGAGGCGGGAAAGACGCCGCGTCTCGTCGCGGATGGAGACGAGGTATTTGCGCTCCTCCTCGGGCGGGATGGTGCCGTCGAGGATGCCGTCAGCAAAGCCGGAGATGGTGGTCATGGGGGTCCTCAGCTCGTGGGAGACATTGGCGATAAACTCGCTGCGGCGCTTTTCGGCGGCCTCGAGGGAGTCGGCCATTTTGTTGAAGGAGTCGATGAGCGCGCCCATCTCGTCGGTGGCGTCGTACTCCTGTTTGACGCGCACCGAGAAGTCGCCCCGGGCGAATTTCCGCGAGGCGGCGGCGATCTCGTCGAGCGGCCGCGCCATGCGCTTGGAGTAAAAGAGCGTCAGGATCAGAAACACCAGCAGGATGCCGAGCGTCACCACCGACGCGAGGATCAGGAAGGCCGACCAGTCGCCGAAGATCTTGCCCGGCGAGCTGATGACGAAGACATAGCCGAGGCAGCTCCCGTCCGCCTCGGAGTAGATGCCGCGGGAGACCACATAGCGCTGCTCCTTGAACACGCCGTCGAGGTCCGTAAGGCCGAACTCGGTATCGGAGCGGGCAAGCTCCAGCACGTTTTCCGAGAGCGTAAGGCCGAGATGGCAGCAGTTGGTCGGCTTGTCCGAGCAGCGCACGATGCAGCCGTCCGTGTCGGCGATAAAGATGAGGTTTTCGGTGGAATTGGCGATGGCGCTGACGTTCATGCCCAAAAGCCAGCTGTCGAGCGAGTCGTTCTGCCGGACGGCGGAGGCAATGCGCGCGACCTCCGACGCCGAGGCGATCATGTCCCCGCGCAGCGCGCGTACCAGGTGCATCCGCCCGATGCCCACGAAGGACAGGCAGATGAGCATAAGGCAGAAGCAGACGAGCACGGCCATGGCCGTAAAGTTCCGTAAGTATATGCTTTTCACCCCGCGCCTCCCTTCCGCAAGTTTTCTGAAAGTTTATTATAACCCTTTTTGCGACTTTTTCAATACGCTGTTTGTGAACAAATGAAGAGCACTATTCCCGGCTCCCTCTCCGAGGGAGCTGTCGCGAAGCGACTGAGGGAGTCCCCTGTCCCCCGGTCCGGCGTAAACCACGGGAGCTCCTTCCGTCATCCGGCTTGCGGGAGACGCCGGATGCCACCTCCCTCAGAGAGGGAGGCAAAAAAGAGCACCGGAGGGTCCCGGTGCTCTCGCTTGTTGATGCTGCTGTTTACGCCGCGGGTTTGAACGTCACGTAGACCACAACGTCCATGGCGGGCATGACGAAGTTCTTCGCCTCGGTAATATCGTAGCTGGCAGAGCCGTCGATCAGGCTCCAGACGATCTTGTCGAGCACATAGCCCTGTTCGGCGTTCGGGAAGACATAGACCGTCGTGGACGGATAGACATTCATCTGCGTGCCGGAATCGCCCGTCGTGAGGCCGAGGGCCGCGCTGCCGCCCTGCATGGGGGCGAGGCTCACGCGATAGGCCTGCTGCGGGGCATAACCGCCGCCGACATACTCCCAAGAGTTATCCTCGCCGGGGATGTTGAACACGAGGTCGAAGCCGCTGCTGGAGCCGCCGGTCTTTTTCTCGCCGCCGTCGGGCTTTTTCTCTTCCTTCCACTGGGCCGTGAGGGTAATGTCGCCGCTTATTTCCACCTCCGGGCCAATAGTCAAAGGTCTCCCCCTCGGGGGCGGTAAAGCCGCAGCTCTCGACCTTGTATATGTACTTCCCCTCGTCGTTTTTGGAAACCTTTGTGGGCTCCATCGTTCCCGAACCCCTGCCGGGATCATAGGTCACGGTGCAAGTATTTGACTGTATGGTCAGCGTAATCGTCATCGTTCCGCTTGTGTTCGTCGGAGTGATCTCCGTTGTGTTACCTGCTGCACTTGCGGTCAGGCTCATGCCGGGAAGCATCCCGAGCACAAGCACAAGGCTGAGCAGTATGCTCAAAAATCTCTTTGTTTTCATATTCACACCTCTTTGTATGTTGGTTACTTCACTTCAAGTGTCAGTTGTATTTCCGCTCCGTTGAGCGGGGTGTTGTCCTCTATGGTATAGCAATCGTAATGGAGCGTTGCGGGGTACTCGCCCGCGTCCAACGCCTTTGTGAGTGTGATGCGGGTGAACGCCTCGCCGGGGGAGAGCGCCTCGCCCGTCCAGAGGGTTTCGCCGCCCTCCAGCGTCAGGGCGAGGACAAAGGTACAGGCGTTCTCCGGCGGGTTTTTGAGGTTCACGGTCTGCGCGGTCTTGCCCGCCGCGAAGTCCAGCTTCTCATAGCCCGGAATGGCGATGTTCTCGCCGCTTCCGGGAGCGACCTCCGCGAACCGCTCCACCCTGTCGCCGCCCGCGCCGCAGGCGGTCAGCAGGAGCGCAAGGATTAGAAAGGCCGCAAGGATATTCGATATTTTATTCATAGGCTCACGACCTTTCTGTTTCTCACCTCCATTACTGTCGCACAGCGGGAGTATGGATGACTTTGCTTGTTTTCCGCTTCATATTATTGAGCTATATAGTACATACGAACAGGATTGCTCTCATTGCAGATATTATAGAGATCGGCCGTATGCTCCGTGGCCGAAGCATCTGTGCTGACGGCATAGTGGATTGAGTAGCCATAATCCTGCGACGACATGATAACATACACGGGCTTACCATCGATGGCTGCCTGATAAGTTGCCAGTGCATAGGCCTGAGCGGCAGTAAGGGACGAATTATAGGCTCGACGCCCTCGACCTAACTCTTTTAGCAGATATACCTGATCCATAAAATTGTCGTTAATTTTAGTGAGTTTATTGTAATATTCAGGCTTTGCGTCCTCCACCTTTGCCGTAAAGGTCACGGTGTCCTGATAGGTGCCTGCAGGCTTGGCGCTGTAATCCGCGACGTCAATGCCGAGCGTCGCGCTGCCGGGAAGCGCGGTAAACTCCCAGGCTGTCTTTGCCGCGCCGTCCGCCGTTTCCTTCATCGTGTAGCCGACGGTTTCGCTGCCGTCCTGCTGCTTGAGCGCCCAGCTATTCGCGGAGCTGGCAGTCACGGTCAGCTTTTTGCCGCTGGCCAGCGTACCCGTGGCGCTGATGCCGTCCGTGGCGTTCCAGCCGCTGTTAGCTACCGTCAGCGTGGACGGGATGGTGAGGGTGTAGGTGGTGTCGCCGTCTGCCAGCGCTGTCATGCTCATTCCCGACAGCAACCCCACGAGCAGCGCCAGCGAGAGCAGCAGGAACAGAAATTTCAATCCTCTGTGTTTCATTTGTCTTTCCTCCATAGATTATTTCAACGCCGCCCGCGCGGCGGGTTGGACGGGGTTAAAGCCCCCCTTGCCTAAAGGGGGGTGGCCGAAGGCCGGGGGGATACGGTTCAACGCACACTGTCGCAAGGATGGTATCCCCCAGTCATGGCGCTTGCGTGAGACGCGCCATGCCAGCAAGCTTGGATCGTCGCGCGCTTCCCGCGCGTCGCTATGCCCCCTTTAGGCAAGGGGGCCGAATCGCGTGACCGGAACACAGACGCCCCTTTAGGCAAGGGGGGACCAATGTCGCGCACCGGCAACAAAAAACAGCACCGGAGGCAAGAGCATCCGCGGCGGGTGTGTACGCTTTTATTGCCTCCCTCAGCCGCTTGCGGCGAAATGAGGGAGGGGGACCGCTTTAGCGGTGGAAGGAGTTCGGACGACTCCCTCAGTCTGCGCCTCGCGGGAGATCGGCGCAGCCAGCCCCCTCAAAGAGGGAGCCATAACGCGCAAAAAGCGCGCGGCTGGTGTGGACGGGGCTGGTTTCTTTGCGGCACGTCACCACCGCGTCATTGCGAGCCAGTGCTCACACTGGCGTGGCAATCCGCAGCTCCCAGCGGCCAGATTACGGCTTGCAAGGGGTTACGGCCTCCGGCGGGCGGATTGCCACACCGGTGACATCGGTCACTGGTTCGCAATGACAGGAGTTTAGGCGCGCAAAAAGGGCGCGGTACACCTCAAATCGGGTATACTGCGCCCCTGATAATTCCGGGCATGGAAAGGCTGTCAGAGCGGACTTTACCGCCTGACTGACTGACTGACTGACTGACTGACTGACTGACTGACTGACTGACTGACTGACTGTAATTGTGCGCCGTGCGGCCATGTCTGTCAACCCCTTTCCGTAAGTTTACATAACCACAACATTTTGTGGTAGGTTTTCCATATGGACCACACTATACACGATTCGACCGCTTTTTGCAAGAGTGAAATCGACAAAAACAAAATGTGAAAGGTCAAGCTGCGATCCGACGCCGCAAAAATCTCAAAAAAAGTGGAGTCTCACCCTTGATATTTAAGATTGCTTTGTGATATAATCCGCTTATATCTTAAATCTTTTCGATTCTACAGGGAGGCTCAACCATGGCAAAGAAAAGAATGTTCAGTCTGGACGTGGTGGACACGGACGATTTCCTCGAAATGCCCTCTGCCGCGCAGGCGCTGTACTTTCACCTCGGCATGCACGGCGACGACGACGGCTTTGTCGCCAATCCCCGCAAGATCACCCGCGCCATCGGATGCACGAGCGCAGACATGCAGGCGCTCATCTCCAGAGGCTTTGTCATTCCCTTTGAAAGCGGCGTCATCGCCATCCGGGACTGGCGCATCAACAACGATCTGAAAAACGACCGCTACCGTCCTTCGCTCTACACCGAGGAAAAGGAGGCGCT
This sequence comes from Oscillospiraceae bacterium, assembly GCA_902795045.1. Taxonomy (GTDB): domain Bacteria; phylum Bacillota; class Clostridia; order Oscillospirales; family Oscillospiraceae; genus Limivicinus. The sequence goes on along the minus strand of CADBJU010000001.1, from coordinate 121,328 downwards.
CCTTCTCGACGATTCCAAACGCTATATCCTGGATACATACTGTTTCCAGTCTGGTTCCGATCCGGAGACGGAACACAACGTAACCCAACCCAACGTAACTTAAAAAAACTAATTTTAACATAACGCTACAGAGGGGAGTGTGAGGGGGGACCCGCCCCTTTTCGCCGCCCCGGTTTTCCACAGGTTTTTCAACAGGGTTTTCCACAAAAATTGTGGAAAACTCGTGATCAGCTCCAGACGGCAAAAAAAGAGCACCGGGCGTTCCGATGCTCTCTGATTCTTTTACGCGTATCTCGAACCGCCGCGCGGCGGATTTACCCGGTGAAATTTGACAGCCCGCTCCGGGGTCGTCTCCGGGCAGTCTTCGTCAAATGTGATCGGCATTTCCCTGGCCCTTGCCAGCTCTTCAAGCTCCTGCGGAGTAAAGGCCAGTTCCTGCATCTGCTCTCCGGTATACTCATTCCTGTTTACCATAGTACAGCCCCCTTTCAAAACTTGTCGCCATTCTGGCTGAAATCAGTCTAATAACTTCCTGTCTCTTTCCGTTTGTTTCAGCCCGAACTCTTTCCGTATATACGACATACAGGATATCGTTTATATTCGTTGTAAATGCATCCACATTGCCTATCGTTGTTGAAGAAGCTGTAACGGTCAGCAGATGCCCCGCTGAGGTATCTCCGATCGTATCATATCTGTCTTCGACGGCACTGCTGGCTTCATCGTAAAACTCAATTCTGTCAAAGTCAAAAAAGACACGCGCCGCACTTCGGAACGAGATCCCGTGCTTTTTGATATTCTGTCGGTTTTTTTCTTCGTCATATTCAAACAGCATGCCGTTTAAGGAGAAAGAGATTGTTTTGTGAGGCATTCCATGCCCTCCTTTATCTTTTCTCAATGGCAGTATATCACAAAACATAAAACAATACAACGCAAAGAGACGGCAAAAAAAGAGCACCGGGCGTTCCGATGCTCTCAAGAAGATATTCAATTCTCAATATAAAACTCTCACGCGCAGGACATCGCCCATGGCGCGGATGGCGGCGGCGGTGGGCTCGCCGATGGACTCGCCGAGGTCAACGATCGTGTAGGCGTACTCGCCGCGAGGCTTGTTGATCATGTGCTCGACGTTGATGTTGCGGTCGCTGATGAAGTCGAGGATGCGGGTGATCATGCGCGGGACGTTGCGGTGCAGGACGCAGAGACGGCACACGCCCATGCGCGAGAGGGTCGCGTCCGGTAGGTTTACGGAGTTTTTGATGTTGCCGTTAACCAGATAATCGTAAAGCTCCATCGCGGCCATGGCGGCGCAGCGGTCCTCGCTTTCGGGGGTGCAGGCGCCGATGTGCGGCAGGGCGATCACGTTCGGAGCCTGGAGGATGACCTTGTTCGGAAAGTCGGTGACGTACTTCCCCACCCGGCCGCAGTCGAGGGCGCGGGTCATGGCCTCGTCGTCCACCACCTCGGCGCGCGACTCGTTGATGATGCGCACGCCCATCTTCATCTTCGAGAACGCCTCATCGTTGAACATGTTGTGGGTCTGCTCGTTGTAGGGGATGTTGATGCTGATGTAGTCGGACTTCTCGTAGATGGTCTCCACGTCCTCGGCCCGGATGACATCGCGTGAAAGCCGCCAGGCGGCGTCGACGGACATGAAGGGATCGTAGCCGTAGACCACCATGCCGAGATCGAGCGCGGCGTTTGCAACCAGCGCGCCGATCGCGCCGAGGCCCACCACGCCGAGGGTCTTGCCCTGGAGCTCGGGGCCTGCGAAGGAGGACTTGCCCTTCTCCACCATCTCGGGGATCTCGTCCCCGCAGTCGGCGATGGAGCGCACCCAGTCGATGGCGCCGATCATGTCGCGCGAGGCCATGACGAGGGAGGCGATCTCCTGCTCCTTGACGGCTTCGGCGTTCGCGCCGGGACTGTTGAAGACGACGATGCCGCGTTCGGCGCACTCCTCGATCGGGATATTATTAAAACCCGCGCCCGCTCTCGCGATGGCGAGAAGCTCCGGGCCAAACTCCATGCCGTGCAGGTTTGCGCTGCGGATCAGCATGCCGTCGGGGTTTTCCACGTCCGGCCCGACCACGCACCCGCGCTTTTCCAGCGCCCCGGTGCCGTGCTCGGAAATGGTGTTCATGGTCTTTATTTTAAGCATTTCTGACTTCAAACTCCTTCATGTATTCGACCAGCGCCTTTGCGCCCTCGACGGGCATGGCGTTGTAAACCGAGGCGCGCATGCCGCCCGCGATCTTGTGGCCCTTGAGATTGAGAAGTCCCCTCTCCGCCGCGCCCTTCACAAAGGCAGCATCGAGCTCGGGAGAGTCCGTGCGGAAGGTGACGTTCATGAAGCTGCGGGAGCCAGGCAGGGCGTGGGGGTGGAGGACCTTGCTGTTATCTAAAAAGTCGTAGAGCATCCCGGCCCGCTCGCGCTTGCGCTCGTCCATGGCCTTCACGCCGCCCTCTTTGATTACCCAGTCGAGGGTGAGGTCCAGCATGTAGATGCACCAGCACGGGGGCGTATTGAGCATGGAGCCGGTCTCGATCATGGTCTTGTAGCTTAAAATCTTCGGCGTGATGGGAATCTCTCTTCCTGCAAGGCGCTTATCGACGATCACGACCGTGAGGCCCGCGGGGGCCATGTTCTTCTGCGCGCCCGCGTAGATGAGGCCGAACTTCGACACATCCACCTCGCGGGACAGGATGTCGGAGGACATGTCGCACACGAGGGTCGAGCCCGTCTCGGGGACATACTGCCACTCGGTGCCGTAGATGGTGTTGTTGGCGCAGTAGTAGAAGTACTTGGCGTCCGGCGAAAGGTCAAGCTCTGCTTGCGTCGGGATGCGGTCATGGCCGGTGGGCTTCGTGGTCGCCGCGATGTGGACGGTGCCATACTTTTTCGCTTCCTCGGCGGCCTTGTTCGAGAAGTTGCCGGTGACCGCGTAGTCGGCGGTGCCGCCCTCGATGAGGTTCATGGGGATGGCGGCAAACTGGGTGGTCGCGCCGCCCTGGAGCAGTAAAAACTCGTGGGTGTCCGGCACGTTCATCAGCCGGCGGAGCTTTTCGCACGCGGAGTCGAAGACCTCCTGAAACAGGGCGCTGCGGTGGCTGATCTCCATGACGGACATGCCGCTGCCGCGGAAGTTCAGCATCTCCGCCGCCGCGGTTTTGAGGGCGCTCTCGGGCATGGTGGACGGCCCGGGCGCGAAATTATAGACCTGATCTCTGTTCATAGGAATATACTCCAAAAAACGATTTTGATTTTTGTGCTATTTTACTATTCTTTTCCGTGTTCGTCAATGCGCCATTTAAACGAAACAGCCCGGCATCGGGGCTGTTTCCTCTGTGGTTTTATTGGATTATGGGGAGCGGGGTTGACGGCTCTCGCAGCCCGCAAGGGCAGTTCCACCGCAACTTGTCAGGAGAAATCCAAAAAAGGAATGGTCACAGGATTGACAAAAGCCGCCGCCTGCCCTATAATAACAGTGAAGAGCGAACCACGCACACGGTTAGCTCCTTGCAGTTTGGGTTATCTGTGGCTTAATGCCACAAAAACAACCGTCACTTTAGGGGAGTGGCGGTTGCTTTTTTTGCGCGTTTCGCTTTTGACTTTCCGGAAGTCTCCCGGACGATGATCGTCACGGTCCATTTCCTTATGTGAAAGGTCAAGCGCATGCACACCACCCCCTTCCTTTTCAGATGAGGGAATGGAGCTAACCGCCAATGTGCGTTAATGTTCTCTCTTCACCGTCCCCTTTCGGGGACTTTTATTTTACTGTAAGCTGTGTATTTCGTCAAGCTTTTCTCCGCACCGCGCCATTTAAACGAAACAGCCCCGGGATCGGGGCTGTTTCCTCTGTGGTTTTATCATTTATGAAAGCTTCATCTTTTCGCGCAGAGCGTCGGCGACCGACTGTACCTTCACGCCGATGACGACCTGGACGCTGCCGCCGCCCGGCTTCATGACACCCTTCGCCCCGGCGCTCTTGAGCCGTTTTTCGTCCACGAGGCTCATGTCCTTCAGCTCCGGGCGCAATCTCGTGGCGCAGTTATCGAGCGTGAGGATGTTCTCCCTGCCGCCGAGTCCCGCGAGGATCTCGTCGACATCACAGCCCGCGACAAGCTCGGGGGCTTTGGCGCTCTCCGCCTTCGGGGCCGGGGTGTGTTCTGTCGTCTGAGTCTCGGCGCTCTCCGCTTTGGGGCTCTCGGCGCTCTCCCCTGCCGCCTGCGTCTCCGTGTCCTCGTCCTCATTGCCGGGGGTCTTGAAGTGAAAGGCCGGGATCATCAGGCGAAAGACCAGGAAAAACACCGCAAACGCTGCAAGGCCCAGCGGCAGGATGAGCCAGGTCTTCTGCGCCGCGGGCAGGGACGCCGAGAACAGCAGGTCGGTCGCGCCCGCCGAGAAGGAAAAGCCCGCGCGAAAACCGGTGAGGGCGGTGATCCAGGTGAACACGCCGTAGAGGAGCGCGTAGACAACATAGAGCGCGGGGGCGGCGAACATGAAGGAAAACTCGAAGGGCTCGGTGATGCCGCAGACAAACGAGCACAGCGCGGAGGCTGCGAGGATGCCCGCGGTCGCCCTCCGCTTTTCGGGCCTTGCGCTGCGGATCATGCCCAGCACCGCGCCCGGCACGCCGAACATCATGCACGGGAAGAAGCCCGACATGTAGATGCCGAGGGACCAGCCCACGTCCGCGCCGGTCTTGCCCGCCCAGAAGTTCGTGAGGTCACCGAGACCGATGGTGTCGAACCAGAAGACGTTGTTAAGCGCATGGTGCAGGCCCAGCGGGATGAGCAGGCGATTCAGGAAGGCGTAGATCCCCGCCCCGACAGGGCCGAGGGAGGCGATCCAGAGGCCCGCGCGCACAAGCGCCCCGAAGAGCGCCGGCCACACGAAAAACAGCAGAGCCGAAGCGAGGATCGACACAAGGCCCGACACGATCACCGTGCTGCGGCGGCGGCTGAAAAAGGCCAGCCACTCGGGCAGCTCGGTATTCTTGAAGCGGTTGTAGCTCTCCGCGCCGATGAGGCCCGCGAGGATGCCGATGAAGGGGTTCTCGATCTTCTGAAACGCAAGCAGCGCCGTGGGATTTCCGGCCACCGAGGGCAGCAGCCGCGCCACAAAATCCGCCTGCAGAAGGCTTGTGATGATGAGCCACGACACAAGCGCCGTCATGCCCGCGGTGCCGTCCCGATCGTCGGACATGCCGACACCGATGCCCACCGCAAACAGCAGCGCGATATGGTCGATGAGCGCGCCGCCCGCCTTGACGAGGAACATACCGATTGCGGGCACAAGGCCGGTGATCTCGCCGCCCTGCATCGAGGCCGGGCACAGGAGATAGCCGATGCCCATCAGGATGCCGCACAGCGGCAGGCACGCCACCGGCAGCATGATCGACTTTCCGAGCTTCTGTAAGTACTTCATCTTATTTCTCCTTCTTGTGGAGCTGTTTCAGTGTGGAGTTTGGAGTGTGGAGTTTGGAGTTTAATGATTGAAAGTGAAGATTATGGTGTCTGTTTTGCGGACGGATCGGAAGTGCCTCCCTTGCCTAAAGGGAGGTGGCAGCGAGCCTGCGAGCTGACGGAGGGATATAAAAACGTGCGTTTTTTTGAGCGGTTCGCAAGGATTATATCCCCCAGTCACCAGTGTTGCGACACTGGTGACAGCCCCCTTTAGGCAAGGGGGCCATATGTGAATCACGGCAAGGCCGCTCCTTAACTCCACACTTCATTTTATTGTTCCGCACAGCGTGTCGCCGGAGACCTCCGTGATCGCAACATTGTGAAGCTCTCCTCGCAGGCCCGTTCCCTTTACCTTCACGGGCATGTAGGTGTCGCTGTGACCGGTGCAGAAGCCGTCCTCCTCGGATTCAAACAGCACCGGCAGGGTCTGGCCCACGCAGGATCTGAGGAAATCCCGGTGCATGGAATCACACAGGCGCTGCTGCTCATGGGCGCGCTGCTCCTTGACCTTCTTCGGGCACTGGTCGGGCATCTGGTCCGCGGGCGTGCCGGGGCGGCGGGAGTACGGGAAGACGTGCATCGCAGCAAAGCGGCATTTCCATAAAAAGGCCGAAGTCGCTTTATCGTCCGCATCCGTTTCGCCGGGAAAGCCGGTGATGAGGTCGCCGGTCAGGGCACAGCCGGGGAAGTATTTGCGCAGAAGCTCCGTCTTTTCAAAGAAGGTCGCGGTGTCGTACTTGCGGTTCATGGCCTTGAGCGTGCGGTCGCAGCCCGACTGGAGCGAGAGGTGGAAGTGGCGGCAGACCTTTCCCGTGGCCGCAAGACGCTTGCAGAAGTCCTCCGTGATGACCGTGGGCTCGAGGGAGCCTAAGCGGATGCGCATATCGCCGCAGGCAGCGGCCACAGCCTCGATCACATCCGCAAGGCCGGGCTTTCCGGGCAGGTCAACCCCGTAGGAGGCGACCTCGATGCCGGTGAGGACAATTTCGCGGTAGCCCTCGGAAGCGAGGCGGGCTGCTTCGGCTGCCGCCTCGTCGCAGGGCAGGCTCCGCAGTCTCCCGCGGGTGTAGGGGATGATGCAGTAGGTGCAGAAGTTGACGCAGCCGTCCTGGATTTTCAGCATCGCGCGGGTGCGGTGGTCCACCGCCCCGGCGGGCAGGCGCTCGATTTCCCGGCGCTTGAAGGGCTCGTCGATGTCGCGGGTGCCCTCCCCTTCCCGGCATGCCTTGACCACGGCGTCCACCAGCTTTTCGCGGTCGGCCGCGCCGAAGATCACGTCCGCGCCGATCGCCTGCACCGCGTCCGGCTCGATCTGGGAGTAGCAGCCGCACACAGCCAGCACCGCGCCGGGGTTTTCGTCGCGCAGGCGGCGGATGGTCTGACGGGATTTGCGTCCGCTTTCGGCGGTGACGGCGCAGGTGTTGACGATCACGGCGTCGGCGATCTCCCCCGGCACCGCGCGCTCAAAGCCGCGCTCATTGAGAAAACCCTCCATGGCCTGGGTCTCATACTGGTTGACCTTGCAGCCGAGAGTGGATATAATATACTTCATGCTGTTCTCCGTTTCTGTAGGATTAGAACACGTGCTTCTTTGGCTCCCTCTATGAGGGAGCTGGCACCAGTGCGCACACTGGTGACTGAGGGAGTCCCCATCCTTTAGCTTGCTGCAAACCGTGGGGAACTCCCTCCACCGCTGAAGCGGTCCCCCTCCCTCTAATCGCCGCATGCGCGGCTGAGGGAGGCTGTGCATATTCATTTACATAATCTACTTCACATAAAGAGGTTAACATAAATGGAACACTATCTTGACAATTCCGCCACGACGCGCGTGTGCCCGGAGGCGGCGCAGGCCGCGCTGGACGCCATGCTGACTACCTACGGCAACCCCAGCTCCACCTATGCCAAAGGCCGCGAGGCGAAGAAGCTGCTCGATTCTTCGCGCAAGTCCGTCGCCGGGGCGCTGGGGTGTGAGCCGGGTGAGCTGGTGTTTACCTCCTGCGGGTCGGAGAGCGACAACTGGGCCCTGCTCTCGGGGGCCGATGCCATGCGGCGCAAGGGGAAGCACGTCATCACTTCCCTCGTGGAGCACGACGCCATCCGCAACACGGCGGCCGAGCTTGAACGCCGCGGCTATGAGGTGACGTATCTCAGGCCCGACAGCACCGGACGCATCGACCCGGAGACGGTGCGCGCGGCGCTCCGCCCTGATACTATACTCGTTTCTTTGATGCTGGTCAACAACGAAACGGGGGCGGTGACGGATATTTCCGCCATTTCGCGCATTTTGAAGGCCGAAAAGAGCCCTGCCCTTCTCCACACCGACGCGGTACAGGGCTTTATGAAGCTGGACTTCACGGTAAAATCCCTGGGGGCTGACCTCATCAGCGTGAGCGGCCACAAGATCCACGCGCCCAAGGGCATCGGGGCGCTGTACATCCGCAAGGGCCTGCGGCTGAAACCCTTCATCCTCGGCGGGGCGCAGGAAGACGGACGCCGCGCCGGGACCGAGGCCATGCCCCAGATCGCGGCCTTCGGCGAGGCGGCGAGGCTCGCAAAGGCGGGACTCAAAGAAAACGCCGCACACATGCGCGCGCTCAAGGCGGAGCTTATGATGCGCCTGCCGGAGGCCATCCCGGACATCCGGATGCTCGAAACCGACGCGCCGCACATCCTCTCCGTGTCCCTCCCCGGCTATCGGAGCGAGGTGCTGATGAATTATCTTGAGGCGCGGGAGATCTACGTCTCGCGCAGCTCCGCCTGCAAGAAGGGCGCCAGGAGCCACGTGCTCGAGGCCATCGGCATGGAGCCGCGCCTGATCGACGGGGCGCTGCGCATCGGGCTGTGCCGGTACAATACCGGGGAGGATGTGGATGCGCTGGTCGATGCGTTGGGGGAAGCGTACCGGACCCTCGCGCATAGGTAAAGACATTTGCAAAACGATACTCCGTCACTGTAGGGGCCGACGCGGCCCAGGCCGGCCTCTCTTGCCCCTCCAGGGCAATTCACCTTCCCCTCGGCGGCCCGCGCGGTATTATCCCATATTACGCAGAAATCCTCGGCGAATACGTCCGATTTGGTACGGATCCGCCGGGGATTTGCAGTATCATTAACATGTTTCTGCCGGGCCGCCGAGGGCGTCGGCCCCTACGATGGCAACCGGGTCAGGTATTGTTCTCAGCAGCCGCAGTTACAGTCCGGGCCGCAGCCTTCGGGCCCGCAGCCGGAGCAGCCCGAGCAGGAGCCCCCGCAGCCGCCGGAGAAATTCTCGCCGCCCGTGAGGGGGAGCTTGCCCAGGACCAGCAGGTCGGCAGCCAGGTCCGCCGGGCCCTCAAAGCCCGCGATCGGCACGATGCCGAGGCTCAAAAGCGCGGCCTTCGCCTCCCCGCCCATGTTGCCGGAGATCACCGCGTCCACGTTCTGCGCCTGCATCAGCTCCGCCATGGCCTGGTGGCCGTGGCGCCCGTCGGTCGGGACCAGCGTCTTGGTGCAGCGGCTGACGTCGCCGTCTTCATAATTATAAATGGCAAAGCAATCGGCGTGGCCGAAGTGCAGACCGATGTCACCGTTATCCCAGGCAACCGCTATGCGCATGTCAGGCCTCCTTCTCGATCACGTCCACGATGGGGGCGATGTGCTCGCCGCTGACGGACTCGACCTCGCCCGCGTCCACCATCGTGGTGATGACGGGGTCGATGGGCAGGCGCGCGAAGTGGGCAATGCCGTACTGCTTTGCAAGGGCTTCGACCTTGCTCTCGCCGAAGATCGCGTGCTCTTTTCCGCAGTCGGGACACTTAAAGTAGCTCATGTTTTCAACGAGGCCAAGGACCGGGACGTTCATAAGCTCCGCCATGTGCACGGCCTTCTCCACGATCATGCCGACGAGGTCCTGCGGGGTGGTGACGATGACGATGCCGTCCACCGGCAGGGACTGGAACACGGTCAGCGGCACGTCGCCCGTGCCGGGAGGCATGTCGACGAACATGTAGTCCACATCCCGCCACATGACATCCGTCCAGAACTGGGTCACCGCGCCCGCGATGACGGGGCCGCGCCAGACGACCGGCTCGGTCTCGGTCTCGAGGATGAGGTTCATGCTCATGAGCTGTATCCCCGTGTGGGTGGTGACGGGGAAGAGGTACTCGTCGGTGCCCATGCAGTGCTCATGGACGCCGAAGGATTTCGGCACGGAGGGGCCGGTGATGTCCGCGTCCAGCACCGCGCAGCTGTGGCCGCGCCGCTGCATCTCGGACGCCATCAGACATGTGACGAGGCTCTTGCCGACGCCGCCCTTGCCGCTGACAACGGCAATGACCTTTTTGACGCTGGCGCCGGGTCTCAGGCTCTTGCGGAAGCTCTCCGCCGTGCGGTCGGCACAGTCCTTGCCGCAGGTGGAGCAATCGTGTGTGCATTCACTCATGGTTTTGTGTTCTCCTGATATTTATTATATTTATTATTGCTTCGTAGGGGCGATTCATGAATCGCCCGTCTGTGTCCGGTCGGTTTTCGGATTCGCCCGGGCGCATTCGTACCGGGAAGTTTCCCGCCGGGCGCTTCGTGAAGCGCCCCTACAGTGTCTGGGTATTGCTTACAGCTTCAATTTTTTCAGCGCCTTCAAAAGATACTGCGCGGCAAAGCCCGTGAACACGCCCGTCACCACGCCCGAGGCGGCGAGGATGGGGGCGTAGGCAAAGACGCCGGGGGTCTTGACCACCAGCACGCAGGCGAGAAGCTGCCCCGCGTTGTGGGCGATGCCCGCGAGGGCCGAGACGATCCAGAGCCTGTTCTCCCCAAAAAAGCCAACGGTCAGACACATGGTGAGATAGGCAAAGAGGCCGCCGACCGCGCTGAACAGCAGCGTGGAGGGGCTGCCCGCGAACATCGCGCCCATCAGCACGCGCACCAGCAGCACCGCGCCCGCCTCTTTTTTCCCCAGCAGGCACATGGTGATGAGCGTGATGATATTGGCAAGGCCGAGCTTGACGCCCGGGATCGGGACCAGGGCCGGGATCTGGGCCTCAATGACGAAGATGGTCAGGGCGATCGCGGTCAAGAGCGCCATGAGCGCAAGCTTTCTCGTCTTAGCCATCAATGTCACCGCCCTCGATTTCGATCACCAGGCGGTGGGGCATGCAGATGATGGGGATGCCGCTGCCGGTGAGACGGCCCTGATAGATGCAGACATGGTCCGGGCAGTCGGCCTCGGTGACGGAGATAGCCCCCGGCTCGACGTGTACGGTATTGTTCCCGTAAGGGGTAGAGACCGGAATGTCGTAGGGTGTCCTGACTTTTGAGAGGTCGATCCTTTCCAGCACCTCTCCGTCGACAGAGACGACCGCGACCGTCCCCTCGCCCTTTCCGAGACTGCGATAGACCAGGACCCCGCCGAGCACGATCACGGCAAAGAGCAGGGCCCAGAGAAGGTTTTTCGTTTTCATGGCCCCCATTTTAGTTGACTTTGCCCCGGTTGTCAATACGGGGGAAGATGTGTTATAATATTGTGCGTTTTTGTATGCCTCCCTCTTTGAGGGAGGTGGCATCCGGCGTCCCCCGCAAGCCGGATGACGGAAGGAGTCCTCACGGCTTGCGCCCAGTTGAAGTCCGGGTGAAGTAAAACTGCCCGTCAGCCGACAAACCCCTTCCACCGCTGAAGCGGTCCCCCTCCCCCAATCGCCGCAGGCGGCTGGGGGAGGCGAGCGGAAATTGAAAGGAGGTGACCCCTTGTACAATCTTGAAGACTACATGCTCGCGCTGAGCAAGTATGTGCTCATTATCATATCCATTGTCATTTTGGTGCGCTGCATCCGTTCGCTTCTGAGTGAGCGGGTGGAGCCGGAGATCTGGGGCTACCTCCGCTATGAGGGGCAGGACTATCCCCTCACCCACTGGGAAAATCTGATCGGCAGGTCCTTAAGCGCGGACGTGCGCATCGTCGCCCCCGGTGTCAGCCGCAGCCACGCGGTGCTCCGGCGCGGCGGAAGCGGCAAATGGCGCGTTTACAACATCTTCTCCCGCGGCGGTGTCTGGATCAAGAACCAGAAGGCCGGGGCCTCGGGTTTAGCTGTGGAGTCCGGGGACACCATCAACCTCGGCGGGCAGAAAGTCCGCTTCCGGGCCGTGACGCCGGACAAGCGGCAAAAGCAGGACCTCAAGCGCAAGCGCGCGGGCTACGGCGTTTCCCCCGCGGGGACGCTTCTGGACCTCACGCTCTTTCAGCTCACGCTTCTACTCCAGCACGCCATGAGCCCCAAGCAGAAGGAGCTGCAGGCCGTGGCGCTGGCGTTTGTGGCTTTGATCGCGCTCGAGTGGAGCTGCTATCACTTCATGCGCTTTATGAACCGCTCGGGCTTTGAGATCGAGACCATCGCTTTTTACCTGACCAGCATCGGCATGTCGGTGGCGGCGTCCTCGGTGCCGGGGGACATGCTCAAGCAGATCCTCATTACGATTCTTGCCGTGGTGCTCTTTGCCGCGATGGGCTGGTGGCTGCGCGATCTGGAGCGCACCATGTCCGCCCGCTCGACCGTGGTGATCGGGTCGGTGCTGCTGATCTTTATAAACATCGTCTTTTCCGACGCGGTGCTCGGCGCTCGAAACTGGCTCAACATCGGCGGGCTCTCGCTCCAGCCGTCGGAGCTTATCAAGGTGGGCTACATCTACGTGGGGGCCTCCACGCTCGAGCGGCTTTTCCGCAAGAATAACCTCACCACCTTCATCGTCTTTTCCATGTTCTGCGTGGTGTCGCTCGCGCTCATCGGCGACTTCGGCACGGCGCTCATCTTCTTTGTGACCTTCCTCGTGATCTCCTACCTGCGCTCGGGCTCTTTTGCCACCGTCTTTCTCGCGGTGACGGGGGCCGGGATGGCGGCCTTTCTCGCCGTGAGCATCAAGCCCTACATCGCCCGGCGCTTTTCCACCTGGGGCCATGTGTGGGACGACGTGTACGGCGCGGGCTTCCAGCAGACGCGCGCCATGTCCGCCGCCGCCTCCGGCGGGCTCTACGGCAAGGGCGCGGGCGCGGGCTGGCTCAAGGACATCGTGGCGGCGAACACCGACATGGTCTTCGCCATGGTGTGCGAGGAGGAGGGGCTTATCATCGCGGTCATCATGGTGATTGCGGTTTTGGTGCTGGCGCTCTTCGCGGTGCGCTCCGCGCGGCAGGGCAGGTCGGCCTATTACTCGATCGCGGCCTGCGCCGCCATGAGTATGCTTTTGTCCCAGCTTTCGCTCAACGTGTTCGGCTCGCTCGACATCCTGCCGTTTACGGGCGTCACGTTCCCCTTTGTGTCCCGCGGCGGCACCTCGCTTCTGTGCTGCTGGATGCTGATGGCCTTTATCAAGAGCGCCGACAACCGGCGCGACGCAAGCTTCGCGGTGCGTGCCCAGTCTCAGGACACCGACGCGGAGGAGGACCTTTCCGACTGGGAGGTGTGGCAGCCACGAGAAAAATAACCAACCGCGCCTTTTCGGTGCTGATCCTGGCGGCGCTGGTGGTCTGCGGCATGGGCGTGTATCTGGTGCGTTACGTGGAGCACGGCAAGGACTGGGCGCTCTACTTCTCCCGGGCAAACTCCGGGGCAACCGGCCAGCTCACCGACCGAAACGGCATCGTCCTCGCCTACTTTGACGAGACCAACCGCGTCTATTCCCCCGACCGCATCACGAGGGCGGCAAACTACCACGTCACCGGCGACTACTGGGGTCGGACCGGCACGGGCATACTCTCGCGCCTCATGGACACAAACGGCGGCTTCAGCCTCCTCACCGGCACGACGCACGCCATGAGCAACAAGCAGCTCAGCCTCACCTACGACGCGCGGCTCAACGATGTGATCTACAAGGCCATCGGCGAGTGGGCCAGCGGCTGCATGATGGTCTGCAACTACCGCACGGGGGAGCTTCTCGGCATGGTATCCACCCCGTCCGTTGACCCGCTCGACACCACGGGCGAACAGCGCGACGGCGCGTTCATCAACCGCTGCATCTCCGCCTCCTTCACCCCGGGTTCGATTTTCAAGCTCGTCACGGCGGCCGCCGCCATCGAGCGGCTCAGTGACCTTGACAGCCGCCGCTGGTACTGCGAGGACGAGTACAAGATCGCGGGCGTGCCGTTTCGCTGCGTGGCGGACCACTACACCCAGGACTTTGAACAGGCCCTTGCCAACTCCTGCAACGTGGCCTTTGCGCAGATCGCGGTCGCCCTCGGGCAGAACACGATGATCGACTACGTGCGAAAATACGGCTTTCTCGATAACCACAGCATCGACGGCATCACGACGGCGAAGGGCAGCTATCCGCTCGAATTTGTGGGCGACCCGGAGACGGGCTGGTCCGGCATCGGGCAGTCGACCGACATGGTGGTGCCCTACTCGATGCTGCGCTTCCTGTGCGCGGTGGCAAACCACGGCATGCTGGTCGAGCCCCACTTCCTGCCGGACGACACGCCGGAGATCACGGAGCTTGTGCGTCCCGCCACCGCTGACCGCCTCAAGCGCATGATGCGCCAGAACGCCGTATGGCACTACGATTCCGACAACCTCTTCCCCGGCCTCAATATCTGCGCCAAGACCGGCACCGCGGAGCTCGGCGAGGGCGTGGAGGACCACTCCTGGTTTGTGGGCTTCCTGGACGACGAGGCCCACCCCTACGCCTTTGTAACCCTCATCGAGCACGGCGGCTTCGGCCTCACCCGCGCGGGCAGGATCACAAACGAGGTGCTCCAATGGGCCGTGGAGAATATGTAAAACAAAATTTGGAAAGTGAAAAGTGGAGAGAAGGAGCGGTTTTGCTGCGATTCCAATATGGCTCCCTCTTTGAGGGAGCTGTCACCGGTGCCGCAGCATCGGTGACTGAGGGAGTCGTTCATCGGTAAGACCCCTTCCACCGCTGAAGCGGTCCCCCTCCCCCAATCGCCGCAAGCGGCTGGTGGAGGCAAAATGATATAAGGAACCAACGATCATGACAGACCTATCCGTCAACAATTTAGTCAAGTCCTTTGAGATCGGGCGCAATGTGCTCGACGGGCTCTCCTTTACCGTCACCGCCGGGGAGCGCGTCGGCATCCTGGGGCATAACGGTTGCGGGAAGACCACGCTCTTTCGCATCCTGACGGGCGAACTGCGCGCCGACGAGGGCGAGATCGCCGTCGCGCCGAATAAGCGCATGGGCCTCATCTCCCAGATCCCCGTCTACCCCGAGGGCTTCACCACCGAGATGGTTTTGAAGGACGCCCACCGCCGCCTGTACAAAATCAGCGAGCGCATGGAGGAGCTGACGGTGCAGATGGAGTCCGACCAGTCCCCCGCCCTGCTGCGGGAGTACGACAAGCTGCAGGAGGACTTCCGCCGTCTCGGCGGGTACGAGATGGACGTGGACAGAGCCCGCGTCGCAAACGGCCTCGACATCTCCCCCGCCATGCTGGAGCAGGAATTTGCCTCCCTCTCCGGCGGGGAGAAGACGCGCGTAAACCTCGCCCGCCTCATCTTAGAGAACACCGACATCCTCCTGCTTGACGAGCCTACCAACCACCTCGACCTCCGGGCCACGGAATGGCTGGAGGACTATCTGCTGCACTTCAAGGGCACGGTCCTCGCCATCAGCCACGACCGCTATTTTCTGGATAAAGTGGTGCAGCGCTGCATCGAGATCAGTGACGGCAAGGCCGAATTTTACAGCGGCAACTACAGCTTCTATGCGGAAGAGCGCCAGCGCCGCTTTGAGGAAAAGCTCAAGAAATATGAGAAGGACCAGGCCAAGATCGAGCAGCTCACAAGAGCCGCCGAGCAGATGCACCTCTGGGCCTTCATGGGCAACGACAAGCTGCACAAGCGGGCCTTTTCCATGGAAAAGCGCATCGAAAAATTAAGCCGCAGCGAAAAGCCCACCGAGCAGCGCAAGCTCAATGTGAAGTTTAAGGAGCGCGAGTTTGTGGGCGACGAGGTGCTGGTCATGGACGGCATCGAGAAGGGCTACAGCGGCCGGGTCTTATTCTCCGGCCTTGACGCCCTCGTCACCGGCGGGGAGCGCATCGCCCTCATCGGCGACAACGGCACCGGCAAGTCGACGCTTGTAAAGCTCATCATGAACGTGGAAAAGCCGGACAAAGGCTGGCTCTACCTCGGTCCCACGGTGCGCACGGCCTACCTGCCGCAGCTTGTGGGCTTTTCCAACGAGCAGCGCTCCGCCCTCGATACCATGCTCTGGGACTGCCGCTGCCAGCCGCAGGAGGCGCGCGACCGCCTCGCCGCCTTCGGCTTCCGGGGTGAGGACGTGATGACCCCCGTGGGCGCTCTCTCCGGCGGCGAAAAGAGCAGGCTGCGTCTGTGCATGCTCATGGGCGGGGACATCAACTTCCTGATTCTCGACGAGCCGACCAACCACCTCGATATCGCCTCGCGCGAGTGGATGGAGGACGCGCTCTCGGACTACGAGCAGACGCTGCTGTTTGTCTCGCATGACCGCTATTTTATCGACAAGTTCGCAACGCGCATCTGGGAGCTCAAAGACGGGCACATCACCGATTTTCGCGGCGGATATAAAGAGTTTTCCGCCTGGCGGGAGCGGCAGGCGCTTGTCACGCAGATCGAAAAGCAGAAAGAGCGCGAGCAGCCGAAGGAGAAAAAACCGAAGCCCGAGCGCCCGAAGAACAACGACAAGGCCATCGCAAGACTCGAGCGCGAGATCCAGCGCCAGGAGGAAAAGATCGCGGAGCTGGATAAGCTCGCCGAGGAAAACGGCAGCGATTACCAGAAGCTGATGGAAATTCAGGCGGAGAAGGACGAGCTGGACACGGCCTTGATGGAGCTTTACGAACGCTGGGAGGCGCTGAACGGATGAAAAAAAATCTTTGGGCGATCTGTGCCGCCGTCCTGATGGCGCTGGCGCTTGCACTGCGCTTCGGCCTCGGCATTCAATACCCGGCCTATGCCCTGGGCTTTGTGTCCGCGGGGATCGTGCTGTGGCACTTTCGGAAAAACCTGCCCGTGCTGGTGGGTATCCTCACGGGCGCGGGCCTTTTCCTGCGCTTTGCGCTGCGGGGCTACGCCTGGTGGGGCTACGCGCTGTTCTTTGTCGCGGCGCTGCTGGTGCTGCATAGATACCTGCCCGCCGCCCTCTGGCGCGTGGTGGTGGTGCTCGTGTGCGTCGGGCTTGCCTACTTCTGCTTTGTGGAGTATTTCATCATCAAAAATGCCCGCACCGACAAGGACGCCGGGCGGGACTATCTGATCGTGCTGGGCGCGGCGGTGTACGGCGACCAGCCCTCGCTGACGCTGGTGCGGCGCTGCGAGGGGGCGCTCCAGTACTTAAACGAACATCCCAAAACCATTGCCATCGTCTCCGGCGGCATGGGCAAGGGTGAGAGCATCACCGAGGCCCAGGCCATGCACGACTGGCTGCTTGCCCACGGCATCCCCGAGGAGCGGATCATCATGGAGCCGAAGGCCACGTCCACGCTTGAAAACCTCCAGTTCTCCTTTGACATCATCCGCGCACGCGGGGACGAGCCGCAGGGCAAGGTCGCCATTGTCTCGAGCGCCTACCACCTCTACCGGGCAAAGCTCATGGCGAGAAGCCTCGGCGTCACGGACGCGGCGGGCGTCGCGGCCCCCTGGGGCTACTTCTTTGTGATGCTCAACTACTTCATCCGCGAGGCCTTCGGCGTGACCCACCTCTGGGTCCTCGGGAATTGAGGCGGCGGGATGAAAAAGCTTCTCGCTTTCAGCCGCTCGCGGCTCCTGCTTATTCTGTTCTGTCTCGGGTTTTTCGCGCTGATGCTCCTGTGCACCCACTGGACCGACCTCATCGCGGACGATTACCGCTACTGCTTTTCTTACGCGGATGATACGCGCATTGAAAGCGTGGCGCAGATCTTCCCCTCCATGGCGGCCCACCGGCAGAGCATGAACGGGCGCGTCGTGCCGCACTTTCTGGTGCAGCTTTTCCTGCTGCTGCCGAAGGGTATCTTCGATGTGGTCAACGCCCTGCTCTGCGCGGCGCTGGTGTGGCTGCTGCATGAGCTTGCGGTCGGGAAAGGGCTTCCGAATCCCGTGCTTGCGTGTGTGCTTTTCTTTGCCCTCTGGGCCTTTCAACCGGATTTCGGGCAGGTCTTTCTGTGGCTCACGGGCGCGGTCAACTATCTCTGGTGCGGCGTGTTCAGCCTTTTGTGGCTGCTGCCGCTCGTGAAAAGCTTCCGGGACGATTGGACGCCCGGCACGGCGCTGAAGGTACTGTATGCGGTCTTCTCCTTCCTCGTGGGGGCGTACAGTGAAAACGGCACGGTGGCCCTGGTCGCCATGTGGCTGGCCTTCGCGGCGGTCGATTGGTTCTGGTTCAAAAAACGCCCGGCGCTGTGGAAGCTTTTGGCGCTGGTACTCATGCTGGCAGGCTTTTTGTACATGATGTCCGCCCCGGCGGAGACCGTGAACAAGTCCGCCGAGATGACGGTCAAGGTGCTGCTTGCAAACTTTTTGGAGACCGGGCGCATGTATCTGCGCTTCTGGCCCCTGCTGTTGTGCTTTCCGCTTTTTTACGCGCTGGCACTGTATCGCGGGGTCGATCTGAAAACACGGCTGCTGGCGCTTATCCTGCTGTTCGGGTCGCTTGCGGGACAGTTCGTGCTGACCTTCGCCATGTACTGCGCGGGGCGGAGCATGCACATCGCGCTGTTGCTGCTGCTGTTATCTGATACCGTGCTGCTTGCGCGGCTTTATGATCTGCCGGGCCGGAACCTGGTGATCGCGCTGTGCTGTGTGGGGGGGCTCCTCATGGCCCGCAGCCTTTTCATCGGTCTCCCGGATATTCGGGACACCCACGCGCTGCTGCAATATAACGAAGATTTTATTACAGAGTGCGCTGCCCGGGGCGAAAAGGAAGTCGAGCTCTGGCGGCCCTACGCCCGCACCTCCTGGAGCGCTCTGGAGGGTCTCGCCTATCTCAACACCGAGGACCCCGCCGACTGGCCCAATGTCTACATGGCGAAGTTCTACGGGGTGGATAAGGTGATCGGGTACTGATACTGATATCACTTTATAGTTCTCAATTTAACAAGGCCATGTTCGTCTTTGTCATTGCGAACCAGCGGCCCAGGCCGGCTTCTCTTGCTGAAAAAGGCTTCTCTGTCATTGCGAACCAGTGCGCACACTGGTGTGGCAATCCGTTAGCCTTTTTCAGCAATTCACCTTCTTCGCACACTGGTGTGGGGTCTGCCCTTTAGGGTACAATCCGCCCGCCGGAGGCCGTAGACCGTAAACCGGCCGCTGGGAGTACGGATTGCCACGACAGTGACATCGGTCACTGTCTCGCAATGACAGACTTGAACATGGTGGCATATGTTTTTCATGTTTCAAACTGTCACGTTTTGTGTAACGTACAATCGAGGTAAAACCATGAAACGCTTCCATATCATACTCCTGCTGCTCCTGTGCATCGCGCTGGCGGGGCTTCTGTTTCTGCGCTGGAGGGCGCGGGAAGAGCCCGCCGTGCCGGTGATCGCGGAGACCGCGGCGCCCGCGCCTTCTCCCACAGCGACGCCGGAACCGACACCGGAACCAACGCCCGCGCCGACGCCCTCCCCTGTCCCGACGCCGGAGCCGACCGTCTTCGTGCCGCCCAGGGGCTACACCGAGGAGAGCTATAACCTCGTCAGCGACATGGTCTACGCCTACGCGGACAAGCAGGAGGCCGCGGTTGACATAATCCGCGCCGATCTGGAAAAGCTCAGCGCCCTGGACCCGGCCCTCGGGGCGCTGTGGACAAAGCTCATGCGCGTATGGTCCGAGGTCAACAGCGGCCTCACGCTCAACCCCGGCGTGCTGCCGGACGGTCTGCCGGAGGACGGGAGCCTCTGCATCGTGGTGCTCGGCTTCCAGCTTGAGTCCGACGGCTCCATGGCCCCGGAGCTTCTGGGCAGGTGCGAAACGGCGCTCAAATGCGCCGAGAAGTACCCGAATGCCCTCATCGTCGTCACGGGCGGCGGCACGGCCTGGTCAAACCCCAGCGCCACCGAGGCTGGCGTGATGGCCGACTGGCTCATTTCCCACGGCGTTGAAGCCTCCCGCATCCTAAAGGAGGACGCTTCCCGCACCACGGGCGACAACGCGGAGTTTACCGTGAAGCTCCTGCTGGAAAACCACCCGGAGGTCAAAGCGCTGTCAATCGTGTCGAGCGACTACCACGTCCCGCTGGGCGTGCTGCTTTTCCAGGAGGAGGCGCTGCTGCAGGAGTACGAGACGGGCACGCTCCCCTTCTCGGTGATCTCCAACGCTTCATTCGACACCGGCGGCTATACCCGCCCCGACAGTCCCATGATGCAGAAGATGTGGCTCTGGGGATTGGCAGATCCGAGATATTGATCTCAAAGGCAGTCAATACTGTAGGGGCCGACGCCCTCGGCGGCCCGCGCGCTGCAATCTAAACTGACGAATGATCCCCGGCGATAACGTACTATGTCACGTATTCGCCGGGGATCAGATTATTTATTGACTTGTTTCTGCCGGGCCGCCGGGGGCGTCGGCCCCTACAACGATCCATGGAGCTTCACGCCGGCTCGTAGGAGCGGCTGATCTCCCTGCCCGAAGCGTCGTATTCGATGTCCTCCATGAGCGCGGGGTCTACATGGCTGCGCTTTTTGACCACCATGCCCTCGCCCTGGTTGTTGAAAACCCAGATCTTGTAGCCGGGGTAGCTGGGGTCGGGCTTGCGGTAGACGCTGGTCTTGTTGAGGCGGCAGAACTTCGCCCGCCCCTCCGGGGTGTCCAGCAGGTCGCCGGGGCCGTTGTAGTAGAGCTCGTCCTTCGCCGCATCCTTCTTGAACTGCTCCCAGTCCTCCTCGGAGACTTTATCCACATCCTTCGGATCGATCATGGCTTAACTCCTTACTTTCTCAAAAACAGCACACCCAGGGTCTTCGGGCCGCAGTGGGAGGTCACGGTGCAGCCGGCCCTGCTGTTATGTACCTCGGCCCCGGGGACGGCGGCGCGCACCATGTCGTTTAGTTCCTCGATGATCTCCTGCGGCACCTCGCCCGAGTTTGTGACAAAGACGTGGGCGGGCCGCACATCCGCCGAGGCCAGACGCTCCTTGACGTACTGGCGGTAGACGGACCGGATATTGCCGCGGTACTTTTTGTACACGCTGAGTTTGCCGTCGCGCATCTCGAGCGCGGGCTTGAGGTGCAGAAGGTTTGCGCCCAGCGCAGTCACGCCCGAGCAGCGTCCGCCCTTCCACATGAACTCCAGGGTATCGAGCACGAAGCTGGTGTCCACCTTGTCGACGAGGTCCCCGAGGTGTTGGGCGATATCGGCGGCGCACATGCCGCGCGCGGCGCACTCGGCCCCCTCGATGGCGAGCAGGCCCACGCCCGTGCAGAGCGAGCGGCTGTCCACGGTGTAGACGCCGCTGAGCTCGGAGGCCGCGATGCAGGCGTTGTTGAAGGAGCCGGAGAGCTCGGAGCTGATGTCCAGATGGACGATCTCGGCCCCGGTATTCAAAATGTCGGTGAAGAAATCCGTAAACTGCTGGATGCCGGGCGCCGCCGTCTTGGGCAGGGTCCCGTCCGCGCGGTAGCGGTCGTAGATATCGTCCGCGCTGAAATCCACGCCGTCAAGATAGCTGTCCTCCCCCAGCTGGATGGTGAGGGGGATGACGCGGATACCGTAGCGCGCCTTGAGCTCCTCACTGAGATCGCAGGTGCTGTCGGCGGTAATGACGACGGGTTTTGCCATTTTAGATCACTCCTGATTCAAACATCTTTTTTATCATAACATGTCTTCACAGTGAACGCAAGGGAGAGTTTTTCACTTTTTTCCCGTCTCCCAGCTCGTAGGCATACGCAAGCACCACGCCGGCAAGCAGGAAGAAGCAGAGCTCGCGGAAATCGGTGACGGCGCGCTCGTCGGCGGAGTTTGTGAAGATCACCGTCTCAAGCATGCCGTATAGCAGGATGCCGCTGACCGGAAGGGTCAGGGATTTGATGGCCGTGGTGGCGGCGGGGTTTCGGGTGAAGAAGAGGCGCACCATGCGCACAACCAGCAGCACGCTGAACGCAAGCACCAGCAGGAAGCCGACAAGGCCCGTCAGCATCAGCACCTGGAGAAGATAGTTGTGCATGTGCCAGAAGGAGCCGTTTTCAGCGCTGATCTGGTAGCGGTGCGGCCCGTCCATGACCTTGGAGCTGTACTTGCCGATGAGAAGGCGCATGGGCTCGTCCCGGATGGCGGGGATGGCGGCGTACCACACGCCGAAGCGCATGGAGCCGGTGGAGGCGCTCTCCTTGAGGTCGCGGCTGTCGCTGAAATTCACGCCGTCGCCGCTCTGGGCCTCGGGAGTCAAAAACTGGTCGGAGGTGCGCTCGATCTTTACGTCCATGGCGTTATAGAGCTTCGCCGTCCCGGCGCGCAGCCAGTCGTAGCTTTTGAAGCACAAAGCGAGGGACAGGGCGGCCAGCAGCACGATGAGGCCGATCTTGAGGGCCTTGTTCTCCGTGCGGATATGCTCCATGCCGAGCAGCACAGCGAGCATCGCGGCATTGACCGACGCTGCCAGCATCACGCTTCTCGTCATGGTAAACGCCACCGCGAGGTGGAACACGAACAGGGCCAGGCAGATCGGGATGCGCCAGAGCTTGTTTTTGCAGTTGAAGAACTCGTAGACCATCATGCAGCCTGCGAGATAGAACCAGATGGCGGAGATGTTGCGCGTGGTCTCCCAGGCGACGATGCGCACATAGCTGTTGGCATAAGCGTTGTTATCCAGGCCGAACACCACCTGCTCCGGCCCTACATAGAAGTAGACGCCGAAGATGCAGGCGTAGAGGCTCACGAGCGCGGTGACGAAGTAGAACGCGCCCACAAGCGCGATCACCGCGTCGAGCATCACGCGCCGCTCTTTTTCCTCCAGCATAAGGCCCACGGGCAGCACCACGCAGCACAGCACCCGGCTGATGACGAGGTCCAGCTCGTTTTGGAGATAGTAGTCGGTATTGAGGATGCGCGTAATAAAGACCCAGATCGCGTACCAGATCACGAGCTTGACCTCGAGCACGCCGTCGAGCCGGGCGCGGAAGAAGTAGATCGCGGCCAGGGCGATGATGGCGGTCTTGCCGTAGGAAAGGTATAGATCGTGAAAGCGTATGGGTGCGATGGGGATGAGCATGTAAAAGAGCAGCATCGCTCCCGCCCCGACGGCCAGAAAGCGCCGCCAGGTTTTGTCGCTCCAGTTGTGTTTGAGTGTCTGCATGATAAAGTCTCCGATCGTTTAGTCTCGGCCCCCTTGCCTAAAGGGGGCATAGCGACGCGCGGGAAGCGCGCGACGATCCAAGCTTGCTGTCAGCGCCATCTATGGCGATGACTGGGGGATACAGTTCAACGCACCATGTCACAGGGTCGGCCTTTTAAAGCCCCCCTTGCCTAAAGGGGGGTGGCCCAGTGCGCAGAGTCTTTTAAAGCCCCCCTTGCCTAAAGGGGGGTACCCCAGTGCGCACACTGGGGCGGGGGGATATGAGATCCGCGACAGTGTACGATGAACGGTATCCCCCAGTCATGCTTCGCTTCGCTCGCATGCCAGCCCCCTTTAGGCAAGGGGGCCGAATCGCGTGACCGGAACGCGTCGCGCCCTTTAGGCAAGGGGGCCGAATGGCGTGACCGGAACGCGTCGCGCCCTTTAGGCAAGGGGGCCGAATCGCGTGACCGGAACGCGTCGCGCCCTTTAGGCAGGGGGGGCTTTAAATAGTTCGTGTCGCTATTCTCTCCCTTTTTGAGCGCCAGGTGTTTAATTCGGTACGGCCGTGGCAAAATAGTAAATGTCGCTGACCGGGCGTTCCTCGCCGAACTGGACGGGGTTTATAAGCTCGCCGCCGATGAGGATGCTGGCGGTCTGGCCGCCGTCGAGGGTGTAGGCGTTATAGCAGTTGTGGGCGATCATGGAGTCCGCTGCCTGCCGCACCGTCACATAGACATTGTGGTCGGGGGACTCGCTGTTGATGGTCATCATGAGATAGTGCCGCGTGCCGAGCTGGCCGACGGCGCAGCGGGCGTAGGTGTCGCGCACCTCGCCGAAGGGATAGTCATAGGGCGTCACGTCCTCGCCGTGGTCGATGAGCACCGGGCCCCAGTTGAGCGAGAAGCGGACATGGTTTTCGTCAATGAAGCGCCGGGCGCTCTCCTCGTCGGGGAAGGTATCCTCGTAGGTGAAGAGCATGTCGCCGTTGCCGTCAAAGAGACAGCTCTGCCCGCTGTGAAGCCCGCAGCGCATGAGCTGTCCGTCGTAGACGAACAAGCCCACATCCCCGCGGCCGTTGTTGTAATAGTCCCCGCTGCCCGCCACGACGGCGTTCGTCTGCGCGGCCATCTCGCTTGCGGTGTAGAGCTGGTAGCTGCCGAACTCGTCGTCGGCAAGCTTACGCCTTAATTGGCTTTCGTCGGCGATGAAGACCTCGGCGAAGGTGCCGATGGCCCCGTGCTCGTCCTGCTGCCACACGACGGCGAGAAGCGTCTCGTCCAGATACCAGCGGATCGGGCGGCCCAGCATGTCGCGCTCGGGGTCAAAGTCCAGCTTCTGCCCGTTAATGAGCCGCTGGGCGGTGGAGGTGGCGAGCATCTGCATGACCTCCTGCGGATCCTCGCTCTGGCCGAAGCAGTTTGGGTTCGGCAGCGGGCTCGGGTCGTGGGGGCCGAGGCTGTAGTGGACCGGGATCACCGTGAGCGCGGCGGCACTCTCCGCGTAGCCGGGGCGGCTCGGAAGGACGGTCTGCGGCATGAGGGCGGAGACATCCGTCTTCCACCCGCCCTTTCCGTATTGCAGCGTCACGGGCAGGCGTTCCGAGCGGCAGCAGTCCTCCGCGCGGGCGAGACGTGCGCGCAGGGCGGTATTGTAAAGCTCGTCGTACAGTTCCGGCAGCACCGCGCCGTCGGCGGTGTAGAGGTCCGAGCCGCGCTTGGCTGCGGCGACTTTTTCCGCGAGGGCGGCCTGGAGCTCCTCGGTAAGCCCCGCCGTGAGCCGGGGCACGTCAAGCTCCGTGCGCGCAACTGTGCCGGAGGC
The DNA here is from genome assembly GCA_902795045.1 of Oscillospiraceae bacterium. Lineage (GTDB taxonomy): Bacteria > Bacillota > Clostridia > Oscillospirales > Oscillospiraceae > Limivicinus. Next base: position 96,830 of record CADBJU010000001.1, on the reverse strand, counting down.
GGTGCGGAAGCTCTGGGTCAGGGGCCCGTCGAGCTCCAAGCGCAGGCAGCGGTCGTAAGCGTCCGCGATCTCGGCGTCGATGCCGGTGAGGGATGTGTTTCGCGCCGGGCGGGCAGCGTCCAGCGCGGCCTGCAGGGCCCGCGCGGGGTCCCCCTTCGGGCGGAGGATCGCGAGCGCCAGGGCGATAAAGATCAGGACAAGCAAAAGCAGGATCGCAAAGAAGGAAACGCGTTTTTTCTTTCTGACCGCCATAACGGCCTCCCTGTTATGAAATGTCTGACAATAACTGCCTCCCTCAGCCGCGCAGGCGGCGAAAAGAGGGAGGGGAACCGCCTTGGCGGTGGAGGGAGTTTTGCATGGCTTATGCCGGGTTTCAGGGGGCGGGGACTCCCTCAGTCACCGGTGCTGCGGCGCCGGTGACAGCTCCCTCAGAGAGGGAGCCTAATGCTCTTATTCAATTTATTCTACACGCTCCCGCTCGCGCCGTCAAGCAAAATGCTTGCAAAAGTGCCGGACTCATTGTAAAATGTGCGCGATAAAGGAGTGAACGCCATGTATTTCGATACCCACGCCCACTATGACGACGCGGCCTTCGACCCCGACCGGGACGCGCTGCTGTCTTCCCTGCCGGAAGCCGGGGTGACGCTGGTCGTCGACCCCGGCTGCGATGTCTTGAGCAGCGAGAAGGCTGTCGCGCTGGCAGACCGATACCCCCATGTCTACGCCGCCGTCGGCATCCACCCGGAGGAGCTGCAAGAGATGCACGAGGGGGATCTCAAGCGCATCGAGGCACTGTGCGCGCACTTGAAATGCGTCGCCGTCGGGGAGATCGGTTTGGACTATTACTGGGACGACACGCATAAAGAGGAGCAGAAGGCGCTGTTCATTGCCCAGCTTGAGCTTGCGCTGCGTCTCGGCAAGCCCGTCATCATCCACGACCGCGAGGCCCACGGGGACTGCCTGGACATCGTGCGGCGCTATCCGGATGTGCAGGGCGTGTTCCACTGCTATTCCGGCTCTAAGGAGATGGCGCAGGAGCTTTTGAAGCGCGGCTGGTATCTGGGCTTTGACGGGCCCATCACCTACAAAAACGCCCGCAGGGCCATCGAGGTTTTGGAGATCTGCCCCCTCGACCGTCTGCTCATCGAGACCGACAGCCCGTATTTGAGTCCCATCCCCCGCCGGGGAAAGCGCAACGACTCGCGCAATCTGCAATATGTGGTGGAAAAGATCGCCGAGGTAAAAGGTCTCACGTGTGAAGAAACTGCAAAGAAAGCCATGGAAAACGGCCGGCGCTTGTTCAATATATAAAAATGTATGCCCTTCCCGCTCCCCGGGAAGGGTATTTTTCGGGGGAAATGCGCATTGACCGTATTTCCCGCGACATGATAAAATAGAGTTGTATTTTTATAAAAACAACATTGGGAGAAATCTATGGGTATATCAAACGTTATCACGCTCTTCGGCGGGGTCGCGCTGTTTCTGTTCGGCATGTCGCTGATGGGCGAGGGTCTCAAAAAGGTCGCGGGCAGCAAGCTTGAGCTGCTGCTGTACAAGCTCTCCAGCACACCGCTTCGCGGGCTGCTGCTCGGCGCGGGCGTCACCGCGATCATCCAGTCCTCCTCTGCCACCTCCGTCATGGTGGTCGGCTTTGTCAACTCTGGCATGATGAAGGTGCGCCAGGCCATGACCGTCATCATGGGCGCCATCGTCGGCACCAGCATCACCGGCTGGATTATCTGCCTTTCCTATGTGCAGGGCAGCGGCGGGCTCGTGTCGCTGCTGTCCACCTCCTCCATCAGCGCCATCGTGGCGGTCATCGGCATCATCCTGCGCATGTTCTCCAAAAAGCAGGCAAAGCGCCACGTGGGCGACATCCTGCTGGGCTTTGCGGTCTTGATGTTCGGCATGCAGGCCATGAGCGGCGCGGTGGCCCCCCTCAAGGACAGCCCCGCCTTCATCCGCTTCATGACCGCCTTCTCCAATCCCCTGCTGGGCATCCTCGTGGGCGCGGCCTTCACCGCCGTGCTGCAGAGCGCCTCCGCCGCCGTCGGTATTTTGCAGGCCCTGTCCGTGACCGGGGCCATCCGCTTCGTCGAAGCCTTCCCGCTCCTGCTCGGCATCAGCATCGGCGCTGCGGTGCCGGTACTGCTCTCGGCCCTCGGCGCGCGCACCCCGGGCCGCCGCACCGCCTGGTCGTATCTGGTGATGCAGACCCTGGGCGCCATTTTCTGCGCCGCCGTCTGGTACATCTCCGACGCCGTGTTCGACTTTGCGCTCAAAGGCATGGTCATGACCCCGGTGAGCATCGCCGCCGTCAACACCATCTTCCGCGTGATCTGCGCCGTCGTGCTGATGCCCTTTATGGGGTCTGTCGAAAAGCTCCTCAACGCCCTCATCAAGGAGAGCCCCCGGGAGCGCGAGGCCAACGCCGACTTTGACCGCCTGGACGAGCGCTTCCTCAAGCACCCCGCCCTCGCCGTGGAACAGAGCCGCATGACCATCGACGCCATGGCCCGCAAGGCAAGGGAAAACATGGCTGACGCGATGACGCTCCTGTACGACTATAACGACGCCCTCGCCGCCAAGGTGGAGCAGGACGAGGATCTGGTCGACCGCTACGAGGACAAGATCGGCACCTACCTCATGAAGCTCAACGGCTCGGAGCTGAGCCCCGAGGAAAACGAGCGCGTGACCGAATACCTGCACACCCTCAGCGATTTCGAGCGTATCAGCGACCACGCCATGAACATCCGCCAGGTTGCGCAGGAGAAGTTTGAAAAGAAAATCACCTTCTCCGAAAGCGGCGACCATGAGATGGATGTGCTCACCGGGGCCATCAACGAGATCCTGGACCTCTCCTTCGCTGCCTTCCTGGAGGACGACATCAACAAGGCTTACAAGGTCGAACCGCTGGAGGAGCATGTGGACGTGCTGTGCGACGAGCTCAAGATGCGCCACATCGAGCGCCTGCAGGCGGGCACATGTTCCCTGCAGATCGGCTTTGTGTTCAACGACCTGCTGACAAACTTCGAGCGCGTGGCGGACCACTGCTCCAATATTGCGGTGGCGATGATCGAGCTTCAAAAGGACGAGTTTGAGACCCACGACTACGTCATCAACCTCAGGGAGCTCCGCTCCCACAATTTCGACACGCTCTACAACCAGTACGCGGAGAAGTATAAGATTTAGTGTCTATACTGATCGGAAATCTTCTGGCCTTTGCTGCGGCGTGCTTCACGTTTTTAAGCGCCTGGAGCCGGGACAGAAAGCGCATCTATCTTTATCAGGCGGCCCAGTGCGCGGTGATGGCCGCGGCCAACGTGTTCTTCGCGTCTTTGAGCGGCGTGACCACCTTCGCCCTGTGCGCGCTGCGAAACCTCCTGATCGCCCATGAGCGCTTCACGCCGCGGCTTTGCGCCGTGTTTGTGGCCGCGGTGGCGGGCCTTGGGCTCTATGCCAACAACCGCGGAGCCGTGGGGCTTCTGCCCATCGTGACCACGGCGGTCTATACGGTGGGGTGCCTGTACGCAAAGCGCACCCGGGCCATCAAGTGGAACCTCATCGTAAACCTCCTCCTCTGGGCCGTCTACGACGCCTTTGTTCTCGATTTTGTCTCCTGCGCGGTGGACGCGGTGTCCGCCGTCACGGCGCTGGTGTCATTGAGGAGGGAGAGAACCTTGTAGGGGCCGACGCCCTCGGCGGCCCGGCAGAGAAAGCTCAATAATTACACGTATCCCCGGCAAATTCAACACAATTGTGCGTTTTCGCCGGGGATTTCTGCGCGCTTTCGAGCTGTTCTGCGCGGGCCGCCGAGGGGAAGGTGAATTGCCCCAAAGGGGCAAGAGAGGCCGGCCTGGGCCGCGTCGGCCCCTACGGTGTCAGTTCGACACTGTGCACATTTTTCTTCCTTGACAGTTCCAAACATTTCCTATAATATATTATTTATTCTGCGTTTTCTGCAAAGGAGTACATCGTATTATGGACAATTCACGCGCACAGTGGGGCAGCAAGCTGGGGTTCATCCTCGCGGCCGCAGGCTCCGCCATCGGCCTCGGCAACATCTGGAAGTTCCCCGGCAGGGCCTACGAGGGCGGCGGCGGGACCTTTGTGCTGATCTATCTGTGCATGGTCATTTTCTTCGGCGTGCCGCTCATGCTCACCGAGCTCTCCATGGGCAGGGCCAGCCAGGCAAACGTCGTCGGCTGCTTCCATAAGCTCGGCCACAAGGGCTGGAGCTGGGTCGGCTGGGTCGGCGTGCTGGGCGCGTTCATCATCACCTGCTACTACTCCCACGTGGGCGGCTGGGTGCTGCGCTATGTGTACAGCTACGCCGTCGAGGCGCCCGAGGTCTACGGCGATCCCCTGGGCTACTTCTACGCGACGCTCGGCCTTGCCGCCGACGAGACGACACATTTTCCGTGGGTGGCGATCCTGTTTGCGGCGCTCTTCATGCTCTGCAACGCCGTCGTCATCATCCGCGGCGTTGAGGGCGGCATCGAGAAGTTCAACAAGATCGGCATGCCCGCCCTGTTTGTGATCCTCGTCATTCTGCTGGTGCGCGCGGTGACGCTGCCCGGCGCGGAGGAAGGGCTAAAGTACATGCTCTCCTTCGACTGGAGCAAGGTCAATTTCACCACCGTGCTCTCCGCCCTGGGCCAGGCGTTCTATTCCCTCTCCATCGGCATGGCGATCCTCATCACCTACGGCTCCTACCTCCCCCGCACGGAAAACCTGCACAAAAACACGGTGCTCATCTGCACGATGGACACCCTGGTCGCGATCCTCGCGGGCTTCATCATCGTGCCCGCGGTGTTTGCCACCCTGGGCGCCGACCACGTCGGCAAGGGCGGCGGCTTTGCGTTCGTGTCGCTCGCGGGCGTGTTCGAGCAGATGCCGGGCGGCAGGCTCTTCGGCGTGCTGTTTTACCTGCTGCTGCTGTTCGCGGCGCTGACCTCCTGCATCTCCCTCATCGAGAGCATCGTCGCCTTCCTGACCGAGCACTTCAGCTGGAAGCGCACGGCCACCACCGTCGGCGTGTGCACGGTGATGTTCCTCATCGGCTGCCTCTACACCTGCTCCCAGGCGGCCTACCCGCTCAAGGGCTTCTGGATCGACGCGGCGGGCGGCGTCAGCTTCCCTGCCTTCTGTGACGCGATGGAGTACCTCACCGACAGGCTCATGATCCCCTTCTGCGCCCTGGGCTGCTGCCTCTTCGCGGGCTGGGTCTGGAAGCCCGAGAGCGCCATCCGCGAGATTGAGCAGAGCGGCGTGCGCTTCGGGATGAAGAAGGCCTACGCCGTCATCATCCGCTATGTTGCGCCGCTTGCGATCATCACGATCCTCGGCATGAGCATCTTCGGCGGCATCACGCTCAGCTGACGCGCGGAGCTTATCTTGGCTCCCTCTCTGAGGGAGCTGGCACCAGTGCACACACTGGTGACTGAGGGAGTTGTTTATCGACCAAACCCCTTCCACCGCTGAAGCGGTCCCCCTCCCCCATTTCGCCGCAAGCGGCTGGGGGAGGCAGGAAAACAGCATTTACAAAACAATCTGATAAGGTGCAGAAATCCCCGGCGGTGTATCCGCCGGGGATTCTTGCGTTTATGGAGATTACAGCAGCTCGATGCCCTCCCGCTCGAACAGGAGGCGCAGCTCGCGGTAGAGATAGCTTGTGACCTCGTCCTCGTCCTTTTGGTTGATCATGGCCTCGATAGTCAGCGTCATCACGGATTTGCGCAAGTCGCCGGACAGGCTCGTCACGCCGAGCAGGTACGGCCCTTCCATGATTTTGCCGTTTCCGGCCCCGATTTTCGGCAGCTCGCGCTCCAGAAGCTCCTCCAGCCGCAGCAGCGATTCGCTCGCCGGGACGCGCAGCTTAATATCCAGTGCAGACAGCTCCTTGGATTTGTTGAGCACGCTGCTGATCTCGCTGTTATTCACATACAAGGTGTTGTTGCCGTCCACCGTAAGCGTTGTGGTGCGCACGCCGATCTCCCGCACGACACCCTCCTTGTCGCCGATCTGTACGACATCGCCGATGTGAAAGCTCCCGTCGAAGACAATGGCAAGGCCCGCGAGGATATCCTTGATGAGGTCCTGCGCGCCCAGGGAGATCGCCAGGGACACGATGCCGAGGGAGGCCACGATCGTGCCCGCCGAGAAGCCGAGGTACTCAAGGGCGAAGTAAAGACCCCCGATGACCGTGACATAGCGCACGCAGCTGTACAGGAGGCGCAGCACGGTTTCGCCGCGCTCGGAGACGATGCCGCCGATCAGCTTCAGCAGCAGGCTGCACACGACGTTGACAAGATACGCGATGCCGACCAGCAGCATAATGGCGCAGAGGCTGAACAGGTTCAGGCCCCGCTTCCAGCCGCCGCCCATGAAGAAGCCGAACATGGTGCCGCAGCGCTCGTTCGGCAGCAGCTTCCCGGTCAGTATCGCCAGTACGCACGGGATGAGGATGAGCAGGCCGACGCGGAGAATGACCCCGGCCTTGGCGCCGGCGCTCATATGATCCCAGTCTATCAGTTCCAGGAGCTTATTCAGGATGTTCTTTTTCTTTGCTTCCCTCTCCGCGTCGCCGTCCAGCTTTTTGATGTGCTGCCGCAGGCGTTCCCGCTCCTCGGCCCGGAGCTGTTCCCATTCCTTATAGTTCTCTTCGCTGTAGCCACGCAGGAGGATCGTCTGCAGCAGCACCAGCGCCGCGGCGAAGATCAGCGCGACAACGACGCCGGTTTTGACGATGCGTCCGAAGACAGCGCTCGTCTCGGCGGCGTAGTAAGATACCCTGTCGCCGACGCGGCTCGTCATCATCAGGCAGCCGGTGCCCGCGATCTCGGCAAAGTCCATGAAGCCGTCGCGCAGGCTGTCCTCCGGCACGCCGTATTCCCGGATCCGCTTGCCGATCATGTCCGGATCGCCGGCATACACGATCTCACCGCTTGCCGCATCTGCCGCAAAGCAGATGGTCCCGCTTGCCGAATTGAACAAGCGGACGTCCCCGGCCTCAATGGCCCGGGCTGTCCGGGCTGTCCTCTCCGGCAGGAGGGTCATGAGCAGCACGCCGTGGAGACCGTCTTCGTCGGATGCGGGCATCGCCACGCCGATCTGCTGGCGCTCAAGGCCGGTGATGGGATCGAGCGCCGCCTCATGCACGATACTCTTTTCTCCGTACAGAAGACGCCTGAAATCGTAGAGCGCGGGATACTGCGCGTCATACAGCCGGGCGCCGGGATATGCGCCGCTGCACAGGAGCTGCCGCCCTCCGGTATCGAAGAGCGTGATCGTTTCGACATCGAGCGCCTCGCAGGTTTCACGGAGCTTCTGCCTGGTATTCAGTGCCGGGTACTCCGTCAAAAGCGCCGCCAGCTTCTCCCCGCGGGAAACGATCCACATCTCCTCTTCCCGCTGGATCTGCCTGTACTCCTCCTCGGTGCTGCGCTGGAGCTGCCTGGAAAACAGGTCCAGGACATCCCGCCCGTTGCGAAGCTCGGTGTACATGAGGCCCACTGCCTCCACCAGCACCACGATGGCAAAGATCAGCACGACGCTGACAGCGCCCGTGTTCAGCAAGCGTCTGCGCAGCCGTCTCGGGCTGTAGCGGGCCTTGAGCTCCTCGTCAAGTTCCTGCTCCGCCATGGCCCGCTGCGCGGCGATCGTGTAGATCGTGACCGATGCCAGGATGATCACCATGACAAACCCCAGCAGCAGCACGCGGGTGTCGCTCTCCTCCCGCAGCGAGTCCTTCGGGATCAGCTGCACGAAAAGCAGCGGGGACTCGCCTCTCTCACCCGTGCCGAAGCCGGTACGGGCGCAGCTGTACTCCTTGCCGTTGAGCGTGACGGCGGATGTTTCGCCGCGGACAAGCTCCGGCAGCAGGCCCGACGAGGACAGCGCCTCATACACTGCCTCTGAGCCGTAGTACCTTAAAAGCTCCGTCTCCCCGTCCTGCTCCCGCAGCACCAGGGTGAGCGCGCCGAAGGCGTTGTCGGAGGTCTCCAGCGCCTCGCTGACGCTCCGGGTGCTGCGCTCCATGTAATCGTTGTATCTGCTCTCAGGCAGGATGTCGGCGTAGAAAAGGTCCTGCGCGATCTTGCCGAAGAACAGATAGCAGCGCTCGGACGCTAAGTCCTCGCCGTCTGCCGCCGTGCAGCGCAGCATGGTGCCTTTTTCGGCGCTCTCCTCGATCTGCGCCCGGCGGAGACGGTCGGCCAGCCACCCGTACTCCTGCGGCAGGATCACGTGCCCGTCCCGGAGCTCGGCCACAAAGCCGTCAGAAAATGTGCGCGGGCCGTCATAGCCGTCCGCGGTGACAAATTCCCGCAGGAGACCGGTCATCATGCGCACGCCCGCCCGCCGGTTGGCAGTGATGCCCTCGTCCGCCGCCATGCGTCTTGCGTTGACATCGTCCACGACATTCAGCATGGTGTCCATCTTGAGCGCCAGCATCTCCTCCTCCCGCGCCTCGCCGGCCCTGGTAAAGACATAGGAGAGCGCGCTGCGGAACAGGAAAAAGAGCAGCACGATAATGAGTACCGTGATCAGTTCCTTTGTCCGGATGGAATCTTTGACTTTTTTCATAATACCTCAATCAGCTCACGCCGCGCTCGGGAGCTCCTCGCTTTCGCCGTAGCGCTCGAGCAGAGCGTCATAGGCGTCGATCGCGCCGTCGAACAGGGCGAAGAGATCCGCCTCCGCGATCATGCCGTCGGCGTTGGTCTCCACGCCGTCAAAAGCCAGCGCCGTCTTCACGGGCGGGTTTTCCAGCGTGAGGCGTGTATATTCGCGAAGCTGGTCCGTGCTCTGGTAGACCAGGCTCACCTTCCAGAAGGCCTCGCCCGCCCCGTCCAGCCAGCGCTCGAATACCAGCTTGCAGCCGATCGGCGTCCTGGGCTCGATCGTCTCCGGCAGCGTGTAGTCCTCAACCCCGAGCGAAGCCAGGACGCTTGCGATGTTGGAGTCGTGCCCGCAGAGGAAGCTGAAACGCCGTCCCTGCGTCTCAAGCTCGGCGCGAAGCTCCCGCAGCAGCGGGTTTGCCGCGTTCACGCACACCAGGGGCCTTGTGAAGAGCATGTCGGTATAGGTGTCCACGATGCTGTGGAGCCTGAGCCAGTCCTCTCTATTAAGCGTATGGCCGAAGGCCGCCTTGACGGGGTCCGCTTCCTCGTAATACTGGAGGGTCAGGGCGTCGGCCACCGAAGTTGCGGTCTTGATGGGGCCCGTCATGCCGATCTCCTTGCCCTCTTCGATGATCAGTTTCGTCTCACCCTCCGGGAAATCTCCCGCCGCGCCGGTCTTATACGCCTCGCTGTCGCGGATATCCGCCGTGTCCATCAACAGTTCGATGGCGTCATGAAGCCCGTCGAGGATGCCCTGCATCCCGGCCTCGCCGCCCATTTCGGCGACCTGGCTGCGGATATCCTCCGCGTAATCCTCGGTCACGAAGGTCAGTACCGGGTTGAAGGTCGGGTCCATGGTGTCATAGGCGGCATGGCTCTCGATCTCCGTCTCCGCCACCGGCAGAAGCCCGGCCGAGAAATAGCGGGCTGTTGCAAGGGTGCGCTGCTTGGCGTTTGCGTAAAAGCGCACGGCGCCCTGCTCGGGGCGGTAGTTTTCCGGGAAAAGGCCCTCATCCTCCAGCCACAGGCGGAAATACTGGCCCATCAGGGTCTCCAGCAGCGCCCCGCGCAGGGACAGTTCGCTGGGCTTGCTCGTCCAGTTGAACCACTCATGCGGCGTGATATCGCCGAGCAGAGAGCCGCTGCCCGACAGCGGGGAGCGGATATTGTGGCGGCTCAGGACCACCACGCGGTCAAGCGTACAGCCGTCCGCTTCCTCAGCGTATGCCCCCGCCGGGAGCATCCCGAGCAGCAGCACGGCAATCAGCAAAGCTGCAATCCGTTTTTTCATTCTCGTTCTCCTTGTCGCTTATTTTTCTGGTAAGAATTCAGTCTTGGCCTTGTTCAACGGTGAAAATGTCCGTCCTGTGTCATTGCGAACCAGTGACAGGCCGGAAGCCGATTCTTGCTGAGTGAAGCCGATACCCACAATTGTTTTTTTCGATTATACCATCCGCGGCGCGTCTTGTCAGCCTCTTTCTTTGAAATTTCAAATCATATTTTTATTGAAAATTTCTTTCACGGCTGTTACACTGTAAATACCGTAAAATCGAAACTATCTTTTTCAGAAGGTTTTTCCCATGGACAGAGCAAAGCTTGCGGACAGCCGCAAATGGATACAGGCCGAGCTTGACCGCTGCGTCAGGTTCTGGCTCGATAACGGCATGGACCCCGGTCAACGGCGGCGTGTACACCTGCCTTGACCGCGAGGGCAAGCCCACAGAGCCAGCCTGCAAGGGCTCGACCTTCAAGGGCCCGTTCCACCTGCCGCGCATGCTCACGATGGTGGACGTGATGATGGGCGAGCTTCTGGGAGAGTAACACATGCTTGCCTCCCCCTCCGGGGGAGGTGGCATTCGCCGTCTCCCGCAAGGCGAATGACGGAGAGGGTCCGCCGACATTGTACCATGTCCGACGGCCCTCTCAGTCACCAGTGTTGCGGCACTGGTGACAGCTCCCCCAAAGGAGGAGCCAAGAAAACCTGTATTTGATGTTTGAAAGGACTGACACCAGATGCCCGACACAACCTCAAACGTATTCGACACCATCAGCCAGTCCTATTATGAGCTGACCGCCGCCGAGCGCAAAACCGCCGACTATGTGCTCAAGCACCGGGACCGTTCACAGTACCTGTCCATCGGGGAGCTTGCGGAGGAAAGCGGCGTGGCGGAAGCTACGGTGTCGCGCTTTTGCAGGCGGCTCGGCTACAAGGGCTACAACGCCTTCAAGCTTGCCATCGCAAACGCGGGCGCGCCCAAGCCCGCCGCCGCGGCGGACAAGCCCATCCGCGACAGCGACGCCCCCATCGAGCTTGCCCGCAAGCTCTACGCCGTGGAGAGCGAGGCCATGCTGCAGACCCTTTCCCTCCTGCGCCCGGCGGAGCTGGACAGGGCCGTCGCCATTTTGCGCGGCGCGCGGAAGGTCCTGTGCATGGGCCAGGGCGGGTCCATGATCCTCGCCTCCGAGGCCGCGCACCTCTTTTCGGTCTACGACGGGAAGTTTGTCCCCGTGTCCGATTCCCACATGCAGGTCATCGCCGCCGCCACCCTCACCGAGGCCGACGCGGTGCTGTTCTTCTCCTACTCCGGTGCGACAAAGGACATGATGGAGACGCTCACCGTTGTGCGGGAGCAGGGCGCAAAGATCATCCTCATCACGCGCTTCCCCCGCTCCCCCGGCGCACAGCTTGCCGACGTGGTGCTGCAGTGCGGCTCGAACGAAAGCCCGCTCGAGCACGGCTCGGTGCCCGCAAGGATCGCCCAGCTTTTCCTGCTGGACATCCTCTTCACCCGCGTCACCCTCACCGAGCCGGACGGCTGCCGGGCCAACCGCCAGCGCATCGCCGCCGCGCTCGCTGACAAACATTTGTAACGCTTGACAAAACGCTGTCAGGGCCTTATAATAACAGTGAAGAGCAAACCACGCACACGGTTAGCTCCTCAGGTTGGCTATTTTATTGCAGCCTAAGCTGCAAAACAGCCGTCACTTGTCGGGAGTGGCGGCTGCTTTTTTTGTGTTTTTGGCTTTAGCCTTCTTGGAAGTTTCATAGACGATAATCGTCACAGTCCACTTCTTTATGTGGAAGGTCAAGCGCATACACACCACCCCCTTTCTTTTTCGGATGGGGGATGGAGCTAACCGCCTGCGTGTTTGTTGTTTACTCTTCACCGTCCCTTACGGGCATGCTTATTCTACAATATAATACGGATTACGTCAACCGTTTTTGTATTTTGATCATGCGCCTTGCCCGTGCAAAAGTAACATTTCGCAAACTTTTTCACAGCCCCGCTTTTGGCAACTTGCCCAAAAAGCTGGGCTGTGTTTTGGTGATTACGGAAAATTTCTTTCAAGATAGCGTTTTGTGAAAAATTCTTTCAGAACGTTGTTGACAAGCTCGGCGGAGTTTTGTAAAATTTGAATCGTAAAATCCGCGGCGAAGACACTCGCGGAACGGATTATTTTTTACAGGAGGTAAATTATGGGTTTCCATGCTGTTATTTCTGAAAGTGCATATCGGCCTAACGCAGCTTGCTGTGTGTCTTACCTCCCTTTCGCAAAGGGAGGTGTCACGAAGTGACGGAGGGAGCCGCTGATCCGGGCTCGGGACAACAGCGGATCCCCCACCCGCTTCGCGGGAGCCCCCTTTTCGACAGGGGGGCTAAAGCTGATTCCTGCTGCGTTAACCCGATACCCATATTTCTGAATTTATGAGGACACTACTATGAATTATCTCGGCATTTCCTATGACTATAAAAACAAGCCCCTGCTGGATGAGAGCTTTATCCCCTTCGGCGTGTGGGCCAAGGCCTATCTCAAGGGAGCCGAGCGGCCCTTCAAGGTGGCGCTCGAGCGCGAGAAGGGGCGCGTGTCCGTGTTCCACTCCCGCCTGCGCGGCGAGGAATACGCGGAGGCAAACCTGCGGTATATGGAGCGCTACGTCAAATTCCTGCTCTGGAGCGTGGGCGGCTGGAAGGTCACGATCTGCGGCTGCGAGGAGACCGCCGAAAAACTGAAGGAGCTCTACCGTGAGGGCGGAAAGCGCGACTTTGATGTGCACTTTGAATACGATATCTTCGAGCGGCCCTTCGAGCTGGTGACCTGTGAGGAAAAGGACTTCCCCAGGTCAAATGAGCAGGCCAAGTCCATCGGCGGGCACCTCGAGGGCTGCCGCATCGGCTTTGACGCGGGCGGCTCGGACCGCAAGGTCTCCGCCGTCATTGACGGGGTGAGCGTCTATTCCGAGGAGGTCGTGTGGTTCCCCAAGCAGTCGGCAGACCCCGCGTACCAGTATAACGGCATCGTCGAGGCCTTCAAGACCGCCGCTTCCAAGATGCCGCGCGTCGACGCCATCGGCGTATCCTCCGCGGGCACCTTTGTCGGCAACGCCCCCATGGTGTCCTCCCTCTTCATCAAGGTCCCGCGCGAGCGGCGCGAGGAGGTCAAGACCGTCTATGACCGCGCGGCGAAGGAGATCGGCGACGTGCCGATCGTCGTTGCAAACGACGGCGACGTGACCGCGCTTGCCGGGGCCATGAGCCTGGGTTCCGGCGCGGTGATGGGCATTGCCATGGGCACCAGCGAGGCCGCCGGCTATGTCACACCCGACGGCAAGATCCTCGGCTGGTTCAACGAGCTGGCCTTCGCCCCGGTCGACCTCCAGCCGGACGCGCCGCAGGACGAGTGGTCCACCGACTTCGGCGTGGGCTGCAAGTACTTCTCCCAGGACGCGGTGATCCGCCTGGCCCCCCGGGTGGGCATCGAGCTCGATCCCGCGCTGAGCCTTGCCGACAAGCTCAAGGCCGTGCAGAAGCTGGCGGAGGAGGGCCACGAGGGCGCAAGGAAGATCTTCGTCACCATCGGCGCCTACCTTGGGCACACCCTGTCCCTGTACGCAAGCTTCTACGATCTGCGCTATCTGCTGGTGCTCGGGCGCGTGGCCTCCGGCGTGGGCGGCGATCTGCTGATCGCCGAGTGCAACCGCATCGTGAAGGACGAATACCCCGCGCTCGCCGCCAGGGTCACAGTCATGCTGCCGGACGAAAAGGCCCGCCGCGTGGGCCAGAGCATCGCCGCGGCAAGCCTCCCGGAAATCTGAACGCGGACACGAACAGTGCCTTGTCAAAAGGGGCTGTGAAAAAAGCCAATTGACAGCGTAGGGGCCGACGCCCCCGGCGGCCCGTGCGGAGCAACTTAAAAATGCGTGGAAATCCCCGGCAAAGACGCACATGCGTGGCGAATTTGCCGGGGATATATGTATTATTGAGATTTCGCTGCCGGGCCGCGTGATAAGCGTCGGCCCTTACGACTAATACATGTTTAGTGTATGATAATTGTATCAGCGTGTCTGCCCGTTGCCGCGGATGATGTATTTGTAGCTGTTGAGCTCCTCGAGCCCCATCGGGCCGCGGGCGTGGAGCTTCTGGGTGGAGATGCCCATCTCGCAGCCGAGGCCGAACTCGCCGCCGTCGGTAAAGCGGGTGGAGGCGTTTACATAGACGGAGGAGGCGTCCACAAGGCGGGTGAACTTTTCTGCGTTGGCATCGTTTTCGGTGAGGATGGCTTCGCTGTGGCCCGTGGAGTGCAGGGCGATGTGCCGGATGGCGGCGTCCGCGTCGTCCACCACGGCGACGGCGAGGATGTAATCGAGAAACTCCGTGTCAAAGTCCCGCTCCCCCGCCGGGGTGCCGGGGATAATGGCCGCGGCGGCGGGATCCAGGCGCAGCTCGACCGGGACAAGCCCCTTTTCCCGGCGCGCCAATGTGAGGCGCTCGCAGAGCTTCGGCAGAAATTCCGCGGCGATATTCCGGTGCACCAGCAGCACCTCCTCGGCGTTGCACACCGAGGGGCGGCTGGCCTTGGCGTTTTCGATGATATTAAGGGCCTTGTCCTGGTCCGCCGTCTCGTCGACAAAGATATGGCAGATGCCGGTGCCGGTCTGGATGCAGGGGACCTTCGCGTTTTCGGTGCAGCGGCGGATGAGGCCCGCGCCGCCCCGGGGGATGAGCAGGTCCACATAGCCCACGGCCCGCATGAGCTCGTCGGCGCTCGCGTGGGAGGTATCCTCAATAAAGCCCACAAGGGCGGCGGGAAGGCCCGCGTCCTCGAGGCCGTGACGAATGGCGGCGACGATAGCGGCGTTGGATCGGCAGGCCTCGCGCCCGCCGCGCAGGATGACGGCGTTGCCGGATTTGAGCGCCAGCACCGCCGCGTCCGAGGTGACGTTCGGGCGGCTTTCGTAGATGATGGCGACCACGCCCAGGGGCACGGAGGTCTTCTCGATCACAAGCCCGTTCGGGCGCACCACGCGCCGGAGCACTCTGCCCTCCGGGTCGGGAAGCTCCGCGACCTCGCGCACGCCCTGTGCCATGGCTTCGATGCGCTCGGGCGTCAGAGTAAGCCTGTCTATCATCACCTCGCCGTAGCGGTCCTTCGCGCCCTCCACATCCAGGCGGTTGGCGGCCAGGATGTCGTTTTGCTCCGCGATGAGCCTGTCCGCGATGGCGAGCAGGGCCGCGTTTTTCCTCTCTCTCGACGCTGTCAGCAGCGGCAGCGCGGCTTTGGTCTCATTAAGGATCTCATGGGTCGTCTTCATGGCGTATCCTTCCTCCCGATAAATTTTGTCCCGACGGGTTTCCCTTCCAGTGCCTCATAAATAAGCAGCGGCTTTGCGCCGTTGAGGATGAACATGTCGGTGCCGGCGTCCATGCAGATCCCGGCAGCCGTGAGCTTTGTCGCCATGCCGCCGGTGGAAAGGGCCGTCCCCCCGCCCCCGGCGCTTTCGCGCATCTCGGGGGTGATCTCCAGCACCTCGCTTATGAGCCGCGCCGTCTTTTCCCGGCGCGGGTCGGCTGTATAGAGGCCGTCGATATCCGAGAGGATCAGCAGCATGTCTGCCTTCACGCTCACCGCCACCAGCGCGCCGAGGGTGTCGTTGTCGCCGACGGCGATCTCCACGGTGGAGACGGTATCGTTCTCGTTGATGACCGGCAGCACGCCGAGCTCGAGAAGCCTTCCGACGGTGTTGGAGAAATTGCGGTAGCGCTCCTCGTCCCGCAGATCCTCACCGGTGAGCAGGATCTGGGCGATGGTGTGGTTATAGGTGCCGAAGAGTCTGTCATAGACGTACATGAGCTCACACTGCCCCACCGCGGCGGCGGCCTGCTTGGTGGCCATATCCGTCGGGCGCTGCCGGAGGTTTAATTTCCCCACGCCCATGCCGATGGCGCCGGAGGAGACCAGGACGATCTCATGCCCCGCGTTCTTCACGTCGCTGAGCACCTTGCACAGCGTCTCCACATGGCGGATGTCCATGTGCCCGCTCGGGTGCGTCAGGGTGGATGTGCCTACCTTCACTACGATTCTCACAAACAAGCCTCCTGTTCTGTCCGGTTCCGGCGTCCCGTATGGTGCCGGTGGGCAGCCGATCGATTTTGTATATTATATCATTTCCGCCTTCTTATTTCCACCCCAAAGATGCGGATATCCACCGTTGTTTCTTTCGGCCCGCATGATTGACGTCTGTCAGCGCCTGTGCTATATTTTATGGGGATATTCGGTGCGGGAAGCAGACATCAGATACTCTGGGAAGCGGAGAGAGCCATGAAAACGAACGAAGATATTCAAGGGCAAAGCTCACGCGAAAGCAGCGTGTACATCGCCGTCAACCCGGCAAGGCGTACAATCGCGGCAGCGATGGCGCTGATCCTTCTCTTCCTGTTCTGCGCCTCGGGCGTCTACGCCGGGGACTTTGAGCCGGTGCATGCGACCGTCACAAGGATCAATCAGTTCGGGGCCATCGTCTTCGACCTGAACGGGATCGACCTTGCGTATGGCGACAGTGTAGATGTCGTCTTCTCAGGCGGATATCAATTCAAGGCTATACCCTTTTACCCGGATTTCTATGGGAAAATGGATGACGTGGCCCTGACGGTGTTTCAAAACGCTCTGGTTATCGGGGGCGTCGCGCGCAACCCGAACCTGACCGCCCGAATCGAGCCCGGCGAGACGGCGGTCATCACCCTGGAACAGAAGGGCCGATACCGGGAGGAATTTGAAGCCTACAACACCAATGACGCAACCTATAGAGCGCCGGGCCAGACCGACGAAGACTTTCTCAACGCGCGTGAGGTGACAGTCGGCGCCATTCAGCCGGGACGGCTGTACCGAGGCTCGTCGCCCTTCGATGCGGAATACGGCAGGGTCGAGCTGATGGGCGCCTATATTGCCACGCACAACATCCGCGCTGTCCTCAATCTGGCGGACAGTCAGGAGAGGCTGGAGGCCATTCAGGGGCTGCCTGCATATACGGCGTCCCTGTTCAAGCAGGGCCGGGTGATCCCCTCCTTCATGGCCGGAGCACCTTCGATATCTCCGTAGGTCATGCGGCGGGCGCGAAGCGGTCTCAGGAACGCGTCGCCGTCGATCCCGCAGAGATCGAACAGCGTATCCAGCGAGATCGAGTCTACGCAGGTCTCCGCGATGTTGTACCGCGCCGTTGTCTCATAGGCGTTCATCCATTCTTCCACGGCAAAGGGTTTGATATTCATTGTTAGTCCTCCTTCAATTTGAAAGGGCATCCAAAGCCTTTCCTTATAACATACCTTTCGGTACGCCGTACCTACGGAAAAGCTCTGGATGCCCTTTTGATCCCGCACCCGGTGGTGCAGGTGGCTGTTATTTGACAACGGTTGCGGGAACAGCTACAGGGTCAAAAACTCGCACTTTTTCCGAATGCGAGTTTTTTTGCGAGTTTTTGCGAGTTTTCTAGCCAAGTATATCAAAAAAAAGCTAGGAAAATCAAGGGGTTTCAGCCCTCGAGGAGTTCGAACTTGTATTCTGCTGTTTGCGTGATTTCGTGTACTTATAATCCGTTCAAAGCATTATTTCCGCGCATTAGATGTCGAAAATGGGAATATTTTTTTACTTTTTCATTTCATGTTAAATAAAACTTTTTTGTTTGCTAGTTTGTCAGCTAGTTCATTTTCCTTGCTAGTTTTTGTTTCCAATCATTATTTTGTGTCCTCGCACGGCATCAAGAAAACTGTATTTTTCTGTCTTTTATGTACAATCTGTCCCCTAGCAAAAAAACTAGCAAAGTCCGTTTTGTCCATATTATCACATGAAGCCATATAGTCCAGCTGTTTTACCAATCTCTTTATTTGAAGTCTATCTATAATGAATATAATTGTCAAGTCTGCAAATAAAAAGTCAAGAGGAAATTGCAGAAAAATGTGAAGTCCATGCAGGTTGAAAAGCGGGCATGAAAAGAAGGCCACCGCAGAACGCTGGCCTGAAAAGGAATGGTAATAAGCTTAGGAATCTTCTGCTCCCTCAGTTGGAGACAGGTAAGCATTCACCTTTCCGTAGTAGATTCGCAAGAACTTGTTGGCTCCGGCAGTCATGTAGACGTAGTAAGGCTTGCCCTGTGCTCGTTTCTTGTCCATGAAGGCATAGACAGGGTTATCTGCAGGAGAACGCTGGATAAGACCGTCCATGATCTGGAAGAGCGTTTTTCGCAGATGAGGCGAGCCTTTCTTCGACGTGGGGTTGCTCACGCACTTGTAATCTCCGGATTCATTCGCACGAGGATCTACACCGGCAAAGGCCGTCAGAGCCCCTCTGTGCTTAAAGCGAGTAACATCCCCGATCTCAGCAATGAGCTGCGGCCCCAGCGTGGCACCGACGCCGTCCATCTCCATGACGACAGGATACTCTGGGAGCTGAGACGCCGTCTGATCCATCTTAATCCGAAGCGTTTCCACCGTTTCGGAGGCAATATTAAGCATGGCAACGGCCTGACGGATCAGCAGCTTGGTGTAGTCATCCTTGGGGAATACAGCGATGAGATCGGCGGCTGCGAGATAGACTTCTTCTGCCTTGGCGGCACTGAAATTGTAGCCCTTCCGCTTGCACCAGTTTTTATAGTGCTCAGTGAAGGCTTCAAGGGATTTGCTGCGAACGCAATCCACATGCCAGTAGGTGTAGACAAAATCCACCCATTTTTGGCTGCCGTCACTGCGGGCAGGGCTGTCGAAGAAGCAGTTGGCTCCGGGGAACGTCTGGTCGAGAAGCGCAATGAGATTGTTCTTCATAGCGGTCTTCTGATCCATGTAGAAGCCGAATTGCCGATTCATGGTTTTCAGTTGGTTTCGTAATTCATCCATACGACTATATTGCGGCAATTTCGCCCAGCGGTCAAGAGCAAAACGTGCAATTATCTTTGCATCGGCTTTGTCCGTCTTCGGTGTGCGAATGGATTCGTTTCCAAAATCCTTGATGAGCCAGGGATTGACGGCGCTGACGAAAATTCCTGCTGCCGAGAGCCAGGATGCCATCGGCTCATAGTATCTGCCGGTATGCTCCATACAAACCTTTGTCTCACCCTCCAAGCATTTGATGGTGGTGATGAGATCATTGATGGAGGATTGTGTGTGACGGTAATCCCGTGGCGCCAGGACAACTACATCGCCCGGCTGGCGAATCGTGACAGTGCTCTTGCCTTTGGAAACATCGATACCAACTGCGTTCATGAAACTATCTCCTTTGAATGAATTGCAACGGCCGAGATCGACTTCTCTCATTGCCTATTCAATCTACTGGGTGATTCACACGAACACGCGGTTCAACCTGCGTAAAACGAACGCTGCGAATGAGGAGCCGGTTAGCAGACTTAATCACGGACGGGAGTCCTTGGAGGTATCGGCCAGACCGGTTGCATCCCCATTCTAACAGCTTAAGCAACAAGATGGACGATTTCTTGACTGGCGGTCAAGAACATCGACCAAATACATTGTAGTAGGAGGTAAAAATGGTTTGTCTTTGGAAATACCGTTGGGTCAAGCTTATGCGTAATCATTTGCCTCCTTGCAAGGGGCTTATTGGCTACTGGACGAGACTTGCCGCTCGCGCCGCCTTTCGGAAAGGCATTACCTCCTATTGCGGTCACCGGAATCCTGTTGAACCAGGAACCTGGGCAGGCGGCATTGTCGGTCTGAAGAGCATCCTCGGTGTGAAAAAGCGTGAACAGGCTCTGGATATTCTCCGGCAGCTCACAGACCTTGGGTATCTCAGCTTTAAGCTGGACGCCAGAACCAAGCTTCTGACATACCGCATCACAGATTATGAGCTGGATTACTGCGGCGCTCCCAGTAATTCCGGCGCTGTCTATACAACATCCGGCTATGGCTTTCTGTGTGTTCCCCGGTCCATTACAGAAAGGCTTGTTACACAAAACTACATATTTAATGAAGCTGACGCATGGCTGGATCTCTGGTGCCACACGGTATCAATGGATCCGCACAATGCGTTTTCTTTTTTTGCTCCGGTTTGCCAATACGGTAAAACCGGAGTTTTTTTGACTCTGGAAAACCTGGGACAGCGCTGGCGCTGGGAAAAGACCAAGGTATGGAGATTCCTGCAAAAGCATAAGGATGTCTTCACTCTGTACCGACTCCCTGGCTCATTAGGCTGTCTCGTTTTCAATACATCCTATCCCTGCGATGCAGGCGTCTCCCTGCCCAGCGATGAGCAGATCGCCGATGTGCTTGACAGGATCAGAGAATACTCCACCGATGTTGTCAGGCATGCAGGTCAGCGCGAACATCTGAGTCGTATGGTCGGTTGGTACAGCCGCCGCTATCTGCTTTCTGTCGGTCTCATTGCCAAGCAAATTCGACACAATAATCGCGTTGCACTTTTCTCTTCTTTTAAACGCGCGTATCTTTCTCATTGTTGGATTTGGAAGAATTGTAATTATGACTGCCAGGGTACAGATATAGGACCGCTCCGGTCAAATGATATTGCTCCTATCAGGGGGCCCTGTATCGTAGACCTGAACATTTTTTCAAAGGAGCTTTTTGCCTATGACTAAAAATGCTTTTCCCTCCGCCGCCTCAAACGATGAGGCGGTTCTTTCTTTTCTCCGTGAACGTGGTATTCTTGCAGACGAAAGCATAACGTCCCAGCAAATTGAAGAGAAAAAGCGTAAGGAAGCATATCACAATACGCTTCTCCTGCTCTCAAACTACAGAAACATTCTCTGGCAGACCGACAGTGAGCTGGACACCATCGCTGCCGAGCTCAATCTCCCTTTACAGAAGCTCGACGCCGTTCTGAGTCGGATCGATGCAGAGATCGGTATGGAGAATCGACGCCTTGAGCTTCGTCTGGAAAGGCTGGCCAAGACCCGCCAGCTCCTGGATCGCATAAACGATGCCCTGACTTCCCTCAAATACAAGCCGGATAACGGTCCCCTGCTCTACGATCTGATCTACATGACCTACATTGGGGAAGAAAAGCTGCTCCAGACCGACGTCCTCTACCGCCTGAACATCTCCCGACGACACTTCTATCGGTTAAAGGAACAGGCTGTAAGTATCATCTCTCTCAGGCTGTGGTCCGCTCCCAGCGCAGATCTTGATCTCTGGCTGGATCTAGTGTCCCTGTTAAGCGGCAGCGACAAGAAAGCGAAGAAATCCAGTTTCTGTTGAAGCGACACAGCGCCCGGCTGGCCAAAATGACCTGCCGGGCGCTGTGCTCTTTGATATGTTCAGTTTGGCAGGGTGAGCAGGAAGGCCTCCTGTCCGTCGAAGATCAGTCGGAAACGGGTATTGTAGTAATGCGTGGTGCGAAAGGTGCCATCAGGGTCCAATTCGTAGCCGTCGGTGTAGTTCATGAGATAGGCGTATACAACGTCATCTTGCTCACTGAGCACGATCCGCATCTCGCTGCCGCCCTGACTCGCTGCGAGGACGCATTCCAGCTGTCCGTCCTCGTTGAGATCGGCAACGCTTGCGGAGAGTATTTGAAGGTCTCCCTGCATCCAGTTTGCCGCCACGTTCTGCCGGAGCAAGTCCCGAAACCCGATCCGCCCCGGGCTGTTAGTGAACCCGTCCCCCGTCACGGCAAAGACTTCGCCGTTGTTCATCATAAGACTGCTATAAAAGCTGGGATCGTTGTTCGGATAATGCGCGCTCTCCAGGTAACGGCTGATCTCTTCATACCGGGTCAGGGGCAGCGTCAGATCTCCGCGGCACAGCGTCAGATACACAGAGCCCGGGATGACGTCATAGGGATAGACATATTCCGCGTCCGGGTCCTCCTGCAGGCGTTCGTTCAGATTGTCTTCGTACAGCGGCTCCTCCATGTAGCCATCCTGAATGGAAATGCGCGACGCCGAAGCGTAGCCCATGTGGCCGTACATCAGAATGATCCCGTTTTCTCCGGGATCGCTGTAAAAGGAACTGTGCCCGAGACCGAGCTCCTCGCCGACCTGAAAGGCCCGTCCGTTCCGGAAGGTGTAGATTCCTCCGTGGTAGTCCGCCTCGCAGGTACCGGTTTTGATCATCATCTCCGGCGTGCCGTCCTTGTCGATATCGTAAACCAGATACCAGAGCTCAGGGGTGCTGTATTCCACAGGCTCCTCGGAGATCTGGATCTTTTTTGCATCCAGAATCTGCTCATAGGCCGTAACCCAAGCCGGTTCCTCCGCCGAGGCGGATACCGCAAGCAGTCCAAAAACAAAGACCAGACACAGACCAAGCAGCATAGTCCTTCGTTTCATATACTTCTCCTCCTTTTCTACCGTTATAGACGTTTATTTCTGCTCTCTGTTCCCGCCTTCAAACAAAATGGATTCTGCTCTCATCAAAACGATCCTGCTGCTTTCTGCTCTCGGCGGGATAGCCAAGCGGGAAGATTGCAAAGGCTCGAAATCCCTCGGGGATAGCAAGGATCTCCTCGACCGCCTTCATGCGCTCTTCAATCGGAGCGATTCCGAGCCATACGCCGCCGAGCCCCTGTTCTCCGCAGGCCAGCCACAGGTTTTCCATGGCGATACTCATGTCGATCTGCGCATAAGCCGGCGCCCACAGCTTCTCCCGATAGACGCTGACGATGGCGACCGGGGCTGTCTTCGTACACCCCGCATAAGGGCTGACCTGAGACAGTGCTTCCAGCTTGCTCCGGTCTCTCACCACGTAAAACTCCCACGGCTGCTGATTCCCGGCTGACGGCGCCGCCATGGCCGCACGGAGGATGGCGAGGATTTTTTCGTTCTCCACCGGCTGATCGGTGTATTTCCGGATACTGACACGTTCAAAGATTTCTTTCATTTCGTTGTTCTCCTTTCTTCATTCTCGATCCAGAAAGCCCAAATACTCGTTGAAAGCATTGAAAAGCATGTCCCCCGAGCAGACCGGCAACACCATATCCGTCTCCCCGACCTGGAAGAAATCGAAGAAGTCCGCCGCACCTGTCAGTACAAGCACTGGGATCACCTCACAGGTGGGACCGAACACGATCTCCAGATAGGGCACATACTTGGCGGATTGCAGAATCTCCTTCGGGTCGATCCTGTCCTTCATCTTGAACTCCAGCGAAAAGGCCCGGTTTTCCGTGATGACCAGCACATCCGCGTAGATCCGGATATAGCGTGAGCGCTTGAGCCGAAGCTCAAAGGCAATCTCCCATTCGAGGCAGGCGTCGCCCGCCATCTCCAGAAGATCGTCGAAGAGCCTTCGCATCTGCTCGCGGCAGTCGCGGAAGGAGTGAAAGAGGCCGCGCGTGTCGTTCAGGTTTCGGCCGATGTTCGTGCAGCCCTCCGTCAATCTTTCCAGCCACTCCTCTTCGGACAAATCCATAAACTCGCCTACGCTGCTGTAATATCCGGCAAACTCCTGCAAGCCAATATGCGGCCGTGTCTGTCTGACGATCCCGTGCCAGCGATAATCCCGATCCTGCCAGCAGAGTTCTTTCATCAGCGGCGAGCTGTAGAGGACATGGTTGACAGTCTGGTGATCGAGGCCCAGCTTCTTCGCAATGTCGCGCGCCTTGATGCCGTCGCTCTGGCAGATCAGCGTGCAGATTGCCTGTTCCAATTGCTGTGCTTTCATCCTTCGTTCTTCTCCGACGCCTGTTTGCCCTTGAACTTCCTGGCAACCTGTAGTCCGTCCTTCATGACCGTACCGCGCTGGATGATGTCGGCGCCGAATTTGCTCCGCAAGGCATCCACCGCCTTATCCAGCTTCACATCGCGTTCCCGTCTGCCGCTGTTCTCGTCTCCGAAAAGGGACATCTGACCTCCCTCATCTTCTCTTGTCAGGTTGGAGAGCGCGATGCTCATAAGCCGCAGCGGCCTGTGATCTTTCCACAGCTCCCGGAGCAGCCGCTTCGACAGCTCATAGATCTCCCGCGTGGATTCTACCGGATGGTCTGTCTTGCACTGATGCGAGCGGTTTTTGAAGTCCAGATAGCGGATGGACACCGCCACGCAATAGGCCTTTGACCCGTCAGAACGCATATGGGCTGAGACGCTGTCCGAAAGAGCCAGCAGGATCGCGTCTGCCGCCTCCAGTGTAGTCACGTTTTCCTCAAGCGTTACGGAATTGCTGTAGCCCTTGGCCTCTTCCGGCTCTGCCCGGACGGGAGAATTGTCGATGCCATTTGCGTAATTGCGGGCCTGTAGACTCATCTTGTCGCCGAGGATCCTTCGCAGGAGCTCCAGATCAGTATGCGCAAGCTCTCCAATCGTGAAAATACGTTCTTCCCGGAGCCGAGCCGCAGAGGCGCCGCCCACGAACAGCAAGTCCCCCACTGATAGTGGCCAGAGCTTGTCCGGGATCTCCTCCGGATAGAGCGTGTGTACCTTGTCCGGCTTTTCAAAGTCGCTCGCCATCTTGGCGCAGAGCTTGTTGCGCCCGATACCGATATTCACCGTAAACCCAAGCTCATCCCGGATTTTATTTTTGATCGTGTGCGCCAGCGCAACAGGATCGGGGTACATGTGTCCGGTTCCGGTCATATCCATAAAGCATTCGTCGATGGAGAATTCCTCCACGACCGGCGCATAGCTGCGGCAGATGTCCTTAAATGCCTTGGAACAGGCCGAATAAAGCTTGAAATCCGGCTTTGCGATCACGAGCTGGGGGCATTTTCTCAGCGCCATGGCAATCGGCTCCCCTGTCTTGATTTTGAAAGCCTTCGCCGGGATGGATTTTGCAAGCACGACTCCCCTTCTGGATTCCGGGTCGCCTCCGATACAGGACGGGATCAGGCGCAGATCGGGCTCGCCGTTTTTGACGCGGCGCGCTGCCTCCCAGGACAGAAAGGCACTGTTGACATCCACATGAAAGATAAGCCGTTCATTCATCTCAGTACCCTCCTGTTCCAACAGTTTCCGTTCTTCAGTATATTCTCTTTTCACTTTTCTTGCAAGGCACACCGATGGCACAAAGTTGGCACTAAAATGGCACCTCCAAGGCACTGACATGGGAATCAATCCGTGGTATATTGGTATCGTCCCAAATTGGGACTGGGCGATGAACGCCGCTTCCGGGCTTTCCGGGAGCGGCTTTTTTCATGCCCGCTTATCAGGAAGGAGGTGAGGCTTTTGACGAGGAAACATCTGCTGAAGGAGCATATGGTCACGGCTTACTGGTCGGTAATCTCTATGCTGTCCGCGGGGTTGATAACGATGCAGCCGGTCATGGCAGACTCGATCTTTGACCGCATCCGGTCCATTGTGACGGACATCTACGGTCAGATCGTGGCAATCTCCACGATCGTCGCGGTCACGGTGGCAAGCATTGCCCTGATCGTCCGTATGATCTCCCGCAACCAGCGGGCTGTGGATGAAGCAACGAGCTGGCTCAAGCGCATTGTTGTGGCATGGATCATTCTGAATTCTCTGGGCTTTGTCGTTGCCTATCTGCAGCCCCTTGTCGCCGGCGGCCAGTACACGGGCTAAGCTCTCCCGGTCAGGCAGGAACGGAGGTGATAAATCTTGCTTGACTGGATCTTTGAAGGCATCGTGACATGGATCAGCAGCGTCATGACCTCACTCATGGATGCTGTATCCGGGCTTTTTCTCGATGCGCTCGGCACAGACATGGTGGTCATGGAGGAGTATTTTCCTTTTGTGACGAAGGCCTTTGGCATTCTCCAGTATACCGCATGGGCGCTCCTTTTTCTCATAACCGCCTGGCAGCTCTTCCGCGCTTTCGGCGGTCCGATCACAGACGCAGAGAACCCGCTGACACTTGTTGCGAGAAGTATTCTATTTGCCGTGATGATCGGTTATTCCCAGTCCATCTTCCAGATGACGCTGGATATAGCCCGGGCACCCTATACGGCTCTGATGGAGGTCACCATGACGGCGGAGGACTTCACCTTTGCCGGGATCGAAGAAGCACTGAAAAACGGCCTTGTGACCATTGTGGCAACCACGTCCATCGTTGGGACGCTGCTGCTTGTGATCCTGGAGATCGCACTTGGCTGGAATTATTTCAAGCTCCTGCTTGAGACAGTCGAGCGCTATGTGGTGGTCGGTGTCCTCTGTTATACCTCTCCCCTGGCCTTCGCCATGGGCGGCTCAAAAGAGACGAACTCCGTATTTCGCTCCTGGTGCCGCATGGTCGGCTCCCAACTGATCCTGCTCATTATGAACGTCTGGTTCCTTCGGGCCTTTGGATCATCCGTCGGCCAGTTTATAGGAAACGGCGGCGCGCTCACAAACGGTCAGGGCAGCATCTTTCTCTGGCTGTTCTGCGCGCTGGCTTTTCTCAAGTGCGCCCAGCGCTTTGACAGCTATCTGTCCTCCATCGGCTTAAACGTCGCCCAGACCGGGTCCAGTATGGCAATGGAGATGATGATGGCGGCGAGAGTGCTCAGTGGTGTCGGCGGCGGGCCGAGATCGGCAGGCAGTGTCTTCCGTGGCTCCGGAGCCGCGGGCAGCTCCGCGACAAGCACGGCTGCCGGGGTTGCCTCCGGATTTGCCAATCGCTTCAAGGGCAATTCCTATGTACGCGACGCTGTGGTAAACGGCGGTACCCGCATGGGTGCCGGCGGCTCGATCGGGTTTGTGGGCCGCGCCTTCGGCGGGATCGCCGCCAGAAACGGCGCTACGCTCTCCGGCGAGTCCATTTCCTCTGTTGCCTCCCGTCCATCTGCCGTCTCCGGCAGTATTGGCGGAGAGATCGCGGACCGGAGCCTCAAGAACTACATGCCCCAGCTTGGAAACCGCCAGCTCAAGAACACGCAGATCAGCGGCGGCCGGATCAGTACCACATCGGTCGGCGCAGACGGCAAACAGACTTCTGTGGAGATGTTCAATGCCGCTCAGTTTGAAAAGCCCGCCGGTCCTCATGCGATGCTCACAGCCTCGGACGGCAGCCAGTGGTATCAGGTGGCAAGCGGGCCGGATGCCGCTTCGTTCTATGACGCGCCGCATTTCAGCGGCAGCTCGGACGAAAGTGCGCAGGTGGCTTCCTTCTTCCCGGATGCTCCCGAAGGAACAGTTCTTCGCAGCGTTGGAGAAGGCGAGATTCAGGCTACGTCCCCGGACGGGACAAGCTCCATGTGGTATAACAGTGCCATGTTTGAAGAGCCAGACGCTCCCCATTCCATTATGGGTTCTGCCAACGGCGTGGATTGGTACACCATGCAGCCCCATAGTGAAGCGCCCGGTTTTGAATCCGGGTCTGTGGACACATCTCAGTCTGGAGCAACATTTACGGGGACTTCAGAATCCGGTTTTGGCAAGGCTTCTGTTATCCCATCCGCTCCTGTGGACAACCCGGGCATGGATACCGGCTCTCCCCTGTCTGCACCGTCCGATTCTTATTCTTACATGCCGAATACGTCAGACTTTGCGTCGATGTCGCTGTCGGATTCTCCTTCTGAGATATCTGACGCAGCTCTCGGCAGTGCTTCCGGATCGATAAGCCTCCCTGCAGATGAGCCGGTTATCGACATGGGTACTCCCCTTACTGTTTCTTCTGATGAAGCCCAGCAGGCTCTGGGTGGAATTGACTCCGGTAGTCCTGTTTCTGCCATTTCCGCATCCCCTGTGGAAGACACACCTGCTGCAGACTTTGTCCCTGTGCCGGATTCCAGCTATCATGCTGAAACGCCCGAGGCTCCTGCGGCAACACCCGCGTCAGATTATTCAAGTCCTGTTTCTCAGTCTGACGCTGCCTTTACCCCTGCAGGAAGCACACCCAACACCGACTCTGCGTCTTTCTTTACAGATTCCGAGGTCTTTTCGGACTTCTCGGCAGCTTACAACCAGGCGCTGTTCAAAAACTTCATGCCCGGCTATGAGCAGCCGATCACATCCATCGATGACTCTGGACGCAGTGATGGCCACTTTGAGGTACGTCATGCGGACGGCTCCGGTACCATGTTCTTCGACAGCACACGTTATTCTGAACCCCGCGGAGACTTCCAGACGCTGGAGGACAGCCGCGGCGGTAAGTGGTACGCCGTATCCGGGCAGCCTGCTGTTGAACGGCGGCCAGTTTATGAGAACGGCAAGCCGGTCTACGACGGCGAAAACGTCAAAACGATCTCTGTGGAAACCGTGCGCTACCGCAATCTCCCCGCAAAGCGCAGTTCTCCAACGCTGCACCGCCAGCGCGACAGCAGGACACCAAAGAAGAAAACATGATCTCAAGGCAGTCGGGCTTAGGTCCGGCTGCCTTATTTGGAGGTGATCACTTATGGCTGAGCCGGACAAGCGTCAACTTGGCGACGGCTCCGACAGCTTTTCAAACGCGGCATCAAACCTTTCCCGTGTCGTCAACACCATGCGGCAGCAAGCCTCGGCCTCCTCTGCCGGAGCCACTGCAGCCGGCGCCGCGAAAACCGGCAAGGCCATTGCAGGCGCGGCCAAAGGCGCCGCTGCCGCTGGCCCATGGGGTGCGCTTGCGGCCGCCGCATGGTCTGCGCGTCATACCCTGTACAAGCTTCTCATCTGCACTGCACTCTTTCTCACTTTTATCATTGTGACGATCGTTTCTCTCCCTTCCATTGTCACCAACGGCATATTCGGCCTGAACGGGACAAAGCCGGTGGAGGGGGCGACTCTTACAGATACATACAGTGAAATGGCAAAGGCAGTCTCCTCCGTCGTGGATTACGGATATGAATTATCTCTCGCCAGGGTGGACCGCCTGATTGAGGAAGGCGGATGTGATTACAAGCTCTCCATGGATTCCCTCATCAACTACGGACACAGCTCTGCCGGATACGACACCTGCTATGTTCTGGCCGCCTACTCGGCGTCGATGGAACAGCAGAACACCTCCAAAGAGGACATGATAGCAAAGCTCCAGCGTGTGGCGGACTCCATGTTCCCAGTGACAAGCGAGCGGAAAGAGCATGAGCATCTGATCCCGGTCACCTATTACAGGTATGAGCCTGTAACGCTGACGGTCATATCCTCCGCCGAGATCGTGGATTTCAATGAAGATGATCCCATTTACAGCTATGAGACCGAAACGCGGACATATTATACACCCGTTGAGGAACTCAGCAGCGAGGAGGATATCATGGTCCCGGCCTATCGTGAAGTGACCGTGTATCTTCCTATATATAATAGCGGTTCTATCACAAGCTACTCCACGGCTACTTACTTTGAGGCCGCCGGTGAAGAGATGATCTCACCGACAATCGAGATGATCCCGTACCTCGAATGCACGATCCATCCCTTTGATAACTCTGTGATCAATCAGGCATTCGGTGTGAATCCCGATGCGACATACAGCCAGTTTCAGGTCACATATGGTGAAGCCATTCAAAACATGGCCAACGCCCTGAAGATGACGCTTTACGGCTCTCTGGAGGGCGGCAAGGCTGTCCCCCTTACGGATGAGGAGCTGATTGCCTTTGTCAACGCCCAGGATTGCAGCCCCGCGCGGAAACACATCATCTCGACCGCACTTTCCCTTGTGGGCAAGGTTCCTTATTTCTGGGGCGGCAAATCCGCTCCCGGCTGGAACGACGCCTGGAACACGCCGCGGCTCGTCACCTCTGCCGGTTCCTCCAGCACCGGCACGATCCGGCCCTACGGACTTGACTGCAGCGGCTTTACCTCCTGGGTCTACAATACCGCCGTGGGCGTGGAGATCGGTGCCGGCACCTCCGGCCAGTATCCCAACACGGAGGGAATCGACGCTTCCGAGCTTCTGCCCGGCGATCTCGCTTTCCTTGCGGGAGATGAAGGCTGGGAGCATGTCCTGATTTTTGCCGGTTATGACGCCGGTGGGAACAGGGCTTGGGTCCACTGCACAGCCGGCAGCGGCGTTGTCTTCAACACGCCGGACTATGAAGGCTCCCTGGTTTTCAGAAGGCTCACCATTGTGGACTATGACGCGCCGGTATCCGGTGGAGACGTCTGGGGCGAGCCGCTTTCGGAGCTCACCGTCATCGTGACCCACTATTGTCCCTGCCCCAAGTGCTGCGGAGAGAACTCCGACGGCATCACGGCCAGCGGCAAATATGCCCAGCGCGGCATGGTGGCCATGTCCAGCTATTATCCCTTCGGTACGCAGATCATGATCAACGGCGTCATGTATACCGTTGAAGACCGCGGCGGCAGCGGGATCGAAGAAAACATCCACCGTGTGGACATCTTTGTGCCCGACCATCAGGAGGCCCTGCGCCTCGGCACTTACAACACAACCGCATACATCTACAGGATGGGGTGGTAAGCATATAGACAACAACGAATTTAACAATGTCTTCGCCATTCCCGCAAACTATACGGACTCCGGCAAGCTCTTCGGCGGGATGCTGGAAACGCGAAACACGGTGGAAACCGTGTTCCTGCTCGCCCTTGTGGGCTATCCGGAGCTGTTCTGGCTGTCCATGCCGGCCATGATGCACATTGTGCTCATGGTGCTGACGCTCATTCCTCTGGCTGTCATTTCCCTGATGGGCATCGACGGGGACTCTCTGCTTCAGTATCTCGGCCATATCATCCGGTTCTTTTTGAATCGGCGAAGACTACATTTCAGGAGGATCGGCTATCACTATGACCCGAAACGCCTCAAGAAACACAAAAAGAAAAAAGCAAAAAAGCATCACGGAGCTGCTTGAATTCGTCCAGGATTTCATCCCGGTCAGGAGCATCCATCACGGGATCATTGAGACAACGGACAATCGCTACATCAAGATCCTGGAGATCGAGCCCATCAACTTCATGCTGCGCTCGGAGGAGGAGCAGTTCAACATCATCTCCTCCTTCGCCTCCTGGCTGAAGATCTCTCCCCAGCATCTGCAGTTCAAGAGCATCACCCGGAAAGCTGACTCCGATCGGCATGTCCGGCTGCTGCGCCAGGATCTGGAGGGCGAAACCAACGAGGAATGCCGCCGTCAGGCCGAAGGCTATATCCGCTTTGTAAGAGATGTGGGCAACCGTGAAGCCCTGACCCGGCGATTCTTTCTGATTTATCAGTATGAGGAGCAGCGGCGGGGCGACAGTGAGGACTTTGGGTTGGTCTACAGCACGATCCAGACGGTGGAGCAAAATGCCCGCGCCTATTTTATGCAGTGCGGCAACACCATTGTGCAGCACAAGGATCCCGATCAGGCTACGGCGGAGATCCTGTACATGTTCTTCAACCGCCGTTCCTGTGTGGAAGAGCCCTTTGAATCCAGGGTAAACCGCGTTGTCGTGGACAGCATGGCTGCGCGAAACCTGGTCATCGGGGTCGATGCTGTCCCCAAGATTCGGATAAACCACTTCATCTCCCCTCGCGGCGTGGACTTTACTCATAATAACTACATCATTATGGACGGGCTCTATTACTGTTTTCTTTACATACGCGGCAACGGCTACCCCTCCCGCGTGAGGGCCGGGTGGATGTCCACACTCATCAACGCCGGGGACGGGATCGATATTGACGTACACCTGCACCGGGAAAACCGCAGCAAGACCATAGATAAAGTCGCCCAGCGCATTCGCCTCAACCGCACCAAGCTCAAGAGCATGCAGGATACCAGCACGGACTATGAGGAGCTGACAAACTCCATCCAGGCGGGCTACTACATCAAGCAGGGCATCGCCAACTACAACGAGGATCTGTTTTACCTCTCCGTTTTCGTGACGGTGTCCGCCAAAAGCCTTGATGAGCTCATGTGGAGAAAGCAGCAGATGGTGGACATGCTCAAGTCTATGGATATGTACGTGAGTGACTGCCGCTTCCAGCAGGAGGCGGCTTTTTCCTCGGTCATGCCTTTTCTGAAGCTCGACCCGAAGCTTGACCGCAAATCCCGCCGCAACGTTCTGACCAGCGGCGCGGCCTCCTCATACATGTTCACGAGTTTTGAGATGTCTGACGATGCGGGTGTCCTTCTGGGCATCAACCGGCACAATAATTCCCTCTGCATCGTGGATCTGTTCAACACCAAGAAGAACAAGAACGCGAATCTCAATATTCTCGGGACCTCCGGCGCCGGAAAGACCTTTACCATGCAGCTTCTTGCGTTACGAATGAGGATGCGCGGGATTCAGTGCTTTATTGTGGCGCCGATCAAGGGCCACGAGTTTCGCCGTGCCTGCCGTCAGGTGGGCGGCGAGTTTATCCGAATCGCGCCCGGCTCCCCGCACTGCATCAATATCATGGAGATTCGGCAGACCATCTCCCCGGAGATGGAGCTCATCGACGAGCTGGATTACAGTGAGCTGGACTCGATGCTGGCCCGCAAGATCCAGCAGTTGATGATCTTTTTCTCCCTTCTGATCCCGGACATGAACAACGAAGAGGAGCAGATGCTCGATGAAGCGCTGATCCGTACCTATGCCAAGTTCGGCATCACCCACGAAAACGACTCGCTCTATCTCAGTAAAGGTAGCTTTCCCCCGCGGCTCAAGACCATGCCGACGATCGGCGATCTGCACGAGGAGCTGCTGACAAATCCCATGACCCAGCGGCTTGCGGTGATCATCAGCCGCTTTGTGACCGGCTCCGCCCAGAGCTTCAATCAACAGACCAACGTAGACTTGACGAACAAGTACATTGTACTGGATCTCTCAGAATTGAAGGGCAAGCTTCTGCCGGTCGGCATGTTCATCGCGCTCGACTATGTTTGGGACACGGTAAAAGCGGACCGCACCAAGAAGAAAGCAATCATGATCGACGAGATCTGGCAGCTTATCGGCGCAAACTCCAACCGCATGGCGGCGGAGTTCTGCCTGACGATCTTCAAAACGATCCGCGGCTTCGGCGGCGCTGCCATCTCCGCAACACAGGACCTTTCGGACTTTTTCGGTCTGGAGGACGGCAAGTACGGCAGAGCCATCATCAACAACTCCAAGAACAAGATCATTCTGAATCTGGAACCGGATGAAGCCAAGACGGTGCAGGAGGTTTTGAAGCTCACAAAAACCGAGCTTCGATCAATCACCCAGTTTGAACGAGGCGAGGCACTGATCTGCTCCAACAATAACAAGGTCCCCGTGGTCATCAAGGCCTCCAAGGAGGAGCAGGAGATGATCACGACAGACCGGGCTGAGCTGGAAGCGATACTCCGTGACCGTCAGAGTGAAAACAACTCTCTTTAATTATCAGAGTGCTGGATCATTGGTATCGGACATTTAATGTACGTTATTCTCTGATCCTCTTCTAACGGACATTAAATGTACATTCATTGTCCGTTATTTCTGAGCACTTAATTATCGTACATACAACGTACATTCAATGTTCGTTGTTTATTCGCATCTCATCTACTGGACATAGCGCGGATGCACCATGTCCAGAGGCCAAAGTCATTATTTTATTTAGAAGGGGGTGATCATCTGCTGCTTGAAGATGAATCCCATGTGATCAAATGGCTCTCTCAATATGGCGCCCTGCCTAAAACACAGCTTCTCCGGATGCTGCGCAAGCCGCCAAGAACTGCGGAGAAGATTCTGGATAACCTTAAACGGGACATGCGGATCGCGGACATCGGAGACGGTTATTACTGTGCCCTTGACCCGCTGGCAAAGCCTGATCAGCGCATTGTCCTTGCGGTCTGGGTGCTGCTGCAATTCATAGACTTTGTGGAGCCTATGGCCCATTATCCGGCTGTTTACCCGTCGCAGCTCTTCTTTCTGAAAGAGAACATGGGATATGAGATCGTCGTACTGTACGAAGGCGAGAAGAATCTTCTTCGACTGCTTCAGCCGCAGGAGGATCTGAAATACGTCATTGTCCTTCCCCACATATCCATGGCTGCTGAATTGCGGCTTCCGAAGGCCCCCTGTCTCTTCGCAACAGTCGAATTTCAGGGGGCAGATGAGCCGAACGTACTTTTTCATTCAGAGGAGATACTCCAGGATGCTGCCAACCAACTCCTTTACTGATGTGCTGTCCTCGATTGAGCAGAAAATCAACCGTCTGAATGCCGAAACGCGCCTGATCCGGCAGCTCCTCGATCAAGGCTATCTGGAAGAGGCCTATTCTGTATCTCTTCGTCTGGCAAGGTATGCGGAGCAGACCACACTGTTGACCCGCAAGCTCCCTGTCTACACCGGCAAGCCCAGCGCCTATCAGGATGTTGAGGATGTAGTATGCAGCGCTGTTCCCGTTAAGATTTCCATATCAAAGGAAAATTGGTTTTATGTAAATCTTCCAACCTTGCTTCCGAAGAAGGAAATGGAGTCGCGCAGTTATATCCGCGCCTACCTCTACCCGGCTCTGCAGAGATATTTTTCCGACCATGAACCGCTTCACTATGCGGATGCCGTACTCATCTTCCGCCATGTATATGACCGGAAACGGCCTGAGCGCCGGAAGCGGGATCACGATAACATTGAGGTCAATACAGTGGCCGACGCCATTGCCCTCTTTGTTTTGACCGATGACGGCCCGGCGGTATGCTCTCACTACTACTGCAGCGCAGCCGCCGATGAGGACTTCACAGAGGTCTTCGTCGTGCCCCGGCGGGACTTCCCTCTCTGGCTCAAACAGGAGGAAAAAATTACGAAAAACGCGGGACAGGCCGTCTGAAAACAGGTGCAAAAAACCATGCCGAATTTTCTTCATTTTCTGTACCTGTTTTTAGCGGTGGTTTTTGTCTGTAAATTAGGCTATTGGGCCGCTCTGGCACTTCACTTTTTCGGTCAAGAGGAGAAACCATTGACCGATTTTTCTTTATACAAGAGGATACGCAATGATGTACTTTTCTCCCGGCAGTCATCTCTTCCGTCTCGTGACCGCCCTCTCTCTTGTGGGCGAGTATCCGACGACTTCGCTGCAACTTCTCGGAGACAGGCAGGAGCTCGGCAGGCTGGTTCAGAAGCTGACACAGCCTCAGGTGATCCGGAACTCTGCGACCGGTGAAAAGCTGTGCGTGAAGGTGATCAACCTCTCAGGCAAGTCACCCTGTACGACCATTCGCCTGTCAAGATTCGCCCTTCCCCTGCTCGACTGGATCGGGACACGGGAATACTACGAATCCAGATTCACCCGCTCAGGCATGTCAAGCAGCAAAACGCATCATGAGCGCTCTTATCGGGTGGCCGAGACGGCTGTAATGCTCCTCCGGGCAGGCATTGAGTGCAGGCCCTGGATGCTTCCGGCTCTTCAGATGCAGCGTCGGGCGCTGATCATAGATCGCCCGATGGCGCTTCTGGCAAGGGATGTCAAGCAAATCGAGCCTGAATCAGTGAACAAAACCAAATATGCCCGCTATACAGGCGCCCTGTTTACACCCGCAAGCTGTATGGCCGTCTATAATACCCGAAATACCGTCATGCGCTGGAATGGTGAGGGCGAATTCAAGGCAAGGCAGGATTTGATTCAGATTGCCCGGAACAATTCCGGATGCTCTCAGTTAGACACCGCCGTTCTTCTTGGGCAGGATTACTCGGTTGCGCTTGACACGATACGCTGTAAAGACACCTGGAAAGGGAAACCGCAGAGGTTCGACAGCATTTATCCTCATGTCTGCTTTGTTCCGTTGCAGGATTTCGGCGTAAGACAGCTTGCAATCATGCGGCTCCCGGACTGGAGAGAGCAGATCCTGGATTTGCTCTTTGA
This sequence comes from Oscillospiraceae bacterium, assembly GCA_902795045.1. Classification (GTDB taxonomy): domain Bacteria; phylum Bacillota; class Clostridia; order Oscillospirales; family Oscillospiraceae; genus Limivicinus. The sequence continues at coordinate 61,402 of CADBJU010000001.1, read as the reverse complement.
TGAGGATACCCGTTCAGATAACAAGGGCACATTTGAGTATGACGCCCTCGAGGATAACACCTATCTATTTTCCTTTCTTGACGGGGACATCGCCAGACTGATTCGCTTTCATGATGCCATACGGAATACGAAGCTGCATTGCAAAGTCATTGCGTATCCCGAGCAGATCAGCTTTCTGCAAAGCTGCCTTCCGGCTTCTGTTGAATACTATGATATACCCATCGACCAGATCGAACAGGGGCTTGAGGTAAAAGCAAGGAGTCTGCTGGATGGATAAGAAGAAACTTATAATCGTCCTTACGGCTTCTATCCCCGGCCTTGCTGCTCTTGCTTATCTGTCCGGCCTGCTGGCGCAGCTGCTTGCAAACTATGCGCTCTGGCTGGAGCTTGGCGGTATGAACAGTCCCGATCCAATCCAGGCACCGAGCCTTGATCCAGGCGTATGCTTCCCTGCCCTGCTCTCGATTCACGGGCTGAAAAGTGTCCTGCTCATACTGGGAATCCTCACTGCAATCGTCCTCTATATCCGCTTTCATGACCGATTTGGCAGCGGGAGCGAAGACCCGCGCGGTTTCGACACCAGTAAGTCCGGCATCTACGGGACCGCATCCTGGATGACCGAGTCTGAGATGCGGGATATTCTCGAGATCAATCCGATTGACAAGGCAGAAGGCACCATTCTCGGTGAGTACCACGGGAAAGCAGTCTGTATGCCAAAGGACACCAGACTCAACCGGCACATCGCCATTTTCGGTGCATCCGGCACAATGAAGTCCCGCGCCATCATTCGTAACGCCCTGTTTCAGGACATCAAGCGCGGCGAATCTGTGATCATCACGGACAGCAAGGGCGAGCTTTACGCGGATACCTCGGAGCTGTTTCGCAAAAACGGGTATGACGTGAAGGTTTTCAATCTGGTAAACCCCGAACACGGTGATTCCTGGAACTGTATGGCGGATCTCAACGGCGATACGCTTATGGCCCAGATCCTCACCAATGTCATTATCGGCAATACAAGCTCCGGAAAAGGCGATCATTTCTGGGACGGCGGTGAGGGAAACCTTCTCAAGGCCCTGATTCTGTATGTGGATCAGGATCCAACCCGCGATCCGGAAGAAAAGCACCTGAGCGCAGCTTACAGGCTGCTGACCCAGAATACCGAACAGCAGCTCACGGCGATCTTTGACAGACTGCCGCTGAGTCATCCTGCCCGTCCCCCATACTCACTTTTTGCACAGGCCAGCGAGACAGTGAAATCCGGGATCATTATTGGTCTCGGCACGCGTCTGCAGGTCCTGCAGAATGAGGCTGTACAGCGGATCACAAGTCAGTCTGACATTGACCTGACCGCACCCGCGAAGCACAAATGCGCCTACTATATCGTATTAAGCGATCAGGACTCCAGCATGGCGTTTCTGTCTTCCCTGTTTTTCTCTTTCCTCTTCATTAAACTGACCAGATACGCTGACAGCCGTCCTTCAGGCGCCTGCGACGTACCTGTCAATCTCATCCTGGATGAGTTTAATAACATCGGGCGCATCGGCGGCGCTGCCGACGGCTCGGACTTTGCGCGCACACTGAGCGTGATTCGTTCCCGAGATATCCGGGTCATGCTGGCCATTCAGAGTCTCGGACAGCTTCAGAACCGCTATGCCAACAATCTCTGGGCCGAAATCATCGGCAACTGCGATATTCAGCTCATGCTCGGCTGCACCGACGGTGTGACAGCCGAGTATTTTTCTGCCCGCAGCGGAGATATGAGCGTTCTGATCAAGTCCACCATGACCGTAAGGCAGACAATGGCCGTTGCCCAGATGATTCCCCAGTATCGTCAAACAGAAGGCCAGGGACGAAGACGCCTGCTTACCCCGGATGAGGTGCTGCGCCTGCCGAACACGGATCTGCTTTGTGTGATCCGCGGCTGCAATATGCTCAGGCTGAAAAAGCTGGACTACACCGGGCACCGTATGTCCAAGGAACTGCAGCATTGCTCGATTCTGGACTACACACCTGTGATCCATGCGCCCAGCAGAGCCGAACTTCCTCAGCAGCCGTCCATGCCAATCTCTGATGCCGCCCTATCGGAACGATCCGGCTCTGACGGTGAGAAGAAAGCGAAAAAGAAACGAGAGAAACTGTACAGCTCTTCTAAGCCACCCCAAAATTTTTAATATTCAGGAGGTACTTGAATGCACGAAAACGAACCCCAGCAATTCCCCGCATCTCAAACTGAGTCTGATCTGTCTGCCACATCCGGTACTCCGCCGGACTGGTCCCAGACTGAGTCTGAAACCCCAGATGTGTCCCAGACTGAGTTCAGTCCTGAATCCGACACGCCTCGGACTGACTCTGAAGCCGATGTCACTGCTCAGAAGCAGACTCGGTCTGACACACCTGTCCGTGCAAGTCACCGGGTCACAGTCACCCGGCGAAATCCCGATGTCATCCCGATTGGCCTCACACGAACCGTCCAGACTGACGCCGACAAAGACCGCAGTTATCTGCTGGACCTGCTGGAATCCCAGAGAGGCAAACGTATCCTCTCCGGCATCATTCAGGGCGTTGAAGGCGGGCCGGGTACCGAAGAGGTCTCCCGGGCAGTCATCTATCACGGAGACTATAAGGTCGCCATCCCGGCTGAGATGGCCGTCAGTCCGCCCGAAGATTCCCGCGGCCGCTACGCTTCGGATGTAATGCATCAGATGCTCACCCGCAGGCTCGGTGCGGAAGTGGATTATATCGTGAAAGCCGTTGATCCCAAATACCACGTCGCTGTGGGCAACAGGCTTGAGGCAATGATGGCAAAGCGCAGCCTGTATTATGCCAGAAACCGCGACGGAAACCGCCGGGTCCGCGCAGGCGCATGCGCCGAAGCCCGTGTTGTCTCGGTGATCCGCCCCGGAATCTTTGTGGATATCTTCGGTGTGGAGACCTTTGTCCCGCTCGCCGAGCTTAGCTACCAGAGGATGATGGATGCCACGACCGCCTTCCAGCCCGGGCAGCGTGTCCTTGTACGTATTCTTCGTATTCAGGGGCAGCGTCCGAGCGAGATCACGGTGGAGGCCTCCGTCAAGCAGGCGGGCGAAAACCCCTACGAGAAGGCTGTGCGCAAGTATTCTGTCGGGAACCGCTATGTCGGCACCGTGAGCATGGTCAACACCACCGGTGTCTTTGTAGCACTCGACGGCGGGATCGACTGTCTCTGCAACTACCCAAGGCGCGGCCGTCCCCCGAGAGGCGCACGCGCTACCGTCAAGATTCTCGGCATCAGTCAGGACACCAACCGGATATGGGGCGTCATCACGCATATCGCCCTTCCTCAATAAGCCATGAAAGATACTATTTTCAATCTGACCGATGACGAAATCCTTCATCACCACATACATGTGGATAATGCCCGCTCGCTCATTCAAGCCCAACTGGGTCTGGGAGCAGAGGAAGACGGCACGCTGAGCGGATACTATGGCGGCTTCTACCTGATCGTAGGCTTTTCTCATCTGCACCCGCTCATGGTCTTCTCATTCTGCAGACCCTTTACGTCAAAGGCGACGGTGAACACATACCGGTCCCTCAACCGGGCGAATATAAGCAGCATTCTCGGCAGCCACTCCCTCAATCTGGACGTTGGCTGCTATTGTTTTCGCGCAACACACTGGCTGTTTGAGGATCTTTCCTCCGTACAGCTTCAGCGTTTTATGGATCGATGCATGGCCGACGCGCAGAAAGGCTATTGCGCCCTTCTGAGCAAGAAATAAGGAAAAACTGGAGGTTAAATCATGAACAAGGCCCAGCAATTTGAACAGAACATCCGCGAGCTTCTGGAAAATGCCACATCCTTTGATCTGGAGCATCTCTCCCTGATGGAGCAGATGGACTTTACCGCTCTGATGCAGGCAATACGGCATCGCGCAGAAACGGTCTTTGTCTACCGCATCAACAGTGCACACGATATTGGACGGGACTACCGCAGTACGGAACTGTTCCCTGTCCGGGCGACACTGCTGTATTCACGGCTTGCCCCGTATTCCGACAGGGATCACGGCGCTGTCCGGCTGCTTGAGCTCTGGATGCTCACCGACGGCAGCTTCGCCGTTGTGGCCAACATGCAGCTTGTGATCGGCAGCGGTGTGATCGTAAGCGAGTACCGGACAGTGAGAACCACAGATATTGCGGCACTTCGTGCAGAAATGCCCATTGATCGCACAGCGCTCACCAGGAGTCTGCTCGAATTCAGCAGGGCCTACCTTCAGTCGTCCCTTCCCCGCTATGAACTTTAAAGGAGACAAAACCATGAATGGCCGCTCCCCTCCTCGTCTCCCCCGCGCACCTCCTGTAATACTTGAGGATAATAACATGCTCATTCAGAAATGTATTCAGGAGGTACACTTGCAACATATGAAAACACCTTTGCGCAGAAGAGTGTTCTCTCTCTTCTGCGCTGTCCTTTTATTCTGTTCCCTGCTTGCTCCGGCTGTATATGCAGATAACGCGGTCATCTCGACCACCACGATGTATTCGTACTTTCAGACCTACAACACTTCCGGGACCTGGGTAGATCTGCAGACTCCCGCACACTGGATCACGAGTACCGGCGAGGTAGCGTACTGTCTCCAGACCAGCAAGGACAATCCGTATAACGCCGCCTACACCAGTATAGACGGCGAGCTGGTCTACGACGATTATGTACTCGCGGGTCTTCGTGCAATTCTGACCCACGGCTATCCTGCCAATGACGGCGGTTTCGGCGACCAGCCTGCAAGATACGCCACCGCCAACGCCATCAGATTCTGGCTGGCCGAATGCCACGCGGACGGGGTTCCGCAGTATTTGAATCTGACGGTAAACGGTCAGTGGATACGCGGGAAGTCCGGCTGTGAGGATCTCTTTGACTGGTCTCTCTGGCTGCTCGAGCTTGCGCGCTCTCAGTCCATCGCCATGAGCGACGGCAGCCTTACCTTCAGTCCCTCGGAAATTAACCTTGTCCAGGACGGCCAGTACTTTACCGGTACTACTTACCTGACCAAGAATATCTCCGGTGAGTACAGTCTGATGGATGACATGCCGGACGGCAAGATCATCACCGGCCACACCGGGGTGCAGAGCGAAAACCTGACCATTCAGATCCCGATCAGCTACCCGAACAGCAGCTATACACTGTGCGCATACGGCTTCGATGAAACACCCGCTGCGAGGCTGTTTTTCTGGGCCCCGTCTTCTGCAAACCAGCAGAGGATCGTGACCTATGTCCTCGACGACATGGAGAAGACCTTTATACGTGGTTTTCTCAAGGTGAACACCCCCGGAGCAACCGTCCAGCCTCAGGAAGGCTCTCTCCAGATCACCAAGACCGACACCAACGGCAATCCCTTGTCCGGTGTCGGCTTCACGCTGTATGACAGCAGCAAGCGGGCAATCACCACGAAAACGACCAACGGCTCCGGTGTCGTAATTTTCAGCGGTCTCGAACTCGGCAACTATTATTACGCCGAAACCTCCGCTCTTCCCGGTTATGTGCAGGATTCGACCCTCTACCCCGTGTCCATCTCCTCCGCCGGACAGACGGTGCAGAAGACCATGACCAACAACATGGGCCAGGGCAGCCTCAAGATTGTCAAGACCGATGAAAACGGCAACCCCCTCAAGGGCGTCAGCTTTAATCTGCTGGACAGCTCCCAAGGCGTCTGCGGCAACGGTATCACCGATGATAACGGCGAGATGTTCTTCCCCGTGCTCTCACTGGGCGACTACTATATTCAGGAGACCGAGACCCTTCCCGGCTTCATCCTGGATACAACGCTGATCCCGGTGTCCATCACGACCGGCGGGCAGACTGTGACCAAGACCGTGGTGAACCATGGCGGCCGCGGCAGTCTGCGTCTTTTGAAGACCGATGAAAACGGCACGCCGCTCAAGGGCGTGGGCTTCAATCTTTATGACAGCAACCAGGAGAGGCTCACGTTTGGGTATACGGACGATGACGGTATCCTGGTCTTTGACGATTTGCCGCTCGGCACCTATTACTATGCCGAGGGCTTTACTATCCCGGGTTATGCCGCCGACGATACGAAGTATCCTGTCCAGATCGCGGAAAACGGTCAGGTCGTCTCCAAGACGGTTGTCAACTACAAATCCGCCGGCACTTTGAAGATCCTCAAGGTCGACTCTGAGACAAACGCGCCGCTGAAAGGCGCAGAGTTCATAGTCTATGACATGTCCTTCCACGAGGTCGCCAAAGGCACGACAGATGAGACAGGCATGGTTGTTTTCCCCGGCCTCCCGCTCGGATACTACAACTATCAGGAGACAAAAGCCCCTGACGGCTATGTCCCCACCGGCAGCGCCGAGCAGATCCTCTTTTCTGCAAATGGGCAGGTGGTTACCAGAACAGCTCTGAACAAACCTGCACGCGGTTCCATCAAGATCACCAAGCAGAATGACAAGGGAGAGGTCCTCAGCGGGGTCGTTTTCACGCTCTACGATGAAAACAAGAACGAGCTTCGCACCGGCACAACGGATGAAAACGGCGTCGTTCTCTTTGAAAATCTCCCTGTCGGCAACTATTTCTATGCCGAGACCTCGGAGCTTCCCGGTTACATTCCCTTCCACTCCCTCATGTCGGCCAGGGTCGGGTACGCGGGCGCTGTCGAAGAGATCACTTTCACGAACCACACCGCCTATGCGCATATCCGTGTCATCAAGACCGATGAGCACGGTGTCCCCCTCCCCGGCGTCCATTTCATCCTCACAGATGCGGCAGGTATCAAAGTAAACGAGGGCGACACCGACAAGGACGGCAAGGTGCTCTTTGCCTCCCTTCCGCTTGGGACATATTTCCTCAAGGAGACCTCTGCTCCCGCAGGTTATGAGCTCGACGATACGCCGATACAGATCGATCTGACCCAGAACGGTGATCTCATAACCAAAACGATCACCAACTCCCACAGTACCGGCAGCGTCTCCATCCTCAAGACCGACTCCGTGACCGGAGCCGCTCTGGCAGGCGCCCACTTCAAGCTCACAGACGCATCCGGGAATCTTGTCAAAGAGGGAGATACCGGATCTGACGGTACGCTGATTTTCAGCGGGATCCCCATCGGGACATATTATCTGGCCGAGTCCGCAGCGCCGAGTGGCTATGTTCTGGATTCCACCCCGGTCACTGTTGAAATAACGACCGGCGGCCAGACTGTGAGCAAGACCTTTGTAAACGCTCCCGCTGTCGGCAGCATCGCTGTCACAAAGACCGACGCCGCCAGCGGTGCAGCTCTGGCCAGCGTGCATTTCAAGCTTGTCGATACAAACGGCAGCACCGTCAAAGAGGGCGATACCGACTCCAACGGCAATCTTTCCTTTAACGATGTGCCTCTTGGGAGCTATCAGCTGATCGAAACGGCGACCGTTGACGGCTATGTGCTCGACAGCACCCCTGTTGCCGTTGAGCTTACGCAGGCCGATCAGACCGTGACGAAGAATCTCACCAATGCCAGAGCGCGCGGAAACGTTCTCATCCGCAAGACCGCGTCGGATACCGGGTATGCGCTGCCCGGCGTGCAGTTTGAGCTTCTGGATCAGTCCGGGGCCGTCGCTGCAAGTGGCACGACTGGGTCTGACGGCACACTGCTTCTGGATAACCTGCCTCTCGGTTCCTACTCTCTCAAAGAGACTCAGACCGTTTCTGGGTATGCGCTCAAGGCCGAAAGTATTCCTGTAAGCATCACGCAGAACGGCCAGACAGTCGAAGTATCTGTGACCAATGATCCTGTCATCGGCAGTCTGAAGATCATCAAGAAGGCAGCCGGTGAGAATACGCCTCTCTCCGGAGCCGGTTACAGGCTCTTCAGTCAGGACGGCACGCAGCTCAGTGAAGGCTATACGAACGACGCCGGTGAGCTCCTCTTTGAGGGCATTCCTTATGGCAGCGGCTATTACTATCAGGAGTTTGCCGCCCCCAAAGGCTTTGTCCTGGATGAAGGCAAATATCCCCTTGCGGTCACGGAAACCGAGTCTGCCGTTGTAAAGACGCACGAAAACCGCCGCCGCGAAGGCACCCTGCAGGTACTGAAGCAGGATCACCAGGGTCAGCCCCTGAGCAATGCCCTGTTCCTGCTGGAGTATTCTCAGGATAACGGGAAAACCTGGACGCCGGTCACAAGCCGCGCATCCGGTGATGCCGTCACCCTCGGCGGCTGCACCAGCTTCGGTCTGACAAACGGCCAGCTCGTTTCCGGTACCGACGGTAAGGCTGTCTTCACCGGGCTCCGCGCTGACGGCAGCACCATCTACCGTGTAACCGAGACGCGGGCGCCGCAGGGTTATTCCCTGATGGCAGAGCCTCTGTATGTCGGCACGCTTCCCGTCGCCGTTTCCGATGCGAATATCGCGGATTCCGAGACTGTTGACGGCACTGTCTATACGTATTCCCTGTATATAACCGCAACAGACAATCCCATCTACCGTCTGCCTGAAACCGGAGGTCACGGCTTCAGGCTCTTCCCCATCGGGCTGTTCTTTTGAGCAGCCCTTTTTCAATACTTGTTTATTTTTAAGGAGAAACGCCTATGAAAACTCTTAAAAAAGCCCTCGCACTCATCATGTCCCTCGCCATTCTCTGCTCCATTCCCATCACTGCCTCGGCAGCACCGGTTCCCGAGGCCACGATCGACACCACCAAAACCGGCAGTCTGAGCCTCTTCAAGTATGACCTCACCTCGGCTGAGAAGGACGGCATCTGGGATTCCTCCTATGTCAGCACCGGTGTCAAGGATAAGGACGGTGTTGAAGCCATCCTCGGCAATCCCAGCCGGGTATCCTCTCTCAATGCAAACGGTACTGCCTACGGTTACGCCGTGCCGGGCGTTGAGTTCACTTACCTGAAGGTTGCGGATATCCACACCTACACCAAGTCTGAGGAAGGCACAACCAATACGGAGCTGCTCTATGGGATCGAACCTTCGGAGAAAAGCAACGTCTTCCTTGCCATTCTCGGTCTTACGACGGAGGATCGGTACAAGCCCGCGGATGAGACTACCGGCGGCCAGTCTATGTATTACTATCAGTCGGACAAGCTGATCTCCGGTCTTCAGACTGCTCTCGCGGACAATTCCACCGCTGTCAAGAACGCTCTGGAACAGTATATCCACACCTGCGGCGGCACCGCCATGGCGGAAACCGATGCTTACGGCCATACCGCAGCAGATAGTCTGCCCCTCGGCCTGTACCTGCTCGTTGAGACCCGCGTTCCTGAATCTGTGATCGACACGACCGATCCCTTCCTGGTCTCCCTGCCCATGACGGCCGTCAACGGCTCGAACGCTGAAAATGGCGGCGATGCCTGGCTGTACGATGTGACGCTGTATCCCAAAAACCTGACCGGCATCCCCAGTCTGGAGAAAACCCTGCGCGAAGCCAGAATCGACACCGGAAAGAACCACGGCAGCACCTCGGATATTACCGACGGCTACGCCCATACCGCGACCGCTTCCGGCGGCGACCTGATCGACTACCAGATCATCTCCACCCTCCCGAGCATCACCTCGCAGGCAAGCTACCTGAGCGAGTACACCTTTGTGGATACCCTGTCCAAGGGCATCAGCTATATGAAGAACGACGTTCTGATCGAGTTCTTCAAGGACGCCAATTGCACCGACCATATCTGCTCCTGGGACGAAAACAGCGGGAAATTCACGGTCGCATACAATACCGGAGCCGACGGGAAGAACGTGATGACGATCTCCATGACGGCAGCCGGCCTTGCGGATATAAACAGCAGCAATGCGGTCTACACCGGCAATGACATGGTCAATTCCGGTTACTCCGACTGCACAATGCGCATCACCTACCAGGCAAAGCTCAATTCGGACAATACCGTGAGCTACGGTGACGCCGGCAACAGCAATGCCGTCGCGCTCCAGTGGAAACGCAGCAACACCAGCTACTATGACACCCTTGTGGACGACTGCCATCTCTATGTCTACGGCATCGACGCGGTCAAACGCTTCTCCGACGGCCAGGGAGATTTCTCCAAGGTTGCCTTTGTCATCCACAACGATACGGACAACTGCTTTGTGACCGCCGCCTTCAACACCACGGAAAAGGTCTGGTATGCAGTCGGCCATGCTGCCGAGGCGACCTCCGCCACCCGCTTTGTCCCGGACGCCTCCGGCAAGCTGATTATCAAGGGGCTGGAGGATGACACCTACTCGATCACCGAGGTCACGACCAGCAACGGCTATTCCCTGCTCAAGAACAGCGTTAAGATGGTCATTGCAGATACCGAAGCCGCGGCCGTCTGCGATATCTATTCTACCGACGCGCTCGGCCTCATCCAGAACGATCCCCGCTATGCCTCTGTCAATCCCGGCCTATATAAAAACATGCCCCAGAAGCATCTGGAACATAAGCCGCTCACCGCGGCGGCAACCGTTGACGGCAATCAGGTGAACATGAAGCCCGACGGTGAGTCCGGCAATGCATTTGTTCCCTTCGTCTGCGTGAACACGAAGGGCTTTGATCTGCCCCAGACCGGCGGTCACGGTTCCTATTGGTTCCCCATCATCGGACTTTCCGGCCTGGCTCTGGCCGTGTTCGGCATCGTGCTTCTGAGCAGGAAGAAGACTGCCAAAGACAATTAAATAATCTTGTAGCGGAGAGGCTTTCGGGCCTCTCCGCTTTCTTCAGGAGGATCGCATGAAAAGAACCGTCCAATTCGCACTCCTAGCCGTGGCTGTCCTGCTGGCCGTCGGCATCACGCTCTATCCCCTTTTAGCAAACGCCTATACCGAAAGAAACCGGAGTCTGATCGAAACCGAGTATACCGAAGCAATAAGCCAGATGGACAACACGGCTCTGGAAAACGCCATGCAGGCAGCGAGGGCGTATAACGCCTCCCTGCGCAGCGTAACCGGGATGAGCTTTTCCAAGGAGGCGGTGGAGTATGCCTCCGCAAGCTATGAGCAGCTGCTGAATGTCCATCAGGACGGGATCATGGCCTATGTGGAGATCCCGAAGATCTCTGTCAATCTCCCGATCTATCATGGGGCTGGGGATGATTCCCTGAACCGTGGTGTCGGACATCTGCTGGGCTCAGCTCTCCCGGTCGGCGGCGAGGCCACCCACTGCATCCTCACCGGACATTCCGGTCTTGCAAAGGACAAGCTCTTCTCGGATTTGGATAAGCTCGAGGTCGGAGACATGTTCTTTATCCATGTTCTGAACGATACGCTGGCTTACCGGGTAAAGGAGCTTTTCACCGTGCTGCCTGAGGATACTTCCCGTCTTCTGATCGAAGGGCAGCATGATTACTGCACACTCATCACCTGCACGCCGCTGGGCGTCAACACCCACCGCCTCCTTGTACGGGGTGAGCGCGTGGAATACGCGGCTCCCGACGAGCTTGTGGAAATGACCGCTTCGCAGATTCCGGATACGCCCGCGGGCTCGACCTGGCTCAATGCCTATCTCCGCGGTGTATTCCTCGCGCTGCTTGTTATCGTCACTCTGGTGATCGTTGTTCTGACCCTGCGCGGCCTGATCCTTTTCCGCCTCGGCAGAGCGTACCGCCGTCCGTTCGGCAGGAAGAGAGGCCGCCACGAAGTATATTAAAGCATTCCTTCTGGTGCTGCTTATGATCCTTGCAGCTTTGAGCGCCTACTATGCTCTGACACCCCTGATCTACAGCGCCCAGAAAACACGCCAGATGAAGGAGGACACACAGGCCTTTTACGAACAGGCAAAGAGCGTTAAAAAGGAGCAGGAACCACAGCGCACGAATCCGAACGATCATGTACCCATCCCCTACGAGAATCTCTATCTGGATATGCGGGATTACAACAAATGGCTCGATACTACGAAGCAGTCCGGCCTCAACAGCCGGGAGGCATACCAGGATTCCTACTTTGATCTCACGGCATACGGTCTCCCCGATCAGGTCTTCGGCGTGATCCGCATCCCCAGGATGGATCTGGAGATGCCCCTGTACCTCGGTGCCAGCTACGAAAACATGTCAAACGGCGCAAGTGTCCTCGCGCAGACCAGCATCCCGATCGGCGGCGAAAGCTGCAACAGCGTGATCGCCGGGCACAGGAGCTGGAACGGGTATAAGTACTTTCTGGATATAGAGCTGCTTCAATATGGGGATGAGGTTTACATAACGAATCTTTGGGAGACCCTGACTTACAAGGTTGTGGATATAAAGATCATCAACCCCAACGATGTAAACGCCATCCTGATCCAGAAGGACCGGGATCTGGTAACGCTGCTCACCTGTCATCCCTATGCCTCCGGCGGATTGTACCGTTATCTTGTCTTCTGTGAGAGGGTAAAAGAAGCAGCGCCCGCAAACACGGGCGCCGAATCTTTACAATAGCAGCTTATAATCCCTGCGGCCATACAGGATCCTTCTGATCTGTACCGTATCTCCGGACACCACATAGAAAACCAGATAGTTGCCTACGATGAGGTATCTGTACCCCTTTGCCGCAAGGGCAAGATCCCGCGGACGCGGACAGCGCTCCGGCATCTCCCGAAGGCTCAGGATCTCCTCCGTGAGGCGGTCATAATACTTCAGCGCCGCTTCCTGGGACAGGGTATTCAGATAATCCACGATGTCTGACAGATCCTGCCTGGCGGCCGGATAAATCTTCACCTTATACGCCATGAACACGTCCCCGCATCTCTTTGGCAACGGCAGCGAAATCTTCACCTTCCGCTCCGTCGGCAATCTGCTGCTCGGCGATGGCGAGCTTGCCGTAGAGATCGATGGTAGCCATCTGGCGCTCGTACTCCTCCAGATTCATGACGACCATGTCTCCTGTACCGTTACGGGTTATGAAGACGGGCTCTCTGGTCTGGCGGCAAAAATCCGAGATTTCATTGGCGTTATTCCGCAAATCCGAGATTGGTCGAATACTCGGCATACTCAACACCCCTTTCCTACACTCATATTAGCATTATTATGAGTATATTTCAATATATATTTTGCTAATCTTCTTTGCAGGAGGATAACTTGAAAAGAAAATTCCAAAGCCTTTTTCTGCCCCTTGCGCTTCTGTTTGTTTTTCACTTTCTCCACTCTCCGCCTGCTTATGCCGATACCGACGGCAGTGAGATTCAGGTTGTAAGTCCGTCGTATCTGGAGGTTCAGCTGGGGCCTGCCTTTGCAGGAACGGAGTTTCAGTTCCGCACGGATACTGGGATCTATCCCGGCCTGATCCAAGTCGGAGAAGACGGTGTCCTGCGTCTGGAGATCGGCGGGAGCAGCCATTATATTCTGTCCAGTGTCGCTACCGGCATGACGACACAGGGCTATATCCCTCAACCGGAGATCACTTCTCCGCCGATGAGCACATCCAATTTGCCTGATTACCAGCCGGCTGCCCAGGTTGCGCCGGTCACGCATGTCGAATCCGGAGTACCGACCACCCCAGGCACTCAGATATATCCTGATAATCCGGTTCAAACAGTTCAGAGCACTCCCCTGCCGGTTCAGCCAGTTCCGGAAGAGTACGTTCCGGAGCCTACAAGCTACGAGCAGCCTGTCGAGGAGATCGTTTATTATGAGGAAGAGGATGCTTTTCCTGCCGTCCCAATGGACTACCTGCTCATCCTCATTGCCGGTTTGCTCGTTTGCATCGCGGTGCTGATCTGCCTGAAGCTTGCGTCGCCCAAGAGCTCGGACGACGATGATTTTGATGATTATGACGAATAAGGCTTCCTCAGACTGAGATGGATATTTCTTCTTGTTGAAACCGCCGATTTGTTACTGATCTTCACAAATTTCATTGACTTTCAACACTTTTAATAGTATTATGAGGATGAAAAGAGACCTGCGTCCAGGCTCTCGATACTTCGGAAGAGCTCCCGGAGTCAGACTCCTTCAAGTGGAAGGAGAAATCGTTACGGACGCATGAAGAATGACGTCTACAATGTCGTGGGTCTCTTGTTCAAAGCCGTAAGGGCACAATAACGCTTACAGAGTCATCAACCGGGTTTCGTCCCGGTCTGATGGCTCTGTTTGCTTTTGCGCCTCTGCGGCTTTTTCTTTAACGGAGGGAAAAGTGAAAAACAAAAAAGTGAAGCAAAAAAAGACTGCCAGGCGCAGACGCATGCACTGTCCCTACTGCGGCAGCTCTGTGATCTACCGCACTGCAGACGGGATCTATAAGGAAAACGCGAAGCGTGCGATGCTTTTTGTCTGCTCCCGCTACCCTGCCTGTAATGCCTATGTGCGGGCCAATAAGGTAACAAAGAAGCCGATCGGCACACTGGCCGATCCTTCGCTCCGGCGGCTGCGCAATCAGGCGCACAGGTTTTTCAATCGCCTGTATGAGTCCGGGCTCATGTCCAAGGGCGAGGCATATAACTGGCTCTCGGTTCTGACCGGGATGCCTGAGAGCATGGCCCATATAGGGTTCATGGGTGAATACAACTGCAGGCTCATCATTGACGAGGCCAAAAGGCTGTTGAAGAGCCAGCACATCTCTTACTGGAGAGGAGGAAAACAACATGACACTATCCGAAGAGCAGAGACTGCAGGTTGAAGCAAACATGGGTCTGATCGGCAAGGTCCTCAAGGACAAACTGCGCGGGAGCTCCGCGCTTGGAGTCTACACACATGAGGATCTGTTTCAGATCGGCTGCGTCGGTCTTTGCAAGGCTGTTGCCGAAGATAAAAAGACCGGCTGCTTCTCCACCTTCGCCTACCGTCTGATCTGGAATGAAATCTGCGATGCCCTGGTGCTCGGCAATCGTTATGTGATGCACGAGGCGCCGACGGAGGATTTATCTGATACACATCCCACAGCAAGTGAATTTGCATCCTCTAATTCACGCCTTGAACTTGAAGAGCTGCAGCGGCGTTTATCCAGGGATGCGCCGGCCGGGATCCGGAAAGGCATGCAGGTGCTGATCCTCAAAGCTCACGGATACACCAGTAAAGAGATCGGGGTTCAGCTGCAGCTGCCGGCCAATGCCGTGCGCACGCTCGCCTCTCGGACGCGCGCGTATATCCGGAAACTCCCGGAATACGCGGCCTATGCTGAAGGAGGCCTCGTTTGAAATACGCGGCTCGGCTTCTGGTTCCCCTTCTGACACTGGCGATCTGTGTCACCGCCTTCAAGTATGTGTTTTTCTGGGGCTATGTCCCCAGCTCATCCATGGAGCCCACACTCAAGCGCGGCAGCATTATCTTCGGCTATTGTCATTTCAATAAGCTGAAGACAGGGGACATTATTGTGTTTGAGCATGACGGCAAGCTTCTGGTCAAGCGCATAGCCGCCTGCGGCGGCGACACCGTCATTATAAATGAGAAAAGCTGTACCGTCCCGGAAGACAGCTTCTTTGTACTGGGAGACAATGTGGATAATTCTCTGGACTCCCGCTACTGGTCTGACCCATTTGTCCCGCTTAAGGACGTCGTTGCCCGCGTCTTTGCATAGTTTACGCCCGTCGGCTGCTTTGAAAAAGATAAGCAGTCGGCGGGCGTTTTTGTGCTTTTTAACTTATATTCGTTATCTATACTTACTCAAAAATAATCTCTGACATCATGTGACAATAATTGCGTCCCTTTCTGCACCGACGGAGACATAGCGGATCGGGCAGCCCACGGCGGATTCTACGAAGGCAATATAGTTCCGTGCTGCCTGAGGCAGATCTTCAAGATGGCGGCAGGTTCTGATATCACAGTGAAAACCGGGCAGATATTCGTAAATCGGTTTCGCTGCATTCAGGTCATCGATCACCGTGGGAAAGTCCTCAACGCGCTCGCCTCTCACATCGTAGGCAACGCAGACCGGGATTTTTTCCATATAGGACAGCACGTCCAGCTTCGTCAGTGCAAGAGCGGTGCATCCCTGCATCCTGGTTCCGTAGCGAGATGCGACAACGTCGAAGCCGCCGACTCTGCGCGGTCTGCCGGTGGCGGCGCCGTATTCTGCCCCGGCTTCCCGCAATGCACTCCCCTCTTCCCCGAAAAGCTCACAGGGAAAGGGGCCTGCGCCGACACAGCTGGAATACGCTTTCATGATCCCGATCACCTGATCCAGACGCGCAAAGGGCACTCCCGCGCCGATGGGGGCATAGGCTGCGAGCGTTGAGGATGCGGAGGTAAAGGGATAGATGCCGAAGTCTATATCCCGCAAAGCGCCGAGCTGCGCTTCAAACAGGACAGATTTTCCTCTGTCTATTGCGTTTTGCAGATAGAGCCCGGTATCCTGGACATATGACACAAAAGGCTTTCCGTAGGCAATGAGCCACTCCATGATCTCATTGCTTTTGATTGGGTCATGCCCATAGCCGTTCTCGATGGTGAGGTTCTTCCATTCCAGAAGATCCTCAACCTTTTTCCTAAGTGTATTTGGATAGAGCAGGTCGCCCATGCGGAGGGTCTTTTTCATATACTTGTCCGCATACACCGGCGAAATCCCCCGCCGGGTGGAGCCAAAGCTTTTGCTGCCGAGGCGTTCCTCTTCCAATATGTCCAGCAGCCGATGATAAGGCAGGCAGATCGTCGCACGGGAGCTGAGGATCAGATTCTCCGGGCCGATCGGAACACCGCGCCTCCGAAGCGCGTCGGTCTCCTTGGAGAGGTGTTCAAGGTCAACGACCATGCCGGGGCCGAGGATATTTGCGGTATTCTTCCGCATGATGCCGGAGGGCAGCAGATTCAGCACCGTCTTTCCGTATTCATTCACAACCGTGTGCCCGGCGTTGTTGCCGCCCTGATAGCGCACAACGACATCATACACCTCGCTGAGCATGTCGACCATACGGCCCTTTCCCTCATCGCCCCAGTTTGTTCCTACTACAGATGTCAGCATGTTTTTCTCCTCTCACACATTGATCTTGTCTGCTTTCTGAATGTTTGCCCGATTTTGTTCCAGTATCGGTTTGATTACGTCATGGAGATAACGCGCGCACTGCGATCCAGCCATACCGGTAAAGGCCGACGGCTCCGCAAGTGCTTCCAGTTTTTCCGCTGTCAGGCCAAACGCCGGATCCTCCGCGATCCGCTGCAGCAGATCATTGTCCCTGCCATACACCTTGACCTGCTCTGCCGCGGCGATCGAATGGATGCGAAGGCGTTCATGCAGGAGCTGTCGGTCTCCGTTTTTCTCCTTCACGCAGACCATCAGGATATTCTCGGTGGCAAGAAAGGGCAGCTCCTCCCGGAGATGCTTTTGCATCATCGCCGGGAACAGGCGCAGGCCGGAGACGATATTTTCGTACAAATTCAAAATCCCGTCGCAGGCCAGAAACGCCTCCGGGATGGCGATGCGGCGGTTGGCGGAATCATCCAGCGTGCGTTCCAGCCACTGGGAAGACGCCGTAAATGCCGCGTTTTGAAGGTCGCACATCACATATCGGGAAAGCGCCGCAATGCGTTCACTGCGCATGGGGTTTCGCTTATAGGCCATGGCAGACGAGCCGATCTGTCCGCTTTCAAAGGGTTCTTCCAGCTCCCTGAGATGGCTCAGCAGCCGGATGTCTCCGGCAAATTTGCAGGCGCTCTGGGCAATGCCGCTGAGGACCTGCAGCACAGCGAAATCCTGCTTTCGAGAATAGGTCTGCCCGCTTATCTGCTGGCAGGCGGTAAAGCCCATCTTCTCCGCGATTATGCGCTCAAGCTCCAGCACCTTTTCTTCGTCCCCGTCAAAGAGTCTCAGGAAACTCGCCGCCGTTCCGGTCGTGCCCTTGCAGCCCAGAAGCCGCAGCTGGGATAAAGCAAAACCCAGCTGTTTGAGATCCATCTCCAGATCCTGAAGCCAGAGGCAGGCGCGTTTTCCCACAGTCGTGGGCTGGGCTGCCTGAAAGTGGGTAAAGGCAAGGGTCGGGAGATCCCTGTATTTTCCTGCGAAATCTGCAAGCGTCCGCATGACGGACAGAAGCTTGCGGCGAATGAGCAGCAGCGCGTCGCGCTGATTGAGAACGTCCGTATTGTCTCCCACATAGCAGGAGGTGGCGCCCAGATGGATGATCGGCGCGGCCTTCGGGCAGACAGCGGCAAAGGTGTGCACATGCGCCATCACGTCATGGCGGAGCTCCTTTTCTTTCCTGGCCGCGAGGTCATAGTCGATGTCGTCCAGATGAAGGCGCATCTCGTCAAGCTGCGCGTCCGTGATGGGCAGGCCAAGGGTCTGCTCACTCTCTGCCAGAGCGAGCCAGAGCTTTCTCCATGTGGAAAACTTTTGCTGATCGGAGAAGATCCGCTGCATGTCTTTCCCGGCATAGCGGGTACAAAGCGGGTTTTGATAACTGTCGTGCATGTTATTCTCCCTTATAAATCGGGATCGGCTGGCGTTTATGTTCGCTCCGCTCGTGGAAGCGGCGCATGGTTGCAAGCTCACTTTTATCCGCCTGACCATTCAGCAGATACTGGTCGATCACCCGGTAACTGATGCCCATTTCCGCTTCATCGGTCTGACCGTCAAACAGTCCGGCTGACGGAGCCTTGTCGATGATTTGCTGCGGAGCTCCCAGATAGGTAAGAAACGCAAAAATCTCTGTGACTGTCAGATCCCCGATCGGATTAAAGTCATATGCGCCGTCTCCCCATTTTGTGAAATAACCCATGTATGCTTCGCTGCGATTGCCTGTGCCGGCGACAATACGATTTTCTGATGCCGCCACTGCATAAAGTGTCGTCATGCGAAGCCTGGGCGCAATATTTGCAAGGGCAAGTTCTGTCAGAGAAGTTGCCGTTTCCAGAGCTTTTACCTCCTGTTCCCGAACGGAAGTCAGATCTATTGTGCGCGTTTCGATGCCATACTGCTTTGCGACGGCAAGACCATCCTCTGTGTCCTGGCCGAAGTTGCGTTTTGAGGCGCAGGGCATGATCAATCCCACAGTATCCTGACAGGCCCCTTTGCAGAGAATACCTGTCAAAGCACTGTCCTTGCCGCCGGAATTTCCGTAGACAATTCCTTTTGCACCGCTGCGTGCAAGGAGCGCACGAATCCAGGTTACACGTTTTTCGTACTCGGCTTTCCAATCACGTCTCATGTTTCAGCATCTCCATTCCCGCTCAGGTTCCGCTTGCGCCGTAGTTTGCAAGGACACGGGCGGAGGGATCGTTCACGTCGCAGCCCGGCCAGCTCTTGTTCGGCATCCAGAAGTCCGCGATCATTTCCGCCTGACCGGGGTAGTATTTCTCGAAGATTTCACGGTACAGGAGACTCTCCTTGGTGAAGGGACGGCCATAGTCATAGGCCATCCGTTTCCGTTCAAATTCCTCGTCGGTGTACAGACTCTCGGCGTAGGCCTTCAGATCGTCGACCATCGAGTGGCCCACCGCGTCGGAGAAGGCCGCCTTCTGGCGCCACAGGATCTCGTCGGGCAGCAGATGATCCTTTTCGAACGCGTGGCGCAGCAGGTATTTTCCCATGTCGTAGCGGTTCATCTTGAGTTTAGGGTCGATGGACATGACGTATTTTACAAACTCCAGGTCGCCGAAGGGGACGCGGGCTTCCAGAGAGTTTACCGAGATGCAGCGGTCGGCGCGCAGCACATCGTACATGTAGATTTCATCAATGCGTTTCTTCGCCTCCCGCTGGAATTCTTCCGGGCTCGGCGCATAGTCTGTGTACTTGTAGCCGAAGAGTTCGTCGCTGATCTCCCCGGTCAGCAGGACGCGCACATCCGTCTGTTCGTGGATTGCCTTGCAGCAGATGTACATGCCCATGCTGGCGCGGATCGTGGTGATGTCCCAGGTGCCGAGAGCGGCGATGACCTCCTCCAGAGAATCCAGCACCTGCTGCCGGGTCATGTACACCTCCGTGTGTTCGGCCCCGATGAAGTCCGCCGCCGTGCGGGCGTACTTGAGGTCGATGGCGTCCACATCCATGCCGATGGCAAAGGTGCGCACATGCTTTCCCAGAATCTTGGCGGAGATGGCGCAGACGAGGCTGGAGTCCAGCCCGCCCGAGAGCAGAAAGCCCAGGGGCGCGTCCGCGTCCAGGCGCTTGTCCACGCCGAGGATCAGCTTTTCGCGGATCCCGGCGCAGATCTCGTCCAGATCCCCGTCGATATAGGAATCGACCGTGGTGAGGTCGGCATAGCGGACAAATTCTCCATCCTTCCAGTAGTGTCCCGGAGGGAAGGGTTTGATCTCGGCGCAGAGCCCCACCAGGTTCTTGGCCTCACTTGCAAAGACCATGCTGCCGTCGGAGAGCTCTCCATAAAACAGCGGGCGAATACCGATCGGGTCGCGGGCGGCGATGAAGCTGTCCGTTTCGGCATCATAGAGGATCATGGCAAACTCCGCGTCCAACTTTTTGAACATCTCAACCCCGTACCTGTGGTAAAGCGGCAGGATGATCTCGCAGTCGGAATCGCTCTGAAAGACATAGCCCTCATCCTCCAGCTCTTTTTTCAGCGGCCGGAAGAGGTACAGCTCACCGTTGCAGACGCACATATCTCCCTTGAGATGAAAGGGCTGCATTCCTTCCTCATGCAGGCCCATGATGGCGAGGCGATGGAAACAGAGATACCCTCTCCCGGCCTGCTCCACGCGGCTCATATCCGGGCCGCGGGAGACCGTGCGCTCAAAAAACGGCATGAATTGCTCCGGCGTCAATGTACCGGACGTGAAGCCCATAATCGAACACATGATGATTCTCCTATCTGTTGTATTGATACGCGCGCAGGAAATCCTTATTCCACATCCTGCAGGGCGTCATATCCTTCTTCACCGGTGCGCACCTTCACGACGTTCTCCACATCGTAGACAAAGATCTTGCCGTCACCGATATGGCCGGTGTACAGCACCTTCTTGGCGGTTTCGATCACATCACGCACCGGGATGGCGCTGACCACAATATCCACCTGCACTTTGGGCCGCAGGTCGGTCTCCACCGCGACGCCGCGATAATATTCTACCTGCCCCTTCTGGATGCCGTAGCCCATGACGTGCGAAACTGTCATGCCGGTGATGCCGAGCCTGCTCATGGCATCCTTGAGGGCATAGAGCTTTTCTTCCTTGAAGACGATTTCAACCTTGGTAAACTTGTGGCTGTCCGGGCGCAAAGCGGTCTCACGCCTGACCGGAATGGCCTCTGCCGGAGGAACAGTCCCGGTTACGACGCTGTCCGTGCCGGTCACGCCATACTCCGCGTATTTGTTCACAGCGGGCACGAAGTCCGCATAAGCGCTGGGCAAACCATGTTCACTCACGTCCAGGCCGATCAGTTCATCCGCGGGATCGGCACGAAGGCCGTTTGTCTTTTCAATGAGTCTGAAGGTAATAAACAGCAATACCGTCGTATAAACAGCGACTGTCACAAGTCCCAGCGTCTGGATGCCGAGCTGTGTAAAAGAGCCGGTATAGAAAAGTCCCTTCAATCCGGCAGGAGCATCGGGATTTGCGAGCAGGCCGACTGCAAGCGTACCCCACATGCCGTTTGCCATATGGACACCCACAGCGCCGACAGGATCATCGACATGCAGCTTCAGATCCAGAGTTTCCACAACCACAACGACCAGGATGCCCGAAACAATGCCCACGATGATTGCGCCCAGAGCGTCCATCGCGTCACAGCCCGCCGTAATGGCAACAAGGCCCGCGAGAGAGGCGTTGAGGCACATGGACACATCCGGTTTCCCGTTCTTCTTCCAGGTGTAGATCATGGTGGTGCAGGTAGCGACAGCCGGGGCGATGGTCGTCGTGAGGAAGATGGACGAGAGCTCCGAGGGAGAAGTCGCCGCCGCACCGTTGAACCCGTACCAGCCGAGCCAGAGGATAAACACGCCCAGGGCTCCGAGCGGGATCGAGTGGCCGGGAATGGCGTTGATCTTGACGACCTTGCCGTCCGGGCCCTTCACATATTTTCCGATTCTCGCGCCCAGCAGGATGGCGCCGATCAAGGCTGCGATGCCGCCCACCATATGGATCGCGCAGGAGCCCGCGTAATCGTGAAAGCCGAGCTTGCTGAGCCAGCCGCCGCCCCAGATCCAGTGCGCCTCGATGGGGTATACCACAAGGCTGATAATGCCGGAATAGATACAGTACGCGGAAAACTTCGTGCGCTCCGCCATTGCGCCGGAGACGATCGTCGCGGTCGTGGCGCAGAACACAAGGTTAAACACGAAAGTGCTTGCGCCGGTGAAGCCCTCTTCCGGAGAGGCGATGAACTCCTTATAGTGTGTGAACAGCTGGAGATTCGGTTTGCCGATGAGGCCGAAGAAAGTGTCCTCCCCCATCATCAGCGTATATCCCAACAGGGAAAACACCACGGTGCCGATGCAGAAATCCATCAGGTTTTTCATGATAATGTTTCCCGCATTCTTCGCACGGGTAAATCCTGTCTCGACCATTGCAAAGCCGGCCTGCATCCAGAAAACCAGTGCCGCGCCAATCAGATACCAAAACTCAACAGACATAGAAAGCCCTCCTTGACTTCTCTGTATTTCTTTGTTAAAGTGGAGGGCGGTGATGAGTGCTTTTGCCCTCCATTACCTCTATAAAGGCAGCCGTGACTTTTCCAGGGTGGCGGCTGTCTTTTTTTATTCCCATTCTACCGTAGCGGGCGGCTTCGACGTGATGTCGTAGACCACACGGCTGACAGAACGGACCTCGTTTGTGATGCGGGACGAAGCCCTTTCCAAGAGCTCCCACGGCAGGCGCGACCAGTCGGCAGTCATGAAGTCGTCAGTGGACACCGCACGCAGGGCAATGACCCAGCCGTAGGTGCGGGCGTCACCCATGACACCGACGCTGCGGTTATCCGTCAGCACGGCGAAATACTGGCTCGGCGCATCCGCAAGTCCGGCCCTCATAATCTCCTCCCGGAAAATGGCGTCCCCCTCTCGGAGCACCGTAAGCTTTTCCTCCGTGATCTCGCCCATCACGCGGATGGCGAGGCCCGGTCCCGGAAACGGCTGGCGCATGACCAGCTCTTCCGGGATACCAAGCTCCAGTCCCACAGCGCGGACCTCATCCTTAAAAAGCTCCCGCAGGGGCTCAACAATATGCTCAAAGCCGATCTTCTCCGGCAGGCCCCCCACATTGTGGTGGCTCTTGATCACAGCCGCGCTGCCCGCGCCGGATTCCACCACGTCCGGGTAAATGGTGCCCTGCACCAGCACGTCCTGTTTTCCGAGTATCGCAGCTTCTTCCTCGAAGACGCGGATAAACTCCTCGCCGATAATCTTTCGCTTTCGCTCCGGCTCCGTGACGCCCTTGAGCCTTGCGAGAAAGCGTTCCCGTGCGTCAACAACGATCAGATTCATCTGAAACTGGCGGCGGAACACCCTGACCACCTGCTCGCGCTCTCCTTTGCGCAGCAGGCCGTGATCCACGAAAACGCAGGTCAGGCGATTCCCGATGGCCCGATGCAGCAGTACCGCCGCCACGGCGGAGTCCACCCCGCCGGACAGGGCGCACAGAGCATTCTTGCCGGACAATTCCTGACGGTATCTCTCTATGGATGCGGAGACAAAATCCTCCATTGTCCAGTCTCCCCGGCAGGCGCAGACCTCGAACAGGAAATTGTGGAGGATTTGGCTGCCAAAGACGGTGTGCGTTACCTCCGGGTGAAACTGCACACCATAGAGCCTTCGCTCGTCATCCGCCATGGCGGCACAGGGGCAGTTTTCCGTGGAAGCGGTAATACGGAAGCCGACCGGGACAGCGCTCACATAATCCGTGTGACTCATCCAGCAGACGCTTTCCGGCGGGACCTTATCAAACAGGATGCCGCCGACAGCGCTGAGTGCTACCCGGCCGTACTCACTGGCGTTCTCGGCGGCCTGAATCTCGCCGCCCGCCATCCATGCCAGAAGCTGATGACCATAGCAGATGCCGAGGATCGGGATACCGAGTCTGAGGATTCCGGGGTCGAAGTGCGGCGAGGCCGGATCATAGACGCTGTTCGGCCCGCCGGTAAAGACGATGCCCTTATAGCCTTCCCTCTGTATCTGTTCCAAAGTGATGCCGTTATAAGACTTCACTTCGGCATAGACATGCTGCTGCCGAATCCGCCGGGCGATCAGGAGGTTATACTGACCGCCGAAATCCAAAACAAGGATCTTTTCCTGCATGGTCCTCACTCCACTGTCACGGATTTTGCCAGGTTCTTCGGCTTGTCAATATCGCAGCCTTTTTCTTTTGCCGTATAATAGGCAAGCAACTGCAGCGGCACGACCGCGAGAGCTGCCGAGAACACCGTCTCCACACGCGGGATGAAGATCACGTCGTCCGCCTGGGAGACGATTTTTTTATTGCCCTTGCATGACAGCGCCAGCACCTTTGCCCCGCGGGCCTTGACCTCCACGATGTTGGAGAGTGTCTTATCCAGGAGCGCTTCGTTGCAGCAGACGGCGATAACCGGCTGGTTTTCCTCGATGAGGGCGATGGTGCCGTGCTTGAGCTCTCCGGCCGCGTAGGATTCGGCATGGAGGTAGGAGATCTCCTTCATCTTGAGCGCGCCCTCCAGCGCCACGGCGTAGTCCGTGTTGCGCCCGATGAAGAAGAGCGAGTGGCTTGCGTAACGGCTTGCAAGCTTCGGGATCTGCCAGTTCATGTCGATGGTCTGCTGAATTTTTCGCGGCAGGTGCTGCAGTTCCTTCACCAGCGCGGTGTAGCTTTCCGCATCAATGCGCCCGAGCTTTTCGGCCATGTACAGGGCGAAGAGATACAGGACCGTGAGCTGTGTGGTATAGCCCTTGGTGGTGGCGACGGCGATCTCCGGTCCCGCAAAGGTGTAGAGCGTGAAATTTGCAAGCTTTGCGATCGTGCTGCCAACCACGTTTACAATGCCGATCACCTTCGCCCCGCGCGCCTTGCATTCCTTAAGCGCGGCGATGGTGTCCGCCGTCTCGCCGGACTGGGAGATCACCAGCACCAGCGTGTGCTCATCCACCATGGGATCGGAATAGCGCAGCTCGCTTGCAAGCTCCACCTGCACCGGGACGCGGCAGAGCCGTTCGATGGCGTAGCGGCCCGAACAGCCCGCGTAATAGGCCGAGCCGCAGGCGGTGATGATGATTTTGTTGATACCCTTTAGCTCTTCCGCGCTCAGCTCGAAGCCGTCAAGCTGCACGCGGCCCTCGTGGATTCTCGGGGCCAAGGCGGCCTTGACAGCGGCGGGCTGCTCCATGATCTCCTTGAGCATGAAGTGCTCATAGCCGCCCTTCTCCGCGGCTTCCACGCTCCATGTCACGCGGCTGATGGGCTTTTTCACCTCGCGCCCGGCGCAGTCACAGACCGTGATGCTGTCCGGTGTGAGCCTTGCAAACTCACCGTCCTCCAGGTAGATCACGTTTTTCGTATGCGATACCAGTGCCGTCACATCCGAGGCAAAATAGTTCTCCCCCACACCGACGCCGAGAATCAGGGGACTTGCCTCTCGCACGACGTAGAGGGCGTCCGGTGTGTCGGTGCAGACAATGCCGAGGGCGTAGGAGCCCTCCAGCCGCGCGGCGGTCTTCATGACGGCAGCCTTGATGTCCCCGTCATAGTAAAGCTCCAAGAGGTGGACGATGGTCTCCGTGTCCGTCTCGCTCTGAAAGACATAACCAGCCCGGATGAGTTCTTTGCGAAGCTCCAGATAGTTTTCGATGATGCCGTTGTGTACTACGGCAAAGCGTCCGTCATTCGACAAATGCGGATGAGCGTTCTGATCCGTCGGCGCGCCGTGGGTCGCCCAGCGGGTGTGGCCGATACCGGCGAACCCCGGTGTCAAAGCACCATCTTCCGTTTTCTCGCGCAGTTTGGCAATGCGTCCGCTGACCTTCTCCACCTGAATCGCCGCGTCATGGAGTACCGCGATCCCGGCCGAGTCATAGCCCCGGTATTCGAGTCTTTCCAGTCCTCCAAGCAGCACCGGCGCAGCTTGGCGTGTTCCGGTAAATCCAACGATCCCACACATAATGTTGCTCCTTCTTCCTTAAATTCGTGCAGGCCCTCTCCGCCCCAGTGTTGCGACGCTGGGGCACCTATCCCAGTGGGAGAGGCAAGCTTCTTGGCTCCCCCACTGGGGGAGCTGTCACGGCGGTATACCGACGTGACTGAGAGGGCTTTACATGGCGAAAAGAATTTCGCCGTAAGTCGGGAAAGGCCAGTATTCCTTCGCCGTCATGACCTCCGCCTCGTCCGCCACAGCGCGAAGCTCCGCCATCTTCGGCAGCAGCTTATCCCGGATCGTCTCGGAAAGCGCAGTGATCTCCGAAACCGTGGAGAGCTTCACGAGCGTACCCTCCAGTGCCTCCACACTCTTTTCGATCTGATCTGACAGTACCGAGAGCTTTTCCACAAGGCCCGTCTCATAGGTGCAGGGCAGCGTCGGCACAAGCGCGCGCTTCTTGCCCGCACCCTCTGCCACGGCGGCGCAGTACTTCGTCACGGCGGGCAGGATCTCCTTGCGCGTCATCTCCGCCATGGTGTTGGCCTCGATGACGATGGTCTTGCAGTAGTTTTCCAGCATGATCTCATAGCGGGAGCGCAGCTCCGTTTCAGAATAGACCTTTTGCCGCAGCAGCATCTCCATGTTCTTCGGCTCGAGCAGAGCTTTCATGGCGTCCGGCGTGGTGCGCAGATTGTGCAGGCCGCGCACCTGTGTCGCCTCCTCGATCCAGGCATCGTCATAGCCGTTGCCGTTGAAGAGGATGCGCTTGTGGGCCTTCAGGCTCTCGATCAGCAGGGCATGGAGTGTTGTGTCAAAGTCCGTGCTTTTTTCCAGTTCATCAGCAAACTTCCGCAGCGTGTCCGCCACGGCGGAGTTCAGCATGATGTTGGCGCAGGCGATGGAGTTGGAGGAGCCCACCATACGAAATTCAAACTTGTTGCCCGTGAAGGCAAAGGGCGAGGTACGGTTGCGGTCGGTGGTATCGCGCAGGAAACGCGGCAGGGTCAGCACGCCCAGCATCATTTCGGGCCTTGTAGTTCCGGCGTAGGGCTGCTCCTTCTCCAGGGCGTCCAGCACCGCCGTCAGCTCATCGCCCAGGAAGATGGATACCACAGCCGGCGGCGCTTCGTTGGCGCCCAGGCGGTGGTCGTTGCCGGCCGTGGCGACGCTTGCCCGCAAGAGATCGGCGTACTCATCCACGGCTTCGATGACCGCGATCAGAAACAGCAGGAACTGCGCGTTTTCGTATGGGGATTCGCCGGGAGAGAGAAGGTTCACACCCGTGTCGGTGGCGATGGACCAGTTGTTGTGCTTGCCGGAGCCGTTGACACCTGCAAAGGGCTTTTCGTGCAGCAGGCACATCAGGCCGTGCTTCTCGGCCACCTTCTGCATGACCTCCATGGTGAGCTGGTTGTGGTCGGTTGCGATGTTGGTGGTGGAATAGATGGGCGCAAGCTCATGCTGGCAGGGGGCGACCTCGTTGTGCTCGGTCTTGGCGAGGATGCCAAGCTTCCAGAGCTCCTCGTTCAGCTCCTCCATATACGCCTGCACCCGCGGCTTGATGACGCCGAAGTAATGGTCGTCCAGCTCCTGCCCCTTGGGCGGCTTTGCGCCGAAGAGCGTCCGCCCGGTATAGATGAGGTCACGGCGCTTTTTATAAAGCTCGCGGTCTACGAGGAAATACTCCTGTTCCGGACCGACAGAACAAGTGACGTGAGTGACATCGCTGTTGCCAAAGAGGCGCAGGATACGCAGCGCCTCACGGTTGAGCGCCTCCATGGACCTGAGCAGCGGCGTCTTTTTATCCAGGGCTTCGCCGCCGTAGGAGCAGAAGGCTGTCGGGATGCAGAGCACCTTGCCCTTGATGAAGGCATAGGAGGTGGGATCCCAGGCGGTGTAGCCCCTCGCCTCAAAGGTGGCGCGCAGGCCGCCGGAGGGGAAGGAGCTTGCGTCCGGTTCGCCGCGGATGAGCTCCTTGCCGGAAAACTCCATGATGACGCCGCCGTCGGGAGCCGGGGAGATGAAGCCGTCGTGCTTCTCCGCCGTGACACCGGTGAGGGGCTGGAACCAGTGGGTAAAGTGTGTGGCGCCGTGCTCCACGGCCCAGTCGCGCATGCTGGTCGCGACGGCGTTTGCCACCTTGGGATCAAGGGGCTGGCCCTTCTTCATGGTCTGCTTCATGGCGTGGTAGACCTCGCCTGAGAGGCGGGCTTTCATGGTGCGGTCGTCAAATACAAGACTGCCGAATGTTTCCGGTACGGATTTCATATGCTTCACCCTTTCAAAATTTGAAAACAAAAAAAGAGACAACGACGTACAGGGGGCACTTAGCCCTCTGAGACGTCGTTGTCTCAAGACGCTCGCGAGTATAGACCTGATCGGTGCTTTTGTCAAGGTCCTTCAAAATTTTTCACCGATTTGCATTGACAAAGTATTCTGCGCAATGTTATCTTTCGTCATGTTGAACGAATCGGAAAGCCTTATTCACTTTGTCATTCCGAGGAGCATAGCGACGAAGAATCTTTTCTCTGTTTCATGATGCCAAAAGATCCTTCGCTGGCGCTCAGGATGACATACAGTAACGAATAGATGCAAATCGGAAAGGAGCCAAACAGGATGGACTTTACCGAACAGGAAGTACGCCAGTATGTGGAACAGGAGGATGTGCGCTTCATCCGTCTGGCCTTTTGTGATGTCTTCGGGAAACAGAAAAACATCGCCATTCTGCCGACAGAGCTGGATCGCGCCTTTCGACACGGCATCGCCATAGACGCCTCCGCCATTGCCGGTTTTGGGGGCGAGGTGCGCTCCGATCTCTTCCTGCATCCCGATCCCGGCACGCTTGCCTCCCTGCCCTGGCGGGGTGAAAACGGCAAGGTGGTGCGAATGTTCTGCGGCGTTGCCCACCCGGACGGGACGACTCTCGAAACGGATTCCCGCGCCCTGCTCAGAAAAGCCGTGGAGCGCGCGGCAAAGCGCGGGATCTCCTTTGCCTTCGGCACGGAGATGGAGTTTTATCTCTTCAAAACCGACGAGGACGGGGAACCCACAAAGATCCCCTTTGACCGGGCGGGCTATATGGACATCGCCCCCATGGATAAAGGGGAGAATGTACGGCGCGAGATCTGCCTCACCCTCAGTCAGATGGGGATCCAGCCGGAGTGCTCCCACCATGAGGAGGGACCGGGTCAGAACGAGATCGACTTTCGTTACTCCGCCCCGCTGGCCGCTGCCGACAACGCCCTGACCTTCCGCGCCGTGGTGGAGGCGATCGTCGCGCGAAACGGCTTAGCTGCTGATTTCTCTCCCAAGCCGCTTCCGGATCAGGCGGGAAATGGGATGCACATCAACATCTCTGTTGAAAGGCAAGACGGACGCGATCTGCTCGGACAGGTGATCGCTGGCATCATGTCACACATCAGGGAGATCACCGCCTTTCTCAACCCGACGGAAAACTCGTATCTGCGCCTCGGCAGTCGGAAAGCGCCTGGCTATATCACCTGGTCAAGCGAAAACCGCTCCCAGCTCATCCGCATCCCCGCGGCGCCGGGTCTCGGGAAACGAGCCGAGCTGCGCTCTGCCGATCCCGGGGTGAACCCCTACCTGGCCTTTGCCCTTTTGATCCACGCGGGGCTTGACGGCATCGAGGCGGGACTTCCCCTGCCGCCCAGCGCTGATCTCAACCTCTTTACGGCGCCGGAGGAAATCCTGCGCGGCTTTGAGCGTCTGCCGACCTCGCTCAAGGAAGCGAATGCCCTGGCCCTTCACAGTGACTTTGTCCGGCGCCATGTCCCCGAGGCGATCATCGCCGCATACTGCGAGCGGTGACCCTCTCAGTCACGGCGCTTGCGTGAAACGCGCCGTGCCAGCTCCCCCAGAGGGGGAGCCAAGCCCATGATTTGAACAAAGGCACTTGCCTCCCCCTTTGGGGGAGGTGCCCCAGTGCGCACAGAAGGTGAATTGCCCCAAAGGGGCAAGAGAAGCCGGCCTGGGCCGCTGGGGCGGAGAGGGTATTGAAAGGAGGTGCGCGTGTGATCTTTCAGGAACGGACCTATTCCGTTTTGATCGTCTCCGCGTCCGAAAAACTGGATAATTCGCTGCGCGCCCTCCTTCCCGGAACGGAGTATTATCCGGTACAAAGCGCAAGGAGCGTGGGAGAGGCAAGGCGTCTGCTGCTGGGGTCAAGCTTTGACCTGGTGCTTATCAACACACCGCTCAAAGACGACTTCGGTACGCAGCTTGCCATTGATGTCTGTGTTGACAGCACAGCAGGCGCGATGCTCTTTGTCAAGGCCGAGCTCTATGACAGCGTCAACGCGCGCGTGATGGAGTATGGAGTAGTGACGCTCTCTATGCCCAGTGCCACTGCGCTTGTGAGCCAGAGCCTGCGTATGCTCTGCGCCCAGCGGGAAAGACTCCGGCGTATGGAGCAAAAGCAGCAGAGCGTGGAGGATAAGATCGAAGAGATCCGCCTTGTGAATCGTGCCAAATGGCTTTTGATCGAATGCCTGAGCATGACGGAGGCTGATGCCCAGCGCTATATTGAAAGGCAGAGCATGGATCAGCGCATCACCAAGCGCCGGGCCGCGGAGAACATCATCAAAACATATTCTTGACAAAGCGACCTTCGCGGTGTATTCTCACCGTGTTGAACAAAGACGTTCATCTGGGATAACTATCCTCAGATGGGCGTCTTTTCTTTTTTGGAGGAAAAGGACATGACCAAATATATCTTTGTCACCGGCGGCGTGGTGTCGGGGCTCGGCAAGGGGATCACCGCCGCGTCGCTCGGCAGACTCCTGAAAGCGCGGGGCATCAAGGTCGCGGCGCAGAAGCTCGACCCGTATATCAACGTCGATCCCGGCACCATGAGTCCCTATCAGCACGGGGAGGTCTTTGTCACCGAGGACGGCGCGGAGACAGACCTCGACCTCGGCCACTATGAACGCTTCATCGACGAAAACCTCAATCGCTTTTCCAACCTCACGACCGGCAAGGTCTACTGGAATGTGCTGAACAAGGAGCGGCGGGGCGAGTATCTGGGTTCTACGGTGCAGGTCATCCCCCACATCACCAATGAGATCAAGGACTTTGTTTACCGCGTGGGCCGCGAGACCGGAGCCGACGTCGTCATCACCGAGATCGGCGGCACCATCGGGGACATCGAGGGGCAGCCTTTTCTGGAGGCTGCACGCCAGGTATCGCTGGAGGTGGGACGTGAAAACAGCATGTTCATCCATGTGACGCTGGTGCCCTTCCTCTCGGGTTCCAATGAGCACAAATCCAAGCCCACCCAGCACTCTGTCAAGGAGCTGCAGGGCATGGGCATCCACCCGGATATCATCGTGCTGCGCTGTGACGAGCCGCTGGAGCCTTCCATCTTCCAGAAGATCGCCCTGTTCTGCAATGTGACGCCGGAATGCGTCATTGAAAACCGGACGCTGGGGTGCCTGTATGAAGCGCCGCTGATGCTCGAAAAGGCGGGTTTCTCCGGCGTTGTGTGCAAACGGCTGGGGCTTCGCAGCTCCGATCCCGAGATGGACGAATGGGCCGCCATGGTGGAAAAGATCAAGGGCGCGAGAAGGAGCGTCACCATCGGCCTTGTGGGAAAATATACACAGCTGCAGGACGCCTATCTCTCGGTTGCCGAGGCGCTGCGCCACGCGGGTTACGCCAAGGACGCGCATGTGGAGATTCTCTGGATCGATTCAGAGACCTTGACGCCGGAGAATGTTGCGGAAAAGCTGACGGGTCTGTCCGGCATCCTTGTCCCCGGCGGCTTTGGGGACCGGGGGATCGAGGGGATGATCCTCGCTGCGCAATACGCGAGGGAACA
This sequence comes from Oscillospiraceae bacterium, assembly GCA_902795045.1. Taxonomy (GTDB): domain Bacteria; phylum Bacillota; class Clostridia; order Oscillospirales; family Oscillospiraceae; genus Limivicinus. Next base: position 29,731 of record CADBJU010000001.1, on the reverse strand, counting down.
CGCCCTCCCCTATCTCGGTATCTGTCTCGGGATGCAGGTGGCCGTGATCGAGTTTTCCCGCCATGTCGCGGGAATCGCGGATGCAAACTCCGGCGAGTTTGACGAGTGCTGCGCGCACAAGGTCATCGACTTCATGCCGGGGCAGAGTGACCGCATCGACAAGGGCGGCACGCTCCGCCTTGGGGCCTGCCCCTGTGAAATCGTAGTGGGGACAACGATGGACCGCTGCTATCGCGAGTCCTTCATCTCCGAACGCCACCGCCACCGCTATGAGTTCAACAACGATTTCCGCGACGCGCTCACCCGCGCGGGGTTAACGCTTTCCGGCATGTCGCCGGGCGGGCATCTGGTGGAGGCCGTGGAGCTTTCTGACCTGCCGTTTTATGTGGGCGTACAGTATCATCCGGAGTTCAAGAGCCGCCCGAACAGGCCGCACCCGCTTTTTGTCGGTCTGATCGAAGCGGCGTTACGGAAGGAGGAGCAGCATGGCGCATGAACAATATCCGCTGTATGATCCGCGCTTTGAGCACGATTCCTGCGGTATCGGCGCGGTCATCAGTATCCAGGGCATCCAGTCCCGCCGCACGGTGGACGACGCCCTCAAAATCGTAGAGAAGCTGCAGCACCGCGCGGGACGGGATGCCTCCGGCGAGACCGGCGACGGCGTGGGGCTCATGATGCAGATCCCACACAAGCTCTTCTGCCGGGAGATGCCCGAGCTCGGCAAAGTAAGAAGCTACGGCGTGGGTATGTTCTTCTTCCCGCAGGACGCGCTCGCCCGCATGCAGGCGCAGAAGATGCTGGAGCTCATCGTGGGGCGCAACGGGTTGGAGTTTCTCGGCTGGCGCAGGGTGCCGACAAATCCGGACATTCTCGGAAAGGCGGCGCGGGACGCCATGCCCTGCATCATGCAGTGCTTCGTGCTTCGGCCCAAGGAGTGCCCGGAGGGGCTGGACTTTGACCGGCGTCTCTACATCATCCGGCGCGAGTTTGAGCAGAGCGGCATCGGCACCTACATTCCCTCCTTCTCGAGCCGCACCATTGTCTACAAGGGTATGTTCCTGGTCGATCAGCTCCGCGCCTTTTATCCCGATCTGCAGGATCCGGACTGTGAAAGCGCAATGGCGATGGTACACTCCCGCTTCTCCACCAACACGAATCCGAGCTGGGACCGGGCGCATCCGAACCGCCTTTTGATGCACAACGGGGAGATCAACACCATCCGCGGCAATGTGGACAGGATGCTGGCGCGGGAGGAGACGCTGCGCTCCCCGGTTCTCTCGGACGAAGACATGGACCGCGTTCTCCCCGTGATCGACACGGCGGGCTCGGATTCCTCCATGCTGGATAACACCTTGGAATTTCTCATGATGAACGGGATGCCGCTTCCGCAGGCGGTGATGATCACCATACCCGAGCCCTGGGCACATGACAGGAAAATGAGCCAGCAGAAGAAGGACTTCTACCAGTATTACGCCACGATGATGGAGGCCTGGGACGGGCCCGCCGCCATCGTCTTTTCCGACGGGGACGTGGTGGGCGCGGTGCTCGACCGCAACGGGCTGCGCCCCTGCCGCTGGTATCAGACGAGCGACGGCTATCTCATTCTCTCCTCCGAGGTCGGGGTGCTGGATATTCCGCCGGAAAAGATTCTGAAAAAGTCCCGCCTTCGCCCGGGGCGTATGCTGCTGGTGGATACCGTCAAACAGCGGATCGTCGAGGACGAGGAATTAAAGGCGCAGTTTTCCTCCCAAAGCCCTTACGGCGAATGGCTGGATTCCTGCCTTTTGCATTTGGAGGAATTACCGATTCCGAACCGGGCGGTGGAGAAGCACAGTCAGGCTCTGCGGGACAAGCTCTACAAGGCCTTCGGCTACACCTATGAGGAGGTCAAAGATTCAATCCTCCCCATGGCGAAATCCGGCGCGGAGCCCACGGCTTCCATGGGGACGGACATTCCGCTGGCGGTGTTGTCCGAGGCGCGGCAGCCGCTTTTCAGCTACTTTAAGCAGATGTTCGCCCAGGTCACGAACCCGCCCATCGACGCCATCCGGGAGAAGATCGTGACCGACACCTCGGTCTTTCTCGGCGCAAGCGGGAATCTCCTACAGGAACAGGCGGAAAACTGTGCGGTTTTGCAGATCGAAAACCCCATCCTCACCAGTGTGGACATGCTCAAGATCCGCTATCTGGATAACCCTGAGTTTCATGTGGAGACGATCTCTCTTTTGTACTACAAGCGCACGCCGCTGGAACGGGCGCTCGACCGTCTCTTTGTCTCCTGCGACCGGGCATATAAAAACGGGGCAAACATCCTCATTCTCTCTGACCGGGGCGTGGACGAAAACCATGTGGCGATCCCGTCGCTCTTAGCTGTCTCGGCGGTGCAGCAATACCTGGTGCGCACCAAAAAGCGCACCGCCGTGTCGCTGGTGCTCGAGAGCGCCGAGCCGCGCACCGTGCATCACTTCGCCGCGCTTTTGGGCTACGGCGCACAGGCCATCAACCCCTATCTCGCGCAGGAGTGTATTGAGGAGCTCATTGAGCGCGGAATGCTGGACAAGGACGCGGGCGTGGCGGTGGACGACTACAACCGCGCCATTCTGAGCGGCCTTGTAAAGATCGCGGCAAAAATGGGCATCTCCACCATTCAGTCCTACCAGGCGGCGCAGATCTTTGAGTGCGTCGGCATCAGCAAGAGTGTTGTTGACCGCTACTTCACCAATACTGTGAGCCGCGTGGAGGGTATCGGCCTTGCGGAGATCGACGAGAGCGTGGAGTGGCAGCACGACCAGGCCTTTGAGCCGCTTGGCCTCGGCTTCGATCCCTCGCTCAATTCCGTTGGCTCCCATAAGCTCCGCTCCGGGCCGGGAAAAGAGGATCACATGTACAATCCCCTCACCATCAAGCTTTTGCAAAAGGCGGTAAAGGAGGGCGACTATGATGTTTTCAAGCAGTACTCCGCGCTGGTGGACGATCAGGCGGTGCCCCACACCCTGCGCGGGCTTCTGGGGATGCGCTTTGATCCCGGCGGCGGGATTCCGATCGACGAGGTGGAGAGCATAGAGAGCATCGTGAAGCGCTTCAAGACCGGGGCCATGAGCTACGGCTCCATCTCCGAGGAGGCGCACACCTGCCTTGCCGTCGCCATGAACACCCTCGGCGGCAAGTCCAACTCCGGCGAGGGCGGGGAGAATCCCGAGCGCCTCTCCGATCCTCTGCGCTGCTCCGCCATCAAGCAGATCGCCTCCGGGCGCTTCGGCGTGACGAGCGCCTATCTCACCAGCGCAAAGGAGCTGCAGATCAAGATGGCCCAGGGAGCGAAACCAGGCGAGGGCGGGCATCTGCCCGGCAGCAAGGTCTATCCGTGGATCGCCCGCACAAGACTCTCCACCCCCGGCGTTACGCTCATCAGTCCTCCGCCGCACCACGACATCTACTCCATCGAAGACCTGGCCCAGCTTATCTACGACCTCAAAAATGCAAACCGGGAGGCCCGCATCAGCGTCAAGCTTGTGTCCGAGGTCGGCGTCGGCACGATCGCCAGCGGCGTTGCCAAGGCAGGCGCCCAGGTGGTGCTGATCTCCGGCTACGACGGCGGCACCGGCGCGGCCCCCGCCTCCTCCATCCACAACGCCGGGCTCCCCTGGGAGCTGGGGCTTGCCGAGGCGCACCAGACGCTCATCAAAAACGGGCTGCGCGAACAGGTGGTTCTCGAGACGGACGGCAAGCTCATGACCGGGCGGGACGTGGCCATCGCCTGCATGCTGGGCGCGGAGGAATTCGGCTTTGCCACCGCGCCGCTTATATGCCTCGGCTGCTGCATGATGCGGGTGTGCAACTTGGACACCTGCCCGGCAGGTGTCGCCACGCAGAACCCAGAATTGAGAAAGCGCTTTTCCGGAAAGCCTGAGTATGTGATCCACTTCATGCGCTTTGTGGCGCAGGAGCTGCGGGAGATCATGGCAAAGCTCGGCGTCCGGTCTGTCGACGAACTGGTGGGCAGGACGGATCTGCTGGTGGAGCGCGAAAAGCGCATCACCCACCGGGCCGAGACCGTGGATCTCTCCGCCCTGCTGTCCATGCCCTGTCCCCATCCTGTACCGCATTTCAGAGCGGATGCGGTCTACGACTTCCATCTGGAGCGAACGAAGGACCAGAGTGTGCTATTAAAGGAACTGGGTGCGAAGCTCAAGGCGAAAAAGTCCGGCAGCGTTTGCGTCCCGGTTTCCAGCACCGACCGCGCCTTCGGTACGCTGTTCGGTTCCGAGATCACGCGGCGCTATGGCAGTACACTCAAGGACGACACCTACACCGTCCACTGCCAGGGCGGCGGCGGACAGTCCTTCGGCGCGTTTATTCCGAAGGGACTCACGCTGCGGCTCGAGGGCGACTCCAACGACGGCTTCGGCAAGGGGCTCTCCGGCGGAAAGCTGATCCTGTACCCGCCGAAAACTTCGACACTCCCTGCGGATGAAAACATCATCGTCGGAAATGTCGCGCTCTACGGCGCGACCTCCGGCACGGCGTTCATCTCCGGCGTTGCGGGTGAACGCTTCTGCGTGCGAAACTCCGGCGCCACCGCCGTGGTGGAGGGCGTGGGCGACCACGGCTGTGAATACATGACGGGCGGCAGGGTGCTCATTCTGGGCCTGACCGGCAAAAACTTTGCCGCCGGGATGTCCGGCGGCGTGGTGTACGTATTGGATGAGGCGCACGATCTCTACACCCGCATGAACAAGGACGGTCTGCATGTCGGCCCGGTCAAAGACCCGAATGACGTGCAGGAGCTGCGGGATCTCCTGCAGGCGCATCTGGACGCGACCGGCTCAAAAAAAGCCGCCGCGATCCTGGAGGATTTCAAGGCGTACCTGCCCGCCTTCAAGAAGATCATCCCCGTGGACTATGAGCGCATGCGCAGGGCCATCGCGGACTTTGAAAGCCGCGGCGAGACGCAGGAACAGGCCGAGATCAAGGCGTTTTACGCCGCCGTGAATCACTGAGGAGGTGGATGTTATGGGAAAACCGACCGGATTTCTGGAATATGAACGCAGGGCGAATCCTGTGCGTCCGCCTTTCGAGCGGGTAAAGGACTGGGAGGAGTTTCATCTTCCCCGTTCGGAGGAGCAGCGGCGCGAGCAGGGCGCAAGATGCATGAACTGCGGCGTCCCCTTCTGCCAGGCCGGGGTACAGTTTGAGGGAAAGCAGCTCGGCTGTCCGCTGCACAACCTGATCCCCGAGTGGAACGACAGTGTCATGGACGGAAACTTCGCCCACGCGCTGACAAGACTCTTGAAAACAAATAACTTCCCCGAATTTACCGGGCGCGTCTGCCCCGCTTTCTGCGAGCAGGCCTGCACCTGCGGGCTGTACGGCGATTCCGTCACGGTGCATGACAATGAGCTGAGCATCATCGAATACGCCTTTTCCCATCATTTGATGGAACCGCGCTTTTCGCCTCACAGCTCGGGAAAGAATGTGGCGGTGGTGGGCTCCGGTCCGGCGGGACTCGCGGTGGCAGACCAGCTCAATCACCGGGGGCACAGCGTCACCGTGATCGAAAAGCGCGCCCTGCCCGGCGGGCTTTTGATGTACGGCATCCCGAACATGAAGCTGCCGAAATCCGTCGTCCGCCGTCGGATTGAACTCATGACGCGCGAGGGCGTGAGCTTTGTGACCGAGCTCGACGCCGCCGATCCCGCGGTAGCCCAGCGGCTGACGATGGAATACGACGCGGTGGTTTTATGCTGCGGGGCGGAGAAGCCGCGCCCGCTCGGCATCGACGCGGAGGGTGTCCGGGGCGTGTGCTTTGCCATGGATTTTCTGCCCGCCGCCGTGGAGCGGCAACAGTTGTCCCGCTCCCCCGCTGTCCCCTCTGCCAAGGGGAAAAATGTGATCATCATCGGCACCGGCAACACCGCGAGCGACTGTGCGGCAACTTCCATACGCCAGGGCTGCAAAAGCCTTGTACAGCTTGTACGTCGACCGATGGAGGACTATCTCGCGCCGGACGGCAGCCTCCCGCAGGACTACGCGCAGGAAGAGGCTGAGGCTGTTTTCGGCAGTGACCCGCGTCTCTTCTCGCAGAGCGTGGCAACGCTTGAAACCGATGAAGCTGGCAATCTCACGTCCGTTGTCACAAAGGACGGGAAGAAGCTTCCCTGTGGGCTTTTGATCGCAGCGACAGGCTTTTCCGGGTGCCGGGATGATGTGTGCGCCGCTTTCGGTGTGGAGCTTGACCGCACGGTGAAGACTGAGACGGGTTCCTTCCAGACCAGCATCCCGCATATCTTCACAGCCGGTGATATGCACCGCGGCCAGTCTCTGGTGGTCCACGCCATAGCCGAGGGCCGCGCCTGTGCCGCCGAGGTCGACCGCTTTCTCATGGGCTATACAAATCTAACATGATCGGAGGGTAACGCATGGCTGCTTTTGAACCGATTCTGTCTGGCATTCCCGGGCTGGATCAGTGTCTTGATTCCATCCGTCTGGGTGACAACGTGGTGTGGCAGGTCTCCGACCTGGATGAATTCCGCTTTTTTGCGAGAGCCTTTGCCGAGCAGGCCGTCCGGGACGGCAGAAACATCCTCTACATTCGTTTTGCCGGACACGATCCCATCCTGCCTGCCTTGCCCGGCGTGCGGGAGGTGCATGTGCCCCTTTCCCATCTCTTTGAATCATTCACCGTTGATATTCACAATCTGATCGAACGGGAAGGGCGTGACGCCTTCTATGTCTTTGACTGTCTTTCCGAGCTGGAGGAGGCCTGGGCCACTGATCTCATGATGGGAAATTTCTTTCACCTGACCTGTCCCTTCCTGTTCTCTCTGGACACCGTCGCGTATTTTCCGATCCTGCGCGGCAGGCACTCCTTTGACGCGATCGACATTATTGCGAGCACCACACAGCTTTTGCTGGACGTTTTTCCGGGTGGGCGGGACAAACTCTTTTTCCGGGCGGAAAAGGTCTGGGAAAGGCCGCTTGCGCACCTGGCCCAGCCCTACGGCTGCGATCTCAAAGACATCAACTTTTATTCCGTTTCGGAGAGCGTGGAGCTCAGCCGCTTTTACCGCAGTCTCAACGACGCGAAGGGGCTCAAAAACAGCCAGAGCATGGACAGCTGGGAGCGCTTCTTCCACGCCGCCCGTGTAAAATATGATGCTGGTCTGGACATCCGCAGCGAGTGCGACCGGATGTGCGACATCATGCTCACACGCGATAAACGCATGCGGGATATGATCGTAGAGCAGTTTCAGCCCGGGGACTATTTCGAAATCCATGACCGCATGATCGGCACCGGGCTGATCGGCGGCAAAGCCTGCGGGATGCTGCTGTCAAGGAAGATCGTCCAAAACCGGGACGCGGAACTCTTTGATCGCATCGAGCCGCACGATTCCTTCTATATCGGCTCCGATGTGTTCTATTCCTTCATTGTGGACAATGGTCTTTGGGATCTCAAGCTCAGTCAGAAGACGGCGGACGGGTATTTCTCCAAGGCGCAGGCTTTCTCGGAGGCCCTGCTGGGCGGTGCGTTTTCTCCGCCGCTTCGCATGCAGTTTCGCCAGCTTCTGGAGTATTACGGCAACGAGCCCATTATCGTACGCTCAAGCTCAATCCTCGAGGACGGCTTCGGTAACGCCTTTGCCGGGAAATACGAATCCGTTTTCTGCAGCAATCACGGTTCACCGGAAGAACGCCTGCACGCGTTTGAATCCGCCATCCGCACCGTCTACGCAAGCACCGTCAGTCTCTCGGCGCTGGATTACCGGAAGCGGCGCGGGCTCGAACATTTGGATGAGCAGATGGGAATCCTTGTCCAGCGGGTTTCCGGCTCTCATTATGAGGGCTTTTTCATGCCGTGTGCAGCGGGCGTCGGCTATTCCTCAAGTCCCTACCGCTTCGGGGTGGATCATCCCGAGAAGGGCATGCTCCGCCTGGTGTGCGGCCTCGGAACTGCCGCGGTGGATCGCCGTACGGGCTCCTATCCGCGTATGGTCGCGCTGGACAAGCCGTCTGTCGTATGGCAGACCTCCTCGGCGGATCGCCATCAGTTCTCCCAGCGTCTTGTGGATGTGGTCAGTGACGGCTCCGACGGTGTGGAAAACTGGGACGCCGAGAGTATCCGCGCCGCACTCCCGCCCTATCTGAGCGCTCTGCTCTATTCCCATGACCGGGAGACGGAGACGATCCTGCGGGAACAGGGAATCCGCGAAGATGTGCTGTACGTCTCCTGTGAAGGCCTTGTAAACAACAGGAGTCTGATGCGGGATATGGGTGAGATCCTGCGTCTTCTGCAGGATACCTACGCCTATCCGGTCGATATTGAGTACACCATCAACTGCGCCTCCACGGGCGAGTATGTGATCAGCCTGCTGCAGTGCCGCCCCCTGCAGCTGACCCGTACCGGCGACAAGGTGTCTATCCCGGCAGATCTGCGGGAGGAGGATATCCTGATCGAGACCGTCGGCACCTCCATGGGCTTTTCCCGCAGCTTTCCGCTGGATGTGCTGGTATATGTGGACCCGGTCGCTTACTATAACCTGCCCTATCGTGACAAATACCGCGTCAAACAGCTGCTATCAGCCATCAACTGGCGTCTGCGTGGACAGAATAAACGCATGCTTCTCATCACACCCGGCAGGATCTGCACGAGTTCCCCGGAGCTTGGGGTGCCGACGGAGTTTTCCGACATCAGCGAGTTTGACACGATCCTGGAGCTTGCAGACCGCCGGGCCGGGTATATGCCCGAGCTCAGCTACGGCAGCCATATCTTTCAGGATCTTGTGGAGGCGGAGATCCTGTACTCGGCAGTCTTTGAAGGGGCAAGCACCCGCATTTTCCGGGAGCAGGAGCTGAAATCCGGGAATGACCTTGCAGAGCTTGTCGATTCACCCGATGGCATGGAGGATGTCATCTACCTGCATCAGTTACAGTCTGGTGATGTGTGGGAGTATTACGACCTTTCCAGTGAGCGTTTTCTTATTGCACGGAGGGTCCGTTTGTCCCGTTAAAAGATGCCGTTGCCCGCTTCTTTGCATAGTTTACGCCCGTCGGCCGCTTTGTAAGAAAAGCAGTCGGCGGGCGCTTTTGTTTATGATCTCCCTGGGTGGGCAGCTTTTGTCTCCTCATCAAATTCCTGTAAGAAGTTCACCATGAAGAGGTGCCGGCTTTCGGCGATCTTCTTTGCTGTCTCGGTGTTCATCTCATCTTTTAACAGCAGCAGCTTATCCTGGAAATGCTGAATCGTCGCTTCCAGAGGCCTGCCGTGCTCACCGCCGAACGCAAAGGTCCGGGCAATCCCGATCGCGCCGATGGCATCGAGACGATCCGCGTCCTGAACGATCATCCCTTCCAGGCTGTCCGGGCGTTTCCCTCTGTTCTGGCTGAATGAAACAGCGTTAATTACTCTGCAGATACGTTCAATCTTATCCGGCTCAACATCATGCTGCGTCAAAAAAGATCTCGCGTTTGCATTATTCTCTGTATGGAACAACTTATGGTCGTCTGCATCGTGAAGCAGAGCGCTCAACGCTACTGTTTCCAGGTCGCAGTCTGGCTCCTGCCGGGCAATCAGCATCGCGTTTTGATAGACACGCAAGGTATGAGCGGCGTCATGCCCGCCGGCATTATCCCGAAACAGCGAATACACATAGTCGATCGCTGCATCAATCAAAGACATATACTTACCTCGTTCGCTCAATGTATGATCACAATATCCTCATCGGTTTCCATTTCAGATAATCTCCGGAAACCAGGCTGTATTGAATCCCGTTTTTCTCTCCGAGGATACTGTCATGGAAACGGCTCTCTCCGTGGCTGTGCGCATATATGACCTGTTCCGCCCCGTACTCCTCCGCCATGGCGGTAAACAGGCTCTCGTCTTCCAGGATGCTCGTCGGCGGATAATGCAGAAACAGGATATATCTGCGGTACCCGGCTGCTCTCGCCGTCTCAAAGGAAATGCGCAGCCTTTCAAGCTCCCGGTCCACCAGCTTTTTCGCGTGCTCCGCTTTCTCCTCATCCCATCCGACGATCTGTCCTCTGCGGTTGAGGTAAAACGGGCCTTCAAAGCAGAAGCCCTTTGTCCCGACAAGCGCATAGTCCTCGTATGGATAGAAGTTATCCTGCAGGAACAGCAGCTTTCCGGCATAGCGCTCATTAAGCATCTGCGTCTTTTTCGCGTCCCAGAACATATCATGATTGCCGCGCAGAAGGATTTTTCGCCCGGGCAGCTCTGCAATAAATTGCAGGTCCTGCACACATTCATCGAGATTGCGGCCCCAGCTGTGGTCCCCGACAAGAACGAGGGTGTCCTCGGGCTGGATCATTTCCGCGCAGTACTTCTGCACCTTCTGTTCATGGTTTTTCCATACCCTGTCTTTGAGCTGGGCTTTCGCTTTCAGATCCGTCTGAAAATGGAGATGCAGATCTCCGATCGCGTACAGGCTCATGTGTCTCTCCTACATATTTCCGGGATAAACATAGCTCAGCTTTTCCCCGGCGATTTCTGTGAGCCGCAGAATACTTTTTCGCTCCGTCGCCGCTCTGTCCGTCATCCGGTAACGCGGGAAAAAGCGTGTGATATGCAGCGGGATCTCTTTCCCGCCCGGCAGCGACGCCGCCCAGCTTGTCAGCGCCCGCATCTCCGCCTCCGAATCGTTCATGCCGGGAACGATCAGCGTTGTCAGCTCGACATGGCATTGTGCAGCTGCGCGCTCAATAAAACGCTTCACTGTATCCAGGTCGCCGCCAAGCGTTTTTCGGTAGATCTCCGCGTCAAAGCTCTTGAGGTCTATATTCAGGGCGTCCACATGCGGGAGGAGCTGCTTTGCCGTTTGATCTTCCACGCAGCCGTTTGTGACCAGAACGGTTTTCAGTCCCTTTTCCCGCAGCAATGGGGCTGTATCCAGGATATACTCCCAGCAGATTGTCGGCTCGTTATAGGTAAAGGCGACGCCGATGTTCCCTCTGTCGCGCAGCCCATCCGCCATATCCGCCAGAACGTCCGGGGCGAGATAGTGCGAGTCTATGTCCCGCAAATACGTGCTGCCGTCGGTCATGGAGATTTCCCAGTTCTGGCAGAAGGGGCAGTTCAGGTTGCAGCCGAAGCTGCCGACCGAAAGAATGGTACTGCCGGGATAAAAGCGGCGCAGAGGCTTCTTCTCAATCGGATCGAGGGCGACAGAGCTCATGATCCCGTACAAAAGCGGCACGTTCTTCCCGTTCCTTGTCCCACGCGCACGGCATTTGCCCCTGCCGCCCTCGGGAATTGCGCAGTGATGCGGGCAGATCCCGCACACGACCGTGTTTTCAGACATGGCGCACCACCTCAAAGCGCTGCAGTTCGATCCCCTTCTCATGACTGGAGATACCGGCTTTTTGCAGGGCAATGGCAATCTGCTCGTCAATACTGTCCACGCCGTCCAGATTCGGCAGCAGCAGTCCCCTTCTCCCGCCTTTGCTGACGATCACGCCGTAACGCTTTACATCCAGCTCGGCTTTGGAGCTGATGCTTTCCGGTTCCGATAGGACGTCCACGCTGATCTTCAGGCTGTCCAGCTCCTCGGGCCTGACAGGGCTGAAGCGCGGGTCCCGGGTCGCGGCGCTGATCGCGTTATCGGCGATCTCCTCCGCAACACAGCTTCGCACCGGCTGTATCGTTCCGATGCAGCCCCGCAGTCTGCCGTCCTTGTGCAGGGACACGAATGCCCCGGCGCGCTGCCAAGTCATCTCTGGCGGCAGGTCTTCCGGCAGCGGGAGTCTTTTACGCTCTCTGATCCAGGCGTTGATCACCGCTCTTGCCAGTCTCACAAAAGCGTCCTCGTTTGCCCGCTTTTCCATGAGGACTTTGTTCTGTTCCTCTTCCCATTTTTGGAGCAGCCGCCTGTCCGGATCGTCGCCCAGCACGCGATAGGTGCATATCCCGTAGCCGACGCCGAAGGTGCCCTCATGGCTCAGACGTTCTGTCCTTAGGCGCTTTCCGTCCAATGCCCCCGCGAGTATGCAGAAGCTCCGATGCCCGCACTCGGCCGCCTTCTCACAGAAGCTCTCGTCAAAATTCAATAGTTCATCAAAAGCAGCGCTGCCCATCACATCCATAATGCGCTCGTCGTAGTCCGGGCCCTCCTTCGCATAGCCGTAGGGTCCCTCTTCACGCAGCTTGTGGGACAGATCGCCGCTGCCGATAAAGACTACCCGTCTGTCGAGCTTGTCCGCAGTTTCCTGAATCATCTGTCCAAGACGGTAATGCTCCGCAAGCGGCAATCCGGACAGGCCGATCCTGACGAGCTTATAGTCCTGGTAACAATGGTTGACATAATATAGCGGTATCATTGTCCCATGGTCGAGCTCAGCCTTTCGTTCCCCCAGCGTCCCGGCGGGAAAACCGGTCTGATCGCAGAGCTTTGTGAGCTCTGCCACGAACTCTGTGTCATACTCCACGTGGATTTTGACCTCAGGCGCGCGGAACTGACCCATATCTCCCTTTGCGGCCTTCCCCGGAGAGATGTGGAAGTAATCCGAATACAGGATCGAATGCGGCGAGGCCAGGACGATCGTATCCGGCCGAAGCTCGGATACAAGAGCTGCCGCCTGTTCATAAGCCGCGGCGGTAGCGGCTATTTTCTTTTCCTCCCCTCTTCCGACCTCCGGAAGGATGATCGGAGGATGCGGGACCATGATCGCACCGACGACAGACATGCTCTCTCCTCCTTAGATAACTATTTCAGAAACTTCTTCAGACCTGATACCGGCACACGCGGGAACAAATGAACGAGGTGCTCAAGCAGTCTCTCATAAGACTCTTTTGGATCATGTACATAGACATTTTCGGTAAAACCATCGCCGAAATGCTTTTCCGGGATATTATACTCCGCCACACCCCAGCCGCGGCGGTTCCCTTTTTTGTCGATCGTGTAGACAAAATCGCTGATCAGCACATAGCACTGCTCCTGCAGACGGGTAATGGAAGTGTCAAAGCCCTTCTTTCCTTCCGTCTTCTGCCACCTGCCGCTGTAGGCGTAGCCGCCTGTCCTGCGCAGCTCCTTGGACAAGATCGGCCCGTTCGCGTCGATCAGGTCGTACAGCTGCTTGTCCTGATATTTCGCCAGGCCGTCGTCATAGCGCGCATCAAAATCATAGCCGTCGCGCCGGTAGTTCGCCAGATCAGGAAAGAGCTCCCGGCTGACATAGGCGGTCTTCTTCTCGAAGAACTTCCCGTAAGCACACCCGGTTTCCCGGATCACCGGCCCTTTCCATTCCCAGGTATCGTCCCCGCTGTCCGAAAACAGAACCGATGGATGGCAGTGCTCTTGTAGTGAAAAGCCCGGTATGGATGTTTGGAAATACGGGACGATCCCGTATTCATGTACGGCTTCGATCAAATCCTGCTTCTTTCGGATATAGAAATCATAAGCCATTTATCTCAGTCCTTTGTGTATGCAAATGTAAGCAATCAGTTGCAATAGCACTACGATTATACGCTTAGGGATGCTCCTGTTCAAGGTATTTGACCTACTTAATTGAAAGCAGCTAGTTTAAATGGTATTATACTACAAAGAATTGAGCATTGAGCTCAAGACCATATCAACCGAAAGAATCAACCGCTAATTGTTTGCTTGATTGCTGCTCTAGCGATAGAATGATCTTGAAAGGAGGTACTGCAATGGACCAAATCTTGAAAAAAGCATTAAAAGAAAGAGAACTCAGCCAGAAAGAGTTTGCGGAACTTATCCATGTTACGCCGCAGGCTGTTTCCAAATGGCTCAACGGAGAAAGCCGCCCTTCTCAGGATAATGTCATACTCATCTTTGAGACGCTGGGGATCGACCTTACGAAGGAGATGGTTCTCCAGAACTCCCGTTGCAGGAAAAAGGGTATGGAAATGACCGAATTGCAGGAATTAGACTCTTTTGAAAAGGCAAAGAAGGAATCTGCATTTATACTTGAAAGAGTCGGTATCAAGCACAAATACTCGTACCCAGTCTATGTTCTTCTTAGCTGGTTGCTTCCGGCTGTAATTGGCCTGACTTATCATCAGTCGCTGAATTCCAAAGATGATGACGAGATTGATTCTGGCTTTATTGCCTGTAATCTCAGAGACTATCTTGATGAGGAGTGTCTTCATAAGAAGAAAGGCCTTTACGAGAATCATCTTGAGTACAATTTTTACTTGTTGGGCATGGATTTGTTTGAGTCCTTTGACGAGTATAGGCTTAAGGATCATGACTACTGTTCAGATGCCATGGCCAGTTGGAGCAGATTCTCCGATGCTCTCATCAAGAGTCCCACATCTCCGATTTACTGTGAGCTCCGAGTGGCAATTTCTGAAATTGTAGATTTGCTCGAAGGGGCTTAAATAGATCCCGCTGCATCCGCTTCTGGAGATTGAGCTTTAACCCCTGCTCTGACCTGAAATTTGCATCCTGCCGTTTTTCGTGCTATAGTTATCGTGCTAGTATCCGAATACCGCCATGGTATTACAGTCTCACGTTTTCAAAGTGTCTGAAGAATCATCTCTTCAGGCACTTTTTGTTTCTTCTGCCCCTTAGCAAAGAGGCACAGCGATATGCGGCTCATGGAAAGGGGCGCTCCCCTTCCGCCGCAGTTTCGTGATCTTTGGATCACCGGCGTTCGGAGTTTTCCGCTCTCACGCGCTTTTATATAGATTGGAGCTTTGCGGCTCCCCCAACTTTTTTTCCGGGGAGCCTCAGGCTTTCCGTACATATATCTCTCTCCGCACAGAATCAATATCATCAAAAAGGAGAATAAAGAATATGTCCAGAATTACAGATTCCATCTATTACACGCTGATCTCCGACGGATGCTCCAGTGAGCAGGCCGCCCAGTCAGCCCGATCTTTTTATGATCCCTTCCATGTGGATCGCTTTGATTCCTATCCCGTTGTAACATCCCGGGAGGAACGCAGGATCATGAGAAGATCATCCGAAGCCGCGGTTAAAGGCAATCCCGGTCACCCCGGCTGCTTTGCCATGTACAGCTTCCGCTGAACCGGAACATCGTAAATACTCGGTCTTTTGACCATAAGGCACCCAGAGATTGTTTCTCCGGGTGCCGTCATTTTTATCAAGGATGGTGAAAACAATGCCCGCTGTAAAGACGCAAGTCACCCCGGATATCTCCGTGCTGAGTCCGGAAGAACTGAACCCGGATCAATCTCCCAGTCTCCCGGAAGACGACACGCTTTCATTCCCGTATGACATCAGTCCATCTGTTTCTCTTGTTCCGTACTTTGCCGAGCTGATCTGCTCCGAAGGGATCTCGGAAAAGCTCTTCGCGCTCCGCTTTGACGCGCTCAAGATGCTGCAGGGGCTGATTCATCACTATGATGAACGCGGTTACACAGAAAAGCTGCTCAATGGCATTGCCGAGAAAAAGGGCGCGATGATCATGTCCGCCTCCAGCAAGACGGAAATGAACAAGATCCTCAAGCCCAAAGCTCCGCATTTTGACGGTGCGCGCTTTATCGCCGACCGGTATCTTCTGCCCGAGGAGGAGCTGATCTGCTGGTCGGAGGCCTCGCTGCGCGCGCCGCTCAACGAATATGCCTTTCGCCGGTATATGGAGCTGTTCTGCCGCATGTTCCCGGAGGAAAGCGAGGCGCTGCACATTGCCTGACCTCGCTCCTGTCAATAACGACGCCATACTGATCAACGGCGTCGAGTATCTTGTGTCTGATCTGAGCTTTTCAGATCTGCGTGTTCACTATTTTACCGGCGTCTCAGTTCGCAGGCTCGGTGACCAGCACAGCAAATCCAGCGGCTATCGGAACGGCGTCATGACCGGGCTCGGTGATCTTGAGTACCCAGTCTGGGAGACTCTGATCCGGGATCTGATCCATCGCTCCGGCGAAGACGAGCTGCTGAACTCGCTGATCGTCTGGCTTGAAGGTGCGCCCTGGCTGCACACGAAGCGTGATAAAGAGCTTTATGCTTTGGAGCTTCACGCCGGCCGCATATTCGATAACCCCGACTGGGTCGATTACGCTGCGTTCAATCGACAATATCGCCCAGACAAATTACAAGGAGATGAATACTCACATGAACCCGGAAAAGAAAACTCTTGAAATCACCGGTCTTCCCCTGGTGCCGCTCTCTGTCGGGCGCTCCGCCTATATCTTCGAGTCTGACGGCACGCGCAGGACAAGCCGCGTTCTGGCTATCCAGCACAGCTCCCAGACCGAGATAGATTTTGAGACGCTGAATACCCACTATCTTCTGCATGTCAGAGAGATAGGAGGACGCACATGAAAGAGACACGCTCCATACGCTTCAAGAGACTTGCCGAGGCGAGGGTCAACAAGATCATCAAAATGGTCCGCCTCCTGGGCAATCTCTCGGTAACTACGATTTACGCCTATGAGCCGGAGCAGATCGTGCAGATCTTCACCGCCATTCAGGATGAGCTGAACAAGGCCCGCTCCCGCTTCTATGAAGCCGGGAAGCAGAGCCGGAAGCGCTTCACTCTGTCAGATCCGCCCGTGTCCGACCTTTCGGAGGAGCATGAGCCGAATTTTGAGGTCATGCTGCCGGACGGCACGAAGCTGCGGGCAGTCGGCTTTGAAGAGGACGAGTATCCGGGTATCTGCATCTATGCGCGCAGTTCCGGCAAGCCGCCGGCGATCATCTGTCTCACCGAATACAATCCGGAGAAAAATGCAGGGCACCGGTTATATATCGGTGCTTACCAGAGTCACCTCGATGACCCCAAATACTATGAGCCCTATGTGGCAGAAAGGAATTAAGATGTCCACCCCCACGCTCTGTCATACGCTTCGGCTGGAGCTCCCCGTCGTCGCAGAATGGCTCAGCAGGAAGATTTCCGCGCTGCTTCAGCGCGAGATCCACTGTGAGGCGACTGTTGACGACTACGACTACTGGACACTCAAATGCACGAACGACCGGTTCAGTCTGGCAGATCTCAGTCTGCTGCTGGCGCATGTGAAGGCATCCCGCGAGGTTGCGATCCAGGCAATCCCGTCGGATGCGGACTCCACCTGCGGGATTGATCTTTTGCTGTCCAATGAACTGCTGAAGGAAGTCCTCAACACCGGCTGGGAACAGCAGCTTGTCTGTGACACCACGCTCTACCTCATCGGTGTCTCCCGCGAGGCGCTCACCTTCCCCTATTCCTCACCGGATGTTTTCCAGATCGGTTCATTGACAGTTCAAAGGAATCTGCTTTACAGCAAGGATGAGTTTCTTCACAAGCTCCATGAGGGCGGCGACTGCTACTCAACCCTCGCCTCTCTGTCTGCGAGATATGTGGATCTCTTCAAAAACGAGCTGCATTGGCACTACCCCATCTCGGACGACCTGCACACCGGTCTGTACTTCATTCTGGTACAGGAGGGGGTACTCTGCCTCCCCTATGACTATGTAACGCAGGATGACTTTGAACTATTCGAGCCGGACGCGGCCCATCTGTGTACAGCCGAAGAGATGCAGGTCTATCTGGATGATTGGGAGCGTCAGTCAAGCTATCTCACCGAGACCATGCGTTCCCTGCAGGCAAATCTTATCTTCCGGGAGGTCATCCATGGCTGAAGAAGTAATCGTATTCATCCATGACGGCATCGTCGAAGGCGTTTTTGCCACATCCGCAGATACGCGCGTCTGTATCGTAGATTTCGATAAAGACAGCGGAGATCAGGACTATGAGAACGCCCTCTGGACCGCCTGCCGTGAACGCGGGCTGAATCTCATAGGGCCGGAGTTTGATCATTGCGACGGAGTCTGAATCTCCAGAAAGGATTCATATGGAAAACATAAAAGACTATATCCTCAAGACCGAGGTTGAAGAGATCAACGCAGCGGTGCCCGCGCCCGCTCCCAAAGCCAAACCCAAAGTCTCCTATGAGACGGTGTTCGCCTCCGGGCCGGACTTCGCTGTCCGCAGAAAGACGCCCAAAACCAGCATGGTGATGGTGATTATCGTCTCCAAGGGGCAGTTCTATATCAAGGACGAGAGTGGCGGCGGGACTGTGCAGAATCTGTATGAGGATTCTCTGCAGAAGTTTGTCTCCGGGATACCCGACGGCGGCTATGCCATCCGGGATGCCGACGGGAACACGCCGAACTGGATCACAACGCTTCAGAGGGATTCCTGCTGGCGGGACACGTTTCTGCAGACGATAAACGACGACCGTCTTCATCCCTATATGAAGAACGATATGTTCGATATCCAGGAAGTTGAGAACAGTTACCGTCCGGATATCCCGCACGCAGAGTTCTCCGCCGTCAAGTTTGCCTTTGGCATAGTCGCGGAACATCTCGGCAAAGCTGAGGCCAAGCATCTTGTGCTGTCCCCCTCCGGTGTGATTCACAGCCTGTTCTATGCCTATCGGAGTTTTAACAACAACGTTGAGAATGTGACTCCCTCCTCCTTTGAGCAGATCCACGCCCGCTGGGGCATTGAGGGTGTCCGCCAGTTTCTCACGATGTACCTGGAAACTCCCGTCCTCGCGTTTCCGGAGGGCTCTGTCTTCAAAAAACTCTTTGCGCGCTTTGATCCCACGCAAAAATATAAGCGCTATATTGCGCAAAAGCAGGTTGCGGAGACTGTGTTTGACCTTCAGTCCATGGTCGATTATATGTTCTGCGAATGCACCAGGCAGGGTTACGCGGAAAACCCGTCCGGCTTCTGGGCCCAGTGGAGCGATTATATGAATCAGCAGTATCTGCTCTACGGTGAGGTACGGGACAAGTATTCCGAGCACCTGGCCAGCGATGAGCAGGTGCTGAGCTATCGCTGCAGCAAGCTGAAGATGCAGGCATCCATGGAGCAGTTTCAGAAGGCCTCGGAATTTCTCAGCAGCTTTGAGTATTCCAACGGAGCCTACTGCATACTTGCTCCCAGGAAGCCGGATGATCTGATCGAGGAAGGCCGGCAGCTCTCTCATTGCGTCGGCTCCTATACGGATCGTGTTGCCGCCCTGGATACCTTCATTTTCTTTCTTCGGAGGTTATCTGATCCCGACCGTTCCCTCGTCACCGTCCAGGTCAACACCGACGGCAGACTCGGTCAGGTGCGCGGGCGCTTTAATCGTCAGCCTGCACCGGAGCAGATGCGCTTTGTTGAAAATTGGCATGAGAAATTTTTCAAGAATGCCGAGGTGCAGGTTGCATGAAGGCACATATCTACCAGGTCGACTTAAGGCTCGATGATAAACGCATCTGTTTCATGTCCTATGAGACGGTTTTGCGTGAGTATGAGGGCCATTTCCCGGCTGAGAAATACGCGCTTGTATACAGTCTGGAAACGGATGAAGAGGACCCGGAGAGTATCTTCGCCCTCCTGAATCTCCATCGTCCCGCAGACTATACCGCGCGCTCGCTGTCTGTCTCGGATGTTGTTGAATACGAGTATGATGACGGCAGCCGCACAGCGTATTTCTGCGACTCGGTCGGATTTGTCCGGATACCAGTGTTCAAGTAATGCCTCAGGTAAAAAAGAGAGACGCCAACTCCCGGCGTCTCTCACTGTATTCAGGAGGAAAGAATATGCCGACTCCAAATCTTCCCCATGATCGTCCGGTCTCCTTGAATGACCGCTTTCAGTTTCACTGCACCGGCTGCGCCGCCTGCTGCAGGCATATCAAAGAAGGCGTCCCGCTGGACAGTCTCGACGCATACCGCCTGACAAAATATCTGCGGTCGCAGGGTATCGGGCCGACATGTACGGACGATGTGCTCATGCGTTTTGGGGAGCCTGTACCGATTACCGATTCCGGGTACTTCAGCTATTTTCTGAAAACCGTCGGTGATGATGACTCCTGCATCTTTCTCAACGGGAACCGCTGTGCCGTCCAAGAGGCGAAGCCCACGGCCTGCAGGCTCTATCCCATTGAGGCCGCTCCGGAAAAGGACGGCGTTTTCCAGATCGTCCTCTGTACGGAAAGGCCCCACCATTTCAGCGGTCCCACGCATAAGGTGAAAAACTGGTATTACAGGAACATGCCCGAGGATGTGCGTGCCTTCTATCACTTTGATTTTGAGCACGCCCCGAAGATCCACCTTCTCCTCATGGCTGTCCCCGATGAGAAAAAGACAGCGGCCCTGCTGCTGTTTCACAAATACCGGTATTCGGACTTTGCGCTCGACAAGCCCTTCATGCCCCAGTTTATGGCCAACATAAAAAATCTTATTTGCGAGCTTGAAAAGCTCATACAGGAATAACAGGAGGTATCTCTATGGACCCCAGACTGAAAACCATTGCGGAAAACCTGGACTCGTGGAAGCTCGGCCTTGACGCCAGCTTTCAGTTCCACTGCACAGCCTGCGGCAAGTGCTGCATCGACCGTGAGGACATTCTTCTCACACCCCGCGACCTGTATAACGCCTCGAAAGTGCTGAACATGGCTCCGACGGAGTTTGTGGAAACGTACTGCGAATGCTACATCGGTCAGGATTCCCGTATCCCGATCGTGCGCCTCAAGCCCAGAGGGAGCATCAAGCGCTGCCCGCTGCTGAAGGATCACAAATGCTCGATCCACAGCGCAAAGCCGGCAGTCTGCGCCCTGTACCCGCTCGGCCGCGCCATGTCCTTCGAGAAAGGCTCTTACAATCATGACGGAGTCGCCGGCGGAGAGATCCAGTACTTCATCTCCCCTTTCAACTGCGGAGACAAGTCTGAGACGCATACGGTCCGCGAATGGCTCACCGACTTCAATCTCCCGATCGAGGACAGGTATTTCCTGAGCTGGCACGCCTTCATCTCGGAGGTATGTCTGTTCATTCGGGAGATCGAAGGAAAGGTCTCAGATAAGCTGTTGGATACGATCTGGACGACGATCTACCAGCTGATCTATCTGTGTTATGACACCGGCGAGGATTTCATGTCCCAGTTTGAGCGAAACAAGACTGCTCTTCTGGAGATCATCCAGAAATCCGAGAAGGAGCTGGGTGATCTCAAATGACGGACGACCGAAATCGTTACCAGATCACGCGGATCGACGCGAAGAACTGTTTTGTGGAGAGTCTTTCGGACACCTTCAGCTACGGCAAGGCTCACCTGACCTTCTGCACCTATGACAAGAGCAGACCGGAGGGTCAGCGTATGACCACGAACATCCAAATCTATATTGACATCGCCGACTGGCTGGAGCTCTGCCGTATGCTCGACAGTGGAGAGCTTCGTGCGGCCATCGCTGCCCAGAATCGGAGCGGCAGCCGCGATCCTATCAAGGAATGGCTCGGCGGGACATCCGCGAAGAAGCTGGCGAAGCTCGGGAAGCCCCGTGAAGACGGGAAAAGCCTGTCCCGCACAGCTCAGCTTTACGCAGCCAGAAATGTCGGAAGTGTACTGTTTGCCGCCAGCAGCGGCCCGGGTGAGGAAAACGCCACCGGTCTGATCGTGCCGAAGTTCGGGAAGAATCCCGAGCAGCATGTGGCCGTCAGCATGACTCTGGATAACCTGAGCAAGCTGCTCCTTCTGACCAGGATCCACTACACCGCATGGCTCACCGCCGCTTATATGAGGCAGGACAGCAGCAGCCGGGAACAAGCTGCGCCTGCGGCATCAGCACATTCAAGAACTGAACGGATGCCACAACAGCAGGCGGCAAGGCAGACACAGCCACGATCTTTGCAGACGCCATCCAAGCCAACAATTCAATCCCCTGTCGCCATGTTCTGAAAGGCGATAAAACAAATGGTGGGCTCCACTCCGGAGTCCACCAAATCTTAAATAAGGAGACTTTCTATGGGATACTATGCATCCGGTTACGGTACGATCACGATCCGCACGGATTATGATACGCCGACACTACAGAAACTATATAACAGCAAAACGCTGGACTTCCGCGACGGTTCAAAAGAACTTCAAGCTGATACTTTTCTCGAGCTGATTCTGGATCATGACGAAGCATTTGAGGCAGTCTCTTATTCTGAAGAGCGAAAGAACACAATGGATTTGACCTTTTGCGCTTCGGAAAACTATCATGGGAAATTGGTCGAAGAAACACTTGCCTTTTTGGCGCCTGTCACAGTAAAAGGCGACATAGAATTTGTCGGTGAAGATGACTGCAGATGGTGTTTTCACTACGAGGACGGGAAATTCGTTGTATATGATGGCCGCACGATTTATGACTGCGATCATCCCCGTTGTCCCCGCTCTGACTGCGTATTCTCAGACGGAGAGCGCTGTCGGTCAACGCTGGTAAAATCCCGCTATGCCTCCGAGCAGGCTGTCGTTCATGATCATGTTGTGGCCTGCACAGGATATATTCCGTTCAAAGCAGTTCAGCGGTGGACATCCTCCCCAATATATAAAGGTGCAATATGATTGTTTCCAAGACATGAATCATAATTCAGTGACAATGAGGCGATAATACTATGCTTCCCTACACAATTGATGAGATTTTACAGCGTGTGATGCCCGTTGCCAAGCGTTATGGTCTTTCGGCGGTATATCTATTTGGATCATATGCCAGAGGTGAAGCGACATCAAAAAGTGACATTGATCTTCTGATAGATACCTCCGGCAGCGCGATCGACACACTTTTCAAGCTTGGTGGACTCTACAGTGATCTGGAAACTGCGCTTGAAGCATCTATCGATGTTGTTACCGTTGATTCTCTGGAAGGATCAACAGATCGACGCAGCCAGCAGCATTTTCGTGAGACAGTGGAAAAAGAAAAGATAATGATTTATCCGATCTCATAGTTCTTGCGTATCACGTTGCGTTATTGGCTTCGGATAAGTGTAATACAGGTGAATCTACCATTCAGGAGGTACTTAATGAAGAAAAACCTGCTTGCAATCACCTGTCTTACCCTTTCTGTCATCCTGCTGTCCGGCTGCGGCGCGAAGAAGAAGTCGCCCCAGGTCGTAAAGACCACCGCTCCTCCGGCGGCAACCAGCGTCCCCATCTCAACCGCAGTCCCGACCTATGCTCCAGCGCCGACCATCGTGCCCACGCCGGTACCGACCATCATCCCTACCCCGGTTCCTACGATTCTGCCGACGCCCATTCCCACATTTGTACCGACGCCTGTCGTCACCCCTGCTCAGATCCCGGCCCAGACCGGACTTCCCAAGGTCACCAAGGATCCCACCGATGAGACCGTGCCTGTAAACGGAAGCTGCCAGTTTATTGCACGATATGAAAACGCCGAGCTGGCGGAATGGCATTTTGTGAGTCCCGACGGTTCGCTGGATGCGGATTACTCGGTCGTGCAGAACCAGTTCCCGGCGCTGAGAATCATCGGGGGTAATTCAAAGGATCTTACCCTGTCCGGTATTCCCCAGGCTCTCAACGGCTGCAGGGTCTACTGCAAATTCAGCAACAGCGTGGGCTCCGTAAAAACCGCCTCGGCGCTCATCACGGTCAAGTCCACTCCCGGCTATACTGCCCCGACTGTTCCCGGCAGCACTGTGACGAGCGCGCAGTATCAGAGCTTCATAGGCCGCTGGGCTGAAGAGCTTGCAGGCCGCTGCCAGGTCAGCATAACCTATAAGACACAGGGCAGCGCGAATGTGGACATCAGCTGGTCCAACTCCGCGTGGTCCAAATCTCGCTGGCAGATGACGGCCTATGTCTACAAAGACGGGATCATGGCCTATGATGACGCCCATGCCTGGATCGAGTCGTACGTCGATGGCTACAATCCCATTGTGAGCGATGAATCCTATGGCGGAACCGGCAGCCTGTATATACAGGACGGCAAGCTTCACTGGTATAACGATGTGACCGGGCAGCTTACCGTGCTTGTCCCCGCCTGATATGTGGTAATTTCTGGACTTGCCCAAACGGTGGATTTGTGCTATCCTCTTGTCTCGTGGTTTGCGTCACTGACGTATTTGATGATCACGAGGAGAGTGAAAATTTCATCTATGAGCTGCTGGCCGAGATGAGACTGCCATAGCCGATTCCTTCGATAGCAGCCTCCGCGCGCACAATACTGACACAACCATGAGCCGGTATCGTTTTTCGATACCGGCTCTCTTTTGTCTGTGTGAAAGATAATCAACAAATCGCACTCTATTATTTTGTGATTTTAAACTATTTACTTTCGCATTATTGTGTGTTAAGGTTTACGTAAATCGTATTTTATTTCTGTTTGCAAGCAAAGGAGGTCATGTACATGGCACGCCGCAAGATAGAGACGCCGACTGTGCCGGGAAGCATCGTAGTCGATCTGAACAGCGGAAAGACGTTGGAAAAAGCCCTGCCCGCCATGATTTGCAGCCGCATCAAGTTTTTCCGGGAAAAGCTGGGGATGGAGCAGAAAGCCCTGGCCGCGCAGATCGGCGTGACCTTCAACGCCGTCAGCAACTGGGAATGCGGCCGATCCCGGCCCGATCTGAACCTGATCCCAGCCATCTGTGAGGCTCTGCATATCTCGCTTTACGATCTCTACGGGATGCCGGCACCGGAGGATTCTCTCACATTGCGTGAGCAGACGCTTGTGGACGGGTATCGCAGACTTAATCCCGGACATCAGTACGCCATTGACAAGGCAGTTGAAACCCTGCAGTTTGTCCAGTCTACCGCGGCGCAGCCGGAGATGAAAAAACTTCTATTCTTTTCGCGCTCCCTTGCAGCCGGCGCAGCAGATCCGACCGAGTTTGAACAGGATGCCGAGCCATACTATCTCTATGCCTCCCCGGAGGTCAGGTGCTCCGACTATGTGTTCAACGTCAACGGCGACAGCATGGAGCCCGACTATCACACCGGGGATATGGTGCTGGTGGAAAAGCTCTCTGGCGGCAGCGCCCTGCACTATGGAGAAATCGGGGCATTTATCGTCGGAAACGAGACCTATATCAAACGCTACGAGAAAGACGGACTGCACTCGCTGAACAAGAAGTATGATGTGCTGCGCTTTGGCGAGGATCAGTCCGTGTATCTGATCGGGCGCGTGGTCGGCATCGTCTCGCAGAAGGATATCCCGTCAAAGGAAGATATTGAGGCTTATCTGACGCTGCGCAACTTTGCGCGGGTATAAGCCAAATGGATACAATGACGGAAGAACGATACCGCTCTGCTCTTTCCCGTGGGCGACCCAAGCACGACCTCTTTGACGATTTTTCTCTGAAGCATCCCAGGATGCCGCTGAGCCAGCGGGCCAAGATTTTCTCCCCTTTCGCTGCGTTGAAAGGTTTTGAGGAAGCAATTGACGATAAGGTCCAGGTCTATGTGGAGAAACGGGAGCTCAGCGACGAGGAGCAGGACGCACTTGAAGCGGCGCTTTCATGGCTCCATGATATGACAAAGAACCTCCGTGCGGCGAAAGAAAACCGCGTCATCGCGACGGTGAGCTTCTTTGTCCCTTGCGCGGATGAAAACCATGAAGCTTATGGCCATGGAGGAACTTATGAGCGCTATACCGGCACGGTATGGAAGGTCGATCCCATCCTCACAAAATCCCTTTTGATCGGGGACAGGACGATCGAGTTTTCGGAGCTTGCCGAGATCATTATACAGGAGGATTCCCGATATGTGCTGCCGCTATTATATGGAGATGTCCCCCGAGCTGCGCCCGATCGTAGAGGCGGCGCAGCGCTCGAGGCTGTACCGGGCCAGTATTGAGAAAGTGGCAAAGCCGCTCATCACGGAGGGAGAGGTGTTCCCGGATTCCATGGTGCCGGTCATTGCCACCAGCAAATCCGGAGAGAAGAGCGTTTTCCCGATGGTCTGGGGTTTTCACGTTCCCGGCATAAGCCGCACCATTGCCAATGCCCGTGTCGAGACCGCGGCGGAGAAAGCCAGCTTCCGGGATGCCTGGGCAACTCACCGCTGCTTGATCCCCGCCTCCTGGTATTACGAGTGGGAGCATACGCTCACACCGTCCGGCAAGTCCAAGGCCGGAGATAAATATGCTATTATGCCCAAAGGCGGCGAGCTTACCTGGCTGTGCGGGCTTTACCGGCTGGAGAATAACTTCCCCCATTTTGTTATCCTTACCCGTGAGCCAGCCGAATCCATTGCCTTCATCCATGACCGGATGCCGTTTATTCTTCCTGAGTCAGAAGCAGGTAAATGGATTGATCCAAACCGGAATCCGCACATGCTGCTCGGTTCGGCCGTTACGGATGTGGTCTTTGAGAAGGACGAACGGGGTAAAGTGCCGACATGAATTTCGCTTAAAAAAGATGCTGTCTGTTTTCTTCTGATCAGACAGCATCTTTTATATACGTGTTTATCCTTCCTGCATCATTTTCTTTCTCAGGTGCGCCAATTCCTATACTCAATCATAACTCTGCTTTCTCCAGCAGATCATACAGCGCATCCTGGGAAAGTACGCCGCGCTTCAGGTCAGACGGCAGCTCACCCCGTTCATCTGCTTCATAGTCCTCCCGCCATTCTCCGGACGTGTAGTAGGCATCCAGGAGACGAAGTTTTTCCGGGTCATGAGAGATCGCGGCTTCATCAAACAGCCGCTCATACTTCTCCACTCGCTCTATCCGATCCAAGCGATATGATTTGCTATTGTGTTTTATCATATCATTCACTTTCCTGTATCATGATGGAATTGTCCCTGTCGTATTCACCTTGGCAAGCTCAAATTTGACCATCCTATTCAGCAGTTCCTTTTCGATATTTTCAAAGCTGTTTGTACCGCTCTCGATCTCAGCCATGGTAAGATCCGCGCTGAAGAATATTTTCTTTAGCTCATCTTCGCTGAAGCGCCCTGTTCCCTCCAAGCCAAGATAAATAACCGACAGTGCAACCTGCAGTGCAACCTTTTGCACCTTTTTCTTGAAAGCTGCCAGTTCGACCGGAGACTTGACTTTATCCGCGTTTAGGGGTGTATTCGGTATTCCCAGAATGCTCCTTGCCCGTCTTATCTCCGCGTCGCGATGTTCTTTCGAACTCCACGCTGCTTTCCCCTGTATATTTTTCGTCTCATCGTCCAGCGCTGAACCGGTTTCAATGAATCTGTTGACGGCATCGCTTAACTCAGAAATATTATCATATCCAAGATCTGAAAGTGCGCTTGCCACAAGAAGCCATCCATGACTCATATCGTCCTTCATGGCTTCCTCTATGATAGCGTCTTTATCGACCGCATTCTTCGGCAGCGGTATGCGACGTGGGTTTACCTTCTTTTTCCCCATACTTATATCTCTTTTCACATGATCTGTCTATCATTATACACGCTTGTATTATGACAAGCAAGGGGAGCACATCCTGTTTTATGTATTATTCCGCTCTTGCAAAACGGGCGCTACTGTGCTATTATGCTCGCCGTCGCCTTTGGGCGGCGAAAACTATGGAGGTCTATACAAATGAACAAGACTGAACTAATTGCTGCTATCGCTGAGAAAGCCGAACTGACCAAAAAGGACAGCGATGCAGCAGTGAATGCTATTTTTGAGACCATCAGCACCGCGCTTGCAGGCGGTGACAAAGTGCAGCTTGCCGGCTTCGGAACCTTTGAAGTCAGGGAGCGGCCCGCCCGCACCGGCCGCAACCCGCAGACGAAAGAGGAGATCGAGATCCCCGCTTCCCGTACCGCCGCTTTCAAGGCCGGCAAGGCTCTGAAGGATGCTGTCGCAAAATAATAGGTAACCAAATAATGGGCATGTGGTGACTTGAAAACTCCTACGTGCCTATTATTTATAAGACACATTGCGTTTTCGTTCTATTGAACCTTTTATAGTTCTCTGGATTCTGTATGATTTTAATCCATCCCGTTATACTTCATTTGAACGATTTTTTGTTCTAAGGGAGTGTTCCGGATGGATCTGTCAGCCGTAGCCAAAAGAGTCTATGAAGCCAGAAAAGCCAAAAATCTAACACAGGAAGAGCTTGCCGCAAAGGCAGATATCTCCGCGACACATATCAGTGTGCTGGAGCGCGGCGTAAAGCTGCCTAACCTGGACACCTTTATCGCCATTGCAAACGCATTGGACGTGTCTGCCGACTACCTGCTGCAGGATGTCGTCAACAGAAGTGTTCCGGTTCAATACAGTGAGCTATCCGAATTGCTTGAAAAGCAGCCTGTTGATGTTCAGAAACGTATCAATCGGGCGCTGAAAGCTTTTCTTGAAGAGTAATCATGGCGTTGTCTCAAAATAGCAAAACACGCTATTGAGAGGCAGCGCCTCTTTCAATTGGCGTAGATTGTGGAAAACAAGGCTTTACGAAGCACAATTGCCGCCGAAAATGTGCAAAACCATCCAGAGAGTGCCACGAATAAGCGACGCTCCCGGATGGCTTTTCCATATTCAGTTACCTGGTATACTACAGCCCCGCCGGAAAACTCGTGGGAACCACGAGGCCCGTTCCCAAGCGGTCTTTTTGAATTTTTATGATGAAGTTTGAGGACGTCGTATGCCAAGCTGAGCAAAGTCCATTCCACTTCAACCTTGACCGCGCTGCGCAGAAGAAATCTACGAAACCCCATGTCTTCCTTGGTCATGGCAAAAACACCCTCGGCCTGGATGCTGCGATTCACTCGAATCAGCTTTCCTTCGTAAGTGCTGATGCGTTCTTCCATCGTTTCTCTCTGTCTGTCAAAGCGCTTGGAGACATAGATAACTTTGTTTCTTTCTTCCAGCGGTTTCTTGCTGCCACAGGCACGGATACACTTACCCTTCATTGGACAGCCCGCACAGTCTTTGCAACTGTATATTGAGGTTTCCATCTTAAAACCATTTTGAGAAGTGGTTTTCTTAATGCCGTCAAACGTGATCGCCTTTCCGTTTGCACAGGTATATGTGTCTGTCTCAGCATTGTATTCCATATTTTCCCGGCGACTGATGTCTGTACGGTACTTTTTTGTCTTCCTTTGTTCGTGGTTAGAAGGCTTTACAAACAGAGCAATATCCTTTAATTCCTCAAAGTAGCAGTAGTTTTCTTCACTCTCATAGCCGGGTCCGCGCAAATCTGCTTGATCTTGTTGTACCGCCTTAAATACTTTGTGAATGGAATCAATGTATGTACGTCATTTCGGTCAGCGCTGATGTAATTGCCGATGATGAACTCTTCCGAGGTCGCCACGTTCACATTGTAGCCGGGCTTGAGCTGACCGTTGCGCATATGATCTTCCTTCATGTGCATAAAGGTTGCATCATGGTCTGTTTTGCTATAGCTGTTCCGATCTCCGCAGATGTGCAGATCCTGTGTGTACCTCTTCCACTTCGCCAGCCATGCATCTACGGTTTCTATGGCTTTTTGCAGCGGACTTTTTCTGTGGCCTTTTCCTGTTACCCAGTCAAGCTTTTCAGCTTTTGATTTCGTATACAAATTCTTGCGAAGCTTCTTCAGATGGTGTATCTGAGGCGTTTCCGGAACATGCCACTTTAATGCAAGGCTTTGTTTCAGAATGGGCAGTTCTTTTTTGATCTGCTCTTTCAGTTTTGCCGTCTTCTTTTCTGTGCTCTTTCTCCACACAAAGCTGTATCTGTTGGCATTGGCTTCAATCTTCGTCCCGTCAATGAACACTGTTGCCAGACTTACAAAACCCCATTCCACCAACATTTCTACAAACTGCTCCAGTAGTTCTTTCTCACATTCCAGCAGATGCTGTGAACGGAACCTCGCAATTGTATTGTGATCCGGTGCTGGATTCTCTTCCAGCAGATACATAAAACATATGTTTTCCCGACATGCTCGCTCTATCTCACGCGAACTGAACATCAGTCGCATGTAGGCGTAGATCATGACTTTCAGCAGAATCCTCGGCGGATATTCGTTTCTCCCATCCTGAGAGTAGGAGCGCTCGATCTTTCGTATGTCCATCCTTTCCACTACGGCGCTTACC